>JANNIY010000130.1:0-66295 GCA_031405455.1 Deltaproteobacteria bacterium | reverse complement strand
GGCGTTGAACGCGTTGAATGCGGCGACGCTCGACGAGATCGCGGAGGCAATCAAGAAAGTCGCGGCGGACGAGAACGCGCGCGTGTTGCTCGTGACCGGCGCGGGCGAGAAGGCGTTCGTCGCGGGCGCGGATATCGCCGAGATGCAGGACGCGACGATCGAGCTGGGGCGCGCGTTTTCCGAGAAAGGCATGTACGTAATGCATGCGCTGGAGGCGCTGCCGGTGCCGGCGATCGCGCTGGTGAACGGATTCGCCCTGGGCGGCGGTTGCGAGCTCGCGCTGGCCTGCGATTTCATCTACGCGAGCGACAACGCGAAGCTCGGGCTGCCCGAGGTGGGCCTGGGCGTGATCCCCGGCTTCGGCGGAACGCAGCGCCTGCCGCGCCGGATCGGGCCGGCGCGCGCGCTGGAGATGCTCGCGACCGCGCGCCAGGTGAAAGCGCAGGAGGCAGCCGCCATCGGGCTCGTCAACCACGTCTACCCGGCAGCCGAGCTGCGCGCCAAAGGGCTCGAGATGGCGCGCCTGATCGCGGCCAAGGGACCCGTTGCGGTGCGGCTGGTCAAGGAGGCGGTGCGGCGCGGTGGAAATCTCGACCTTTTCACCGCGTGCTCGTTGGAAACCGACCTGTTCGCGCGGGCTTTCGGCACTCAGGACCACAGTGAAGGCATGAGCGCTTTTCTCGAGAAACGCCCGTCCCGTTTCACCGGCAAGTAGCGCCGTGACAGCGGCGGGACGCCAAATTCCCGATGCTATAATGCTCGTCCCCGGCGATTGGCATGCTAAGTACTTGATCGTTAAGCCTAGAACCGGAATCCTCCGATTGGCCGTTTCAGATTTGCTGAAACGGCCTCTGAAGTAGGGGAGCATGAGGGGAGCATCCCCTCATTACCGTCTTACTAAGGTGGCCCATGGACTTGAGGGACATTCAACCAGACGCCGACCCGCAGGAGACGCGGGAGTGGCTCGAAGCGCTCGATTCGGTGCTGGAACGGGAAGGCCCGGCGCGCGCCAATTTCCTTCTCGATCGACTGGTGGAAAAGGCGCGGCGCAACGGCGCCTACATCCCGTACAACACCAACACGGCGTACATGAACACCATCCCGCTCGGGCAGGAAGAGCGTTCGCCGGGAGACGCCGAGCTCGAGCACAAGATAAGGTCGCTGGTGCGCTGGAACGCGATGGCGATGGTGCTGCGCGCCAACAAGGAGACCTCCGAGTTGGGCGGCCACATCGCGAGCTTCGCCTCCGCCGCAACGCTCTACGACGTCGGCTTCAATCATTTCTTCCGCGCCTGGAACGACAGCTTCGGCGGCGACCTTATTTACTTCCAGGGGCATTCCGCGCCTGGCATCTATGCGCGTGCCTACCTCGAGGGCCGTATCACCGAGGAGCAGATGAACAACTTCCGCCAGGAAGTCGGCGGCAAGGGGCTGTCTTCTTATCCACACCCGTGGCTGATGCCGGATTTCTGGCAGTTCCCGACGGTGTCGATGGGGCTGGGACCCCATATGGCGATCTACCAGGCGCGCTTCATGCGCTACCTGCAAGGCCGCGGTACGGTCGACACCGAAGGCCGCAAGGTGTGGTGCTACTGCGGCGACGGCGAGATGGACGAACCGGAATCGCTGGGCGCGATCTCGCTTGCCGGGCGCGAGCGGCTCGACAATCTGATCTTCGTCGTGAACTGCAACCTGCAACGCCTCGATGGCCCCGTGCGCGGCAATGGCAAGATCATCCAGGAGCTCGAGGGCGTCTTCCGCGGCGCCGGCTGGAACGTGATCAAGGTGATCTGGGGGGGAGGCTGGGACGCGCTGCTCGCGCGCGACAAGCATGGTCTGCTGCTCAAGCGCATGGAGGAGGCGCTCGACGGCGACTACCAGAACTACAAGGCCAAGGGCGGCGCCTACACGCGCGAGCATTTCTTCGGAAAATATCCACAGCTGCGCGAGCTGGTCGCGAACATGAGCGACGACGACATCTGGGGGCTCAACCGCGGCGGGCATGACCCGCAGAAGGTCTACGCGGCCTACGCGGCGGCGGTGAAGCACACGGGCCAGCCTTCCGTGATCCTCGCGAAGACGGTGAAGGGCTACGGGCTCGGCAAGTCCGGCGAGAGCGTGAACATCTCGCACCAGATGAAGAAGATGAGTGAGGACGAGCTGCGCGAGTTCCGCGACCGCTACCGGCTGCCGATCTCGGACGCGAAGCTGATGGACGCACCCTTCTACAAGCCGCCCGAGGACAGCGCGGAGATGGTCTACATGCGCGAGCGGCGCGAAGCGCTTGGGGGCTACCTGCCGGCCCGGCGCCGCTCCGCGCCCGCGCTCGAGGTTCCCGGCTTCGAAATCTTCGAGGCGCAGGCGAAGGGTTCGGGCGAACGCGAGATTTCGACCACGATGGCCTTCGTGCGTCTGCTGACGGCGCTCACGCGCGACAAGCAGCTCGGACCGCACGTCGTGCCGATCGTTCCCGACGAAGCGCGCACCTTCGGGATGGAAGGGCTCTTTCGAACGCTCGGCATCTACTCCTCGATCGGGCAGCTCTACGATCCCGTCGATGCCGACCAGGTGATGTACTACCACGAACACCGGGAAGGTCAGATCCTTCAGGAAGGTCTGTCCGAGGCCGGCTCGATGTCGTCGTTCATTGCCGCGGGCACGTCGTATTCGAACCACGGCGTGCAGATGATTCCCTTCTACATCTTCTATTCGATGTTCGGCTTCCAGCGCGTCGGCGATCTCGCGTGGGCTGCGGGCGACAACCAGGCGCGCGGCTTCCTGCTGGGCGGCACCTCGGGGCGCACGACACTCGCGGGAGAGGGTTTGCAGCACCAGGATGGGCACAGCTTCATCCTGGCGTCGACGATTCCGAACTGCCGCGCCTACGACCCGACGTTCGCATACGAGCTGGCGGTGATCCTGCACGAGGGGCTGCTGCGCATGGTTCGCGATCACGAGAACGTTTATTACTACGTCACCGTGATGAACGAGAACTATGTGCACCCGCCGATGCCCGAAGGCGTGCGCGAAGGCATCGTGCGCGGCATGTACGAAATCCGGCGCGGCGGCGGGCCGAAGCTCCGCACCCAGCTGCTCGGCTCGGGCGCCATCCTGCGCGAGGTGCTCGCCGCGGCGGAGCTGCTCGAGAGCGACTGGGAAGTGGCGGCCGACGTCTGGAGCTGCACGAGCCTGAACGAGCTGCGCCGCGATGGCCTCGATTGTGAGCGCTGGAATCTGCTCCACCCGGAAGAGGCGCCACGTCAGGGCTGGGTCGAACGCTGCCTCGCGGGACGGCCCGGCCCGGTGATCGCGGCGACCGACTACATGCGCGCCCACGCCGACCAGATCCGCCCCTTCATCGCACAGCGCTACAAGGTGCTCGGCACGGACGGCTTCGGCCGCAGCGATACCCGCAGCCGGCTGCGGGATTTTTTCGAGGTCGACCGGCATTGGATCGTGCTCGCGGCGCTGAAGGCGCTCGCGGACGAAGGTGAGATTCCGGCGGCGAGCGTGACCGCGGCGATGGCGCGCTATGGCCTCGACCCGAAGAAGCCGAACCCGGTGACGGTGTAGTCCGATCCCGGTTCCCGCAGAGGATCCCGTGGCGAGCGAACGACAGGTCAATGTTCCCGACATCGGCGACTTCCACGACGTGGAGGTGATCGAGGTGCTGGTCGCCGTCGGCGATCGCGTGAGCGTCGATCAGACGCTCATCACGCTCGAGAGCGAGAAGGCGACGATGGAGATTCCGTCTCCCACGGCGGGCGTGGTGAAGGCGCTCGCCGTCGCGCTCGGGGACAAGCTGAACGAGGGATCGCTGATCGCGACGCTCGAGGTGGACGAAAGTGCAGCCGCCGTCGCGCCTGCGTCGCAGGCGTCGATCGCAAGCGCCGTGGGGCCGTCTCCGGCTTCCGTGCCGACGCCTCCGGACGCGCAAGCGCGCGAGCAGCGCGAAGTGGCGGTTCCGCCGCCCGCACGCGAAGCCACTGCGGAAGCCGTGGACGCGCCCGCGCAGGCGGCCCCGGGCGCCGCGCTCGCCCACGCCAGCCCCTCGGTTCGGCGGCTGGCGCGCGAACTCGGCGTCGATCTCTCGCGTGTCACCGGAACGGGTCGCAAGCATCGCGTTCGCAGCGAGGACGTGCAGGCGTACGTGAAATCCGCGCTGGCAGGGGGCGCGTCGCCGGCGCCGCTGGGGCTCCAGGTCGCGCCGCCGCCCGACATCGATTTCGCGAAGTTCGGACCGATCGAGGTGCTCGAGCTGCCGAACATCCGGCGCATTGCCGGGCGCAACCTGCACCGCTCCTGGGTGACCGTCCCCCACGTCACCCAGTTCGACGAAGCCGACGTCACGGATCTCGAGGCGTTCCGTCAGTCGAAGTCGCAGGAGTCGAACCCGAAGGCCGTGAAGCTCACGCTGCTGGCGTTCTTGTTGAAAGCCGTGGCGGTGACTCTCGAGGAGTTTCCGCGCTTCAACAGCTCGCTCGATCGCAGCGGCGAGGCCCTGATCCTCAAGAAGTACTTTCACATCGGTGTCGCGGTCGATACCGAGCACGGACTGGTCGTCCCGGTGATCCGCGAGGTCGATCGCAAGGGGCTGCTCGCGCTCGCCGCCGAACTCGCCGAGGTGAGTGGCCGGGCGCGCGCGCGACGGCTACGGCCCGAGGATCTCGCGGGCGGCTGCTTCTCGATCTCGAGCCTGGGTGGCATCGGCGGTACGGCGTTTACGCCCATCGTGAATGCGCCCGAGGTCGCGGTATTGGGCGTCTCGCGCGCGCAACAGCGACCCGTCTGGATCGACGGCTCCTTCCAGCCGCGGCTGATGCTGCCGCTCTCGCTTTCCTACGATCATCGCGTGATCGACGGAGCGGAGGCGGCGCGCTTCACGACCCGGCTGCGCGCCGTCCTCGCCGACATCCGCAATCTGATCCTGTGACGCAGCCCGGGGACGTGCGCATGAACGAGTGGGTCGAGGTGCGGGTTCCCGACATCGGAGATTTCAGCGACGTCGAGGTGATCGAGGTGCTGGTCTCGCCAGGCGCTGCCGTGGCGGCCGATCAGTCCCTGATCACGCTCGAGAGCGACAAGGCGACGATGGAAATTCCGGCGCCGCGTGCCGGCATCGTGCGTGAGCTCGCCGTCGCGGTCGGCGGGCGCGTTTCTCAGGGCTCGCTGATCCTGCGACTCGAGCCGGCGGCGCCTGCGGGCGGGCCGGCGGCGCCCGAGCGCGCGACGGCGCCGGAGGCGACAGCTCCGCCGCCGGCATCGCTTGCCGTGGCGGCGTCGTCGCGGGCGGCCGCCCCCCCGAGGGCGTCGCAGCCTGCGCGCCCGGCCTCGGCGGGCGCTGGGCGTACGGGAGTCGTCGTGCTGGGCGCGGGTCCCGGCGGCTACACCGCCGCATTTCGAGCCGCCGATCTCGGGCTCGACGTGGTGCTGGTCGAGCGATACGAGAATCTCGGCGGCGTGTGCCTGAACGTCGGTTGCATTCCCTCGAAGACGCTCCTGCATTTCGCCGAGGTGATCCGAGAAGCGGCTGATCTCTCGCTCGCTGGCATCGAGTTCGGGCCCCCGCGGCTCGATCTCGCGAAGCTGCGCTCGCGCAAGGATTCCGTCGTACAGCGTCTCACGACGGGACTCAGCGGGCTCGCCAAACGTCGCGGTGTGAAGGTCGTGCGCGGCGTCGGGCGCTTCGTCGGGCCGCATGAACTCGCCGTCGAGACCGCCGCAGGTTCCACGAGCGTTGCTTTCGAGCACGCGATCATCGCCGCGGGCTCGCACGCGCTGCGCCTCCCCGGCAGCCCGGACGATCCGCGCATCATGGATGCAACCGCGGCTCTGCAACTCGAGGAGATCCCGAAGCGCCTGTTGGTCATCGGCGGCGGGATCATCGGGCTCGAGCTGGCGGCGGTCTTCTCGGCCCTGGGCTCGCGGGTGACGATCGTCGAGCAGCTTCCGGAGTTGCTCGCCGGCGTCGACCGCGAGCTGGTGAAGCCGCTTCAGCGCCGTATCGAAAAGCAGTACGAGAACATCTTTCTCGCGACGAAGGTCACCTCGATCGAGCCGCTCCAGGACGGGCTGCACGTCACTTTCGAAGGTCCGAAGGCGCCGCACTCGGACGTGTTTGCGCGCGTGCTCGTCGCGATCGGACGCCGCCCGAATGGCGGGGACATCGACGCCGCGGCCGCTGGCGTACACGTCGACGAACGGGGGTTCGTGCCGGTCGATGCGCAACAGCGCACGAACGTTCCCCACGTATTCGCGATCGGCGACGTGGTGGGGGAGCCGATGCTCGCGCACAAGGCGACGCACGAAGGCAGGGTTGCCGCCGAGGTGATCGCCGGACACAAAGTCGCGTTCGACGCGCGCACGATCCCGTCCGTGGCCTACACGGATCCCGAAGTCGCCTGGATGGGACTCTCCGAGGCGCAGGCTGTGGAGCGCGGCCTGACGCTGGAGAAAGCGGTATTCCCGTGGCTCGCGAGCGGGCGCGCCCTCGGCATCGGCCGCGAGGAGGGCGTCACGAAGCTGTTGTTCGAAGCGGGGAGCCGGCGCCTGGTCGGTGCGGGAATCGTTGGGCGCAACGCGGGCGAGTTGATCGCCGAGCTCGTGCTGGCGCTCGAAATGGGCGCCGACGCCGCAGATCTCGCGCTATCGATCCACCCGCACCCGACGCTCTCCGAGACGCTCGCGTTTGCAGCGGAGATCGCCGAGGGCACGATCACGGATCTCTACCTTCCAAAGCGCTGACCACGCGCACCCGGATTGCGTCTGCGGTTGGGCGTGCGCTGCGCGGCGGCTCAGAAACGCGCTTCTGGCGCGTGTACCACGCCGCGTGCGGGCATCGATTCGAAACGCTCATCGGCAGGCTTCGAATTCGCGAAGAGATCCTGGAGATCCGGTCCGTTCGCCCGGGCGAGCGCGCAGAAGAACAGAACGCCAAATCCGTAAACAAGGATTCCGATCAGAATGCCCATGCTGGTTCCCCCCTATCAAACGAGCGGCCTTCGGGCTTTCTCCTTCTCTCGCGCATCCGCGCGAGCAGTGGGCGCGACATCAGCGTGCGCTTCGAACATACGTCGTAATGTGACTGAAATCACAAAATAGACAAATTCAGGCTGCTTCATGCAGCGATCGCGAGGGGTCACGCCGGATTCGCTCGTCGAAAACGCCTGCAAGCGATTGACGAGACCACGTAGAGCAACCCGGCGGCGACGAGAGCAAATTTCGCCGACGCGCAAGCCGCGGCGCCGGCGGACCCGCCGGTCGGGGTTGGGCCGAGCACGCGCAGGAGCGCGAGGTTTTCGATCGCATCGAGGCCACCCGCGGCGAGCTGGGCCCAGGCGAGTGCAGCGCCGCCGTTCGCGAGCCCAGCCCCGAGGCTGCGTCGGCGATCGGCGACGCCCGCGCAGAGCAACGCGAGAGCCGGCGCATAGGCAGCGAGAAAGATGAAATCGAGTTTCAGACTCAGCGCGGCGCGAGCGCGCCCCTCGCTGCCCCAGGCCTCGAGCATGCGCATGGCGCGTTCGTCGTCTCCCGCGAACTCGAAGGAAAGGATGCCGTGCGGCGAAGCTGGAGTGCGCAGGCGCGCATCGAGCGAGGAGAGCACGAGCATCATCGCGATGCTGATGCCGACGAAAGCCAGCAGGGCGCCGCGGCGGGCTCGCGCCGAGAAGCGCTCGAAGGGATGCGGAAGCGGAGCGCGCATCGCAATCCCCCAGGTTTGCTGCCGTGGCCGCAAAGCTACCACGCGCCCGCTTCGCACGGTAAGCTGCGGCGTCCGGCCAACCACCGCAGGAGCGCGCATGCCGATCAATCCGAACGCCGCAGGCACCACGGGCGACCCCGTCGAACGCAGTTGGACTTCGAAAGATTGCCTGCTCTACGCGCTGGGTGTCGGGTCGGGCACAGACGAACTCGCATTCTCGACCGAGAAGGACCAGCGCGTGCTCCCGACCTTCGCCGTGATCGTCGGTGGCGGCGGAATTCCGTTCGGCTCGATCGGTCAATTCAATCCGGCGATGCTCGTGCATGGCGAGCAGGCGATCGAAGTCTTCGGTCCGATCCCCGTCGAGGGCAAGGTGCGTAGCACGGGCCGGATCGCGCATGTCTGGGACAAGCGTTCCGGCGCCGTCGTCGTGATGGAGTCGGAATCGGTCGACGCCGTCACCGGCGAACCGCGCTTTCGCACGCGGATGGCGGCCTTCATCCGGGGGGAAGGCGGCTTCGGTGGCGAGCGCGGACCCTCCGGCCCGCGCAACGAGCCGCCCAAGCGCGCCGCGGATCTCGAAGTCCGTTACGAGACGCGGCCCGATCAGGCGCTTCTCTACCGGCTCTCGGGCGACCGCAACCCGCTGCACTCGGATCCGGAATTCGCGAAGCGCGCGGGCTTCGAAAAGCCGATTCTGCACGGACTGTGCAGTTACGGCTTCACGGGGCGAGCGCTGCTGAGCGGTCTGTGCGGGGGCGATCCCGCGCGTTTCCGTTCCATGGAAGCGCGCTTCTCGAAGCCCGTGCTGCCGGGCGACGCGCTCACGGTTTCGATCTGGGTCGACGGCAGCGAGGCGCGCTTCCAGACCGCCACGCAGCGCGGCGAGGTCGTGATCGATCAGGGACGCTTCACGTTCGTGTAGGCGCGGCGCCCTGGCGCGCCGCAGCGAGATCTGCGCGTCGGCCGTGCCGCGATTCCGGGTCTTCAGATGTCACGTCGATCGGCCGATGGGCTCCGCATGTCGCTGCGAACCCGCATCGCGTCGTGTCTCCTGCTGCTGGCTCTCGGTGGCTGCCTGATGCCGGGGCAGGGCACGGCCGTCTTCGTCGACATGCGCGCGGGGACGTTCTGGTCCGGCGAGGGCATGCTGCTCGAGGTTTCTCCGGACAAGAAGCGCTGCCGCGTCGCTGTGCGCGACCGGGCGCTGATCGTGAAGGATCTGTGGGTCGATTGCCGGTGGGTTCACGAGCGCAACGCGCGCTGAGCCCTCACGCGGCGTCCCCGAACAACTCCCGCAAGTAGGCATTCAGGAAGCGGCCGTGCGGGTCGAGTTCGCGGCGCACGGCGTGGAAGTCATCCCAGCGCGGATAGAGATCGCGCAACTCGTTCGCGCTGCGCGAGTGCAACTTCCCCCAATGCGGCCGCCCGCCGACATTTCGGAAAATCGCCTCGCCATCCGCAAAGAACGCCTGGTAGGGGAGGTCGGCTCCCTGATGGAGCGAGAGCGTCACCGTCTCGCGTGCGTACGCCGGTGAGAGCGGAATCCCGTCGGCCGCGAGGGTGCGAAACTCGACCGGCCAGAAGACGTCCGGATGGCGGCGGCGCATACATTCGCGCAGTTCGAGAAAACACGCGATGCCGTGCTCGGCCGGCACCGCGTATTCCATCTCGACGTGCCGGACATCGCGCAGCGAGGGCAAGATCTCGTGGGCGGGCGCGACGCGCTCGCGGGGCCGGTCCGTGCGTACTCCCGTCGCGAGCGTGCTCGGGTTGAGCGTCTTCAGCTCGAGGCGGTCTTTCTGGGGCAGCCAGAAGAACTCGCAATGGCGGTTCGACGCGATCCGCTCGGGAAGCGCGTCGAGCGCGGGCTGCACGTCTTCGCGCCAGATGCGCTCGTGCAGCTGGTAGGCGGGGACGAGCCGCAAACGCACGGCGGCGATCACGCCGAACGTGCCGAGCGCTACGCGGGCCGCCTCGAACGTGCGCGGAGCGCTCGTCTCCGAACACTCGAGTCGCTCGCCACTCGCGGTGTAGAGGCGCAGGCCCACGACCTGGTTTGAGAGGCTGCGCAGTCGGCGTCCGGTGCCGTGCGTTCCGGTCGCGATCGCTCCGGCGAGCGCCTGCACGTCGACGTCGCCGAGGTTCTCCATGGCGAGTCCGTGTTCGCGCAACGGTGCGCCGATCTCGGCGAGCTGCGTGCCGCCGAGCAGAGTCGCTTCGCAGGCCGAAGCGTCACAGCTTTCGATCCCGGCGAACCCGTCGAGTTCGATCAACAGGCCTTCCGTCGCGACGAGCGGGGTGTGGGAGTGTCCCCGGCCGGCGACGCGCACGCCGAGCCCCTCGGCCGCGGCGCCGCGCAGGAGCGCTGCGAGTTGGGCCTCGCTCTCCGGCCGCTCGCGGCGCTGCGGCGTGCAGCGCACGCTGCGCGACCAGTTGCACCAGGGTTCCGTCATGCGCCAAGCTCCCGCCGGTCAGGAGGACTTCCCATGGTACAACGCGAGCTTGCCGTCGCGAGCGTGCATGCGGACAGCGCCATGAGCCCGCGCTACCGCAAGACCCTCGTGCGTCTGCTCGCCGATCAGGCCCGCGCGGAACTCTTCGCCGCGCACATGTATTCGAAGTGGGTGCGCAAGGCTCCCGGCCCCGAAGAGAAGATGCGCGTGGCCGAACTCGCCAAGGAAGAGACCGAGCACTGGTACCGGACCGTGAAGCTGCTCGAAGAGCTCGGCATTCCCGCCGACCAGGTGACGCAATACGCCGGCAACGATTGGTTCATTCCGGTGATGAACGTCTTGACCGGGCGCCTGCGCTGGATCGACGTCCTGATGATGAGCTTCCTGATCGACCAGGGCGCCTACTTCCTGGTGGAAGATTTCGCGCAGAGCAGCTACGCGCCGTGGTGCAAGGTGGCGCACGAGATCCTCGAAGAGGAGGTGGGCCACCCCGAGTTCGGTGTGCGCTTCCTCGCGGCGCAGGTGGAGCGGCTCGGACGCGCGCGTGTTCAGCGCGCGCTGAACAAGTGGTGGCGCGTCGGCCTCAACATGTTCGGGCCGCCGAGCACGCGCCGCACGCCGCTCTACTTGAAACTCGGCCTCAAGTACCGCAGCAACGAAGACCGCCGGCAGGCATTTCGCGCGGCCACCGAGCCGGTGATCGAAAAGCTCGGGCTGAAGGTGCCCCGGCTCTGGCGCTCGAGCTATCCCTTCTTCTGATCAGCGCGGCAGCGGCGGCGGTACGACCGCGGCCAGCGCCGCGACCTGCGCGGCGGGCTGCCAGTCCGCCATGCCGGCCGTCCACACCAGCGTGTCGGGGCGCAGTCGCCCAGAACTCGCGAGCTGTGCGGGGGTGAAGGGGCCCTGCGATTGGCCGCCCTCGGCGATCCACCAGGCCGAAGGCGGCGCGGGATGCGGCGGCGCGGCGGGCGCAGTCCCTGCCAGCAGGGGCGATGCGATCGCCATGCCCATGCCGACGCCGACGCCCGCGCCCGCGAGCCCACCGGCGGGATTGGCCGCCGCAACGGGCATCGAGCGTCCGAGCTGATAGGCCTGGTAGGCGGCGGCATCACCGATCACGTTCATGCTGCTGCGCGCATCGAGCGCCTGCTCGACTTCGGCCGGCGCCGAGATATTCACGATGTAGAGCTGCGGAATCTCGAGCCCGTATTCGTCATCGATGCGCGTGCGCACCAGATCCTGCAGGCGATCCGAGAGCGACTGGTAGTTCTTCGAGAGGTCGACCAGCGCAATCTCGGCTTTCGCCACGAGATCGGCGAAGGCGGTCGCGATGATCGAACGCAGGAGTTCCCCGATCTCGTCGGCCTCGAACGAGGAGTCGGCCCCGACGAGCTGCGTGAGCAGGCGCTTCGGGTCGAGCGCGCGCAGGGTGTAGGTGCCGAAGGCGCGCACGCGCAGCGGCCCGAAATCGGGGTCGCGCAGCAGCACCGGTGAGGGGGTTCCCCATTTGAGATCCGTGATCAGCCGGGTGCTGACGAAGTAGACCTCGGCCTTGAAGGGGCTGTCGAGGCCGTAGGGCCAGCCCGCGAGCGTCGAAAGGATGGGCAGGTTGCGGGTCTCGAGCCGGTGCTGGCCGGGCGCGAAGACGTCGGCGAGCCGACCCTCGCGCACGAGCACCGCGAGCTGGCCGGGGCGCACGATCAGCTGGGCTCCGTTCTTGATCTGGTTGTGATAGCGCGGAAAGCGCCACACGAGGGTATGTCGGCTGTCGTCGACCCACTCGATGATGTCGACGAATTCTCCCCGCAGCTTGTCCAGAAGACCCATGGCATTCCTCCTAGCGCTTCTCAACCGAGAAGCAGTTTGATCAGCTTCACGAGCCCCATCCCGAGGATGCCGGGCGTGAATTCGCGTTGGCGCTCCGGTTCGAATTGCGCCCGCACGCGCGCAAACTCGGCGATCGCGCGAGCGTCGGCGCGGGATGCCGGCGGACCCTCGGCGAGCACGGCCGAAGTGGTTCCGCCCGAAAGGATGAATCCGGTGATCTGCTCGAGCTCGTCGGCGTCGAGCCAGGTGCCGTGATCTCCGCAGACGTCGAGAATCACTCCCGACGATCGGCGAAAATTGCGCCGCAGCATGTGCAGGTTGCAGCTTGGACAGCGCCGGTACGCGACGCGCTGCGCGGCCGGGTTGGCGCCCTTGACGCGCGGCGGCGCCGCCAACGCCGCTGCCGGGTCGCGCTGCTTGCGCATCTCGATCGCACGGCTGATCAGTTGCTCGAAGTGCTCGCCGGGCACCCAAAGTCCGCCGCAGCTCGTGCATTCGTTTACGGAGATTCCGGCCACCGTCTGCGCGGGCATCAGCGCCTCGCAGAGGGGACAGGCGATCTCGACGCCGAGCTGCTGAATCGGCTCGGGGCTGAATGCGACACCGCAGGCGGTGCAGAAGCGCGCGTCGTTCGCGTTGCGCGCGCAGCATTCGGGGCAGATCAGCGAGAGCTTGCGCGGATCGCCCTCGCGTACGATCGCCGCGCCGCAGAAATCGCAGCCCTTCGCGCGCTCGCCGACCGCGGCGCCGCAGGCGGCACAGCGGTGGATCTTCGCGTCGACCGGCACCAGCGCGCGGTTCTCGAGCACGCCTCCGCAGCGGCACTCGATCGTCGCCGCCGCGACGTCACTGACGTCGTACTGGGCATGGCAGGTCTCGCAGGCGATCAGCCGCACGCCGTCCAGCTCCCCTGCCGGCACGCGAGCCGGCCCGCAGGGTCATCGGGGCATCGACGGCTCGACTTGACGCTCGGGGGTGGAGGCCGCAGGCGCGGGCGTGCGGGCCTGCTCGACGAGGACGCTCAGCTCCGCGAGGCGCCGCTGCACGTCCGCAGGCACCTGCCGGCCCCCGGACCCCGTGTAGCCCGACACCAGGAACTCCCGAAGCTCCGCGAGCGCCTGCGGCGCGAAGGGCTCTCCGGGCGCCATGCGGATGGAGGTTTCCAGGTAGACCTCGGTCTGCGAAAGCCAGAAGGAGCGGCCGACGCGCGCTTCGATTCCGCCCAGTTGGAAGAAGGCGAACGCGGCGTCCGGTCCCGGCTTTGTGGTGTCGATGAAACGGTGCAGCTCGCTCGAGGCCGCGAGGTCGTAGACGAGTGCGTCGCGTTCATCGGGAAAGCGCGCGCGATCCTGCGCCACGGCGAGCAGGGCCTGCGCTTCCGCGAGGGGCGTCGGCGCCGGCTTGCGGGCGGCGATCTCGCGCAACGACGCGACCCAGCGTCCGACCCGCACGCGCAGCCGCGCGGACACGTCGGCGCGCGTCGCGAAGCGCTCGAGCGTGCTGGCTGCGCGCTCGAAATCCCGCCGCACGCGCAAGCTGAGTTCGAGATACTCATCGAGAGCGCCGGTCAGATCGAGATCCATCGCGCTGTAGTCCGGTGATGCGAGCAGTGCCTCGCTCGTCTTTTGCGCGCTCGCGAATTGGCGGGTGGCGAACTCGAGGCGCGCGCGCTCGTCGAGGGGCAGGGCCGCGACGTGTTCCTCGGACATCAGCCTGCGACCGAGCGATGCATCCTTCTGGCTCGGCAGACGCGAATGGCACGCGACGCAATCTTGCGTGAGTTCGTGCAACAGGAAGCGTGATTCGTCCCTGCGGCCATCGGCGTAACGGAGCCGGATCTCTTCGGTGTCGCGTGCGAGCGAGCGCGAGAGAAAGCTGAAGCCCGCGTCCCGGCTGCGGCCGTGTGTTTCGAGCTTCGAGCCGGCAGCGGCGAGTTTCGTCAGCGCTGCGAGAATCTCGTCCCGCCGGGCCGGATCGGAATAGCGCTGCTCATCGAGGCTCGCCGGCAGCACTTCGGCGAGGGCGCGGAAGATCTCACCCATCGTCGCACGCGGCTCCTGCGGCGCCGTGTTCTCCGACGCCGCGTGCGCGGCGCCGATCGCGAGCAGGCTGCTCAGCAGGATGATCGAGCCTTGACGCATGGACCCCCCCTTGCGCGCGAACGCGCTGCGAGTTTCTAGCACGAGCAGTATCCGTACCATCCTCCAGAGAGCCCAGGCGTGGTTCCCTGCCCCGGACTGGGGCGCGTGGAACCGTTGCGGGGCGCTTCGCCCCGGCGGTCGCGCGGGGGAGCCGGCAGGGCTCGGCACGCCGTGTGCACCCGCTGGGCAGGGCGCAGCGCGAAGCCGCGCGCGAGAGGTTGCATGCGCGAGACCCGCAGCGAGGCTGATCCGCACGTGAGACGCCTCGCAGGGCTTTTCGGCTCGCACCCGGCCTGGACGCGCGCCGCGGCGCTGCTCTCGCAGGACGCCTGCAGCAACGTGCGCTTCCTGCATCGCCCGGGGGAGGTCTGGCATCTCGCGAGGGTCGCTGGAAAAACCCGGCTCGAGCAGGGGGCGCGCGCGGACGCGGATCTCGAATTCGGCTTTCCGCCGGCTGCGATCGACCGCCTGGCCGCGGCCCGCGGCGGAATCGCTGACTTCGCCGTGTCACTTTTTGATCTCGCGGTCGAGCCCGACCCGTCGCTGCATGTCGAACTCCGGATCCTGTCTCCGTTCCTCACGCTCGTGCGCCGGGGCTATTTGCGGCTGCTCGTGGCCGGCGGCCCGCACGTGCTCGCCTGGGGGGCTGCGCACGGCGTGCGCAGCCTCGGCGAGCTGCGCAGCTGGATCGCCCGCGCGCGCCGGCGGGACGGGGTGTCGCGAGCGGCGCGGATGCCGCAGGATCCCGCGACCGGGTCGGCCCGCCCAGCGCGGCGGCGCAGGAGAGCGCCTTGAAGATCTGCAGCGCGGCCGAAGCTGCCGCCCGCCTACGGCCGATCGACTCGCTGGCGCTGCCGCTCGGCCCGGGCATTCCGGCCGCGTTCCTCGACGCGCTCGGCGAACGCGACGATTGGCAGCAGCTGACCGTCTTCGCAGCGCTGCTCACCAGTCCCCACCGGCTCTTCACACGCCCGGGTGTACGCCTGCTCTCGGGATTCTTCGGGCCCATCGAGCGCGTGCTGCGCAAGGCGGGACACGACGTACGCTTCGTTCCGGGCGATTTCCGCCGCTTTGCGAAGATCGCACGCCAGCTCGCGCCGCGCGTGATGGCGACGAGTGTGGCGCCGGCGGGGGAGGGGGGAGGCATGAGTCTCTCGCTGCACGCCGGCGCGATGGTTTCGGAACTGCATCGCTGCGGAGCCGACCCGCAGCGCCTGCTGGTCGTCGAGGCGAGCCCGCGGTTCCCGCGCACGCTCGGGCTCCCGCCCGAGCATCCACACGCGCTCGCGTCGAGCGAGATCGACGTGCTCGTGCACAGCGATCGCGCGCCGCGGGAGCTACCCGATGAAGAGCCGAACGAGGTCGCCGCCGCGATCGCCGAGCACGCGCTGCGGTTCATCCCCGAGGCGGCGACCCTCCAGACCGGCATCGGGGCGATTCCAAGCCAGGTGGTCACGCGGCTCGCCTCGGGCGCGGGCGGTGACTATGGTATCCACTCGGAGATGTTCACGACCGGGCTGATGCGGCTCCATCAGGCCGGCAAGGTGAGCAACCGCCGCAAGGGCCTCTTCGATGGTTTTTCGGTGGCGACCTTCGCGATGGGTACGCGCGAACTCTACGACTGGCTGAACGATCGCAGCGACGTGCGCTTCCTGCCCGTCGACGTCGTCAACGATCCAACCACCATCGGCCGCAACCGACGAATGCGCTCGCTGAACGGCGCGCTCGAGATCGACCTTCACGGACAGGTCGTCGCCGACACGATCCACGGCGCGCAGTACTCGGGGATCGGCGGTCACGAGGATTTCGTCGCTGGCGCCGCGCTCGGCGACGACGATCGCTCGCTGTTGTGCCTGCCCTCGAGCGTGCTCGTGTCCGGCCAGCGCGTTTCTCGCATCGTACGCACGCTCGCGCCGGGCTCGATCGTGACGACGCCGCGCCACCAGGTGGATGTCGTCGTCACGGAGTTCGGCGCGGCGGAGCTCGCTGGGCGCAGCGTCGAGGAGCGCGCCGAGCGGCTCGCTGCAATTGCTCACCCCGATTTTCGCGAGGCACTCTGCGCTGGCCGCGAGGAGCCCAACCCCAAAGGAGGCTGAGGATGCGCTGGTTCGTGATCGTCTGTCTGTTCGGTTCGCTGTTGCCTGCCGGGATCACCCGCGCCGAGCCGGCGTACGACCCCGTCCTCGCGGAGCTCGGGGCCGAGGCGTTTCCGCGCTACTGCGCCAGCTGCCACGGTCTGGGCGCACAGGGCAATGGTCCCGCCGCCGCGGCATTGCTCGTGCGGCCGGCCGATCTCACCCGCATCGCTGCGCGGCGTGGGGGCGCCTTCCCGGACGGCGAAGTCGCGCGCAAGATCGACGGACGCTTCGATCTTCCGGCGCACGGAAACCGCGAGATGCCGATCTGGGGCGATCGCTTCGGCGACGCGATCCCGGATTCGGGCGTCGCCGAGGAAATCTCGCGCGGTCGGATCGCGGTGCTCGTCGAGTACCTCAAGTCGATTCAGCGCAAGGATTGATCGCGTCTGTGCAAACCATCGGTTTCGATCGGGCGACGATTGCCCGATGGGTCTCATTCGCGACGACCGCACGAAGCGCTGCTTTCGTCGCGGAATCGAGAACGGATCGCCACGCCATCCTCACATTCGATGCGGGTGTTCCGCGCGGGCTGCGAACCCACACGCATGTCGGCATGCCTTTCGGCATCTTCCGCGAGTTCACGGCGTACGCCGCGAAGCGACCTGATCTGTCCGGCTGGGTTCTGCGGGCGCAGAAGGCTGACGGGATCATCGTCTCGATCACGGCCGAACCGGCTGGCATCCCAGGCGCGTGAGGCCCGCGAACTCCGGCTAGCGTTGGTTTCTGCGGTCCGCGACGGGGGTCGGCGCCGTCCCGGCTCCGAATTCTTCGGCTAGCTTCGCAGTCAGCTCGCGCACGGCAGCTATTCGCGCTGGGGCCTGGAAGAGAACGCGGCCATCCTTCGTCTGCAGGAGGAGGGTCGGCGGCGAGTTCGCCTCGTTCAGCAGCGACCGGGTGTAGGCTTCCGATAGATGGTCGTAGACGAACGGTACGGGCCATTTCAGGGAACGCAGTCTCTCTCGCACCTGCGCGTCGGGATGTGTGCCCTGCGGAAACAGGATCGTCAAGACGCCGTGCTGGCCGTGGAGCGGAGCCAGGGCGGCGGCCAGGCTGGCGAAGCCCTTCGAATCTGGATCAGCGAAGACGCAAAGGAAGCCGCTTCCCTCCGTCGCAGACGCGAATGCATATGGGCGCAGCGAATCGGACGCGGAGTCGACCAGTCTCGGAGCGATCGCCAGCAGGAAGTTCGGTGCGAGCTTCGCGAGCTCGCCGAGGCGGATGCGATTGGCGCGGCTCACGAGATCCGTAGCCGCGACCGGGACTTCGTAGAGCCCGTCGCGTCCGAAATCGACGCGCGCCATTCCGGAGGCTTCGACGCGGACCAACACGCCGGATGCATCCGGGCCCAGGGGTTGAGCGCGGCCCGAAGGCCGCCAGTCACGGGTCAGTGCGACCTGATACGGCCAGAAGCGTTCGCTGTCGAGCAGGTTTGCGTCCGTCACGACGGCTGCGTTCGCGTCTTGCGCGTGATACTCGGGCAGGCTGCTCGTGAGGGTCCCCTCGGAGACGTCCGCTCGCGCCGACGCTGCGAGCAACAACACGAGGCAGAGAAGACGAGACATGGGCGCTCCCCTGAAAATGGGAACCGCCACCCCGCAAGGGGTGGCGGTTCCGGAGTTCACCGCGGCGATGCGCCGATCACGCGCGCGGCGTGCGCCGGCGGCCTGCGACGCCGAGGCCGAGCATTCCGAGACCGAAGAGAAGCGCGGTGCCCGGCTCGGGGATCGCGCTCACGGTCGCGTTGACGGCCACGTTGTCGATGAAGGCCTGGCCCACCCCGCCCGCGGCGGGAGCATCGAAGCTGAGCTTGACGAACGCGGTATCGGTGGCGATTGCGCCCAGGTTCACGCTGTAGAGCGTATCCAGGGCACTGAGGATCACCGATCCAATGCTCGCGTAGCTGGTGCCGTCGGTGGAGAACGCGATCCCCACCGATCCGGCGCCGCTGAACGTCCTGGCGCCGAAGCTGATCGACCAGTCACTGCCGATCTCGGGAACCGAGCTCAGGTTTGCCGCGAACACGGCGCTCGCAGCGTCGGCCGCCGTCAGGGCGAGGGCGTTCGTATACTCCTGGCCTTCGAAAGCGAGAATCGAGAACGTATCGAAGTCCAGTGAACCCCCGAGACCGCCCGGCGCACCGAGGTTCGAGCTGAGCGAGCCGCCCAACGCGCCCGACGGAAGAATGGGCTCGCTGCCCGATCCGGCGTTCACGTTGGTCGACCCGAACTGCCCATTCAGATACATCGTTCCGAACGCAGCCGACTCGGTTCCCGCGCCCTGCGTCGGGTCGAGATCCGAGTAATTGGCGCTGAGCGTATCCGTATACGAGGCGCCATCGATCGAGAGCAGTCCGTCGGCGAAGTACTGGGAGAAGTCCCAGCCCGCGACCATCGCGGCGCGCGCCGGGTTGGCGCTGAACAAGCTCAGGGTGATGGACGCGAGCAGCGACGCAATCGTGAAAAGTTTCGTCTTCATGGTGCTTGATTCTTCCTCTGGTGTTTCAGGTTTCAGGGTGCTGCCTGTCCGCCGCTGCGGGCGGGCAGCACCCTGGTTTTCCGTACGAGTTCCGATCAGTCCGCCAGCAGGCCGGCCAGATTCAGGGCCGTCCAGCCTGTCGTCCAAAGTTCCGGCGCCGTGCGCAGGAACGCACCGCGGTACGTCGCGGTCGCGTCGAGTCCGGGGCCGCGCGGTCCCGGGCAGCCCGCCACGCCGGTGAGGCCTGCGTTCGGGCGGGGGTTGATCGGAGAGACCTTGAGCGAGGCGTCCAGCTTGCCTGCCCCATTGCCGGTCGGATTGAAGGTCGCGTCTTCCTTCACGAGGTTCGGGAAGGCGGCGCTATTGACCACATTGTTGCTTCCCGGCGCGGTGGCGCCGTCCGTCACGGCAAGGGCGTTGCCGTTGCCGACGACGTTGAGCTCGTCGGCGGCGAGCGCAGCGCCGTCGTCGAGTGTCGAGCAGACCAGCGAGATCAGCGCCGCCGCCGGGTTCGCGTTCTCGACCACGCTGAAGCCCGGCGCGCCCGTTCCCGAGCCGATCTCGATGCCGGTCTCGGCGCCCGTGTTGACGATGATGCTGTTCCAGACCTCACCGGCGAAGCCGTTGCGGAACTGGATGCCGCGGTTCGTCGCCGCAGGCGAAGCCGGCGTGAACTCCTGCCCGGCGTCCGGCGTCGAGCCGATCACCGTCATGTTGTATTCGATCGGATTGGACAGGGGCCACGGAGTCGTGTTGACCACGCTCTGGTCGATGTTGATGCGAACGGTCACGTTGTTGTTGAGAGCTACGTTGTCCGGGCGATAATTGTCGCCGTCGTTCTCGCCGGCCTTGTCGCCCGATGCCGACCCGTAGGCTGCGCCGTCGTTCTCGTTGAAGAACGGCATGATGCCAAACATGAACTGGTTGACACCGGTGTAGCCTTCGTCGAGGTCGAACATGTCGTCGCCGACGAAGAAGACGGCGAGATGGCTGCCGTTGACCGTTCCGCCGAACCACTCGATGCCGTCATCGAAGTTGCAGTAGATCTCGACGTTGTCGATCACCGTCCCGTCGCCGACGCCGCCGAGCGAGAGGCCGTTCAGCTCGTTGCCTTCGCCGATCTCGTCCCCCGCGTGTCGGATCGAGACGTATCGAAGGCGGCCCGAGTTGTCGTGCGGCAGCAGACCGCCGTAGGTCACGTCCGCGACCGGGAAGCCGGGAACGGTGAGACCTTCGACGGTCGCCTTGCCGAAGCCGAGCCCCGCCTTGTCTGCGTCGTTCGTGGGCGCGTTGCCCAGGATCACCAGGCCGCCCCAGAGGGCGACGTTGGCCTTGCCGGCCTTGTTGAGCGGCGCGAGGGGCGCGTTCTTCGGATCGCTGTCGAGGAACAGGTCCCCCGAGACCCACGCATCCTCGAAGCCATTGAGGTCGTCGTCATCGGCGATGCCGTCGAGGTTGTTGTCGACCGCCGCCGTCGTCATGATGATCGGAAGGCCCGGCGTCACGCCGTTGCCCTTGGTGCCCTCGGCCACGATCCGACCGGCTTGCGTGACGATGATCGCGCCGGGGCTGCCCACGGTCGATCCAGCCACGACGGCTCCCGATCGCGGTTGACCGCGTACGAGCGAGCCCGCGACGATCGTGAGCGTCGCGTTGTTCTTCACGAAAATCGGCTTCTCGAGCACGTACTCGCCGTTCCAGGTCGTGTTGGTCGTGATGTCGGTGTTCCACGAAATCTGTGCGCCCGCGACGCCGGCGCTGCCGACGAGAGCGAGAGCAAACACGAGTGTATGGATCCATTTCTGCAGCATTTTCAATTGACCCCTTCTTGGGTGTTCTGGTTGCTTGATGTCAGCCGTGTCGAGACGAAGCTCGGAGCGGCGGATGGCAGGCTACTCGCCGTCGCGAACGGTTTCTTTCGGTGTTCGGCCATATCGTTCGGCGATCCGGACATTCAGCCGGGAAGCTTGGGTTACGACTGTGCGAGGAATGCACGACGCGCGTCCGATCCATTTGCCTCTCTGCAGTAGAACGTGGCGTCTGTTCCGCCGCAGTGGCGCGGTTCATCCAATCGTCACGGAAATGGCAGCGGGATGACGCAAATGCCGCCGAACGCGGCCGCGCGGGTCCCGTTTCCGTCGATGCGCGCGGCTACGGGCGGCGCGCGATCGGAGGGGAGACGGCAATTCTCAGAACGTGTAGGAGATCGAGAACTTGAAGTCGCGGCCCACTTTGTATGAGCGTTCGGGAATCTTGCCGCTCGTCTGGTACGGGTCGTACACAATCCTGCGCGTACTATCCGTGAGGTTCTTGGCGCTGAGCCTGAAGGTCAGATCTCCGCGAAGCAGATCGACGTGCCAGGTCTGACTGAGGATCAGATCCAATTGCGAGAAGCTGTCGATGTAGCGATCGAGGGTGTAGGAGATGACCGATCCGTTGGGCGAGATCGTGGCACTGCCCGCGGCATCCAGCACATCGCTGATTGCAAAGAATGCGAGCGTGGCCTTGGTTCCCCAGTCCGGATGATCGAAGGTGATGTCGGTGTTTGCGATCCACTCGGGCTGACCGAAAAGGCGCCGGCTCTGCGACAGCTCGGAGAAGCGCTCCTCGTCGCCGGCCGCCGTTCCGAAGAACGCCAGCGAGCGAGCCAGTTCGATCTCGGTGCGATTCACCTTGGCATTGATGTAGGTGTAGTTTCCGCCGACCGAGAGGTACTCCATGAAATCAGGGCCCAGAAAGCCCAGGTTCTTGCGGGCTTCGACCTCGATGCCCCATAGCGAAGCCTGATTCGGATTGTTGAAGAACGTGCGGTAGAGCGCGCTGGACGAGCCCTCGAAGTTGAGCGGGTTGCGGATGACGATGCTTTCGATCGGGTCCTGGATCGTCTTGTAGAAGCCGCTGAGGGCGAAGAGATCCCCGAGTTCGCCCCAGTTGTACTCCAGGCGACCATCCCAACTCTCGACGTCGGAGAGTCCGAGCTGCGGATTGCCGACGATCAGATCGTCCGTGGCGGGCTCGACGGAGACGTAGAAGCCCATCTCGCGGAACGACGGCCGCGCGATCGTCTGCGAGTAGGCGCCGCGCAGGGCCAACCCTTCGAGGGGCCGATAGGTGAACCCGACGGCCGGTAGCACGTGAAGTTCGTTGATCTTGCCGTTGACGAACTCCTCGATGCTGGCCGCGTCGTTCAGGTCGACCAGCCCGGTGACCGGGTCGACCGGAACGTCGATGCCGAGCAGCTGATCATTGAACGTCGTCCCCGTCGGTGGCGGGGCGCTCACTTCACCCCGGGCCGGGTTGTCGAGCCGATCGAAGAACAGGTAGCGCGATGGGAAGATCTCCGGCGCGCCGAAACGGTCTTCGCCGATGAACGGGTCGTTGTTCGACTCGATCAGGATGCTCTCGACGCGGAAGCCACTGAGCAGATCGAGATCGTCCCACAACGTGGTCTTGCTGCCGAGATTCCAGGCCCCGATCTGGCGCATCGCGTCGTTCGCCGTCGCACGGTTGAAGGAGGGCTCGCCATCGGGGCCCTGGTCGAGCTCGGCGAAGATCGAATCGCCGAGCTGCTGGGGGGTGTCACCGAAAATCACGAACTGGGAGCTGCCATCCACCGACGGGCTCTCGAGGAAGCTCGAGTCGACGTTGCGGGTCGCATGCTCGTACCAGCCGCCGGTCATCAGCGAGACCGTGACATGCTCGGTGAGAGGCCTCTCGTAGTCCAGATCGAGCCGCCCGAAGCCCTGATCCTCCGTGACGTCGTTGTCGTTGGTGAAGATTCCGTTGTTCGCTGCGTATCGCCCGGAGCCGAGCGCTTCGGGTGTGGTGGGGAAGCGGGTCGGAACCTGTGTGGTGTCGTCTGGTTCGTAGAAGTAACGCGCTCCGAGCGCAGCCTCCGTCTCGCTGGTGTGCGCGTAGTTCGCCGCCCAGCTGAAGTGCAATCCCTCGAGCTGATCGATGTGGTGATCTCCATTGAGCTGGGTCACCAGCAGGTCTCGCTCGATCTTGTACGACGCGCTCTGGTAGAAGCTCGCGAACCAGAGGGGTCCCCGGCTCGCTGCGTCGTTGGAATTGCTGCGGACAGAACGCGCGATCCAGGCGCTCGGGGTTGCGAAACCGTCGAAGTCGGCGTTGGGGTTGACGTCCGACGGGTCGATGCTGCCGTAGTCGAAATTCGGCAGGTAGCCGTTCTCCTCGAGCTGCACGATCTCGTCGGTCTTGTGGGTGTAGAAGATGGAGCCATCGAGTTTATGGCTGCCCTCCGGGTCGATGTCGATGCCAAGACCGGCATAGCCGGTTGCCTGCTCCTCCCGGCCGCTTTCGGTCAGGTCGAATCGGCCTCCGCTCAGGCCGAGCTGCCCGAGCGAGAGATCGCCGGATTGGATGATCGTGGGCGGCCTCGGGAAATTCCGGATCTGGGCGGCTCGAGGCTCGCGGGCCTCCTGGAAGCCCTCGGCGGTGGCATAGTTGACTTCCCAGTTCCCGACGGCTTTGTAGCGGTACTCGCGACCCGCGATTTCGCCACGTCCCCCGAGCCACGCGCCGACCTCGCTCTCGATGGTGTCGCTGGCGCCGACGTCGTGTCCCACAGGGGAGCCATTTTCGAACTCGATGAAGCGGTTGCTGGCATTGGTGTTGAAGCCGGTGCCGCCCTTCACTCCCATCTCGAATTCCTCGGGATAGGCGTGCGTGACGATGTTGATCGATCCACCGGCCGAATTGCTGGGCAGATCGGGTGCGAAGGTCTTGGCGACGACGAGATTGCTCACGACTTCGGAGGGGAACAGGTCGAGCTGGACGGATTGACTGTTGGGATCCGGGCTCGGAATCGGGGCCGAGTTGTAGAGCGTGCTGCTGTAGCGATCCTCGAGCCCCCGGATGATCGCGAACTGGCCTTCGACGACGTTGATGCCAGCAATCCGCTTGATCGCGTCGCCGACGTCGGAGGCGGCGAACTTCGAGAACTCCTCCGCGCTCAGGGTGTTGATCAATTGATCCGATTCCGCCCGCGATGCCTCGAGAGCTTCGACCCGTGCGCCGAGGACGACGAACTCTTCGACATCGGACGCGTCTTCGAGCGGCGGCTCCGGGCTCCCGCCTGGGGCGCTTTCGGACGTTGTGGCCGCGAGCGGCGGCATGCGGAAGTCCGCGCGATCGAGCTGGTCGGGCTTCACGCTAAAATTCAGCAACGTGGAGGCCTGGTAGCCCGAGCGGCTGAATTCGAGGTTGTAGCTTCCGGCCGGGATCGCTTCGAACTCGAATGCCCCGTTGGGATCGCTGATCGCGACGGCGCGCCGCGCCGGGCTGCCATCCTCCGGCGCGGGCCAGATCAGCGTGACCGTTGCGTATCCGACCGGAGTTTCCTTCTTGCTGTCGAAGACCTGGCCGCGGATCGTGCCCCGCCATTCCACGGCGGGTTCCTCCGCCCGCGCCGCGGAACACAGCACGCCGAGCGCGAAGCCGAGGCACAAAATTCGGCAGAGCGAGCGCGCCGGGCGCTGCGGACCGGACATGGAGGGAACCCCGCGGCTCGGATTCTCGAGCGCTGAACGAGTCTGGCGAGCCCAGCGACCGGAACCGTCACGATGCGATGACGAGAACGTGAAGAATCGGGAAGCAACACCGGGGCGAGCGCCATGCCACTCGCGTCGCGACCCGCCTCGAACGTCATTCCATTGCGACCGTCTGCGTCTGCTGGCGCTGGCCGAGTTGTTCCTTCCGAAGGCGCTGCTCTTCCACGAACTTCAGGTAGCTCTTGGCGGCGTCACCGACCTTGGCATCGCCCGAAGCCGCGCGGAACGCGCGCTCGGCGGCATCGAAGTGGTTCGATCCCAGCTGCGCCACGCCGATCAGGAGCTGCACGGATCCGCGCTGCTCGGGCTTCGATTTGGCGAACGCCTTTTGGAGCACCTCGAGAGCCGCGTCGAAGCGTTCGCGCTGCAGATGCATCTGTCCGAGCAGCATGTACATCTCACCATCGGGCGCGAGCTCCCCCGCCCTGGCGAGGGGTTCGAGAGCGAGATCGAGCTCGCGCGCGGCGATGTAGCAGTTCGACAACATGCGATAGGAATCGGCGTCGGCCTTTACGACGCCCGAAGCGATCGCCTGGTCGATCTCCTGCGCGCACTGGAAGGGCAGGTCGCGCAGGAACAACAAGCGCGCGAGCTGGCGGAAATCGCGATCATCGCTCAGAAGCGCGGCCTGATCCGCCAGCCGCAGCGTCGCGAGCGCCTTCGCATCCTGCTGCAGGTGGTTCTGCACCGCCGCGAGCTGAACCCAGTACTGCTTCTTCTGGGGTGCGATGCTGATCAGACGTTCGAGATTGGCCGCCACGTTCGGGTAATCCTGGAGCTGGATGTAGATCGCCACGAGCAGCTGCACCCAGCTCTCGCGCGGGGTATCCGTCATTCCGACGGCGATTCTGGCGGGTTCGAGTGCGACCTCGAATTGTTCCTGCTGCACCAGGATCATCGCCTTCAAGAAGTAGGCGTCTGGCTTCGGATTCTCTGCGCTCGCGAACCAGGTCTCGATCAGCTCGAGCGCGGAAGCGTACTGACCGAGCTGGGTGTAGATCTGCGCGAGCGAGTAGGTCGTCTGCTGCTCGGCGACGCGATCGAGGGCGTTCTCTGCGAGCGCCTGTCGGAATTCTTCCGCGGCGGCTTCACTCTTGCCCTTCGAAACGAAGATGTAGCCGCGAAAGCGGTGGATCTGCGCGATGTCCGGCGGGCGCAGCCTCCGGCGCTGTGCGAGCTGATCGACAATCTCGAGCGCTTCGTCGAAGCGGTCGACCTCGAAGAGCTCGATCGCCTTGCCGAGCTTCTCCGCAACCTGACGGTTCAGCCCGACGGCCCGCTTTTCGCGCCCTGAATCGGCCTTGACATCCTCTTTACGCTCGGCGCCGATGGCGGCCGATGCGCCGACGAGCGCGAAGCAGGCGAGCACCGCGAGGACGCGGCGGGGGATGCGCGAAAGTCCGTTCGATCGGTTCATGGTCTAGCTCTCCATCCGGAAGCGCAGCACCACCTGGATGCCGGAAGTTTCCACCGGCTTTCCATCTGCCATCTGGGGCTGATACTTCCATTTGTTGACGGCGGTTATCGCGGCTCGTTCGAACACCGTATTGCTCGAGTTGACGACCGCGGCATCCTTGATCGAGCCGGCCGTCGAGATCGTGAAGCGGACGCGCACCCAGCCCTCGAGTCCGCGGCGCGCCGCTTGAGCCGGGTACTGGGGTTCGACCCGCACGAGTGGCAGGGGATCGCGGTCGGAGAGCCCGGAGCTGAGCGTGAGGCTGCCGCGTCCGGTGCCGTCTCCGCCGGCTCCGGCGGCGGAGCCGAAATCCGCGCCGAGCCCCGCCGCAATCGCCTGTACGTCGAGCCCGAGGTCGAGGCCTTCGTCCTTGGCGACGGCGAGTGTCGGCGTCACAGGCGTCTGCTCGGGCTTCTCGCGCTCAGGCTTCTCGCGCTTCTTCTCCTCGATCTCGACCTCGCGTCGCAACCGCACAAACTCCACCTTCGTGACCGCCGCGGCGTCCTCGACCGTACTTCTCGAGTCGGTCAGCGCCCGCAGCGTGGCGAAAAGGCCGGCCGTGAGCAGGGCCGAGAGCAGAGCGGCGATCGGCATTCGAAACTTCGACACGGGCTATCGGCTCCCGGTCGTCCCGGCGCCAATCGCGACTTCTCGGATACCCCCGAGCGCGACCTCGTCCATCACCTGGGCGAGCAGCCCTGTCTTCGCCGACTTGTCGGCAATCACGATCACCGTGTCCTCGGGGCGCTCGAGGTGGAGTCGCTCGATCACTGGCCTCACCTCACGCAGGTCGACCTGGCGCCGATCCATCCAGACCTCTCCGTTGGATCGGATCGCGATCAGGATGTTCCCGTTCGATTCCTCCACGGCCGTCACCGCTTCGGGGCGGTTGACGCTGACTCCGGCCTCGCGCACGAACGAGGTGGTGATGATGAAGAAGATCAGCAGGTTCAGGACGAAATCGAGCATCGGCGCGAGATCGATGCCGTGATCCTCGCCGCTGTGATCGAGGTGGCGGCGCGAGCGCATGCTTCACCTCGAAGAAGTCCCAAACGAGACGTTCTCGACACCGCCCTGCCGCACCTGGTCGATGACCAAGACGAGCAGGCCCGCATCCGCGCTCTGATCGGCGGTGACCATCACGCCCCATTCGGGCTTCTGCGCATGGAGGCGCTCGACGTTGGCTCGCACCGCGCGGACGTCCACCACGCGGTTGTCGACCAGGACCTCGCCTCCATTCTTGACCACGACGGAGATGCTGCCGGTGTCCTTGCCCGTGGCGGGGCCGCCCGCAGCGCCGCCGTGGCGCGCGACGTCCATCCCGAGTTCCTTCACGAAGACCGCGGTGATGATGAAGAAAATCAGCAGATTGAGGACGAAATCGAGCATCGGGGCGAGGTCGATTCCGGTCGCGTCCGTCGTGTCAAAGTGTCGCCGGAGGCGCACGTCAATAGCCGAGCTTGTCGGCCAGGAGCTCGGTCTCCAGGCGGGTGCGGGACTGGAAGTAGTAGACGGGATACAGCCCCGTGATGCTCACGGCGAGACCCGTAAGCGTGCAGATCATGGCGTGCGACACACCGCTGGCCATCGCGCGGGCGTCGGCCGAGCCGCGCAGGGCCATCGAATCGAACACCTCGAGCATGCCGCTCACGGTTCCTACCAGGCCGAGCAGGGGAGAGAGCGGAACCAGCACGCGCAAAAGCAGCAGGTTCGCGCTCATCGCGGTCTGAACCCGCGAGATCATGGCCCGGCGAATTTGCCGTGCATACCAGGATCCGTGTTCCCGGCGCGCCTGCCAACTCGCCTGCGTCGCGCGCGCCTGCTCCGGTAGAACGCGGGAGAAATACCAGAGTCGCTCGATCACGAGCGTCCACATCACAAAGCCGCAAATGAAGATCCAGAACACGAAGGGGCCGCCCTCGTCGACGAGATCCGCGACGGCCGCCACCGGCCACAGCAGCCATTCGAGCATCGCTTCAAGCATTCGGCGCAGCCTGACGGCCAGTTCCGCCGAAGACGCCGCTTGCTTCGGTTTCGAGTTGTCGCTCGAGACTCTCTGCCAGGATCCCCGTGCTCTGCTCGTCGAGGATCTGCACGACCTGTCGCGACATCGACGCGAGGCCGGCGTTGATGAAGAGCAGGGGCACGGCGATACCGAGACCGAGAACCGTCGCGATCATGGCCTGACCGATGCCGTTGGCCATCAATCGGGGATCGCTCGAGCCCGATTCGGTGATGCTCTGAAAGGTGATGATCATGCCGATGACGGTTCCGATCAATCCGAGCAGCGGGCCGGCTGCGACGGCGAGCCGAAGGAAGGCCTGAAAGCGCTCGAGCCGTGGCACTTCCCGCAGCACGGCTTCGGAGATCCGGAGCTCGACGACCTCCGCATTCTTCTCCGAATTCCCAGGGTCGATCTGGATCGAGCTCAAAACGCGACCGAGCGGGTTGTCCGTGCGAGGGTGATCGATGTCGGCGAGCTGGCTGCGGACCGCCATGCGGATCCGCAATAGGAAGAAGATCTGGTAGATGGAGAGCAGCATGGCGACGACGCCGACCGCAATGATCACGTACCCGACCGCTTCACCCTTCTCGATGCGCTCCAACACGCTCGGTCGCTGCACGATCATCGAGAGCAACACGCCCCGCGACGGGTCGATGGCCGCAGAAACATGGCCGCCGCTGGATGCCTGGAGTTCGCTCGCAATGCGCGTCAGTTCCGCGGACGGCTGCCTGGACAACACACCCAACGTGCCGACGCTGGGGAGGTAGTTCAAATAGCGGCCTTCCGACACCGCGAGAAAGCCACCGATGCGGACGATCTCGACGTGCTTGGGGCTCCCGTCCGATTCGACGATCGTGCCATCGAAACGGACGACCTTGCCGCTCTCCGTCATCTCCCGCTGCATCTCGAACCAGAGACGCTCGAGCTGCTCGATCGACGGCAGCGCCTTGGCCTTCGCCAGGCTCGAGAAGAACTGGTCGCGATTGGGGAACTGCGCGCTGATCAGCGAGTTGTAGAGGATCGAGGAGCCATCTCCCGCGACCTGCCGGACCACGCCGAAGAGCTCTCCGAGCGTGCCGAGACGTTGCGTCGTCAGGTCTTCGAGGCGCGCGAGCTCCAGCTCGCTTGCGTCGAACTTCGCAGAAAGCTGTTGGCTGCGTGCTTCGGCAACTCTGCTCCTCTCCTGCGCGTCGGCAAGCAGGCCGGCCTGCTGTTCCTTCTTCGCAAGAAACACCTTCTCGCGTTCGGCGTTTGCCTGCGCCTCGACGGCGCGGCCTTGGAGGGTCTGCTCGAGCAGGTCGTCCAGGCTCGTACTGGCGAACGCGCCGCGTGCGACGAGCAGCAGGGCAACGAGTGCGAGAAGGATCATCGGGGCCCGCGCGCGCATCACGACTTCGCCTTGGTTGGAGTGGGTACGGGAAGAATCAGCATCTCGGGCGCGCTCAACTTCTTGGCGACCGCGATGCCTTCCTTGAACGCGTGCCTGTAATCGTCGTCGATCACCCAGGTCCTGTTGGCCGCGTCCCAGTAGCCTGTCTCCCTGCCGTCGAGAGTCTGGTAGAGCAGGGCGACCCGGCCGATTCGCAAGAAGTGGACGGCACGGGCGTCGTCGCCATCGCCGAGCTTGGCCTCGTAGGCGTCGAGCGTGCGGCCATAGTCCATCTCGACTTGATAGGCTTCGACGATCCGGCGATATTTTTCGGAGAGCGTTACGTCCGCGCGAGGCATCATCTCCTCGAGCGTGGCGACGCGGTTCCGACGTTCCTCGGCCAGGAATGGAACGTCGAGGGCTACGAACTGCGCGAGCGTGGCGAGCATCCGTTGCATCAAGGGCAGCACCTCCCGCGAGGTGGTCTCGATCTCGAGGAGTTGCTTGTGGATGGCTGCGGTTTCCCCGTCCTGAGCGGCGACCTGCGCCTCGAGTTGTGCGGCGTAGGCCTCGTAGCTTTCGGAATCAGCGATCGCCTTGCGGTACTCGGAGAGCATCTTTAGCGTCGCGTCATCGAGAGCGTCGATGCGTTGCTGCGAGGCTCGCGCCTCCTCGTCCGTGTCGAGCTGTTTGCGCACGATCCTGTCGTACGTTGTAGTGGATCGCTGTGCAGGTTCGGCGGTCGCTGCCGCCGCAGCGGGTGATTGGGTGCCGAGGGAGTCTTCCGCGGCGACCTCGCCCGCTGTGAGCACAAGCGTCCACAAGAGTGCCAATCCCAGCCGGATCGCCTTGTTCATCATTTCCCATCACCGCGAATCGGATGCGAGTTCGACCGTGGCCCCATCTGACACGCGAGAATCGGGGGCGGTGGTGGCGGTCGCGCTGCGCTGTCGTGACGATGGCGTGAAGCCTTTCGTTGGGTGATCCGAGCGGCTTTTCAGGTCGCGTTGGGCGGTCTTCACGCGATCGTGACTTCACGAATTCGTCACATTCCCGGAACCTGACGTTCACAAATCCCTCATAGCGTGCGCTACGCCGGCGGCGAGACTCCGGCGAGTGCTGAAAAAAGGGGGGGGATCCGTGAAGGAAGGAAAGAATGGCCTGGGGCTCGCCGTGATCCTGGCGCTGCTGATCGGCGCCGCGACCGCGCGAGGCGAAGACAATGCGAGCGATCCCGCGCTAACGGCGCTCGTTCAGGCGCTGCACGAACGCGGCGTGCTCGACGAGGAGCAATATACGGAGATCAGCGCCAAGGCCGCGGCGAGGCAGGCGGAGGAAGCCCCCGGATGGTGGGAGAGGATTTCCGTCTGGGGCGACTTTCGCGCGCGCTACGAAGGCTTCTGGTACCAGAACAACCCCGACGGCACTCGCGAAGATTCACAGCAGCGCGGGCGCTACCGCTTGCGGGTCGGCATGCGCGCCGACGTCAACAAGCGCGTAGCCGCGATTCTCCAGCTCGCGACCGGCGGCGGCGACAACCGCAGCGCGAACCAGACGTTCGGCGGCAATCTCGATTGGGGCAAGGACCTGATCGAAGTCGATCTGGCCTACGTCCAGCTCACGCCATTTCCCGATGAGGGACAGGTTCCGCTCAACGGCACGCTGGTGCTCGATGCCGGTCGCGTCCCCAATCCGTTTCTGTGGAAGAACGGGCGGGACGTGATGCTCTGGGACAACGACATCAATTTCGAGGGTGCGGACATGCGGCTCACCGCGAAACCGGGCGACTCGGTCGAGCTATTCGCGAATACCGGCTACTTCGTCGACGACGAGAACTCGGGTTCGAAGGATCCAGGGCTGTTCGGCGCGCAGATCGGCGCCAATGCTCGCGCGCTCGAGACGCTTTCGTTCGGGGGGCGCGTCAGCTTCTTCCAGTTCGTGTCGCTGAACGAGGCGTTCGTCGAACGCGGGGCCAGCAGTTCGAATGGCCCGTCGGTTTCGAGCGGCGGCGGCAACATCCTCGACGGCCTGACGGGCGACGCGGATGGCGGAACGCTGGGCATTCTGGCGACAGCGGTCTATCTGCGCTCGACGTATTTCGAGAGTGTGCCCATCACTCTGTATGGAAGCTTTTCGGACAACCTCTCGGCCGAAGCCTCCGCGCTGTTCCCGCCCGCCGGGAAGGAGAACATCGCGTGGATGCTGGGGGTCGAACTCGGCGACAAGAAGAAATATGTGCAGGTCGGCACCGGCTATGCCTACCTCGAGGCGAATGCCTTCCCGTCGATGTTCGTGGAGAGCGATCTCTACGATGGGCAGACCAACCGGAAGGGCTGGCTCGTGTATGGCTCGCGCCAGCTCTTCGAGAACACGGATCTGAACGTCACGGCGTTCCTCAGCAAGGCCATCGACAATGCGCTGCCGGCCTACGAGGACTCCCTGTCTGGAGCGCACCGGCTGCGTCTACAGGCGGATCTGCTCGTGAAGTTCTGAGCTGCGATCGGGACGTATTCACACATCCGTCACACGAACTCAGCCGAGCGGACACGAGGTGGCCCTAGCCTCCGCGCGGAGAGAACCGAACCGAACGATTGGGAGGATTGACATGCTGAAGCGAGATTTTCGATTTGCCTGGGCGCTGCTGGTCCTGGCGCTTGCGTTGCCGGTGAGTGCCGGCGCACGCGACCAGATTCGCATCGTGGGCTCTTCCACCGTATATCCGTTCGCGACCGTCGTGGCCGAGACGTTCGGGCGCGGCGGGGCGTTCAAGACGCCAATTGTCGAGAGCACGGGCACGGGCGGCGGCCTCAAGCTCTTGTGTGCGGGCGTGGGCGTCCAGGGTCCAGACATCGCGACGGCCTCGCGGCGCATCAAAGCCTCCGAAGTCGAACTGTGCGCGAAGAACGGCGTCACTTCGATCACGGAAGTGAAGATCGGCTACGACGGCATCGTGGTCGCCCACTCGAAGCAGGCGCAGGCCATGCCACTCACGCGTCGCGAGCTCTATCTCGCGCTCGCGAAGGAGATCCCCGCCGCGAACGGCGCGCTCGTCGCGAATCCAAACAAGAGCTGGAGGGACGTGAATTCCAAGCTCCCCGACCAGAAGATCGAAGTGCTCGGCCCGCCGCCAACGTCGGGCACGCGCGATGCCTTCAACGAGCTCGCGATCGAGGCTGGCTGCAAGACGTTTCCCGAGCTGGCGGCGCTCGAGGCGAGTGATAACGCTCGCTTCAAGAAGGTTTGTCTGTCGATTCGGGAAGACGGCGCCTACGTCGAGGCGGGCGAGAACGACAACCTGATCGTCCAGAAGCTGGTGGCCAATCCGAAGGCCGTGGGCGTGTTTGGATACAGCTTCCTCAGCCAGAACACGGATGTGATCGCGGGGGACACCATCGAGGGAGTCGAACCCGATTTCGAGGACATCGCATCGGGGAAGTACCCCCTGTCGCGTCCGCTCTACATCTACGTGAAGAACGCGCACGCGTCCTCGATTCCCGGCATCCGCGAGTACGTGATCGAGTTCGTGAGCGAAAAGGCGGTTGGCGACTTCGGCTATCTCGTCGACAAGGGGTTGATCCCCTCGCCGAAGGCGGAGCGCGAGAAGTTTCGCGCGGATGCTACGAAGCTGACCCCGCTCGATCTCACGAAGCCGTAGGCGCGATGGGCCTCTCCGCCCTGACGCTGCTCGTGGCCGCACTCGCGGCCATGTACTACGCGCTCGGCCGGCGCCGCGCGCTCGCGGCGGTTGCCGGCCGGGCATCTGCGCTGCGCTCGCTCCCGGGTTATTACGGGTGGTTCGCTGCGCTGGGTTGCGGTCTCCCGGGTCTCGCGGTCGTGTTCATTTTCATGATCGGTTTCGAGGGGGGCATCGATCGCATGGCCCTCGCATCCGTGTCCGACGAAATCGTGGGACGTGAGCCAGCAGAGATCTCGATGCTGCTCAACGACGCCCGCAACCTGGCGCTGGGGCACGCCACGCTGCGCGCGGACGATCCGATCGTGGCGGCTCTTTCCGAGCGTTGGGTCTCGCTGCGTGCTCTCGGTTTGCGCCTCGCGTTGGCCGCGAGCCTCGTTTTCAGCGGCCTGGGCGGGGCGCTCGCGTTGCGCGCGATCCGCCCGGAATTGGCCGCGCGAGCGAATGTGGAAAGGGCGGTGAGTGTCGGCTTGATGCTGTGCGCGACTCTCGCGGTGTTCGTGACGGTTGGAATCGTCTTGTCGCTCGTATTCGAGTCGGGACGCTTCTTCGAGCGGGTCTCCATCCGGGAGTTTCTCTTCGGCCTTCATTGGAGTCCCCAGACCGCTCTGCGTGCGGATCAAGTGGGAAGTTCGGGATCCTTCGGCGCCGTCCCGATTTTTGCAGGTACCCTGCTCGTCACGCTGATCGCGATGTTCGTGGCGGTGCCGATCGGTCTGTTCTCGGCCATCTACATGAGCTTCTACGCGGACTCGCGGGTACGCGCGGTCGTGAAGCCCGCGCTCGAGATCCTGGCCGGTGTGCCGACGGTGGTCTACGGCTTCTTCGCGGCGCTGATGGTGGCGCCGTGGCTGCGCGAAGCCGGCTTGTCGCTGGGACTCGACGTCGCGTCGGAGAGCGCGCTCGCTGCCGGGCTCGTGATGGGAGTCATGATCATCCCGTTCGTGTCGTCGCTGTCCGACGATGCGATCACGGCCGTGCCGCAGTCGCTTCGCGAGGGTTCCTTCGGGCTCGGCGCCACGCGTTCGGAGACGATCCGGCTCGTGATCCTGCCTGCCGCGCTTCCCGGGATCGCCGGTGCGTGCCTGCTCGCCGTCTCGCGCGCGGTGGGCGAGACGATGATCGTGGTGATGGCGGCGGGCTTGGCCGCGAATCTCACCGCGAATCCGCTCGCCGCCGTCACCACCGTGACGGTGCAGATCGTGACGCTTCTCACGGGGGACCAGGAGTTCGACAGCGCCAAGACGCTCTCGGCCTTTGCGCTCGGCCTCGTGCTTTTCTGCGTGACGCTCGTGCTGAACATGATCGCGCTGCGCATGGTGCAGCGCTATCGGGAGAAGTATGACTGAGCCGGCGTTCGTCGCCGCGCGCTGGTCCTCGCCCGCGATGCAATCGCGCCTGCGGCGGCGGCATCGTGGCGAGCGCGTGTTCCGCACGCTCGGTCTCGCCGCGATCGGGCTCGCGCTCGCTGCGCTCGTGCTGTTGCTGGTGAGCGTGGTCGCGCGGGGGTGGGGCGCTTTCGTGACCACGGAAGTCCGGCTGGACGTGATGCTCGACGCTGCGCTCGTATCGTTGCCGCCGGATGTCGATGCGAGCACGCGCGGACAGGCGATACGAGAAGCAGACTGGGCGGCGCCGGCTCGCGAGGCGCTGATGCGGCTGTTTCCGGAAACAACCGAGCGTGCCCAGCTGCGCCAGCTCGCGGCGCTGCTCTCTTCCGGTGCGCCCCGCGAGATCGCCGACCGCGTGGAAAGGGATCCTTCTCTCCTCGGCCGCAGTATCTCCATCTGGCTGACGGCCGACGACGAGGTCGACCTGGTCGTGAAAGGAAGCGTCCCGCGCGATCTGCCGGAGGGCGCACGCCGACTTTCGCCCGAACAGCTCGGTTGGCTCGCGCAGCTCGAATCGGAGGGCCGGATACGCCGGACGCTGAACACCACGTTCCTCACATCCGGTGACTCGCGCGAGCCCGAGCAGGCGGGGATCCTGGGGGCATTGATGGGCTCCCTCCTGACGCTGGTCGTGACCCTCGCGATCGCGCTGCCGCTCGGGGTGGCGGCTTCGATCTATCTCGAGGAGTTCGCGCCCGAGAATCGCTGGACGGAGTGGATCGAGGTCAACATCAACAATCTCGCCGCCGTGCCCTCGATCGTCTTCGGTCTGCTCGGTCTTTCGGTCTTTCTCGGCTTTCTGTCGTTGCCGCGCTCGGCGCCGCTCGTGGGGGGGCTCACGCTCGCGCTGATGACGCTGCCGACATTGATCATTGCCGGGCGATCGGCGATCAAGGCGGTGCCGCCGGGGGTTCGCGAGGCGGCGCGCGGGCTCGGGGCGTCGCCGCTCCAGGTGATGGGTCATCACGTACTGCCGCTGGCGTTGCCGGGAATCCTGACGGGCACGATTCTCGGCATGGCGCGAGCGCTCGGCGAGACCGCGCCGCTCTTGATGATCGGAATGGTGGCGTTCATCGTCGACATTCCGGGCGGCTTCCGCGACGCTGCCACCGTGCTGCCCGTGCAGATCTTCCTGTGGGCGGACAGTCCGGAGCGTGGATTCGTCGAGAAGACATCGGGTGCGATCCTGGTGTTGATCGTGTTCCTGATCGCGATGAACGGGTTCGCGATCTGGCTGCGGCAACGCTTCGAACGGCGGTGGTGAGTGATGCCGGCCCATCGCGCAGCTAAGCTTCCCGGCGGTATGGAATCCAGACCCGTGTTGGCGGTCGAGAAGTCGCCGAAGATGAAGGCAAAGGGCGTCGACGTCTGGTACGGCGATGTCCACGCCGTGCGTTCCGTCGATCTCGACATCTACGCCGACGAGGTGACGGCCCTGATCGGGCCCTCGGGTTGCGGCAAATCGACCCTTCTGCGCTGCTTCAATCGCATGAACGACACGATCGCGGGTTGCCGGGTGACGGGAGACATCCTGCTCGAGAACGAGCCGGTGTATGGCGGCTCACTCGACGTGGTGCAGCTGCGCGCGCGAGTCGGCATGGTGTTCCAGAAGCCGAACCCCTTCCCGAAGTCGGTGTATGACAATGTCGCCTATGGTCCGCGCATCCATGGGCTCGCCCGCAAGGGTCCGGAGCTCGATGAGATCGTGAGCGTGAGCCTCCAGAGAGCCGGCCTGTGGGAGGAGATCAAGGATCGCCTCGACGAACCGGGCACGGCGCTTTCGGGCGGCCAACAGCAGCGTCTGTGCATCGCGCGTGCGATCGCCGTCGATCCCGAGGTGATCCTGATGGACGAACCGTGTTCGGCGCTCGATCCGATCGCCACCGCGCGTATCGAGGAGCTGATCTACGACCTGCGCGGCCGCTACGCGATCGCGATCGTGACCCACAACATGCAGCAGGCCGCGCGGGTTTCGCAGCGCACGGCGTTCTTTCACCTCGGAGAACTCGTGGAATACGGGGCGACGGCCGATATCTTCACGAATCCGCGGCAGCAACGGACGAGCGATTACATCACCGGACGCTACGGATGATGGGGAGACGAAGATGAGCCGGTTCTTCGACCCGGTGCTTCGGGACTTGCGCGAGAGCCTGCTTCTGATGGGGGGGCGCGCGGAGGCGATCCTCGACAAGGCGGTGCGCGCGGTGCTCGAGCGCGACGTCGCGCTTGCCAGCGAGATCGCGGAGGACGATATCGAGATTGATCGCCTCGATGTGCGCATCGACGAGGCCGTGCTGAAGGCGCTGGCGCTGCAAGCGCCCGTAGCCGCCGATTTGCGCGAGGTGGTCGCGATCAAGATGATTGCGACCGATCTCGAACGGGTCGGGGATCTCGCCCGCAACATCGCGAAGAGCGCGCTGCGCCTGGGTCGCCGGCCGGACGCGCCGATTCCGCCCATTCTCGCGCGCCTTGCGGCTTCGGCGCAGGGCATGTTGCGCAGCGCGCTCGATGCTTTCAGCCGCGTGGATCCGCGCGCCGCGCACGCTGTGCTCGGGTCGGACGACGAGATCGACGACGCGCAGGACGAGGTGATTCTCGAGGAGCTCGAGCAGATCGCCTCCCATCCGGACATGGCTTCGCCGGCGGTCGACATCATCTTCATCGCCAAGAATCTCGAGCGGGTCGGAGATCACGCCACGAACATCGCCGAAGACGTGATCCTGGTCGCCGAAGCGCGCAACGTGAAGCACGCGGCGAAGTTCGCGCGCTAGCGGGCACCCGCAGGCCGGCGACGGTACCGACCCCGCTGAGGGTTCGCTGCGCCGCGCCTTCTCCGCCTCGTCGCCAAGACTTTGCCGGTCTCGCATGCGACGGACCGTATGCCGTCACAGGGAGCGCGTAGCGTGCAAGCGTGGACGTCGGTTTCCAGCTCGAACGCTGCGCATTCGGACCCGAAGCACGGAGCTGCGCGGGGATCGCCATCGTGCTGCTCGAGCGCGGCGAGCTGCGCACCTACCTCGAGCCGGGCGAGCCGACGCGGCTCTTCGACGGCGATGTGCTCTCGATCGGGCCCGGTGAGAGCGTCCGCGTTCTGGCCCGTCAGGGCGGGGCGCAGGGGATCGTCTTCCGCGCGAAGGGTGTGTGGCTCACGCACGCGCTGGCACTGGCGGGCCTCGACCTCGGATCCGCGCCGATGCGGGCCGCCACCCTGCGCGCTGGAACGCGCGCGGCGCGCCACGCGGCGCTATGCCTGCGCGATCTCGCCTCCAGCACGCGCGAGCTGGCCGCAGATGTCCGGCTCGCGCGAACTGCGCGCGCACTCGAACTGTTCGGAATCGCCATCTCCGCTAGCCCTGGAGAGTCGCCCGATCCGCCGCGGCAACGGCGAAGCCCAGCGCATGCCGTACTCGCGCACGAGCTCGACACGCTCGCGCGCGATCCGAGTTGCAGCCTGACACTCTCGCGGCTCGCCAGGCGCCTGGGTCTTTCCGAGCGGCAGACTTCGCGTCTCGTGCACGAGCGGCTCGGGATCAGCCTCGGCGGGCATTTGTCCGCGCTGCGAATCGCGCGCGCAAAGAGTTTGCTGCTGGAAAGCGACCTGGCGGTGATCGACGTGGCCGAGGAAGCTGGTTTCGGCTCGCTCGGGCACTTCAATCACGTGTTTCGTTCGCATACCGGGGACACTCCCAGCGCCTTTCGCAGGGGTGCGCGGCGGGCTGCCGCTGCTCCGGTTCAGCCTCCCGAGGCCGGCGGCGGCGGGATTGCGAGCGACCGCGGGCGCGCCTGCGATGCGCGGTGCTCGCCACGCAGTTCGCGCTTCAGGATCGCCAGCACCCAGACGGAAAGGGGGACGCTGCCGTCGTAATCGGGAAGCTCTCGAAAAACGTGTGTGAGCACGCGCTCGGTCACTCGTTGCGCAGCTTCCGCCGATGAGGATCGGCGCTGAACGAACGCGTACACGCGGGCGATCGTATCGTCAAAAAACGCATCAAAGGCCCAGGGGGCCGCCTCCGCGGCCAGTCGCGCCAATTCGATATCAGCTCGGTGTGTCATGCCTCCTCCTCGCAAGCGTAGAAATGCGTCGCTCGACGTTCGCAGGGTGGTTCGTGGCCGAGGCAGGCGGCCAACGATTCGGAGAAGATCAGGCGACCTCCCTGGGGAGGGTTCGCCGCCGGTTTGCCTCGCAATCCCCACCCATGCGTCATGCTCCCGTGACGAGGAATTGGTTCGCTGGCGGAGCGGGGGGCGGGGAATAGAACCGCGGGGAGATCGGCCGATATGGAAGCTTCGAAGCGGGTGTTGCTGGTCGATGGCGACCCCGACTCGCGGCGGCGGATCGCCGCGATCCTCTCGCCGCCGCGCTTCGATTGTCGCGAGGCACAATCAGCGCGCGATGCGCTGCACCAGGCCACCCGCGAGCGCCCGGACGTGATCCTGCTCGACAGCTATCTGGCCGACCTCTCCGGATTGGGGTTGTGCCGTCTGATTCGCGAAACTCCGGCGCTCGCGCGCACGCCGGTAATCCTGGTGTCGGCGCAAGCGACCGAGATCGATCGGGTGCTGGCCTTCGAGGCGGGGGCGGACGATTTCCTGTCGAAGCCTTTCTACGCACCCGAGCTGGCGGCGCGCGTGGCGGCGGTTCTGCGTGGATTTGCTGGCGCCGATGCGAGCCCCGCGAGCCAGATCGCGGGGCTCGTCAGCGTCGATCGGGAACGCGCCCGTGCCGAGGTTTCGGGCACGCGTATCGATCTCACCCCCACCGAGTTCCAGCTGCTCGCCGCGCTCGTCTCGCAAGCCGGGCGGGTCGTGCGCCGGAGAGCGTTGATCGAGCAGGTTTGGGGCGAGAACGCTTTCCATTCGGACCGCGCTGTCGATGCGCATATCAAGGCGATCCGCCGCAAGCTCGGCCCCGCGCGCGATTGTCTGGAGACGGTGCGGGGTGTCGGCTACCGCTTCTCGGACGGCGACGAGCAATAGACGAGTCGCCCATCTTCTCGAGAAGTTCACAATGCGAGGCGGATCCTCGTAGTACCGTGAACCCCCTTTTGGGGGAGGATCGGATTCTCGATGCCGGGAGCCGAGAGTAGGGCAGGTGCGCCCGCGGGGTCGGTGCGGGGACCAGCGCGCTTCCTGAATCGCGAGCTTTCCTGGCTCGGGTTCAATCGGAGGGTGCTCGCGCTCGCCGAGGATCCGGCCTGCCCGCTGCTCGAGCGGGTGCGGTACCTCGCCATCTCCGCCCACAATCTCGACGAGTTCTTCCAGGTGCGGGTCGCAGGCCTCACCGTCCAGCTCGACTCGGGCGTGGCCATCCCGTCTCCCGACGGGCTCATCGCAGGCGAGCAGCTGCAGCGGATTCGGGGCGAGGTCGAATCCCTGATCGAACGCCAGGTCGAGTTGTTCGCCAAGACGCTCGTGCCGGCGCTCAGCGCGGCGGGCATCGACTTGTGCGCGTTCGGGGAGTTGACGGTCGAAGAGCAGGCTCGCGGATCCAGCCTCTTCGACGAGAAGATCTTTCCCGTGTTGACGCCACTTTCTGTCGATCCCGCCCATCCATTTCCGTACGTCTCGAGTCTCTCTCTGTCGCTGGCCATCGTCGTCAGCGACGCGGGAACGGGCGAGCACCGTTTTGCGCGCGTGAAGGTGCCGCCCGTTTTCCCGCGCTGGCTCGCGCTTTCGGCGTCTCGCTTCGTTCCGATCGAAGAGGTGATCACCGCTCACATCGGCGCGCTGTTTCCGGGTATGGAGATCGTTTCGTGCGGCCCCTTCCGCGTGACGCGAGATGCGGAGATCGGAATCACTGAGGACGAGGCCGACGACCTGCTCGCCGCAATCGAATCCGGCATCAAGCGGCGCCGGCGCGGCAGCCCGCCGATTCGTCTCGAGGTATCGGATTCGATTTCGACGCAGGTGCGCGATCTGCTCAGCGCCGAGCTCGAACTCGAGCAAGACGCCGTCTTCCGGGTGCGTGACCCGCTCGACCTCTCGTGCCTCGCGGAGATCGCTGCACTGCCGAGGCCGGATCTGAAACACGAGCCGGCGACGGCTTGGACACCTGCGCGGCTGGCTCCCGGCCCGACGGGAGCCAGCCCCGACTTCTTCGAAGTGCTCAAGCGTGGCGACGTGCTCGTGCACCATCCCTACGAATCGTTTCGATCGTCGGTCGAGGGCTTTCTAGGTCAGGCGGCAGCGGATCCGGACGTGCTCGCGATCAAACACACCCTCTACCGAACATCGGGTCCCGCGAATCCCGTCGCCCTCACGCTGGCGCGGGCGGCAGAGGCTGGCAAGCAGGTCGTGACGCTCGTGGAGCTGAAGGCACGCTTCGACGAGGAGGCGAACATCGAGTGGGCGCGCACGCTCGAGCGGGCGGGCGTGCACGTCGTCTACGGCCTCGTGGGATTGAAGGCGCACGGAAAGATCGCGCTCGTCGTGCGCCGCGAGGGCGGGGGCATCCGCCGCTACTGTCACATCGGGACCGGAAACTACAACCCGACCACCGCCACCAGCTACGAGGATCTGGGATTGCTCTCGGCATCGCCCGAGCTCGGAGCCGATCTCACGGAGCTGTTCAACTACCTGACGGGTTGTGGGCGGCCGCGGCGTTACCGCAAGCTTCTGGTTGCGCCCGAGGGGCTGCGCTCGTCGCTGCTGGCTCACATCAACGAGGAAGTGGCCGCGCGCGATGGCGAGATCGTCGTCAAGGTGAACAGCCTCGAGGATCCCGAGATCATCGAAGCCTTGTACGCGGCGTCGGCAGCGGGTGTCGAAATCGATCTCATCGTGCGCGGAATCTGCTGCCTGCGGCCGGGTGTGCCGGGGCTTTCGGAGCGCATCCGCGTGCGTTCGCTGCTGGGACGCTTTCTCGAGCACTCGCGCATCTTCCGTTTCGGCAGCGAGCGGCGCGGCCGGCGCTACTTCATCGGCTCTGCGGATCTGATGACCCGCAACCTGGATCGGCGCGTCGAGGTCGTCACGCCGATCGAAGCCCCGGAACTGCGCGCTCGCCTCGAGGAAGTCCTCGCCGCGAACCTCGCCGACGACGTGCTCGCTTGGGAGCTCGGACCCGAGGGAAGCTGGACACGCGCGGCGCGCTGTACGGGCATCGATGCGCATCGCTTCCTGCTCGAGCGAGCCGAACTGCGCGCGCGACGAGCAGACGCTGCCGAGAGTTCTTCCGCGAGCGCGAGTTCTCTGCTTCGCCCGTGATCGGCTCGCGTTGGGCCTTCGATTGCGGAGCTGACCGGAGCGAGATTGCCTGGAGCAGGCGCCTCAATCCATGTGGCGCGGCAGCGTGAACGTGAATTTCGAGCCGCGTCCGAGCTGGCTCTCGACATGGATCGTCCCGCCCAGGCTCTGCACCAGATGCTTCACGATTGCGAGGCCGAGGCCCGTGCCGCCCTGGGCGCGCGAGCGCGCCTGATCGACCCGGTAGAAGCGCTCGAAGATCCGCGCAAGATCGCGTTCGGGGATCCCCATTCCGGTGTCGCTCACATCGACGCGCAGATTGCGCTCGTTTCCGCCGACCCGCACCTCGATCTTGCCGCCCGGCTCCGTGTACTTGATGGCGTTGTCGAGCAGGTTCGAGAGGATCTGCTCACAAGCCTGGGGATCGGCCCAGGCGATTCCGGGGCGCTCGCTCGCGAGCGAGACATTCAGGCGTTTCTCCTCGATGCGCGGGCGCCACTCGCGGAGCAGCGTCTCGATCAAATGGCCCGTGTCGATGGAGGCGAGCGCAAAGACCGTTTCGCGGCTCTCGATCTTCGAGAGCTCGAGCAGATCGGTCACGATCGCGCCCAGCCGCTTGGCGTGACGATCGATCACCTCGAGATAGGCGCGCCGGTCGGCATCGCTGAGCGAGGGATTCGAGAGCAACGTTTCTGCGAAGCCATGAATTGCGGCGAGCGGTGTACGCAGCTCGTGCGAGGCGTTCGCCACGAAATCGCGCCGCATTTTTTCGAGCTGCATCAACTCGGTCACGTCGTGCAGCACCGCGACCGTGCCCGCGCGCGAGGCGCGGCCGGGAGGGAAGCGCACCGCGTGCACGCGAAGCGTGCGGTGGGTCGGGTGCGCCACCTCGATCGCCTGCGAAACCGGCTCGTCGGTGTCCGCGGCGGCCTTCAGAACGCCCACGAGATCCGCGTGCCGGAATGTTTCCAGCGTGGTGCGCCCGGGCGGCGCGGAGGTCAGGCCGAAGAATTCGAGCATGCGCTGGTTTCCGAGCAGAACCTGTTGATCCGGGTCGACCACGAGCACGCCCTCGATCATGCCGTTCAAGACCGCCTGGAGCTGGTCCTTCTCGCGCATCGCGTGCGCCGCGCGCTCGCGCAGCTGCTCGGCCATCTGCTGCAAGGCCGTTGCAATATCGCCGAGTTCCTCGCCGAAACGCAGCGGCAAGCGATAGCCGTGATCTCCGGCAGCGATTGCCGCAGCCATGCGGCGCATCTCGCGAATTGGACGCAGGGTGCTGCCGGAAAGCGCTGCAACCAGGAGGCACGCGGCGACGAGCCCGATGCCCGCGGCGGCGAGGAACCAGCTGGCGTGCGCAGTGAGATCCGGCGTGAGCTGCGCCGCGTCGACCGCGAGACGAACGACGCCGCGCGCGTCCTCTCCGACCGGGACGGCCACGTAGAAAAGCTCGCGGCCGACGCTCACGCTGCGGCGTCGCGCGACGCCGGTTCGACCCGCGAAGGCGTCCCGGATTTCCGGGCGCGCCGCGTGATCACCGAGGTCGGGAAGCTTTTCGATGCGTGCGTCGGAATCGCCGAGCACCGTTCCATCGCGGGCGATCCACGTGACACGCGCACCCGTCGCCGCCGAAATCCGATCGGCCAGCGCATCGAGCGTGGGGCGCGAGGCAGGTTCGAAGCCCAGCCCCTGCGCCTGGTTGGCGAGCGCGCGAGCCTCCTGCTCGAGCTCGCGCTGCACGCGTGCAGCCTGCTCGCCTCGCAGCCCATGCTCGACGAGGGCGCCCGTCACGGCGACGACGAAGAGCGCGAGCCCCACGAGCGCGGCCACGAGATTGCGTTGGCTCTTGGGCACGGCCCCTCGGATCGCGTCGCGCGGCGAGCCCGTCGCCGCAGCGCTCATTCCGCGAATCGATAGCCGACTCCGCGCACTGTCTCAATCAGGTCCCCGGCGGGCCCCAACTTCTCGCGCAAGCGCTTGAGGTGGGTGTCGATGGTGCGCGCGGTGACCGAGATGTCGGCGCCCCAGACGTGCTCGAGCAGGAAATCGCGCGTCATCACGCGGCCGGGGCGTGTCATCAGGCTCGCGAGCAGGTCGAACTCCTTCGCGGTGAGCTTCACTTCGGTCCCGGCGACAAAGCAGCGGTGGCGCTCAGGGTCGAGCGTGACCGCGCCGTGCTCGAGCTTCGCCGCGGCGCCGGCGCGCGTTGGCTTGCGGCGCAGCACGGCGGCAACGCGCAGGGTGAGCTCGCGTGGGCTGAACGGCTTGGTCACATAATCGTCCGCGCCGATCTCGAATCCAACGACGCGATCGACCTCGTCCGCCCGGGCGGTGAGCATGATGATCGGTATCCGGGAGAGCTCGCTGTCGGCGCGCACCTGCCGGCACAATTCGGTGCCCGAGAGGTCCGGAAGCATCAGGTCGAGGATGACGAGGTCTGGCTTGCTGCGGCGCATCTGCTCGAGGCCGCGGCGACCCGAATCGGCCGTTTCCACGCGATAGCCGGCCTGATGCAGGTTTACCCGCACCAGCTCGAGAAGATCCGGCTCGTCGTCGATCACCAGGATTCGTTCTGCCATTGGGGGTAGAGAATAACGGTCGAGCCGCGCAGCGGGAATCCGTTCGCCAGGCGATCCGACCGGGTGTCTGCCAATCACCCCGGATTCGTCACTCATTCGCCACATGGAAAGCGCCTGGGCTCGGCCCCGCGTGTCTCGGGTGAACTGGGAGATCTCGGCCTGGTGCCGCTGCCCGCGCTTTTCGGAAGACTTGCCAATCCCCAGGGGCTAGGGCGTGATGGCGGGATCGCCCCTCATCGCCTGCAAGAGCGCGGCGAGTTCCGCGCCTGCGATCGCGTGCCCAGCCGGCGAAAAATGGTAGTCGAAGAAGTTCCAGAGCTTGCGACTCGGCGTCTCGCGCTTCGCCGCAGAAAAGGCCGCGTGGGTGTCGCGATAGGGAATGCCACGACGCTCGAGAAAGCCATCGATGAGCGCGACGTAGGGACGTGCGTTGACTTCGGCACAGCGCGCCTCCGTGAGCGTCGTCTGGATTCCCGGGAAGCGCGGCTCGTAGAAGGGTTCGTTCGCGAAGGAATAGCTGTAGTGGATCACGAGCACGCCGAAACGCGCGCCTGCGGCCTCAGCCATCGCCTGGATCTCGACCAGGTAGCGACCGGTCTTGTCCTCGAAGAGCGCGGGGACATCGGCCGCCTGGCGGCAGGACACCGCCAGCCAGCTCGGCGGCGGAACGGCCGCGTCGCGTGTGGCGAACAGGAATGAGTGTATGCCTGGCGTGAATTGCGCGAGAAAGACCTGCAGGTAGCGCAGCAGATAGGATTTCTGGAGCAGCCATAGCTGAGTGCGCCGAGCCGGGCGGAGCGGCACGCCATCCGCATCCAGCTCGAAGCCGTATTGGTTCTCCCACTCGATGTCGTCGCCCAGGTCGTTCGAACCCGCCACGACGATCACGAGATTCGGCTTCACGAGCGGTAGCAGCCGGCGCAGCATCAGCAGGTACTGGGAAGGGCTGCCGTTCTGGATGCCTGCGTTGACGATCCGCCAGTCGACCCATTCAGCGCGGTTCGCCTGCGTGAGGAGGGTTTGCGCCACGCCATCGAAGCGATGTTCGAAGGAAACGTCGAGTGCTTCGGTATAGGAATCCCCCAGCAGCAGCACGCGGTGCTCGTCTGGAGCCTTGGGTCCGATATCCTCGGCCATTCGCAGGCCCAGGTTGTTCGTGTGACGGGTGCCGGCGGAGATCGCCCGCTCTGGAATCTCGTTCGAACGCCCGTTCAGGTTGTCATCGGTCTCGAAGGTCGCGATGGGTTGATCCTTCCCGGGCAGCAGGGAGCGAAACTGCATCGGGTCGGGCTGGAATGCCGAGTCCCGCTTGAGGATGCGGACCGCCACCTCAGCGAGAAGTAGACAGGACGCGAAGGAAACGCTCGCTGCAATGAGCGCTGCTAGAAACGGTCGAGCTCGCAAGCGGATGAGCCTCCGGCGAGCCCAGCAGCGACGAGCGTAGCCTTCTGGGGTTCGCGGCGAGACAGGCTACCGGATCGGGACCAATCTCTGTAGCGCTGTAGCCGGAACCTTACGTCCCGCTCAGCTCGCGTGCCGCGGCAGCGTGAAGGCAAACGTCGAGCCGCGCCCGAGCTGGCTTTCGACCTGGATCGTGCCGCCGAGGCTCTGCACCTGGTGCTTCACGATGGCGAGGCCGAGCCCCGTTCCGCCCTGGGCGCGCGAGCGCGCCTGGTCGACGCGGTAGCAGCGCTCGAAGATCCGCGCGAGATTTCGTTCGGAGATTCCGATTCCGGTATCACGTATTTCGATGCGCAAGTCTCGATCGTCGCTGGCGATCCGCAGCGCGATGTTGCCGCCCGGCTCCGTGTACTGGATCGCATTGTCGAGAAGGTTCGAGAGGATTTGCTCGCAGGCGCGGCGATCGGCCCAGGCCAACGCGGGCCGATCCCCGGCGAGAGCGACCACGAGCTTGCGTTGGCTTTCGGGCACGGCTTCCAGGGGCGTGTCGCGCGGCGAGTCAGCCGCCGTAGCGCTCACTCTGCGAATCGATAGCCGGCCCCGCGCACCGGCTCGATCAGGTCGCCAGCCGGCCCCAGTTTCTCGCGCAGGCGCTTGAGGTGCGTGTCGATGGTGCGGGCCTTGACCGAGATGTCGGCGCCCCAGACGTGCTGGATCAGAAAATCGCGCGTCATCACGCGGCCGGGGGGGCCCAGCAAGCGGGCGAGCAGGCCGAACTCTTCCGACGTGAGCATCACTTCGACGCCGGCGACGAAGCAACGGTGGCGGCCGGAATCGAGCCAGAGAGCCGCCTGTTGCAGGTTCACCCTCACGAGCTCGAGCAGATCGGGCTCGTCGTCGATCACCAGGATGCGTTCGGCCACGTCGGGGCAGGGGATAACGATCCGCCGGGGTTTCTGGCACGCTGTTTGCGGGTAGTCTTTGCCAGCGGAAGCGCCCCGCCGCGCGCAAGAAGAGGAGTGACCTCGCCGCATGCCGATCTTCGATACGGGTCTCCAGCTGCGGGTGAAGCGTCTCGTACAGCAGACCTTGGACCAACACCGCCACCTTTCCGCGCTGCGGCGCGAGATCGAAGTCGCGCTCGGACGCGGTGCATTGAGCGACGCGCGCAGCGCCCTGGATCGCTTCGAGGTCGCCCTCGCTGCGCACTTCGATCTCGAGCAAGGCTTCTTTTTTCCGGCGCTTCACGGCCTTTCGCCTTCCCGGTCGGCGGATCTCGAGGCGCTCGAGCGCGAGCATGCGAGCCTGCTCGCGGATCTGCGCCGACTCGGCGAGCGGCTCGATCAGGTGCCTGCCGCCGCCTCCCAGGAGGCGCTCGCGCACTGGTGCGCGGTGCTGGTCGACCACGAAAAACGCGAGGAAGGCCTCGTGGCGGCGATCTCCGAACGCGCGTGATCCATCTGATTTCGCTGGCTCGCGCGAACCTAAAACTGTGGCAATGGGCTACGTTTTCGGCTAGGACTGTTCCCTATCAACCCAGTCGCTGAATGGAATTTCAGGTTGGTGGCGCCTGCATCGCCGCGACCGCTTGGCACGTGATCTGCTTTAGCCAGGGGAAGGTTGCCGGGTTGGACCTGGCCAAGGGAGGACCCATGACCGGCTTTCGCAAGATCCTCGTTCCCGTCGACTTCTCGACGCACTCCTCGCGGGCGCTCGAGACCGCGATCGAACTCGCGAAGGTGTTCGGATCGAAACTCCATCTTCTGCATTGCTACCAGATCAACGTGGGTGCGATTTCGCCCTACGGCCTCGTCATCCCCGAGAGCTTCGATCGCGACATCCGCGAAGCCGCGACGAAGCAGCTGAAGGAATGGCGGGCGAAGGTGGAGAGCCAGAAAATCGCCGTGGAGTCCGAAGTCTCTCCGATCTTTCCCTCGGAAGCGATCGCGACCACGGCCGAGCGCATCGGCGCCGACCTGATCGTGATGGGAACGCGCGGACTCTCCGGCTTCAAGCACGTGTTGCTCGGCAGTGTCGCTGAGCGCACGGTCCGGATCGCACCGTGCCCCGTTCTCACGCTGAAGGCGACGGGCGAAGCCTAGCCGTCGCGCTGCCCGTGCCCCCCATCAAGCGCGACGCAGTGCTCGGGGAAGGCGCGCGCTCCGAGGCCTCGCTTTCGCCGGAAGATCTCGGCGCGCTCGCCGCAGCCGGCGCCTACCCGGACGATCCCAGCGCCGCGGCCGGCGTCGAGCGCGTGCAGACGCATCTCTCCCAGCTCTTCCTGACGGGCGATCGCGTCTACAAGTTCCGCAAAGCCGTGGATCTTTCCTTCGTGTGTTTCACGACCCGCGCGGAGCGCAACGCCGATTGCCTGCGAGAAGTGACGCTCAACCGTCGTCTTGCCCCGGACGTCTACCTCGGAGTCGCTCCGCTGATGCAGGGGCCCGTGCGGATCGGACCCATCGGGGGAACGCTCGCGCAGCCGGCGGCCGGAGGCTCCGGGCCCGAGCATTGTGTGGTGATGCGCCGTCTGCCTGCGGGCCGTGACGCGCTCTCCCTGCTCGCGCGCGATGCGCTCTCGGACGCCCAGCTCGAAAGCGCGGCGGTGCTGATCGCGCGCTTCCACGAGCGCCACGCTCTGGGGACGCCCGCGCCCTTCACGCCCGAGCAGTGGCGGCAGCGCTGCATCGGCCCGGTGGAAGACAATCTGCGCCTGCTCGCGGGGGCGGTGCCTGCGCTGCTCTCGAGCGAAGTGCTGCGCGAACTCGAGACGCGAACTCGCGCCTTTGCCGAGGCGCATGCCGAGCGCTTCGAGCGCCGCCGGCTCGCGGGCCGCGCCGTCGACGGCCACGGCGATCTCCACCTGCAGCACCTGTGGTTCGAACGCGACGACGCGGAGCCGATTGCGATCGATTGCCTCGAGTTCTCGGAGGCCTTGCGCCGCATCGATGCCGCGGCCGAAGTCGCTTTCCCCGCGATGGACCTGCGCTACCGGGATGCAGCGGCCAGGGCGGAGCATTTCTTGCGCAGCTATGCGCGCGAGAGCGATGATTTCGATCTCTACGCGCTCGTCGATTTCTTCACGAGCTACCGCGCCGGCGTGCGAGCGAAGGTGGCCTCGCTGGCAGCGCAGGATGCGGCCATCGATCCAGCGCAGCGCGCGCGCGCCGCCGAAAGCGCACGGCGCCACCTCGACCTCGCGTTGCAGGTGCTCGCGCCGGGCGGGACCGGTGCGCTCGTGCTGGTCGGGGGAATCGTGGGATCCGGGAAGAGCAGCGCGGCGGCGGGGCTCGCAGAAGCCCTGTCCGGAGTCGTCGTCGCCTCCGACCGGGTGAGAAAGCGCCAGGCGGGCCTCGACCCGACGGCGCGCGTGGGCGCCGGGCTCGACTCGGGCCTCTACGATCCGGCTCGCCAGGACCGCGTGTACGCGGGGCTGCTCGAACGCGCTGCGCCGGTGCTCGCTTCGGGTCGGACGGTTTTGCTCGACGCCACGTGGGCGCGCGCCGCCGACCGCGAGCGAGCCCGCGTCTTCGCGCACGAGCGGGGTGCGCGCGCGTTCTTTCTCGAAACACGCTGCGCGGCTCCGATTGCCCGCGAACGCCTCGCCCGTCGCGAAGCTGCGGGCAACGACGCCTCCGATGCCGGACCGGAGTTTCACGCGCACAGCGCCGCGCGCTTCGAGCCGCCGCAGGAATGGCCCGCGGTTGCGCAGCGTGTCGTGCACACGGACCGAGACGGTTGGAAGCGCGAGCTGCGTGCGATCGCGGCGGAGCTACTCGCGTAACCGGCGGGAACCGCGCGTCCGAACGGGTTCTCACCAGCCAGGGGAATCCGGGTAGGAGGGGGCCTCGACTGAGGCAGGTCGCCGCACACACGACGTTGCGGAGGCTCGTGCGGCTCGCAAACGCTGGCACCGATTCTGCACCTGCAAAGAGGCTGAGGAGGGCGAGGATGGACGCGGCGGCGCGGCAGGTGTGCGAGGTGATGCAGTCCGAGGTGGCGACGCTCACCGTTCAGGACCGCCTCGACCTGGCGGAAGACGTCATGCGGCTGGGCCGCGTGCGGCACATGCCCGTCCTCGACGGGGAAAAGCTCGTGGGCATCGTGTCGAGTCGGGATCTGCTGGCGGCTTCACTGTCGCGTGCGCTCGGTTACGAAGTGACGGGGCACCGGAGCCTTTTGCGTTCGGTCGAAGTCGCCGAGGTGATGTCGCAAGACCTGATCACGGTCAAACGCGACGCGACGCTGCGCGAGGCGGCGGCGCTGATGGTGCGGCACAAGATCGGCTGCGTCCCCGTGGTGAAGGCGGATGGGACCTTCGTAGGGCTCGTCACCGAGACAGATCTGCTCACGGCCGCGCTGTTGCCCGATGCAAGCGACCGTGGAAGCAACAATCGGGAGGAGGAATCGATCATGTCCGAGTGGAAGGAACGTTTTCGGAGCGAGTTCGACGAGCTGCGCCGGGTGCGCGACGAGCTGAACGTGCGCGTGCATCTGGCGAAGGCCGACGCGAAGGATCAGTGGGAGAAGCTCGAACACGAGTTTCATCGCCTCGAGGGAAAGGGTCGCCAGATCGCGCAGGTCAGCGAGGAACCTCTGCGCGAAGTGCGCGACGCCGCCCGCCTGCTGATCGACGAAATTCGCGACGGATATCGCAGGATCCGAAAAGCGCTATAGGGTCGATTCGCGATGTCGACTCCGTCCGTACCCGTGATCCAGTTTCTCGGCGCTGCGGGCACCGTGACCGGCAGCCGGTTTCTCGTCGAGACGGGCCGTGCGCGCGTGCTCGTCGACTGTGGGCTATTCCAGGGCGAAAAGGCTCTGCGGCTGCGCAACTGGGAGCCGTTTCCGGTGCCGCCCGAGACGATCGATGCCGTAGTGTTGACGCACGCCCACGTCGATCATTCGGGTTATCTGCCAGCGCTGGGACGCGCTGGATTTCGCGGCACGGTATTCGCGACGCAGCGGACGCTCGAGCTCTGCCGCATCGTGCTGCCCGATAGCGGGCGGCTTCAAGAAGAAGACGCGGCGTACGCGAACCGCAAGGGCTACTCCAAGCACGATCCCGCTCTGTCTCTCTTTACCGAAAAAGACGCCGACGCGATCCTCGAGAATTTCCGGGGTGTCGCCTACGACACGCCCATCGAAGTGGCGCCTGACGTTCGCGCGAGCTTCCGGACGGCAGGGCACATCCTGGGTTCGGCGAGCATCGTGCTCGAAATCGCGGGGCCCGAGCCGCGCAAGCTCGTCGTGAGCGGGGATCTCGGACGGACGGCGCACCCGCTGCTCGTGCCGCCCGCGCCGCCGCCGGCGTGCGACGTGCTGCTCGTCGAAGCCACCTACGGAGACCGCACGCATGACGACGAGGCGGGGCTCGCGCGCTTCGCTCAGGCGCTGGTGCGCACGGCCGAACGGGGTGGGGTCGCCGTGATTCCGGCCTTTGCCGTCGATCGCACCGAAGTCGTGCTCTTCCATCTGCGGCGCCTGATGCGAGCGGGGGCGGTGCCGCGCGTGCCCGTCTACGTAGACAGCCCGATGGCCCTCGCCGCGCTCGCGGTCTATCGCGCAGCGATCGCGAGCGGCGATCCGGAGATTCGCAGCGAGCTGCACGACGTCGACGATCCCTTCGAACCGGGCGACCTGCGCGAAGCGCGCGATGTCGCGAGTTCGAAGGCGATTCACCAGGAGCGGGGTCCGGCCATCATCGTCTCGGCTTCCGGGATGGCGACGGGTGGCCGCGTGCTCCACCACCTCGCCGCGCGCCTCCCCGATCCCCGTAACAGCGTGATCCTCACCGGCTTCCAGCCCTCCGAGACGCGTGGTCGGCAGCTGCTCGAGGGGCGTCCGTTCCTGAAGATGCTCGGACGCTACGTTCCGGTGCGCGCCGAAGTGTTCGACGCGAGCGCGTTCTCGGTGCACGCGGACCAGCCGGAAATCGTCGCCTGGGTTGGCAGCGCCGAAGGACGGCCGGGGCTGACGTTCGTGGTGCACGCCGAGCCGCAGGCCGCCGAGGCGTTGCGGGTGACACTCAGCGAACGCTTGCAGCTCGAGGCCGTGGTCGCACGCCACGGCGAGCGGGTGTGCATCGAGCGAGTCGCCCGGGCGACCTGAGGTTCGAGATCCGGATTTGGAAACTGGGGCCGGCGACGGCCGCGTGAGGGAGGCGGAGCCATGTACGAATTTCTCGACTACCAGGTCCAGGATGTGATGTCGCGCCCGGTTTGCGTTCGCGAGGAGACGACGCTCGCCGAGGCCGAGGCACTGCTCGAGAAGCACGGCTGGAACGGGCTGCCGGTGGTCGATGCCGCGGAGCGACCGGTGGGCTTCGTGACCTCGCTCGATCTGCTCGAGGCGTTTGCCTTCTCCGAGGACGTGATCCTGCCGGCGTTCGAGCGTGTTTTCGAGCGGCCGGTGTCGGAGGTGATGTCGCGCGATCTGCTCAGCGTTTGCCCGCGCACGCCGCTCACGCGGGTGCTCCAGAAACTGGTGGACACGCGGAGCAAGAGCTTGCCGGTGGTGGACGCAGGCCGCGTCGTGGGCATCATCGCGCGGGAGGACGTGATGGGCGCGCTGCGCCGAGCAGGGCAGGGAAAGCGCCCCGGCCCGGCGTGATGGCATGCCGAAGGCGATCGTCGATTACGCGAATACACGCGGCGCAGACAAGAGAGCGAAATCGACTACGGCCTTTGGTGTGTCACCAGGCGTTTGCCGTTTTCGCGCATCACGAGGCGGACATCGTCGGGCGTGAAAGCCTTCAGCTCGTCGAGAAACGAGAGCGGGTCGGCGAGGCCCTCGGCATGTGGGAAGTCCGAGCCGAGCAGGACTTTGTCGATGCCGATCGTGTCGGCGAGCGCACGCACGTCTTCTTCATAGTAGGGCGCCACCGAGATGTGGCGACAAAAAGTCTCGATCGGCGGCTGGAGGAAGGCGTGCACATTCATGCGCTCGGCTTTCTTCAGCTTCGAGAGCAGGCTGTGCACCCATTCCGAGCCGTTTTCGATGCTGCAGACACGCACGTTGGGGAAGCGCTGGAAGACGCCGTGGATGATCAGCGCCGCGAGCGCGTCGTAGATCGAGCGGTCGGTCTGCGTGACGCTCCGGAACGGCCCGCCGCCGAAGGCTTCCAGGTTCTCGGGCTCTCCCCAATGCGATGCGTACTCGCCATAGCCGCTCTCGCCGGCGTGAAAGGCGACCGTGATGCCGGCTTCATTCACGCGCGCCCAGAAGGGATCGAACGCGCGATCGCCGAGCGAGCGACGTCTGGCGCCGGGCACCGGCGCCGCGCGCAGTAGCACCACGCGCGCGTCGCGTGCGAGCACCCACTCGAGCTCCGTCACGGCCCGCTGTACGTCCATCAGCGAGAGCATGGGCGCGGCGAAGATGCGTTCGCGCCAGGCGAAGCCCCAATCTTCGTCCAGCCACTGGTTGAAGGCGTGCAGCGTGGCGTGCGTCAACTCGGCGTCGTGGCGCAACGGGTGCTCGATGCCGACGCCGAGCGTCGGAAACAGGAGGCAGCCTTCGATCCCCTGCTCGTCCATCAGCGCCAGCCGCGCCTCGCGGTCGCGATAGGCCGGGCGGATCGGCTCGAGCTCGCCGAAGGCGGCGCGGATGTCGAGACCCTCGGGGTTGTCGCCGCGAAAGAAGCGATCGAGGCAGCCGGCTTTTGCGACGGGGTCGAAGGTGGGATTGGGGATGAAGCGATTGATGCGCTCTGCCACCAACAGCCGCTTGCGGCCGTCGATCACCGCCCACTGGACGGCGCGCTTCGCGAGCCGCGGGTCCATGTGGCGGGTGAAGGCGTCGAGCGCTTCGTAGTAGTGGTTGTCGCAGTCGAAGGCGGGATAGGCGAGCCGCGCGGTCATGCTTTCCTCCGGGTCGGGTTTCAGGGTACCCGAAGCGGGCGCGCGGTCGCTCAACCCGGGAACGCGGTGATCGTTTCGGCGTCGACGACCGCCTGATAGGCGGCGCGGATCCGACGGCGCACGGCGCGGATCTGGTCGAGCAGCGCCGCGGGGGCAAGGCCGGGTTCGCTGAGTTCCGCAATCGCGACCAACGACTCGCCCCCCGCCGGGATCTCCTCGACGGCCCGGCCCGCGACCCAGCGCGCACGCGCCTCGCTGCGGCGCAGCCAGCCGTAGTCGGCGAGCAATCTCTGCGTTGCTGCCGCCGGGAGCGTGCAGGCGAGCATCGCGGCGACGCTCGGGAACGCCGGAAAGTTCCGGGTGCCCCGTTCGAGCAGCCCGCCGCCGGCAAGAAAATCGACGTCCATCAGGCCGCCAGCACCCGTCTTGAAGGCGAGCTGCGTGGCATCCTCCTTCGCACGCTCGCGCTCGACGCGCGCGCGCAGATCGGCGAGGTAGGGCCACGGCTTCTGCCCGCCGCGCAGGATGAAGTGGCGCACGTCGTCCAGGACCTCGTTCGCGATCGTCAGCTCCCCTGCGATCGGGCGCGAGCGCAGCAGTGCCAGATGCTCCCAGGTTTCTGCGGTCTCGCGCTGGTAGCGCGTGAAGCCCTCGAACGAGGTGACGAGCATTCCCTTCTGGCCCGAGGGACGCAAGCGCGTGTCGACGGCGTAGGCGATGCCGGCGCCCGTCATCGTCGTGAGGTAGGCGATCAGGCGTTGTCCGATCTTGGAAGCCAGCGCGACTTCATCGGGTCCCCCCTGGTAGAGAAAAATCAAGTCGAGATCCGAGTGATGGGTGAACTCGCGCCCGGCGATCTTGCCCATTCCGATCGCCGCAAAGGTCTGCCGCGACAAGCCGGGGCCGCGTCGCGCGAGCCGCAGGGCGCGCGCCGTGATCGTTTCGGCGAGGATCGAGAGAAAGGCCGACACCTGCTCGAACGCCGCCAATCCGCCAAAATCGCAGCAGACTGCGATCGCGGTCTCCTCGCGACGCAGCAGGCGCAGCGCATCGAGCTCGCTCTCGAGATCGCCGGACGTTTCCGCCTGCGCGCTCGCAGCGAGTTCGCTGGCGCGGCGGCCGAGCGTTTCCGCGTTCGCCTGCGCGATGCGCTCGAGCAGCTCCGGACGATGCGATAGGAAGCCGGCGAATTCGGGTTGTGTCGCGACGCCGCGCGCGAGGCCGGTGAGGGCAGGGCCTGCGAGACGTCGCACGGCGGCGTCTTCCGAACGGCGCTCGAGCAACGGCGCCGCTGCCGTCGCGAGGCGCTCGGCGAGGGGCGAGCCCGCGAGCGCTCCGCGCAGCCGCTGCGCGAGGGTCTCCGTCACTCGCCTTCCCGCAGCACCAGCGCCTCGAAGTGCGCGCGCACCTCGCTGCGCGCGGCCATCCGGTCTTCGAGCAGTCCGGTCCGCGCCGCCTCGGCTTCCGCCTCCGGGTAACCCATGCGCCGCGCCAGCGCGATCTGGCCGGCGCGGTCGCTCGGGAAGCGGGCCGTCTGATGCTCCTCCGCGAGCTGCAGCGCATGCTCGGCGCGTCGCAACCAGGTGTAGGCCGAAACCAGCGCAGCCGCGGTCGCTTCCGGCAGGTGTCCGAGCTGCGCGAGGGCCGCCAGCGCTGCGAGCACGTTGCCCGTGCGCAGCGCGAGATCGCGGCCGCCGAAGAAGAGCTGGAGCGACTGCACGAGGAACTCGACATCGCGGATCCCGCCGGGCCCCTCCTTCAGGTCGAATTCGAGGTCCCGCCCCGCGCTGCGACGCTCGTCCTCGATGCGCGCCTTCATGTCGCGCACAGAGCGCATGACCCCGGGGTCGATCAGCCGCCGGTATACGAATGGCGCGATCTCCCGCGCAAAACCTTCGCCCACGTCGGCCGGTCCGGCGACGTGGCGCAAGCGGATCAGCATTTGACGTTCCCATTCCGCGCCAAAGCCCTCGTAGTATCCGATCGCGACGTCGACCGGATTTGCGAGCACACCGGTGTCGGCTTCGGGGCGCAGCCCCAGATCGACGCGATAGCCGAAGCCGTCTTCGCTGCGCACCTCGAGCGCCGTCTTCAGACGTCGAATCAGGCGCGCGACGGCGTGATTGTGTTCGAGCGGGTCGACCGTCGGCGGGGGTTCGTAGACGAAGAGCAGATCGACGTCGGAGGAAAAGTTGAGCTCGTGGCCTCCGAGCTTTCCGAGCGCGAGCAGGGCCGGCGCCTCGACCTCGGTCTCCCGCGCGGCGCACGCGAGCGCCGCGGCGAGACAGCGATCGGCGAGGTCCGAGAGTTCGCGCAGGCTGTTCGCGAAGGGACGCGCGAGCAGATCGCGCGCGGCGATGCGCAACAGCCCGGTGTACTTCGCCGCGCGGATCGCGTCCCAATCCGGATCGATTGCGCGAGGGGGAGGCGCGTCGGGGAGTGCGCCTGCAATCTCGCGGATCCACTCCGGATGGCGCAGCAGCAAACGCGCGAGAAAGCTGCTCGAGCCGAGCACGTGGGGCAGCGCCGGGCAGCCTGCAATGTCGAGGCGCCCCCCGGTTCGCTCGCGCGCGCGTTGCGCGATCTCCTCGAGGCACTGCGCGCCGAAACCGGGGCGCGCGGTGCGCAAGAGCACGGGCGCCCACTGCGCGTGCGAATTCGCGAGGTCGCGGTCGCGCGCCGCGCGTTGAAACGCCGCCGCGGCGGCCTCGGGCTCGGGCTCGCCGGCGCTCCGCAGGAGTGCGGGGTCCGCCGCCCCGCGAGCGAGTCCTGCGACGAACTGTGCGGCGAGCGATTCCATGATCGCGGAGGGGGTACCGCGTTCCTGCGGGCTTCGCCTCAGGGCGTCTGAAAGGCGGCGCGCAGCAGATCCATCTCCGTGAGCAGGCCCACGACCCGCAGACCCTGTTCCCCCGGTTCGACGACCGGCAGACAGCCGACGCGGAGTCGCTCGAGCCGGGCCGCCGCTTCGGCAAGCGTCGCATCCGGGCTGATCGAGTAGGGAGAGCCCGAGACGTGCTCGACGGCCGCGGAATGTTGGACCGCGGGCTCGCCCTGGAACCCCGCCGCCGGGTCGATCTGTGCGAGCAGCTCGTCTTGAAGGTCTCGGTAGCTGAGGATTCCGATCAGCACGCCTTGATCGGCGATCGTCAGATGACGCAGGCGCGCGAGCCGCATCAGCTCCAGGGCCTCGAGCACGCTCTCCTGCTGCGAAATCGTGATGAAGTCGCGCCGCATGACGTCGCGCACGCGCGGGCTTCGCGGCTCGCGAATTGCGGTGGGGGTGCGTTCCGGCGTAGGGACCCGCTGCATGAGCCGACTCCCGGTGCATTCGATGTGCCAAGCGGTCGCGACCCGCCAGGCGCCGCGTTGCGTCGCTGCGGGCGGCTCTGGTGAGTCGAAGCGCCCCTGCGAGCAGGCGGGGGGAGTGGGGCGAGGGGGGGCGGCCGCCATTGACTCTGCCGGCTGTGACGCCGACCCTGTGGGGAGTGAACAAGCTTCAGCAGCAGCTCAGCTACCTGGGAATGACAGCGGCGGACGTGGAGTTGCTCGCTGCGCTCGGGCCTGCCCTCGAGCGCAACGCCGCGAGTTTCGTGGCGGCCTTCTATCGCAATCTGCTCTCCTTTGGCCCGACCCGCGAGCTGCTCCGCGAGCCGGGAGTGAAGGAACGCCTCCTCATCAAGCAGCGCGAGTATCTGCTCAGCCTCGCGAACCCGACCTTCGACGAGGATTTTGTCGCCCAGCGCCGGCGCATCGGCGAGGTGCACCAGAAGATCGGTCTCGAGCCGCGTTGGTACCTCGGCGCCTACGCCGGCTACCTCTCCCTGCTCACACCCCTGATCTTCGATACCTACGCGGCCGACCCGGAGCGAGCGATGCGCACGGTGGTCGCGCTCCAGAAACTCCTGATGCTCGACGCCCAGATCGCGCTCGAGGCGTACATCGAGGATCACGACAGCGGGCTCGAGTATCTCACCCACGAACTCGAGGCGCAGAGTCGTCGCCTCGCGCGCGATTTCGAGGAGCAGGGCTCCGAGCTGCGTCAGACCGCCTCGCGGGCGAAGGCCGCGGAAGAGCTGGCTTCGATCGCCACGCTGGTCGCCGGGCTCGCCCACGAAATCGGCACGCCCATGGGCGTGATCCAGGGGCACGCGAAGCTGCTCGAGCCCGAGGTGACGGGCGAGCAGGCGCGCTGGCGGCTGCGGACGATCCAGGAGCAGATCGCCCGCATCTCGAAGATCATCCAGACGCTGCTCAACATGGCGCGGCCGGGGCGCCGGCGGCGGGTGCCGATTGCGCTCGAGCCGCTGCTCGAGACCACGTTGTCCTTCGTGTCGGAGAAGCTCAAGCGGCGCGGTATCGAGGTCGAGCGCGCGTTCGAACCGACGCCGAGCCTGATCGCGGATCCCGAGCGGCTACAACAGCTCTTCTTGAATCTGTTCCTCAACGCCGCCGACGCGATGCCGAATGGCGGCACCCTGCACGTATCGCTGCACCCGGGCTCCGAGGGTCGCATCGAGCTGTGTGTCGCCGACACCGGCGCCGGTATCGCCGAGCAAGATCTGCCGCGCATCTTCGAGCCTTTTTTCACCACGAAGCCGGCTGGCGAGGGCAACGGTCTGGGGTTGATGGTGGCCCAAGGCATCGTGACCGATCACGGCGGGACGATCGCTGCGACGAGCACCCCCGGCGAGAGCACCGAATTTCGTGTCGCCTTTCCCGGGGCCGACTCGCCTGGCCCCTCCGCCGGTTGAGCTTTCGCCTGGCGCGCGCGTGAACACCCGCCTGGTTTTCGGCTACGGCAGGATCCAGACGGACGTTCCGCGGCTCACCCGCCGTGCGAGGAATTCGATCTCATGGTCGCGCACCGCTACGCAGCCGTACGTCCAGTCGAGTCCCGCTGATTCGCCGCGCCACTCCCGACCCTCGCCATGCAGCCCAAGGTGCCCGCCGAGCGCGGTATCCTGCGGCGGTGTGCGAGTTTGCGCGTGCGCAGCGACGATGCGTGCATGCTCGCTCACGGTGAGCGTGCCGCGTGCGAGCGCCGCGTCGGCGTCGCGCCGCGACGGATAGTCGATGGGGATCAGGCGGTGGAAACGACTGTGACGAGCCGACCCGGAAACCCGGTAATTGCCCTCGGGCGTGCGTTGATCGCCGTGCGCCTGCTTCGTCCCGATGGGATCGCGGCCGATGGCGACGGTCATCACGATCATCGTCCCCGATTCGCAACGTGCCACGAGCTGGTGCTCGCGCTTGCGGATCAGGATGTACTGGATGCGCGGGCACGCTACGTCGCTCGTCAGCGGGGTCGAGCCGTCGAGTGCGCCGGGCGCAGAAGCGACTGGCGGCGCGGGCGCAGTGGCTGCGCAGCCGGCCAGCCAGAGGCCGAGGAGCAGCGCGGCCGCGGGCGCAGGCAGGCGCCCGGGCTGGCGCTCGCCTTGCTGCTGATCGCCGCGCGCGCGAGCGCCGCGCCCCCGGCGGGCGAAACCGAAGTCGACGTCTACGCGGCTCTGCGTCCGCCGCTGGGCGTCGTGCAGACGGATTTCGTGCTGCCCGACGATACGTTGCTCGACGTCGCCGCGCGCCATCGGCTCGGCTTCGAAGCGGTGTCGCGGTTGAATCCCGGCCTCGACCCGTGGATCCCCGACCCCGGCACGGTCGTGCGGCTCCCCACGCGCTATCTGCTGCCGCAGGCGGTGCCCGCGGGCCTCGTCGTGAACATCCCGGAAATGCGTCTCTACGATTTCGGCGTCGAGGACGGCCCCGAGGTGTTCGCCGTGGCGATCGGCGATGCCGACGATCCGACGCCCGTCGGCGAATACCGCGTCGGAGCGAAGCGCAGCGAGCCGGAGTGGCGGGTGCCGGCGTCGATTCGCGCGGTCAAGCCCGAACTCCCCGCCGTCGTTCCACCCGGGCCCGACAACCCGCTCGGCAGTCGTTGGATGACGATCGGGACGTCGAGCTACGGGCTCCACGGCACCAACGTCCGCTGGTCGATCGGGCGCATTGCGACGCACGGCTGTGTCCGATTCTACGAGGAGGACATCGTCCGACTCTACGATCGCGTTCGCGAGGGTACCCGGCTACAGCTGGTCTACCAGCCGTACAAATGGGGGCGCGAAGGCGACCAGCTGCTCCTCGAGGCGCACCCGGACGTCTACAGTCGGATCTCCGACCCCCTGGCGGCGGCGCTCGAAACGCCTCGAGCGCTCGGTCTTGGCGAGCGCGTAGACATCGCTGCCGTGCGGCGTGTGATCGCGCGCGCGAACGGCGTGCCCACCCGGGTGGGCACGCTGCCGCCGCCAGAGACCGCTCCAATGGGTCGGCTACTTCGAGATCCGCTTCTGGAAGATCGCTTCGGACTTGCGGGCCGAGTCCTCGGCGGCCTGCGCGGCACGCCGCGCGTCGGCCGCAGCCTGCTCGGCGGCGGTGGCGCGGCTCTCGGCGTTGCGCGCAGCGGTCTCGACGCCCGCGACTCGCTGGTCGAGCGCATCGAGCCGGCTGTTGATCTTTTCCACGTCGCCATTGGTCGCGCAGCCCGCCAATCCGAGCATCCCTACCGCGACAGCGCCGGCGATTAGTTCTCGTCGCATCTAAAACTCCCTCCAATGGTTGAAAAACCCGGCCGGAGCGTGCTCTTCGCCCTGGCGTTTTGCAAGGGCTGGACTCAGTCTCCAGCGCCTTCAGGGGGCGCCGTTTCCCGCGGCTGGCAGATGGCTGCGAGCGTCTCCGCGACGGCAGCCTCGCCGACCGCGGGCTTCTTCTGCTGGCGACAGTGGGCCGCGGCCCGCGCCAAATCCGATAGCGAGACGATTCCGACCAGTTGCTTGGCTTCGTCGACCACGGGCAGACGGCGGATCCGGGCGCGACGCAGGGTCGCCTCGACGTCTTCGATGGAATCGCCGGGCCTGTAGGTGTGTACTTCGGGCGACATCACCGATTGCACCTGCTTCGGTGAGTTCCCAGCAAGCCGTTGGCTTGCGCCGCAGCTCAGCGCGGCTCGTCGAGGAGGTCAGCGATTCGCGGCGGACGCACCCAGCGCTCCTGATGGGCGTCGTAGGAGCCACCGCGCCTTGCCGCGCAGCTCGCGCACAGCGTGGCATCCTCAGCGAAGTCGAAGCCGGCCTCCGCACCCGCAAGAACTGCCGCTCCGCAGTCCGCGCAAGAGGTTCCCTGGTCGCTTTCGGAGCGATGCATGCTCTCCCCTCCTGGCGCAGGCGATTGGCTGCGCTCTCCGCGTAGAGGAGCAAGACGCGTGCCGTTTCGAGATGAACGCACGGCACGCACGGAGTCCGGAGCGAGACAGAAGGTCCCGTGCTGGCGGCGCGGCGGGGCGGATGGGATCAGCGCAGCTCCGCTGCGACGCTCGAGCCGGACGGGACGCAGCGGCTGACGATCACGTCGCCGCCGTGGCGCAGCACCAGGCTGACGATGCCGTCGAGCACGTCCTCCTCGGGGCGGCCTCCGACGAGCACGCCGCTCGCGGGATCGATCGCCCCCGGCAGACGTTCGTCGCGAGTCACCCAGAGCCGGTGTACGCGCCCGGCAGCGGAGGCCGCCGCGACGTCGCTGATGCGGTGCAGACCCTTGCCGCGAGCGACGAAGCCCTCGTACTCGCTCGCCAGTGCCGCGTCTTCTGCGTCGCTGGCGTCGTCGACGAGCGGCCAGGTACGCGCGTGCAGGTCGCTCGTCGAAAGATGATCTGGGCTGGTCTCCACACCCGTGGGAAGCAGGCACGGCAGGCGCAGCGCGGCGCGCAATCCCGAATGGTGAGCTTGTGCCGCGACCAGGATGAGGGGCTCATCGCAGCCCACGAGTTCTGCCTCGATCGCGCGCGCGATTCGCAGATGAAAGCGCTTGAGATCGAGCTTGCGCTCGTCGCGGCCGCTGTCGTGGCTGAAGTAGCGCGGCGAGGCAGCGCCCGCTTGGGTTCCACTGACGCGTAGCTCCTTGGCGGTCAGCTCGGTCCCCAGTGCATCCTCCAAGCTTGCGGGTACACCCTGCGCCAGGATCGTCGCCAGCCCGAAGGCATCCCCCTTGAACAGTGCAACGCGATTCGTCGACAGCGCGAGTACGTGGTAGCGCCGGTCGCGGTGCACGGCCGCCAGCAGCGGACGCAGGGCAAAGTTGTCCGCAACCATCACGCAGCGCGCGGGCTCCTGCTGAAGGCCATAGGCGTGAAGGGTTGCGCGGTCGCGAAAGACGGCGACGCCTGCCGCGCGGCGCTCGAAGCGCCGGAGATCCGTTTCGACGGCGGCGAGCTGTTCGCCGGAGGCTGCGGCCTCGCCTGGGGACAGGCCAGCGGCTTGGAGTCGGAGTTCGGCTTCCGCGACGGCGCCCTGGTAGGCGGCTGCGTTCTGCCGCACGTGCGGAAAGCCGCGCAGCAACGGCAGGTAGAGCGAGACGAGAGGGCCCCGACGAGGGTCGGCAAGGGAGCGCACGTCTGCGAACTCGGGGAGCGCCCGGGGACGCAGGGGAGAAGCGTCGCGCATGCCGCTTCACCCCTGCAACGAGCGTACCGCCGTGCGGTGTCAGCGCATGCACGCGCAGCGCGCGAACTGACGACAACCGCCCCAGACCGGTGCGGGGCGCAACGGGAATCCCGCCAGGCGCGGGGAGTCTCCGAGCCGATGCGTGCGCCCCACCCGGACTACTGCTGAATCGAACGCAGATAATCCGTCAGATTGCGCGAGCGCAGGAGCGAGGTGTATCCAGAATACGGCTCGCCCTCGAGTTCGTCTTCGAAGACGATGCCCCACACGGGCATGCTTCGCGTGCCATGCGCCGCGACGAGCGAGCGCCCATCGATCACCTGCATCACGCGCCGCTCGTCGAAGCTGCCGCCGTTGCGGCGGGCGATCGTGGTCAGATCCGACGGCGGCTGTCGCAGGGAGATCGCCACCGGCCCGTCGCCTTTCCCGGCGTCGCCGTGACAGGCGGCGCAGTGGCGCAGATAGACTTCGCGTCCCGCCGGCTCCTCGACCTGGCGGGTCGAGCACCCGATGGCGAGCAAGCTGGCGGCAAGTGCGAGCGAGCGGCGCAGCGGCGCCTGGAGTCGAATCCGGGCCGGCTCCGACGGGCTGCGCGTTCCATCGGATGTGGCCATGCTGCATCGGTTCATCGGAATCGCCTCCGCGGGTGTACGCCGTTCGAGAATGGGGCCGACTGCGATCTGCAGCGTAGCCGGAGCGAGCTCCTCTGCGCCCACGCCGCTGCCTGCTTGCACTCGGGCAGTGAGAAGAGGATAACGTGACAGGCAGGGAGGCTGCGTCGCAGCCATGCGAGACCTGCTGAAGCGTCCAGCGCAAGCGCATCCGCTCGCTCGAACCTGGCGCCTGCGTGTTCGGTGGACCGCATGGATCGTCGTGTGGCTATGGCTCCCATTCGGCGCGGCTGCTTCTGGCGGCGAACCCGACGCGGACGAGCGGGACGCACCGTTGCCCGACGACATCGTGGAGCTCGTTTCGATCGGGTTGTCCAAGACGCGGGTGCGCAGCTACACCGAGGAGACCTTGTCGGTGCTCGCCGATTTCGGGCCGGCGGATGCCAACGAGCTGCGCTCCGAGTTCGGGCTGAGTGTGGAGGTGCCGGTTTCCAGGGCGTTCGCGCTGCGATTGAGCACCGCGGGCCAGGCCTGGTTCTATGGCTACGACGGCGATCGCAGCGAGCTGGCGGCGGACCTCGGCGGAGGCGATCTCTTCGAGGAGCTATACGGCTTCGAAGTCGGGCTCGGGGGGGTTTACGAGATCGACCCGCGCTGGTCGGTCTTTGGCGAGGGACGCGCCAGGCTGAGTTGGGAGGAGGGGGCGCAGGTCGCGGACGCTGCGAAGGGCTCCGGGGCCGTCGGCGTGGGATTCGAGCTCAACCCGCGGTTTTCGCTCGCGCTCGGCGTCGAAGTCGGATCGCGCCTCGCGAAGGGCGGCGTGAGCATCCAGCCCGTGTTCGGCTTTCGTTGGAAGATCCGCGATGACATGCGGCTCAAGTCGAACGGTGCGGGCCTGTTGTTCGGAGTGGATCTGCATCCCAAGCTGGAGCTTCAGCTGCGCGCTCGCTACGAATCCAATTCCCACCTCCTCGACGATCGCGGCGCCGCGCTGGGCGCGCCGACGCTTCGCCAGCGCCGGGTTCCCGTGCTGGTCGGCTTGCGTTGGTCTCCCACGAAGCGCTGGCGGATCGCCGCGGGCGCGGGTTCGGTCGTCTATCAGCAGTGGCGAGTGGAGGCCGAGCACGGCGGCGACGCCGATACGGTCGACGCTGGGCCGGCCGCTCTCGGGTGGCTCGAGGTCGGCTACCGGTTCTGAGGCGGGCCCGCCTGTTATCAAAACTGTGGCATAATGACCCTGGCTGTTGCCTGAAGGTGCAGAGAAACAGGCTGTACGGCTTTCTCGGGCGTCGTCGCCGATGGCACGGCATGTGCTCATGATTGGAGCAATGGACCCCAACCGAACCCTTCTCGTGGTGGACGACGACGTCGCGATGCGGCAGATGCTCGCGTCCCTGTTCCGCGACCGCGGCTTCGACGTGCGCGAGGCAGCTTCCGCAGGCGCGGCGCTCGACCTGGCCCGCGAGCTGGACTTCGGCATCGTGCTGACCGACGTGCGCATGCCCGGGCGCAGCGGCATCGAGCTGATCGGCGAGCTGCACCGGCTGCGACCGGAGACCCCCGCGATCGTGATGACGGCCTTCGGCAGCATCGACTCTGCCGTCGAGGCGATGCGCGCCGGCGCCTTCGATTACATCGCCAAACCCTTCGAGCCTGAAGTCGTGATGTTCGCGGTCGATCGCGCGCTCCAGCAGCGTGCGCTCGAGGACGAGAACCGTCGCTTGCGCCGCGCCGTCGATCGCACGAGCGCGTTTGGCGACCTGATCGGAAAGAGTCCCGCGATGCAGGAGATCTTCGCGTTGATCCGCAAGATCGCGCACGGTCGCAGCTCGGTGCTGATCACAGGCGAGAGCGGAACCGGCAAGGAGGTCGTCGCGCGCACCCTGCATTTCCATGGCAGCCGCGCCGACAAGCCTTTCATTCCGATCAACTGCACGGCGATACCGGAAGGTCTGCTCGAGAGCGAGCTGTTCGGGCACGTGCGCGGCGCGTTCACCGGTGCCCACGCTTCCAAGCAGGGTCTGTTCGAGAAGGCGAATGGAGGCACACTCTTCCTCGATGAGATCGGCGACATGGGGCTCGGCCTCCAGGGCAAGCTGCTGCGCGTGATCCAGGACCGCGAAATCCGCGCCGTAGGAAGCACGCAGTCGGTGAAAGTCGACGTGCGAATCGTCGCGGCGACGAACAAGGATCTGGCAGTCGAGATCGAGGAGGGCCGCTTCCGCGAGGATCTCTTCTATCGATTGAACGTAATTCCGCTGTACATCCCACCGCTGCGGGAGCGTCCCGAGGACATTCCGGCGCTGGTCGAATACTTCCTGCATCGGCACGGAGACGGTGCCCGCCGGACGGTGTCGCCGGAAGCCATGCAGCGGCTGGCGGCGTGTGCGTGGAAGGGCAACGCGCGCGAGCTCGAGAACGTGATCGAGCGCTCGCTCGCGCTCTGCGATGGCGTCGAACTCGGCGCGGCGGACCTGCCGCTCGGAGCGGTTGCGACCGTGTCGGACACGCCTCCGGTCGCTGCCTTCCTACGCGCGGCCGGCGAGAAGCGCCTCTCGCTGCGCGAGGTGGAAGAGCGCTACATCGACGAAATCCTGCAACTCACGGGCGGCAACAAGGTGCGGGCCGCTCGCATCCTGGGCATCGATCGCAAGACGCTCTACCGGCGCGCCGAGCGCAGCGTCCGCTCGACGCCGCCCGCGCAGGCTTCCTAGCCCTGCGCGGCAGGCGTTTGCATCCGCAGGATCCGGCTTCGCGCCTGGAAGGAATGCCGAAAATCAAGCGGAGGCGGCGGCCAGTGGATCGCCGCGCAGGCGTGTGAGGCGCAAGGCGAGCTGGTCGAAGGCGCGCAGCTCGTCCGGGGTCAGCACTTCGGCAACGATTGAAAGTCCCACACCCGGCGTGAGCGCGAGCAGCGCTCCCGCCTGGAGTGCCGTTCGCAGCAGCCGCCTGCGCGAGACGCGCGGCGCGCGCATGCTCAGCGAAGCGAGCAGGGCGGCGCCGACGCCCGCACCCGCCCACGCGCGATCGCCGCGGCGGCGGTGCTTGGTTTCTCGACGGCCTTCGTGGAGGATCTGGGTTGCGAGCGCGATCGCCTGCGAACTCGGCGGCGGCAGCGGTCGCCCGGCTCCCGGCACGATTTCCAGCTCGGCCAATACTCCTGCATGATTCGAACAGCTCGCGGCGTCGCCGTCGAGCTCGAGCGCCTCATCGAAGACGCGCAGCGCGCTGTGTGAGATGATCGCCGCGCCGTCACCGTCGCGCGCAAGCACGTAGTCGACGCGGCGATCCGGCTTGCTGCTCTGCGTGCGGTACGGATTGCCGCTCAGGACCGTCGCACTCGGGGCGGCGAGTTCGCTCGCGATGTCACGCAATCCGGTGAGGCCGATGAGGATCGCATGCTCCGGATCGGTGTCCACGATGTTGAAATCGCCGACGGCGACGACCGGAATTCCCAGCTCGCGCGAGGCCAGCCCCAACTCCACGATCTGCCCGACGCGCTGTGCGCGATACTCGTGCGCGACATCTCGCGAGTAGCGAGCGTGCAGGTGGGTGTCGACGAAGGCTACGGGGCCTGCGCCCGTCATCAGCTCGAGCGTCGCCCAGCCCTTGCCGCCATAGTAATCCGGGTGATCCGGCCGGGCCGGATCGCCGCGCAGCGCGAACGCATCGAAGCGCGCGGAGCGGATCGGCAGGCGCGTGAGCACGAGCAGTCCACCGCCAAAGCCCGGCGGGTGGTGCCAGGCGCTGGGCAGGCCGGCTTGGCGGCCCGCGGCGACCAGACGATCTCGCGCGTCTGCGGTCCAGACTTCTTGAAAGGCGATCACGTCGAGATCGAGGGAAGCCAGCTGCCGGCCGATCGCCTGCATCCGGGGCCCGACGCTCGGTGCGAGCGGCGTCGGAAGCGCCCAGACATTGAGTGTGGCCACGCGGATGCG
>JANNIY010000129.1:0-17077 GCA_031405455.1 Deltaproteobacteria bacterium | reverse complement strand
CACAGCGCCAGTAGCTCACGGCGGCGACGCGATCCTCCGTGCCGGGCTTGAAGAGGGTGAGTCGCGCGCGCGCCGTCACCGTTCCAGGAGTAGTCCTTGTTCCAGATGATCTTCACGCCCGCCTGCGGGTCCTTCTTGCAGTCGATCGTGTCGTCGGGGAACGGCTTGCCGGCGGTGTAGTTCTCGAGGCTGCTGTCCGGGCCGATGCGCGGCTGGCCTCGGAACTTCTCGGTCGCGGCGACATACTCCTTCGCCGGAGCGTAATCGCGCTGCGTCGGACCGATTTCGAGCTTCATGCCCTCGTAGAAGAAGAAGTCGCGGTTGTCCCAGAACTGCTCCGGCAGGAAGGGGCGCAGCTTCTCGACCTGGTCGAGGGAGATGACGTCGCCTTCCTTGAACGTCGGGGTGAGACCCCCGGCGTCTTCCGCGTTCTGTGCGGCGGCCGGAAGTGCGAACACGAGCGCCGTGAGCGCGGTAAAAAGAGCGGTCTTGCGGGGGGACATCGCGAACCTCCTGTGGTGCGATTCTCGACTGTACGCCACGCCGGGCATGCGCTTCAAGAGAATCACGCGGCGCGGAGGCGTCTACTTCGCGAAAGCAAGGTAGGAGGGCTGGGAAACGCAGTCGTCCCCTGTTTGGGGGGTTAGCGCCCGGCGCTCTCGCGCTCGAAGGCCGCGATCACCGCGGGCGGGGCCTGGACCAGCTCGATCAGCACGCCTTCGCCACCGACGGGCGAAGTCTCGTTTCCCTTGGGGTGGATGAAACAGACGTCGTAGCCCGCGGCGCCTTTGCGGATGCCACCGGGCGTGAAGCGCATGCCGCGGCCGCCGAGCCACGCGACGGCGGCGGCGAGATCGTCGACCCACAAGCCCACGTGGTTGAGCGCGGGGTCGTGGACTTTCGGGCGCTTCTCAGGGTCGATCGGCTGCATCAGGTCGACCTCGACGGCGAACGGCCCCACGCCGGCCTGCGCGATGTCCTCGTCGACGTTCTCGCTCTCGCTGCGAAATTCGCCCTTGAGCGTGAGCCCCAGGAGATCGAGCCACAGCCGCCGCAGGGCGCTTTTCTCGGGCCCGCCCACGGCGATCTGCTGGACTCCGAGTACGCGGAAGGGACGCTCCGCCATGGTCGACCTCGCAGGCTGGAAAGCGAGGGCCGGAGCTTAACGCGGCGCCGCGGTTTTCCGGGCGCACCCTGCGCGCGCGGCGTCAGTCTGCGCGGCCGCGCAGGCCACGGGCGAGCAGGTATCGCTCGCTGCTGCCCGGCCGGCTGGCGGCCGGTTTCACGGATTTCGCCTTCTCAAAACGCGCGCGCAAACGCTTGTCGATCGCCTGTGCCTCGGGCCCTTCGAGCAGCTTCACGAGCGCGTCGCCGCCGGGCCGCAAGAGCCTCGGCAGCGCGAACTCGACGCCGAGCAGCAGCCGCTCTTCGTTCGCGCGATCCGCATCCCGCAGCCCCGTCAGCTTGGGAGCCGCATCGCACAACAGGACGTCGGCGAGGCCGCCGAGTGCTTCGAGAAGCGCTGCAATGACGGCGGGTTCCGAGAGATCCCCTTGCAATGCGATCACGTTCGCACTTTCGATCGGCGGCTCGATCCGTGCCGTGTCGACGCCGACGACGCGGCCGCTCGCGCCCACCGCTGCGGCCGCCACCTGAAGCCAGCCTCCCGGCCAGCAGCCGAGGTCGACGACGCGATGGCCCGCGCGCAGCAGGCGATGCGCCCGCTGGATCTCGTCGAGCTTGTAGGCCGCGCGCGAGCGAAAGCCCTCGCGTTTTGCCCGCTGATGAAAATGGTCCTTACGATCGTAGGTGGCCGCGGGAATTCTCCGGCCCTTGGCGTCCGCCGGGGGCGGCCCCGCCTCGCTGCGCGCTGCCTTCGCGGCTCCCGCTACGAGATGACGGTCTGACGAACGCGGACGAGGGCGCTGCGGTGCCCGGGAACGGCCCCGCGCACATAGAGCAGCCCGCGCTCGGCATCCACCTTCACGACTTCGAGATTGAGGGTGGAGACGCGCTCGTTGCCCATGCGACCGGGCATGCGCAGGCCCTTGATCACGTGGCCGGGATAGGTGCCGGGGCCGATCGAGCCGCCGTGACGGAAGCGCTCGTGCGCGCCGTGGGCATGGCCTCGATCCGGGAAATTATGGCGCCGCACGACGCCCTGGGTGCCCTTGCCCTTCGAAGTGCCGATCACGTCGACGCGCTGGCCCTTCTCGAAGAGTCCGACCGTCACCTGCCCGCCCTGCTCATAGGCGGCGGCCTCGTCGGGCGTCATCCGGCTTTCTTCGACGAAACGCTTGGGGGCGACATTCGCCTTCTGGAAGTGCCCGAGCAGCGCCTTGTCGGTGCGGGTCGGGCGGCGCTCGACTGCGCCGAGCTGGAGCGCGGTATAGCCGTCCTTCTCCAGCGTCTTCTTCTGGATGACCGTGTTGGGGCTGGCATCGAGCACGGTGACGGCGACAGCATCGCCGTTCTCCGTAAAGATCTGGGTCATGCCGAGCTTCTGGCAAAGGAGCTGGATGGACACGGCCGGCTCTCCAAATCGCGGTCTAGGGTGGGGATCCCGAAGGGCCGGAACCATAGGAGATGACCCCAGCAATGTCTAGCCAGCCCCATCGCGTCGTTTTGATTCCCGGCGACGGCATTGGACCGGAGGTCACCGAGGCGGCCGTGCAGGTGGTCGCAGCGACCGGCGTGAAAATCGCCTGGGAGCGCGTCGAGGCCGGCGGCGACGTCATCTCCAAGTACGGCTCGCCCCTCCCGGAGGGGGTGCTGAACGCGATTCGCAGCGTCGGCGTCGCCCTGAAGGGCCCCATCACCACGCCGATCGGCGGCGGCTTCACGAGCGCGAACGTGCTGCTGCGCCAATCCCTCGAGCTCTTCGCCTGCGTGCGGCCGGTGAAGTCGATCCCCGGCCTCGCCACCCGCTTCGAAGGGGTCGACCTGATCCTCGTGCGCGAAAACACCGAGGGCCTGTACTCGGGACTCGAGCATCGCGTGGCGCCTGGCATCGTCGAGAGTCTGAAGATCGTGACCGAGCATGCCTGCCTGCGGATCGCGGAATACGCCTTCGCGCTCGCGGAGCGCGAGGGCCGCCGGAGCATCGCGGCCGTGCACAAGGCCAACATCATGAAACTCTCCGATGGTCTGTTCCTCGAGTGCGCGCGCCGCGTCGCGCGCGATCACCGCAGCATCGAATATCGCGAGATCATCGTCGACAACTGCGCCATGCAGCTCGTCCGCGATCCGACGCAGTTCGACATGCTGCTGCTCGAGAATCTCTACGGCGACATTCTCTCCGATCTGTGCGCGGGCCTCGTCGGAGGCCTCGGCGTGGTGCCGGGCAGCAACGTCGGAAACGGCTGCGCGGTCTTCGAGGCGGTGCACGGAAGCGCACCCGACATCGCGGGCAAGCGCGTCGCGAATCCCGCGGCGATGTTGCTCTCGACGGCGATGTTGCTGGCGCACCTGGGCGAACCGGCTGCGGCGCGCGCGATCGAGCGCGGCGTGCACCGCGCGCTCGCCGATCCGGCGCGCCGCACGGCGGATCTCGGCGGCCCCGCGAATCTCGATGCATTCACCGCGTCGGTGATCGAGCTGCTGGCGTAACGCGTGCCGGCTGCGACCGACGTGCTCGTGCTCGGACTCGACGGCGCGAGCTGGGACGTGATCGATCCGCTGATCCGCGCAGGCCGGCTGCCGCATCTCGCGGCGTGGCGGGCGCAAGGCGTGGCGGCGCCGCTCGCGAGCTGCGTGCCGCCGATGAGTTTCCCCGCCTGGTCGAGCTTCGCGACGGGCCTCGGGCCGGGGCGGCACGGGCTGTTCGATTTCACCCAGAAACTTCCCGGCGCCTATCGCCTGCGCTTCACGAACGCGAGCGACCGGATCGGCACTTCGTTGTTCGCGCGCGCGAGCCGCGCCGGACGCCGGGTGCTCGCACTCGGCATGCCCGCGAGCTTTCCGCCCGAGCCGCTCGACGGCCTGCTCGTCGCAGGCTTCGACGCGCCGGTTTCGACGGGCACCCACGAGCGCTCGGCCAGCGATCCGGCGTTGTATCGCTCCGTCGCCGCACGCGCGGGGGCGTGGATGCGGCCGGAGCTCGACGAAGCCGCGCTCGACGCAGGCTGGCACGAGCGCGCCGTCACGTTTCTGCTCGATCGGATCGCGCGCAAGCGCGATTTCGCGCTCGAGGCGCTGGCACAGTTGCGCGCGGGAGCCGGCGGCGCGCGGCCGGCGCTCGCCTGCATCATCTTCTCCGAGAGCGACACCGTCGCGCACCATTACTGGCGCGATCATGATCCGCTCTCGCCTCGCCACGATCCCGACGCGAGTGCGATACGCCGCGGCGCCGTGACGGCCGTCTACGAGGCGCTCGACGCCGCTTGCGGCGAGCTGCGAGCCGCGTACGGCGAGGACGCCCTGTGCGCTGTGGTGTCGGACCACGGCAGCGGCGGCGCCTCGCAGCGTGTGGTTCACCTGAATCGCCGGCTCGCGGAGTGCGGGTTGCTCGTGCGGCAAACGGGCGGCGGCACGTCGGCGGATGCGCTCGCCCGCCGTGCGCGCGATCTCGGACTGCGAATGCTGCCGCCGTGGCTCGCGGAACAGGTCTTCCGCCGCGCGCGCGGCGCGGCTGCGCGGCTCGAGAGCACCGCACGCTTCGGGGGCTTCGATTGGCGCGGCACACGCGCCTTCTCGGAGGAGGCGAACACGCAACCGGGCGTATGGATCAACCTGCGCGGGCGCGAAGCCGACGGCTGCGTCGAGCCGGCGGATTACGAACGCGTGCGAAGCGAGGTGATCGACGCGCTGCGCGATTGGAAGCTCCCGGGCGGCGGCCCGGTGGTGGCGCGGGTGCGCCGGCGCGAGGAAGTCTATGTCGGTCCCTGCGTCGGGCGCGCACCCGACCTGGTCGTCGAGCTGGCGCTCGACGCGGGCTACGGTCTTTCGCTCGTGGGGACACCCTGGCAGAAACCCGACACGGGCTCGCTGCGGACCCTCGAACGCCATGAATGGGGAGGGGGACGCGGGCGCGGCATGAACGGCAGCCACCGGCCGGACGGCATCTGGCTCGCGAGCGGCGAAGGCGCGCAGGCGCTTTCGGCGCGGCCACGTCTCGAAGACGTCGCGCCGACGCTGCTCGCCGCGCTCGGCGTGGCGTGGGATGGAGCGCTCGACGGAAGCGTCCTCGGCGGCCCCCCGCGCGCCTACGATCCCGAGGAAGAAGCGCTCGTCGCGCAGCGGCTGCGCCGGCTCGGCTACCTCGAATGAGCGCGCGCCCGGAACTCTCGCTCGTCTTCCCGGTCTTCGACGAGGAGGCCAACCTGGGTCCGCTCTTCGACCGCGTGCTCGCGCTCGCGCCGCGCCTGGCGCGCGATTTCGAGATCGTCGTGGTCGATGACGGCAGCCGCGACGGCAGCCTCGCCGTGATCGAAGCGCGGCGCCGCGCCGAACCGCGCATTCGCGTGGTGCGGCATGCCGCGAACCAGGGCTACGGCGCCGCGCTGCGCGCGGGTCTGCACGAGGCGCGCGGCGATCTGGTGTTCTTCAGCGACGCCGATCTGCAATTCGATCTCGAGGAGCTGGCGACGTTGCTCGCGCACACGCACGAGTTCGATCTCGTCGCGGGCTACCGCGAGCCGCGGCGCGACCCCCTCTTGCGGATCGTGCTCGCGGCGACCTGGGGCGCGCTCGTGCGCGCGCTCTTCGGCTTGCCGGTGCGCGACATCGACTGCGCCTTCAAGGTCTTTCACCGCCGGGTGCTCGAAGCCATCCCGATCGCGTCGGTCGGCGCGTGCGTGAACACCGAGATCCTGGTGCGGGCGCGGCGAGCAGGGTTTCGCATCCACCAGGTGGCGGTGAGCCACCGCCGGCGCAAGGCTGGGCGTCAGACCGGTGCGCGCCCGCGCGTGATCCTGCGCGCGCTCGTCGAGCTCGCCGCACTCTACGCCGAGCTGCGACGCCCGGTTCCGTGGCCTTCGCTCGGCTCCGCCTGGCGGCGCGGCCGCCTTTCGGCGGACTTGCGTGCAAATTCGAGGGAAGTCTCGTGAGCGGCTTCACGGAGTGAGGCTCGCGCTCGTCGGGGCGTTCGCGTTTCCCGTGCCGCAGGGCTCGCAGTTGTTCGCACGCGATCAAGCCCGCGCGCTCGTCGCTGCCGGCGCCACGGTGACGCTGTTCTGTTACGGAAACGGCGACGGCCCGACGCCGCCAGGCGTCTCGCTGGTGCGGATTCCGCGCGCGCTGACGCCGCGCCGCAGGCGCGCGGGGCCGAGTCTCGCCAAGCCCATCGCCGATGCCGCGCTCGCGGTCGTGCTCGCGCGCGCACAGCGCGCGAACCCGTTCGACGTCGCGCTGGCTCACAACGCCGAAGCCGCGCTGGCGGCCTTGTGCGCACGCGCCGCGACGGGCTTACCGGTGCTCTACGTCGCGCACACGCTGCTCGCTCGCGAGCTCTCGAGCTATGCGCCGGCGGTGCTGCGTTCGGGGCTCGATCGCATTGGACGCGGGCTCGACCGCGCGCTCGCCGCGCGCGCCGACGGCGTGCTCGCGCTCTCGCCCGAAGCCGCCAAACGCCTGGGCCGCGACGCGCGCGGGCCGGTTGCCGTGATTCCGCCGGGCAGCGAGGCGGGGCCCGCGCCCCAGCACGCGGCAATCGCGCGCACCTGCGCGCGCTTCGGTCTCGAGCCGGGGCGCTTCGTGCTCTATGCCGGGAACCTCGATGCCTATCAGGAACTCCGCGAGCTCGCGGAGGCGGCGCGCCGGCTCGCACCGCTGCCGGTCGTGGTGGCGACGCAGACACCAGAGGGCTGCGCGCCCCCGCCGCTGCGCGTGCTGCGCCTCGCGTCGGCCGAGGAGGGCCGCACGCTCGGCTACGGCGCCGCGGTGGCGGTGCTGCCGCGCCGCATTCCGGGCGGCTTTCCGATCAAGCTGCTCAACTACATGGAAGCAGGCCGCGCGATCGTGGCGCACGCATGTGTCGCGGGCGCGCTCGAGCACGACCGGTCGGGCTGGCTGCTGGCGGCCGGCGCAACGACCGCGGATTTCGCCGCCGCGATTCTCGCGCTCGCGAACGATCCCGAGCGCGCGGCGCGTCTCGGACGCGGCGCGCGCTCGGCGCTCGAGACGGATTTCGCATGGCCTGCGCTCGCTCGCCGCACGCTCGCGCTGTGCGACGCGCTGCGCTCAAACAAGGATTGCCGATGAAAAACCTTCCCCTGGGATCGTTCGCCATTGCGTTGATCGCGGCCGGCTGCTGGTTGGCGCCCCGCTCGCTGGCGGGCGACGCGCATCCGCCGATGTTCGACGCGCTCTTCCCGAGCGGGCGCATGACCGTCGAACTCGCCGCACTGGCCGGGCGCGTGACGCTCGCGCCGGGCGAAGAGCAGCGCGCCATCGAGCTCGGGCGGGATGCGAACACGAGCCAGCACCTGGTCGCCATCCGGGGGCAGGAGAGTGCGCACCGCCATGAGCATCACGATCTGCTGATCGTGATGCTGCGCGGCCAGGGTCGCATGCGACTCGGAGCCGAGGAGCGCGCCGTGGGGGAGGGCTCGATCCTCTATATCCCGCGCGGCAGTGTCCACGCGTTCCGCAACGAGTCGCCCGAACCCGCCATCGCCTATGCCATCTACCTGCCGGCCTTCGACGGCCGCGATCGCACTGCGGCGCCGTGAAGCCATGTCCGGCCTCGCGCGCTTCACCCGCCCCGCGGAATGGATCTTCGCCAGCGGCGTGCTCGTCTGGCTCGCGCGAGCCCATGGACCATTGCGCAAACTGCTGCGGAACGACGCTTTCGCGTATGCGCTGCTGGCGCTCGCGGTCGGGCTGCTGATCCTGCATCGCCGTGAACTGCGGTCACTGCTCGCGAAGTGCTGGCCGGTGCTGCTGCCGGTGATCGTCGCCGCGCTCTCGCCCCTATGGTCCTTCGACCCGCAGGCGAGTTTGCACGCTGCGGTTTCGCTCGAGGCCTACACGGCGTTCGGTCTGTGGCTCGCGTTGCGCTTCGATGCCCGCGACCAGCAACGCCTGGTGGCAGGCACGTTTGCGCTCGTCATCAGCGCGAGCGCGCTCGCCGCGCTGTGGTTTCCAGAAATCGGCGTGATGCGCGAATCGCATCCGGGTGCTTGGAGGGGACTCTTCGCCCACAAGAACTCGCTCGGGCGCGGCCTCGGGCTCGGCGCACTCGCGTGCGGTCTGCTCGCGTGGGCGGTGCCGGCGAGCCGTGTCTGGGCGGGCAGCGTCGCCGCGCTGGCGCTGGCGATGCTGGTTCCCACGCGCTCCGTGGGCTCGGTCGTGGCGCTCGTCCTCGCCGTGATTCCCGTTGGCCTGGTCGTCGGCCTGCGTCGCGTCGCGGCTCCCGCGCGCTTCCGCGTGGCGATCTTCGCCGGCGCGGTGCTCGCTGCGATCGCCGTGCTCGCGCTCATCACCGCTCCGACGTGGCTCGCACTCATCGGGCGCGATCCGACCCTCACGCGGCGAACGGAAATCTGGGCGCTGCTGGTTCCGCTGCTCGGCGAGCACCCGTGGCTCGGCTACGGCCCGGGCGCCTTCTGGGAGTTCACGGCGGATGACCTCGACTTCATTCGCATTCTGGGATTCCAACCCAACAACGCTCACAACTTCTTCCTCGATCTCGCGCTCGAGCTGGGCGTCGTGGGTTTGCTGGCGTTCAGCGTCCCGTTCGCGGCGGCGAGCGTGAGAGCCGTACGACTCGCTCTCACCGAAGCGGGCGCGCAATCCCTGTGGCCGCTCGCGTTCCTGACATGGTGCATGACGAGCGGTCTGGTGGAGAACGCCTTCCTTCAGCGGGGACCGCTCGCCTGGGCCATCTTCATCGCGATGGCGGCGACTCTCGCCCAACGCCAGGCCGCTCTCCCGCGACGGGAGCCCGAGTGAACGGCGCGGAGCTGAAGGCGCGTGCGCTGCGCGGCTCGCTGTGGACCGGCGCGGGCTATGCGGGCGAGCAACTGCTGCGCCTCGGCGGAAATCTCGTCGTCACGCGCCTGCTCTTTCCGGAAGCCTACGGCTGGATGGCGCTCGTGTGGGCAGTGCTGACGGGGCTCGAGCTCCTCTCCGAGATCGGAATCCGCGAGAGCATCGTCCAGAGCGAGCGCAACCACGAGCCCGATTTTCTCGACGCGCTCTGGACGCTTCAGCTGGTGCGCGGCGTGCTGCTGTGGCTCGCCGCGTGTGCGCTCGCGGTTCCACTCGCCCACTTCTATGAAGCGCCGGCACTCGCCTGGTTGATCCCGATCACGGGGCTCACGCTGCCGCTCGCCGGCTTCGGCTCGACGCGGCTGCTCGCGCAGGGCAGCGAGTTGCGCCTCGGCCGTCTTTCGCTGATCGAGTTCGCTGCCCAGGCGCTCACGGTGGCGGTGATGATCGTATGGGCGTGGCTGCACCCGACGGTCTGGGCGCTCGCCTGCGCACCCGTCGCTGGCTCGGCGGCGCGCGTCGTCGCGAGCCACGTTCTCACGGGCGGCTTCGCACTGCGGCTGCACTTCAGCCGAGAAGTGCTCGCGAGCACGTTCCAGATCGGGCGCTTCATCGGCGTCTCGACCGCGCTCGGTTTCGTCGCGAGCCAGAGCGATCGCCTGATCCTGGGTCGCCTGATCTCTCCGGAGCTGCTCGGCGTCTACACGGTCGCGTTCTTCTTGAGCGAGGGCGCCGCGCAGCTCGGCGTGCGCTTTGGACGACGCGTCCTGCACCCGACGTTTCGCAAGGCTGCAGCAGCCGGTCTGCTCGCCGGCGCCTATCGCAGTGCGCGCCGCCGGCTCGCGCTGCTGATGCTGCCCGTCGCGGGCGCCATGCTGGTGCACGGCTCGCTGCTCGTTGGCTTCTTGTACGACGCCCGCTACGCGCAGGCCGGCTGGATGCTCGAGCTGCTCTCGCTGCGGATCGCAACCAGCGCGCTGCTCCCGCCCGCGGCCGCGGCGCTGCTCGCGCTCGGCGATGCGCGCACGGAGATGCGCGCTGCGGCGCTGCGCGCGCTCTGGCTGCTCGTGGCGCTGCCGGTGGGATTCGCCTCTGCGGGGCTCGTGGGCGCCGTCGCCGCCGTCGCCGTCGCGGACCTGGTGCGGCTTCCGGTGCTCTGGCTCGGACTCCAGCGTCACGGCCTGCTCGATCCCGCAGCGGAGCTCACGGATCTGTTGTGGCTCGTCGCGGGCGCCGCGCTCGCCTGGCTCGTGCTGCCGGCATGAAGATTGCCGTGCTCGCGAATCGCTACCCGTCGGTGACGCACAGCTTCATCCGCCGCGAGATTCAGGGGCTCGAGCGCGCGGGAATGCAGGTGCTGCGGGTTTCGATCGCCCGCGATCCCGACCCGCTCGCGGACCCGGCGGATCGCGAAGAGGCGCAGCGCACGCACTACGTTCTCGCACGCGGCCTCTTCGGTCTGCTCCCTGCGCTGGTGGCGGTCGCCGCGGCGCGGCCCCGAGCCTTCGCACATGCCGCAGCGCAGGCGTTGGCGTTCGCGCGGGAAGGCGATCGTGGTCGGCTGCACCATCTCGCCTACCTCGCCGAGGCCTGCGCGCTGCTTCGCTGGTGCGAGGCACATGAGATCGCGCACGTGCACGCGCACTTCGGAACCAATGCCTGCACGGTGGCCGCGCTGTTGCGGACGCTCGGGGGGCCGCCCTTCAGTTTCGTGGTGCATGGGCCCGAAGAATTCGAGAGGCCGCTCGGGCTCGAACGCAAGCGCGCGGGCGCGGCCTTCGTGGTGGCCGCGAGCGATTACTGCCGGCGCGAATTCGAGCGTCTCACACGCGCTGCGAGCGCGACGCCCGTGCATGTCGTGCGCTGCGGCGTCGGCTCCGGATTCCTCGGCGCGCCGGCGACCGAGGTGCCCGCCGAACCTCGGCTGGTTTGCGTCGGCCGCCTGATCGAGCGCAAGGGTCAGGCGCTGCTGCTCGAGGCGGTCGCGCGGCTCGCGAGCGAAGGCATCGCGTGCGAGCTCTCGCTCGTCGGCGATGGCCCCCTGCGAGCGGGGCTCGAGGCGCGCCGGGATGCACTCGCTCTGCACGAGAGCGTGCATTTTCGCGGCTGGGCGAGCGAAGACGCGGTGCGGCGGGATATCGTCGCGGCGCGGGCTCTGGTGTTGCCGAGCTTCGCGGAGGGCCTACCCGTCGTGTTGATGGAAGCGCTGGCGCTCGGTCGGCCGGTAGTGTGCGCGGACATCGCCGGCCACGGCGAGCTGGTCGAAAACGGCGTGAGCGGTTGGCTGTTCCCGGCCGGCTCGCTCGAGGCGCTGTGTGCGACGCTGCGTGAAGTGCTCGCACTCGCGCCCGCCGAACTCGCGCGCCGGGGCGGCGTCGGCCGCGCGCGCGTCGTCCAACTTCACGACGCAACCCGCGAAGCCGAAAAGCTCGCTGGGCTGATGCGCTCGAGTGTTCGCGCAGAACCGGAGCGCACGTCGGCCGGCGCGCCCGGTCTCCGGACATGAGCGGGCTCGCCGCCGCGTTGTTGTGGCTCGCCGCGGGTGCGCTGTTCATTCCGGCGCTCGCGCTCTGCATCGAGGTGGTGGCCGCAGCGCTTCCGCCGCGGCGTCTGGCGCCGGTGCCAGTGGGGCCGCGGCCGCGCGTCGACATCCTCGTACCCGCGCACGACGAAGCGGCTTGCATCGAGGCGACCGTCGCCGAGCTCGCACTTCAGCTCGCGCCTGGCGATCGCATCGTCGTGATCGCAGACAATTGCCGCGACCAGACCGCTGCGCTCGCTCTGCGCGCCGGGGCGTGCGTGGTCGAGCGCCGCGATCCCGTGCGTTTCGGCAAGGGCTATGCGCTCGCCGCCGGCGTCCGGTTTTCTGAAACCGATCCGCCCGATAGCGTGATCGTGATCGACGCCGATACGCAGCCGGGCAAGGGACTCGTCGCAACGTTGGCCGCCCTCGCGTACGCCAGCGGCCGGCCGGTGCAAGCTTCCTACACCCTCGCGCTGCCGCGCGACGCCTGGCTCGGTGCGCGGCTGTCCGCCTTTGCCTTCCGGCTGCGCAACCAGGTGCGGCCGCGCGGGCTTGCGCGCCTGGGGCTGCCCTGTCTGTTGACGGGCTCGGGGATGGCGATCCCATGGCAACAGCTGCGCATCGCCGCGCTCGCGCACGGGCGCACGGCCGAGGATCTCGCGCTCGGCGTCGAGCTCGCACTGGCGGGCACTCCGCCTTTGTTTTGCGATGACGTGAGCGTCGTGGGCAGGCTTCCCGAACATCCGGCCGATGCGCTCGCACAGCGCCGCCGCTGGGAGCACGGCCATCTCGCGGTCGCTTTCGAAATGGCGCCTGCACTGCTGCGCGCGGCCGTCGCGCGGCGCGAGCCCGCGCTCGCCGCGCTCGCGCTCGAACTCTGCGTGCCGCCGCTCTCGCTCTGGGGAGCGCTTTGGCTCGCCGCGGCAGCGCCGGCCTTCGCGCTCGCGCTGCTCGGCGCCGGGACCGCGCCGGCGGCGCTGCTCACGATCGCGGCGCTGCTGGCACTCGGCGCAGTCGCGCTCGCGTGGCATCGCTTCGGTCGCGATCTGCTTCCGGCGAGCGCCTGGCGCGAAGCGCCGGGCTATTGGCGGCGCAAGCTGCCCGTGCATCTCGATTTCCTGCGCCGTCGCGAGAACCGCTGGCGCGCGGGCGAGCGGCGGCGATGAGCGCGCCTGGCGCCGGGCCCGGGTCGCGTCCGCGGACGGTGGCGCTCGGTCGCTTGCGGGTGGACACCGTCACACAAGCCGAATGCGTCGCGCACGTGCTGCACGAACTCGAGGCGGGGCGAGGCGGCTGGCTGCTGACGGCCAACCTCGATCACCTGCGCCTGTGCGAGCGCGACCCGAAGTACCTGAGTTTGTGTCGCGAAGCGAGCCTGGTGGTCGCCGATGGGATGCCTCTCGTCTGGGCGAGCCGCCTGCAACGCACGCCGCTGCCCGAACGGGTCGCGGGCTCGGATCTGCTCGGGAGCCTGTGCGCCGCGGCGGCGAATGCGGGGCGCTCCGTCTACTTTCTGGGAGGCGCTGCGGGCGTCGCCGAAATCACGGTGCGTGCGCTCCGCGAACGCCATCCGGCACTTCGCGTGTGCGGAATCGCCTCGCCGGCGCCCGGCTTCGAGAGCGACACGAGCACGCTCGCACGCATCCGTGCGGACGTGAGCGCGGCGCGGCCCGATCTCGTGTGCCTCGGCCTTCCCAAACCCAAGCAAGAACAGCTGATCGCCGAGCTGCGCAGCGTGCTGCCCAGCACCTGGTTCCTCGGCGTGGGCATCGGTTTCAGCTTCGTAGCGGGCGGCGTGCGGCGCGCGCCCCGCTGGATGCAGCAGGGCGGCCTCGAATGGCTGCACCGGCTCGCGCAGGAACCGCGACGCCTCGCGGGGCGCTATCTCGTGCACGGCGTTCCGATGGGACTGCGGCTGCTCGGCTCGGCGGCGCTGCGGCGCGCGGACCCTACTCGATCGTCTTCAGCTCGACCCGACGATTGATCGCGCGACCCTCTGTGGTGTCGTTCGACGCGATCGGATCGGCCTCGCCCCTGCCCACGGCTTCGATCCGAGCCGAAGCCACCCCGAAGCCGACCAGGATGCGCTTCACGGATTCGGCGCGCGCCAGCGAAAGCTCCAGGTTGTGGGCCTCCGAGGCCTGCTCGTCCGTGTAGCCGGTGATGCGGACGCGCACGTCCGGTGTTTCGCGCAGCGTCTGCGCGACGAGTTCGAGAACACCCGCCGATTCCGGCTCGATGAAGGCCGTGTCCGATCCGAACTTGACGCCGCGCAACACCACGCGTCTCACCGCCGGCGGCGGTGAATCGACCGACGGCGTCTTTTCGCCCGGCGTGGCCGCGAGGCCGGTGGGGCTCGGCGCATCGTCGGCCACGGCGCCGGCGCTGAGCAGAGCCAACGCGAGCACGAGGAGCCATCCTTCGAATTCTCTCCGCACGCGGCATCCTCCGGGAATCCAGGCCGCGAGAACGTAGTCGAGCGCGCGCAATCCAAGCAACTTCTCGGCTACCTTCCGCACGCATTGCGCAGCCTCGCGCCCTCCCCCTCGTGGCGGAGCGCCGAGGCATTCGTGTGTTCGGGAGTGCGTTTGGCCGCACCGATTGCCGATCGCGAGTCGTTGCAGGATCTCGAGAGCGTCGTCGCGCGCGTGCAGCAGCGCTCGCGGCCGGTGCGCCTCTCCGGTTTGCGCGGCGCTGCGCGCGCGGTGGTGACGGCGGCGCTCGTACGCGCGCACGCCGACCGCCCCGTGCTCGTACTCGTGCCCTCCGCGAAGGCGGCCGACGCCTTCCTCGACGACCTGCGGGCCGCCCTCGGCGAGCCGCTGGAAGGCGGCCGCGTGCGCGGCTTTCCGCGCCACGACACCCATCCTTATGAGCGCTTCTCGCCGCAACCGTTCCTGGTGGCGCAGCGCATGGATGTGCTCTACCGCTGGCTCGCGAGCGCGCGCGCGGGAGCGGCGCTCGCCGAACCGGCTCCGATCGTCGTCGCGAGCTGGAGCGCGCTAGCGGTGCGCGTGCCTTCGCGCGAGGCGCTGCGCGCGCGTTGCGTCCATCTCGAGGTGGGTCAGACGATCGATCGCGACGCGCTCGTGCAAACGCTCGTGGCCGCGGGCTACACGCGCATGCCGATCGTCGAGGAGCGCGGCGAGCTCGCGGTGCGCGGTGGCGTGCTGGATCTGTTCCCGCCGCAACGCTCGCGCCCGGTGCGCGTCGAATTGCTCGGCAACGAGGTGGAATCGATCCGCGAGTTCGATGCCGCCAGCCAGCGTTCGCAGCAGCCGTTGCCGGCGGCCGTGGCGCCGCCGCCGCGCGAGATTCTGCTCGATCGAGCGCTCGTGATCGAACGCACGCCGCTCCTGCGCGAGCTGGCCGCCGCGCAGCACATCCCCGCGCGCGCCGTCGACGAACTCGTCGACGCGTTGCTGCGCGGCTTCGTACCGCCTGGCGCCGAGGCGCTCGCGCCGTTGCTCCAGCCGGCGCTCGAGAGCGTGCTCGATTACCTGCCGGACGACAGCCTGATCGTGATCGACGACCCGGCGCCCGGGCGCGAGCGGCTGCAGCGCCACGCGCGCGAAGCGCTCGAAAATTTCGACGTCGCGCGCGCAGCCGGCCGCCTGGTGGCGCCGCCGGAGGAGCTTTCGCTGACACCCGAGGCGCTGGAAGGCGGAATCCAGGCGCGGCGGCCGGTGACGCTCGAGCGTCTCGACGTCGCCGATGCGTCGCTCGCGGCCGAACAGATCTCGCTGCGCTGCTTCGGGCACGACGAGCTTCACCGTGAGCTGTTGCGCGCTCGCACGCACGAACGGGCACTGGCGCCGCTGGCGGAATCGATTGGCGAGTGGCGCAAACAGCGTTACCGCGTCGTGCTCGCGGCGAGCTCGCTCTCGCATGCCGAGCGCTTGCGCACGCTGCTCTCGGAATACGGGATCGATACCCGCGCAGCCAGCGAGGCGCGCCCGGCGTGGCGCTGGTCGGCGCCAGGCCGCGTCGAAGTGCGCGTGGCGGCCCTCTCGGAAGGCTTCACGTTTCCGCTCGAGAAACTCGCCGTCGTCACGGAGGAGGAGATCTTCGGCCCCCGCGAGAAGCAGCGGCGCCGCACCGCACGTTGGCCCGATGGCGCAGCCCTCGACGCGCTCGCCCAACTTGCGACGGGCGATTATCTCGTGCACGCCGAGCATGGCATCGGCGTCTACCGCGGCCTCGTCGAACTCGAGCTGCGCGGCATCATCGGCGAATTCCTGCGCATCGAGTATGCCGAGAACTCCCGTCTGTTCGTGCCCGTGCATCGCCTCAACCTCGTGCAGCGCTACGCCGGTTCGGACGGCTACGCGCCGCGGCTCGACAAGCTCGGCGGCGACACCTGGGAGAAGGCCAAACGCTCGGTCCAGAAGTCGCTGCGCGACATGGCGCAGCAGCTGATCTCCGTGCATGCAGCGCGCGAGCTCGAGCTCGGCCGGTCTTTCTCGCCGCGCGACCGGATGCTGGAGGAGTTCGAGGCGGCCTTCCCCTGGGAGGAGACGCCCGACCAGTTGGCGGCGATCGAAGACGTGCTCGGCGATCTCCAGCGTCCGAAGCCGATGGACCGCATCGTGTGCGGCGACGTCGGCTACGGGAAGACCGAAGTCGCCGTGCGCGCGGCGTTTCGCGTCGTGATGGATGGCGGGCAGGTCGCCGTGCTGGTTCCGACGACGATTCTGTGTCAGCAGCACGAGGAGACGTTCCGCAAGCGCTTCGAGGGCTACCCGGTCCGCATCGAGTCGCTATCGCGGTTTTCGACGGCGAAGCGCGCCAAGGAGATCCGCGAAGGGCTCGCGTCGGGCGCCGTCGACATCGTGATCGGGACGCACCGTCTGCTCCAGAAGGGCGTCGTCTTCCGCGATCTGGGCCTGGTCGTCGTCGACGAAGAGCACCGCTTCGGCGTCGCCCACAAGGAGCGGCTCAAGCAGCTCAAGAAGACCGTCGACGTCGTGACGCTCACGGCGACGCCGATTCCGCGCACGCTCCAGCTCGCATTTGCGGGGTTGCGCGATCTCTCGGTGATCGACACGCCGCCGGCGGATCGGCTCGCGATCCGCACGCAGGTGTGCAATTTCTCGGACGCGTTGATCCGCGAGGCCATCTTGCGCGAGCTGCGCCGCGCCGCGGCGGGCAGGTCTTCTTCGTCCACAATCGCGTGCAGACGATCGGCTCGTTCGGCGACTGGCTGCGCAAGGCGGTGCCCGAGGCCAGGCTGGTGGTGGCCCACGGCCAGATGCCGGAGCGCGAGCTCGAAAAAAAGATGCTCGCGTTCATGCACGGCGAGGCGGACGTGCTGCTGTGCACGACCATCATCGAGAGCGGCCTCGACGTGCCGCGCGCGAATACGATCCTGATCCACCGGGCGGACGCGCTGGGCCTCGCGCAGCTCTACCAGCTGCGCGGTCGCGTCGGCCGCAGCACGCAGCGAGCCTACGCCTATTTGTTGATTCCCGGCGAGGAAGCGTTGACGCGCGATGCGCAGCGTCGCCTCGAAGCGATCCAGGATCTTTCGGAGCTCGGCAGCGGCTTCCGTCTCGCCAACATGGATCTCGAAATCCGCGGCGCCGGCAACCTGCTCGGCGCCGAACAGAGCGGGAATCTCGC
>JANNIY010000128.1:0-7508 GCA_031405455.1 Deltaproteobacteria bacterium | reverse complement strand
CGCTGCCCCTCGACGGTGGCCGGGGGCTGCGCTCGGGGCTCTCGGGGGTCGTATTCAGCGTGCCGGAGCTCGTCTTCCAGAACATCCGCAAGGGTTACAACGATTACGTGCCTCCGGGCGAGCGCCCGCCGCCCGGCTGAGACAGGGCGCGAACTGGTAGAATGGCGGCCGCTCCATGCACAGGAGGCGAGCCATGACGAACTCCCCCAGCCCCGAAAGCCCCTACGACATCCATCCCTGGGAAGCCTCCAGCGCGAGTTTGCCGCTGGTGATCGAGGCCCGCGGCGACCGCGATCCGGCGCGTCTCTGTCGTTTTCTCGCTGATCAGCATGCCTGGGCGCGCGAGAAGCTGGCGGCGCACGGAGCGATGCTCTTCCGTGGCTTCGACGTGAACGACGCTCCAACCTTCGAGCGCGTGGCGCGTGCGATCGACCCCGCGCTCCAGAACGAATATCTCGGCACCTCGCCGCGCAATGCGCTCACGAGCCACGTGTTCACGGCGAGTGAGCTGCCGCCGTATTTTCCGATTCCGCAGCATTGCGAGATGAGCTTCACGGCGCATCCGCCGCGTCGGCTGTTTTTCTGTTGCCTGCGGGAGCCCGCAGCCGATTCCGGCGAGACGCCGCTCACGGATTTCCGCAAGGTGCTGCGCGATCTCGACCCTCAGCTCGTGAAGCGCTTCGAGGAGAAGGGCCTGCGCATCGTGCGCAACTACGCGGGCCCCGGCGGCGGCAGCCGCTTCGATCTCTGGAAGCTGAAGCGCTGGGACGAGATGTTCCTGACGACGGATCGCGACGCCGTCGAGGCCAAGTGCCGCGCCGAGCTCTTTGAACCCACGTGGACGCAGAACGGCGGCTTGCGGCTGGTGAGCACGCAGGCCGCGACGCGCCGCCATCCGGAGACGGATGAGCCGGTATGGCACAACCACAGCACGACCTTCCACCTCGCGGCGGCGGCGGGCGAATACCGCCGCATCCGCGCGCTGCGCCCGACGCTGCGCCATGCGTTCTTCTGGCAGCTCACGCGCGCGCTCGCGGCGCTGCAACGGCGCACGAAAGCATCGGACGAGCTTTCGATGCACTGCACCCATCGCGATGGCAGCGAGATCCCGGATGCCGACATCGAGGCGGTTCTCGACGCGGTCTGGAAGAACCTGGTCGTCGTGCCGTGGCGACGCGGCGACGTCATCGCGATCGATAACTTCGCGGTGTCGCACGGGCGCTTGCCCTACCGCGGGCCGCGTGAGGTGGCGGTCTGCTGGGCGTGAGCGCGCCCGGGCCGACGCGCGGGAGACTGGCCTTCGGGCACGCGGCGAGCTGACGCGCGTGGCGAGCGAAACCGTCCACCGCTCCTGCCCGATCTGCGAGGCGAGCTGTGGCCTCGTGCTGCGGGTCGATCGCGATGAGCGGCGCGTGCTCGACGTGCGCGGCGACAGCGAGGATCCGAGAAGCCGCGGCTACATCTGCCCCAAGGCCGTCGCCGCCGTGCAGGTCTACGAAGATCCCGATCGCTTGCGGGTACCGCAGTGGCGGCCGAACCGGCGCACGCAACGCTTCGAGCCGCTCGCCTGGCAGGATGCCTACGCACTCGTGGGCTCGCGGCTCGGCGCGCTGCGCAAGGCGCACGGGAAGGACACGCTCGCCCTCTACATCGGGAACCCGATCGGCCACGATCTCTCGGGGTTGCTCTACATCGCGATGTTCCTGCAGGCGCTTCCGACCGAGCGCCTCTTCACGGCCGCCACGATGGATCAGCAGCCAAAGAATCTTTCGAGCCGGCTGCTCTATGGCGAAGTCTGGGCGATTCCGATCCCCGACATCGACCGCACCCAATACCTGCTGTGTCTGGGCGGCAACCCCGTCGTCTCGCAAGGCAGCCTGATGTCGGCGCCGAACATGCGCGCGCGCATCGAGGCCCTGCGCGCGCGCGGTGGACGCCTCGTCGTCGTCGATCCGCGCCGCAGCGAGACCGCGCAGCTCGCCGATCGTCACCTCGCGATCCGGCCGGGGTCGGATGCCTGCTTCCTCTTCGCGCTCGTTCACACGCTGTTTGCCGAGGGGCTCGTGAAGCTCGGGCGCCTGGCCGCGTTCACGGATGGCGTCGCGGCGGTGCGCGACCTGGCGAGCCCGTTCAGTCCGGAGGCGACGGCCGCCGTCACCGGCATCGCGCCGGCCGACGTGCGCGCGGTGGCCCGTGAACTCGCCGCGGCCGAGCATGCCTCGTGCTACGGGCGGATCGGCACCTGCACGCAGGCTTTCGGAACGCTCGCCTCCTGGCTCGTCGACGTGGTGAACGTCCTCACCGGGCAGCTCGATCAGCCGGGCGGCGCGATGTTTCCGCGGCCGGCGACCGGGCAAGCCGAAGCGCGCGATTGGGATGGCGTGCGCCTCAACTATGGCCGCTGGCGCTCGCGCGTGCGCGGCATTCCCGAATGCGAAGGGCAGCTGCCGGTGGCCGTGATGGCCGAAGAGCTGGAGGCTGCGTCCGCCGGAGAAACGCGCGCACGGGCCCTGGTGACGGTGTGCGGCAACCCCGTGCTTTCGACGCCCAACGGCGAGCGGCTCGCCCGCGCGCTCGCCGGCCTCGATTTCATGCTCTCGCTCGACCTCTACCTGAACGAGACGACCCGACACGCCGACGTGATCCTTCCCACGACGACGCAGCTCGAGCACTCGAACTACGATTTCCTGTTTCAGGGCACGAGCGTTCGGAACTTCGCGCGTTGGTCGCCGCGGGTCTTCGCGCCCGAGGCCGGGATGCCGGATCTCGGCTGGGCGCTGCTCGAAATCGCCGCCCGCGCCAACGGCGCAAAGGCGGAACAGCTCGACGAGCTGATGTTCCAGGGCATGCTCGCGCGTTTCTGTGGCGCGGCGGGCGTGCGCCGACCCGACGTTCCGATCGACGAGGCCCGCGCGAAGCTCGGCGGCGAGCGCGGGCCCGAGCGATTGCTCGATCTGATGCTGCGCACGGGCCCCTATGGCGACGGCTTCGACGACGCGGCGGAGGGGCTCTCGCTCGCGAAGCTGATGGCGGTTCCGCACGCGCTCGATCTCGGCGCGCTCGAGCCGCGCCTGCCCGAGATCCTGCGCACCGAGGGCAAGCGCCTGAATCTCGTGCACCCGATTCTCGTGGAGGACGTGGCCCGCCTGCGGCGCGCGCTGGCGGAGCAGCACGCGAACCCGGGGCAGCTCGTTCTGATCGGGCGCCGGCAGCTGCGCAACATGAATTCGTGGCTACACAATGCTCCGGCTCTCGCGAAGGGCAAGCCGCGCTGCACGTTGCTCGTGAATCCCGTGGATGCAACGCGCCTGGGCCTCACGGATGGCGTCGATGCGCGCGTGCGCTCGAAGGCGGGAGAGATCACCGCGCGCGTCGAGCTCAGTGCGGATCTGCTCCCCGGCGTCGTCTCGCTCCCGCACGGTTTCGGCCACAGCGATCCGAATGCGCAGCTGCACATCGCAGGAGCCAGGCAAGCCGGCGCGAATTCGAATCAGCTGTGCGACGAGTATGCGATCGACGTGCCGAGCGGAACCAGCATCGCGAACGGCATCCCCGTCGAGGTTTTCGCGATCGTTTAGGGTTCGGACCCCGGCGCGGAAGCCGCGCCTCGCGGTCTGCGCTCGCCTCCGGTTGGCGGTTCCCTGCGCTTGCAGCGACTCCGGCTGTGCGACGTCAGCGGTAATCGTGCGAGTCCGGCAGCCCCTCGCGGGCGACGAGCGCGCGCAGGCTGCGCACACGCACGTGGATCACGTCGTCGAGGTTCTGTAGCGGCCCCTCGATCTCGACGATGGCCGAAGTGTGCAGGGGCACGCGGAAGCGCCGGAAGATCTGCGGCGTGAGGATGGCGTTCGCGGTGCCGGTTTCGTCCTCGAGCGTGAGGAAACAGAAGCCCTTCGCCGTCTCGGGGCGTTGGCGCACGATCACGTGCCCCGCCGTGCGTACCCGCCGCCCGTTCGGCGCTTCGCGCAGCGCCGCGGTGCGCAGCACGCCGCGCGCGTCGAGCTCGGCGCGCAGGTGGGCGAGCACCTGCGGGCCGGAGGTCACGCCGCTGCGCCGGTAATCCGCGAGCGTGGCCTCGAGCGGCGTGAGCTCGGCCAGCGGAGATTCCCCGTCGTCGGGTGTGAGTCCGGCGAACAGCGAGTGCGAGTCGCGCTCGAGACCGGCCACCTGCCAGAGCGCCGAGCGCCGCGTGCGGGTGCGCGGGTCGCTGCTGGCGAGCGCGCCGAGTTCCGCCAGTGCTGCGAGCTCGGGTTGGCGCAAGCAGACGCGCCGCACGAGATCCGCGAGATCCGTGAAGCGTCGCCGCCCGCGTTCGGCGGCGAGCGCGAGCCCCGTTTGTTCGCGCAGGCCGTTCACGTAGCGCAGGCCGAGGCGCACGGCGGGCTGCGGGGCCGGTTCGTGGACTCCGCTCGCCTGCGGCAGGTTCGGATTGACTTCGCTCGCCTGCGGCTCGCTGCGCGCTTCGCTTGCGGGCGCCCCGGTGTTCGCCGACTCGAGCGTGCAGCGCCAGTCCGAGCTCGCCACGTCGATCGGCCGCACCTCGATCCCGTGGCGCTGGGCGTCCTTTACGAGTGTCGCCGGTGCGTAGAAGCCCATCGGCCAGGCGTTCAGCAGGCCGGCCAGAAACGCGGCCGGGTGGTGGCACTTGAGATAGGCCGAGGCGTAGGCGATCAGCGCGAAGGAGGCGGCGTGCGATTCGGGAAAACCGTAGAGCGCGAAGGCGACGACCCCGCGCAGGATCTCGTCCTGCGCCGCGCCCGTGATGCCACGTTCCGTCATGCCGTCGCGCAGCCGCTGCGAAAGCCTCTGCATCTTGTCCTGCGAGCGTTTGAAGCCCATCGCGCGGCGCAGCTCCTCGGCCTCGCCGCCCGAGAAGCCGGCCGCCGTCATGGCGATGCGCAGCAGCTGTTCCTGGAAGAGCGGCACGCCGAGCGTGCGCGCGAGAATGGGCTCGAGCGAAGGGTGCGGATAGCTGACCGGCTCGCGCCCGGCGCGTCGGTTCAGATACGGGTGGACCATCTGCCCCGTGATCGGCCCGGGCCGGATGATCGCGACTTCGACCACGAGATCATAGAAGCGCTCGGGCTTGAGCCGCGGCAGCGTCGCCATCTGCGCGCGGCTCTCGATCTGGAACACGCCGATGGTGTCGGCGCGGCGGATCATCGCGTAGGTCTCGGGATCGTCGGGCGGCAGGTGCGCGAGGTCGATCGTGATGCCCTCGTGCGCGCGCACCAGCGGGAGGGTCTGCTCGAGCGCAGCGAGCATGCCCAGGCCCAGCAGATCGATCTTGATGATGCCGAGGTCCGCGCAGTCCTCCTTGTCCCACTGGATGACGCGGCGGCCCGCCATCGCGGCGGGCTCGATCGGCACCACCTCGTCGAGGCGGCCCGCCGCGATCACGATGCCGCCCGTGTGCTGGCCCAGATGCCGCGGCAGGCCCTGCACGCGCGCCGACAGCTCGAGCAGGCGCGCGATGCGCGGGGCCGTCGGGTCGACGCCCGCCTGGCGCAGCGTGCTGCCGACCTGCTCGAGATCGTCGCGGTGCTCGAGGCCGGAGATCAGCTTCGAGAGGCGGTCGAGCGCGTCGGGCGGCATGCCGAGCAGCTTGCCCATCTCGCGCACGGCGAGGCGGCTCTTCCAGGTGATCACCACCGCCGTCATCGCGGCGCCCGTCTCGCCGTACGTCGAAAAAACGTGCTGGATCACGCGTTCGCGCTGCGCGCCCGAGGGCAGGTCGAGGTCGATGTCGGGCCACTCGCCGCGCTCTTCCGAGAGGAAGCGCTCGAAGAGCAGGCCCATGGCGACGGGATCGACGGCCGTGATGCCGAGCGCGTAACACACGGCGCTGTTGGCCGCCGAGCCTCGCCCCTGCGCCAGGATCTGCTGCTCCTTGGCGAAGCGCGCGATATCGTGGACGATCAGGAAATAGCCGGCGAGATCGAGCTTCTCGATCACGCGCAACTCGTGTTCGAGCTGCGCGCGCGCGCGCGGCGCCACCGGATCGCCATAGCGTTCGCGCGCGCCGTGTTCGGTGAGTCGCCGCAGCCAGCTCGTTTGAGATTCACCGCGCGGCACGGGAAATTCGGGGAAGCGGTAACCCAGGTCGGCCAGGCTGAAGCCGCAGCGTTCGGCGATGTCGCGCGTGGCGCGCAGCCAGGCCGGGCGGTCCGCGAAGCGCGCAGCGGCGTCTGCGGGTGCGTGCAGGTGACGCTCGGCGTTGCACGCGAGCCGGCGGCCGGCGCGATCGAGCGAGGTCTTCTCGCGCAGGCAGGTCAGCGCGTCGAAGAGCGGACGATCCGCAGGCGCGGCGAAGCGCACGTCGCCGGTCGCGACGATCGGGAGGCCCGCCGCTTCGGCCAGGGCCACGGCGCGGCGCGCGGCCGTCTCGGCGCGACGCTCCAGGTGCCGCGATACGTCGACGTAGAGGCGGCCCGCACCCAGGCCAACGCTGGCGCGTGCGAGCAGCGCCGGTCCGAGCGCGGCATCGCCCCGGGCGAGCGCGATCAGGCCCTCGCCGTGCTCTGCCAGCTCCTGCCAGTGCACGCGCGATTCGCCCTTGGCGCAGCGGGCGTGCCCGAGTGTGAGCAATCGACACAAGTTGCGGTAACCAGCGGCGTTCTCGACGAGCAGCAAGAGCGAGCCGGGCGCGGCGTTCGCGGCCGGGGGCTCGAACGAGACGTCGGCCCCCACGATCGGATGCAGGCCCGCGGCCTTTGCGGCCTGGAAAAAACGCGGCGCGCCCGAGAGACCGTCGCGATCCCCCAAGGCCAGGACGCCATGTCCGAGCTCGGCGGCGCGGGCGACGAGATCCTCGGGGTTCGAGGCGGCCTCGAGAAAGGAGAAGGCGCTGCGGCAGCGCAGCTCGACGTAGTCGCGGGCGGGGTCGCAGGGGGGCATCGCTGGAGTTTCGTCTTGTTTTCGCCTGCCTGTCAAGCGCCTCCGTGGGACCGCCGGGTATGCTCCGCGGGGTTCGCGAGCGGGCGCATCAGCCCGCGCCCGGGCGGCGGAGCAGGGGGCCGGATTGGCATCGATCGCGGTGGTGGGCGGTGGCATCGCGGGGCTCGCTTGCGCCTGGCGGCTGCGCCGCGCCGGCCACGACGTCGAAGTGCTCGAGCGCGAGTCCGAAGCCGGGGGCCGCATGCGCAGTGAAGCGCACGGCGCCTTCGTGCTCGATCGCGGCGCGCAGTTCATCGCGAGCGGTTATCGGAATCTGCATGCCGTTGCGCACGCGCTTGGCCTCGAAGATCGTGTGCGCAGTGTCGCGCGCAGCGACAACGCGATCCTGCGCGATGGCAGGCTGCACAGCGGCGACTACGGCAATCCCCTGCGTCTGCTCACCTCGCGGCTCCTCTCCGCGCCTGCCAAGCTGCGGCTCGCGCGTCTGCTCTTCGAAGTCGCGCGGCACCGGCACACGCTCGATCCGCTGCGCCCGGAACTGGCTGCCGGGCTCGACCGCGAGGATCTCGCGACGGCCTTGATCCGGCTCGTCGGCGACGAGGCCTTCGAGT
>JANNIY010000127.1:0-32703 GCA_031405455.1 Deltaproteobacteria bacterium | reverse complement strand
GAAGTCAAGGCCATGAGCGCGGCCTACTATTTCCTGTTCACGTCGGGCGGCATCGGTCCGACGCACGACGATCTCACGATGGACGCCGTCGCGGCCGCCTTCGGGTTGCAGACGATCTGCAGCGAGTCGATCGTCGCGCGGATCGGGCGCGCGCAGGGCACGCCCGCGACCGAGAGCCAGCTCAAGATGGCGATGGTCCCCGCCGGCGCGACGCTCGTCGACGCGGGCGATCTGTGGTTCCCCGCCGTGATCGTCGGCAACGTGCACATCTTCCCGGGAGTGCCGCAGCTACTGCGCAAGAAGTTCGAGTCGATCCGCGAGCGCTTCCGGGGCGTGCCGTTCGTGCTGCGACGCGTGTTCGTGTCGCGGCGCGAGAGCGACATCGTGCCCTCGCTGAACGAGCTGGTGATGGAGTTCCCCGAGCTGATGCTCGGCTCGTATCCGCGCTTCGAGGACAAGACCTTTCAGACGTTGTTGACGCTCGAGTCGCGCGACGCGCACTACGTGCAGCGCGCCCTCGATGCGCTGCTCGCGCGGCTGCCCGGCGATGCGATCCACAAGGTCGAGTAGCTGGACCCCACCGCCAACGATCCGGTCGCGCGCGCGCTCGCCCATCTGCATCCGGCCTGGATGGCCTTCTCGCTCGCGCTCGCCGTGTTGACGCTGCGCGCCGGGCTGGCGCTCCGGCGCGCGCGGCGGGGGCGCGCAGCGCGCGATCCACGTTTGCGCGTCCGTCACCTGCGGCTGGCAAAGCCCGCCGTTGCGTGCGTGCTCGTCGGCTTCGTCGGCGGCCTCGTGTCGGCTGTCTTGCTGCGCGGCTGGACGGTATTCGGGAGTTTTCACGGCGGCCTGGGGCTCGCGGTCGTGATGCTGTTCGCGGCGACGGCCGTGCTGGGGCGTCGCATCGAACTCGGCCGCGCGCGCGCCTTCGAAGCGCATGCGTGGCTCGCTGCGCTCGCCGTGCTCGGCGCCGCGCTCGCGGCGGTGGCGGGGTTCGTGCTGCTGCCCTGAGCGGCGCAAGCGAAGCGCGCAGCGAGCTGCAGGCGAGCGAAGTCCCCGCGCTACCCGATCGGCGGCAGCACGTCGACGCCGCGCTGCAGCAGCCAGTGGTCGGCGAGCACCAGACAGACCATCGCTTCCACCATCGGCACGGCGCGCGGCAACACGCACGGATCGTGGCGACCCTGCGCTTCGAGTTGCGTCGCTGCGCCGTGTCGGTCGACCGTTTGCTGCGCCTGCGAAATCGTCGCCGTCGGCTTGAAGGCGACGCGCAGCACGATCGGCTCGCCGTTGCTGATGCCACCCTGTATGCCGCCGGAGCGGTTCGAACTGGTGCGCGGCCGGCCGTCCGGGCCCGGCACGAACGGATCGTTGTGTTCGATGCCCGTCATGCGCGTGCCCTCGAAGCCGCTCCCGATCTCAAAGCCCTTCGAGGCCGGCAGCGACATCAGCGCGCGCGCGAGATCGGCCTCGAGCTTGTCGAAGACGGGCTCGCCGAGGCCGGCGGGGACGCTGCGCGCCACGCACTCGACCACGCCCCCCAAAGAATCCCCGCGACGCCGCGCGGCGTCGATCTGTGCGGCCATTTCGGCGGCGGCCGAGGCTTCGGGACAGCGCACCGGGTTGGCTTCGACGGCCGCCAGTGTCACGCTCGCCGCGTCGATCTTCGCCTCGATCTGGTGCACGCGCCGCACCCAGGCGAGCACTTCGATGCCCGCCACGACCCGCAGCAGCTTGCGCGCGATCGCGCCGGCCGCGACGCGGCCGATCGTCTCCCGCGCGCTGGCGCGGCCGCCGCCCTGCCAGTTGCGGATGCCGTACTTCGCATCGGTCGTGTAGTCGGCGTGCGACGGCCGGTAGATGTCCTTCATCGCGGCGTAGGCTTCGGGCCGCGCGTCCTGGTTGCGAACGAGCAGGGCGATCGGAGAACCGAGCGTGTGGCCCTCGAAGATCCCGGAAAGAATCTCGACGCGATCCGGCTCGTCGCGCGGCGTCGTGAGCACGCTCTGGCCGGGGCGGCGCCGATCGAGATCGCGCTGGATCTCCTCGCTCGAGATCGCGAGCCGCGGAGGACAGCCGTCGATCACCACGCCGACGCCGCCGCCGTGGCTTTCGCCGAAGGTCGCGATCTGGAACTGGCGTCCGAAACGGCTGCTCATACGGCGGGCGAGGATAGCGCGAGCGCGAGCGCCTTGCGGGTGACGCTGGCCAGCGGGAGATCGCCGAGCGCTTCGACCGGGAGCCAACGGTGGGCGTCGAAATCCACGAGCCGCACGCGACCCTTCGGCGTGTCGCAACGAAAAACGTGCAAGCGCAGGCTCCGGTGTGTGAACACGTGCTTCACCGCGCCGCGCCGCTCGGCGCTCGCGATCGCGAGCCCCGTGCGCTCGAGGAGCGCCCGCCGCAGCCCGGCTTCGGGCCGTTCGCGCGGCGCGAGCTCGCCGCCGGGAAGCTCCCAAAGCCCCCCGAGCAGCCCTCGCGGCGGGCGCCGCACGGCGAGCACGCGCCCGCGGCGCACGATCAGCGCGGCCACGGCCTCGATTTTTTTTGACGGCGGCTTGCGCACGCGCACGGGCAGGGACTCGGCGTCGCCGGCGCGCACGGCGGCGCAACGGCGGCGCAGGGGGCAGGCGGGGCAGCGCGGCGCGCGTGGCGTGCACACGAGCGCGCCGAGTTCCATCAGCGCCTGGTTGAGGTCGCCAGGGCTTTTGCCGAGGGCCAACGCGGTCGCGAGTTCCCACAAACGCGCTTCCGTCGCCGGGCGCTTCGGGTTCTCGCGGATCCCGTGCAGGCGCACGAGCACGCGGGCGACGTTGCCGTCGACCACCGGCTCGGGACGATCGAATGCGATCGAGGCCACCGCTCCTGCCGTGTAGCGGCCGACGCCCGGAAGCTCGCGCAAACCCTCCACGGTGTCGGGCAGCTGGCCCGCGTGCTTTGCCACCACGAGCTGTGCAGCGCGCTGAAGATTTCGCGCGCGCGAGTAGTAGCCGAGGCCGGCCCAGGCGCCGAGCACGGCATCCGGCTCCGCGGCTGCGAGCCTCTGGATGTCGGGGAAGCGCGCGAGAAAGCGTTCCCAATAGGGAATCACCGTCTCGACGCGCGTCTGCTGGAGCATCGCTTCGGAGATCCACACGGCGTAGGGATCGCGGGTGCGGCGCCACGGCAGATCGCGGCGGTTCGCGCGGTACCAGTCGAGCAGGAGCTGGCGGGTGGCCTTCACCGCCCGGGCTGGGCGCGGCCGGCGCAGCGCGCCCTTGCGCGCGCTGCGAGCCGCCCGTGAGCGAAGTTCACGGAAGCTGCGCTGTGACGTGCGACTCCACCCATTTCGCGTCCCACCACTCGACGGGGTCGACGTAGGTATCGCCGACGAGGATCGCGAAGTGCAGATGATCGCCGCCGGCGAGTCCGGTCTGCCCCGAGAGTCCGAGCGTCTGGCCCTGCGTGACGGCATCGCCCGGCTTGACGTCGATGCGCGACAGGTGACCGTAGAGCGAGGTGATCCCCATGCCGTGGTCGACGAGCACACAGTCGCCGTAGATCCCGAGCGGGGCCGCGAAGATCACGCGGCCAGCGTTGCTGGCGGTGATCGGCGTATTCGCGGTGGCGGCGAGGTCGTAGCCGTAGTGCGTCGCCTCCGATACCTGCGTGCCCTCGACGAAGTAGCTGCGGCGCTCGGCGAACACGCTCGTCACCTGCGAATTCTCGAGCTGCCGGAAGGCGCCATTCCAGAGCTTCTCGGGGCTGCCGCCCGCCACCAGCTCGCGGATGCGTGTTTCGTTCTCGGCGCGCAGCTTCGAGTTGATCGTCTGGAAGGTTTCGATCGCCGGACCCGCCGGAAGCTTCTCCTGCTGCGCGAGCTCCGGCACCTTCGAGGCCAGAAAGCTCGCCGGCAGCGTGATGTTCGCACGCCGGATCGGGTGCTCCTTCAGGACCACGGACCAGCTCGCCGAAGCGGCGTTGCCCGCGGAATCTTCCGCGAGCACGCGGATCGCCGGCGTGGGCGGCGCATCGGTCGCCCACGCGAAGATCGCCACCCGCGCGTTCGGATCGCTCGCGCCCGGGAGCGGCACGCCGCGATAGAAGCGCTCGCCGACCTGCACGCCGTCGCGTGCGGTGGGCTCGGATACGGAGTAGACCACCGCGCCCGAACCGCCGCGGTCGACGTAGGTCAGGCCGCTGGCGATCGCTACACGCGGGGGCGAGAGATCGATCGTCACCGGGATTTCGATCTTGGTTTGGTTGCCGCTCAGTCCCCCGCGCCACGACCAATCGCGCGCGCTGATGCGCAGGAAGCCGCCGCCCTCGGCCGCGCCGAGCTGCTTCGGATCGAGGTGCAGCGTCAGGCTGCGATCGGCTGCCGCGTCGCCGCCGCGCAGCCAGGTTCCCGGGAAGAGTTCGAGCGCCACCTCGCGGTCGCCGCCGGCGTGCGAGAACACCGCGCTGAGTTCGCGAATGCCCGAGCCCGAATCGGAGGCGGCGATCTCGACGTCGAGACCGGCTGCGCCGACACCGAGCGACGCCGGCGCGACGACCACCGGCGCTGTGCCCTCGGCGCGGAAGTAGGCCAGGCCCCCGCCGCCTGCCACGAGCAACAGGATCAAGACACCCAACAACCCGCGTGAGCTCACCCGTACCCCCCTTCGAACGCGCGCATTCTAGCGTGCGGATTGACGGAGTGTTTCAGGGAGGCGATCCTCGCAGCCCTCGCGAAACCACCCTGGGAGAAGTCATGTCACGGCTGCGCCGCATCGTGCTGATCCGCCACGGCGAGACCGTCGGCAATTCGGCGGAGCGCCTGCATGGCAGTGCCGATCTGGCTCTCTCGGCGGTCGGGCGCGAGCAGCTGAAGGGCGCAGCCGCGCTGCTGCGAACGGAAGTCTTCGACCGGGTGGTCGCGAGCCCCATGCGGCGCTCGTGGGAGGCGGCCCAGATCGTTGCCGCCGGCGCGCCTGTTCTCCTGGAACACGACTTTCGCGAGATCCACTTCGGCCGCTGGGAAGGTCTCACGAAGAGCGAAATCGCAGCCTCGAACCCCGTCGCGTTTCGCGACTGGCAGACGAAGGCCGCGGGCTTCGAGTACCCGGGCGGCGAGCCGCGCGCGGAGTTTCGAGCGCGGGTCGTGCGCGGGTTCGAGCGCTTGCAGGCGAGCGGCGCCGACGCCGCGCTCGTGGTGGTGCATCGCGGCGTGATCCGTGTGCTCGGCGAGCAGCTGCTCGGCCGTCCGCTCGCCGATGCTTCGCCGGGCCTCGCCGAGGTCGTCGGCTTTTCGCGCGCCGCCGACGGTTCCTGGGCTCTCGGGCGCCGCAGCAGCAATCCAGAGGCTCTCCAAGTTTCCGCTTGACGCTCGCTCGCGCGCGAGCGTATAGCCCCTGCTGGTCGGCGCTTCGCGGATTCCGCGGGCCTGCCAGGAGGATGGAAGCATGCTGCGAAAGCTCTCGGCTGTGCTCGTCTGCTCGCTCGTCTGCTCGCTTGTCTGGCTCGCGGTTCCCTCGGCACATGCGGCGGAAGCGGACGACGAGGAAGCCTCTGCCTCCAACGATGCCGACGACGAGAAACCCGCCTACGACCGCGACGGCTGGTACGCCGGCATCGGTGGCGGCGGCGCGATTGCGCTCTTCGACGACGGCGACTCCGCGGACAGCGGCTTCGCGCAGATCCGCGCGGGCTACCATTTCCTGCGCTTCGCCGCGCTCGAGGCGGAACTCGAATACACGCCCAGGTTTCACGGCAAGTCGGGACGCTATGACGGTGTCGACACCGCGACGTTCGGCGCCTGGGCGAACATCAAGGGCTATCCGATGGCGCCCTGGACGGGTTGCGTCCAGCCCTTCGGGATGATCGGTGTGGGCTGGTGGTGGGAGCGACTCTCCGGTTCGGCCGTCGACGGCGTCGATCAGAAGGGTGGCTTCGTGTCGCGCTATGGGGGCGGTGTCGACTTCTACGTTACCAGGAACGTCATGGTCACCACGGAAGCCGCATGGGTTCTCCCGACCGGCCACCTCGGAGATTTGAAGCAGGTCCAGATCGGTGGGGCGGTGCAATACCGCTTCTAATCCCACCCCCAATGAGAGACTAGGGGCATCCGGGGGCGCGCTTTGAGGGCTTCTCGCCCCGCCCCAGTGCCGACACCATTTCCACTTGACGGCCCACTGGGGTGAGCCTATACCCCCACCGTCAACTGCCCCCGGGTTTCCCGGCCGGGCTTGGAGGATCGAATGATGCATTGGAAGCTCACGGCTGTGCTCGCGCTCTCGCTCGCGTGGATCTCGGCGCCGGCGGCCCGGGCCGAAGACGGCGAGACCCCCGAATGCTGCGACTACAACGGTCCGTTCATCGGAGCCGGCGGCGGCTACTCGTTCGAATCCTTCAACGGCGGCAATGCCGGCAATAGCGCCGTCGTGAACCTGCGCGTGGGTTATCGCTTCCAGGACTTCTTCGCGCTCGAAGGCCTGGGTGAGTACATGCCGTACTTCGATGGACATTCAGGCATCTACAACGGCGCGCACACCGCGCTTTGGGGCGGCTTCCTGAACGCGAAGATCTATCCGGCGGCGCGCTGGACGGGCTTCATCCAGCCGTACGTGCTCGCAGGCGCCGGCTGGATGTTCGAGAACACCAGCAGCGGCGGCAACGGCAACAACGACAATGGCTTTGCGGCGCGCTACGGCGGCGGGATCGACTTCTTCCTGACCGACCACATCTACTTCACGACGGACGCGGCCTACATCCAGCCCAATGGCCACATCAAGCGGCTGGACCAGGTCGTCGTCGGTGGTGCGCTGAACTACCGCTTCTGATCCCGAAACGCTTGCGGATGCCTCCGCGCATCTGACGAGGGGAACGCTCGAGCAAGTTCGCTCGCTGCGTTCCCCTTCTCATTTTCAGCTTCGGCGCACGTCCGCGCTCCGAAGACGCGCGCTCAGGCGTCCTCCTGCTGTTCCTGAAGCTTCGCCACCACGCTGAAGTCTTCGAGCGTGGTCGTGTCGCCAACGGTCTTGCTTCCGGAGGCGATGTCGCGCAATAGCCGACGCATGATCTTGCCGGAGCGGGTCTTGGGCAGCGCATCGGTGAAGCGGATGTCTGCGGGCTTGGCGATTCCGCCGATCTGGTGGGCGACGTGCTTGCGAAGCTCCTCCGCGAAGGCGCGTCCGATTGGCACTCCGCGCTTCGGTGTGACGAAGGCAACGATGGCCGTTCCGGTGAGATCGTCGGGCCGGCCGACCACTGCGGCTTCCGCCACCTGGGCGTGGGCGACCAGCGCGCTTTCGATTTCCATCGAACCGATACGGTGGCCCGAGACGTTCATCACGTCATCGATGCGGCCCATGATCCAGAAGTAGCCGTCCTTGTCCCGATGCGCGCCGTCCCCCGCGAAGTAGGTGTTCTCGAACTTGCGCCAATACTGTTCGGCGTAGCGCTCGCGGTCGCCCCAGATGCCGCGCAGCATGCCGGGCCACGGGCGGCGCACCACCAGGAACCCGCCGTGCCTGGGCGCAGCGCTCTCGCCGTCGTCGGTGTAGATCGCAGCGTCGATGCCGGGGAAGGCGAGCGTCGCCGAGCCGGGCTTCGTCGGCACAGCAGCGGGAAGCGGCGTGATCATGATTCCGCCGGTTTCCGTCTGCCACCAGGTGTCGACGATCGGGCAGCGCTTGCCTCCGATCACGCGGTGATACCAGATCCAGGCCTCGGGATTGATCGGCTCGCCCACGCTGCCGAGCAGACGCAGCGACGAGAGGTCGTGGGCCTTCGGATGCTCGTCCCCCAGGCGGATGAAGGTGCGGATCGCCGTCGGCGCGGTGTAGAAGATGCTCACGCGGTAGCGCTCGATCATCTCCCAGAAGCGGTCGGGCCCCGGATGCGTCGGCACGCCTTCATACATCAGGGTCGTCGCGCCGTTCGCGAGGATTCCATACACCACGTAGGAATGCCCCGTGACCCAGCCCAGATCTGCCGTGCACCAGAAGGTGTCTTCGTCCTTCAGGTCGAAGATCGCCTTTGCGGTGGTGGTGACGTGGGTGAGGTAGCCGCCGGTCGTGTGCAGCACGCCCTTCGGCTTGCCGGTGGTTCCGCTGGTATAGAGAATGAAGAGCGGATGCTCGGAATCGAGTTTCTCGGGCGGACAATCCGCGCTCGCATCCCGCATCGCGTCGTGCCACCAGAGGTCGCGTCCCTCGCGCATCGTGACCGGGCCACCCGTGCGCCGCACGCAAATCACCTTCTCGACGCACGGCGCCCCCTCGAGCGCCTCGTCGACGGCGGGCTTGAGGGGGTTCGTTGCGCCGCGCCGATAGCCGCCATCGGCCGTGACGACGAGCTTCGCCCCGGCGTCGTTGATGCGGTCGCGCAACGCTTCGGCGGAAAAGCCGCCGAATACCACGCTGTGGGGCGCGCCGATCCGGGTGCACGCGAGCAGTGCGATCGCGAGCTCGGGGATCATGGGCATGTAGATCGCGACGCGGTCGCCCTTGGCGACGCCATTGGCCTTCAGCACGTTCGCGAAGCGGCACACCTCACGGTGTAGTTCGCCATACGTGAGCACGCGCGTGTCGCCCGGTTCGCCTTCCCACAGGATCGCCGCCTTGTTGCGGCGCCAGGCATGCTCGCCTGCGAGGTGTCGATCGAGACAGTTGTAGGAGACGTTGAGCTTGCCGCCGACGAACCAACGGGCGTAGGGAGGCTTCCAATCGAGCACCCGCTTCCACGGCGAGAACCAGCTGACGTGCTCCTTCGCCATCTTGGCCCAGAAGCGCTCCGGATCCCGCGCGCCGAGTTTGCGGTGGGCGTCCACCGTCTTGCGAGACCAATTCGCCTGCTTCGCGAAACCGGCGTCCGGCTTGAAGACACGCTTTTCCTTCAGCAGCGATTTGATGTCGGGCATGACTCTCCGGTGTGGAACGTCGCGGGGCGCCGGCTAGCGGTCTCCGACCAGGGCCTCGAGTTCGTCGGTCGCCTTCGGGATCGCCGCGGTCAGGTTCTCGTGACCGCCTTCGGTGATCACGATGTCGTCTTCGATGCGGATGCCGATTCCGCGGAAGCGCGGATCGGCTTTCTCGTCGTCCTTGGAGACGTACAGGCCCGGCTCGACGGTGAAGACCTGGCCTGGTTCGAGCCGGCGCGGCTCGCCGTCGACGCGGTAGCTGCCGACGTCATGCACGTCGAGCCCGAGCCAATGGCTGGTCGAGTGCATGTAGTAGGCGCGGTAGGCCTCGCGCGCGATCAACTCTTCCGTGTCGCCCTGCAGAAGGCCGAGTGCGAGCAACCCCTCGACGAGCTTGCGCACGGTGACGTCGTGGATCCCGGGCAGCGTCGCTCCGGGGCGGCAGTGCGCGAGCGCCTCCGTCTGGGCCGCCAGCACCACCTCGTAGAGCGCGCGTCCGGCGCCGCTGAAGCGGCCGCCGACCGGATAGGTGCGCGTCACGTCGGACGCGTAGTTCTCGAGCTCGCAGCCGGCGTCGATCAACACGAGATCGTCCTCGGCCAGCTTCTGGTCGTTGCGGACGTAGTGCAGCACGGTGGCGTTGCCGCCGCTGCCGACGATCGGCGAGTAGGCAGGACCGCTCGCGCCGCGGCGTCGGAAGCCGTGCAGAAGCGCGGCCTCGAGTTCGTACTCGAATGCGCCGGGATGCGCGAGGCGGGCCGCGGCAGCGTGCGCCTCGGCGCTGATCGCGGCCGCGCGCCGCAGGATGTCGAGCTCGCCGGGCTCCTTGAACAGACGCATGGCGTGCACGAGCGTACGGGGATCCACGATTGCGTCGGCCGGATCGACGCCCTGGCGCGAGCGCAGCCGCAGGCCATCGAGCGTCTCGATCAGCAGCGCATCGACGGCCGTGTCGCGGCCCAGGGTGTGGTAGATACGGCGCGGCTTGCGCAGGAGCTCGGGGATGTGGCCCCGAAATGCGTCATTCGCGTGGGCTTCGTCGGCCGCGTAGTCGCGCAGGGCCCCGTCGACGCCCGGCCGATAGCCGTTCCAGACTTCCATCTCCCGATCGCGTGGCTCGACGTAGAGCGTGTAGGTCGGGCTGCCGGTCGTACGCAGCACGGCGACCGCGCCCGGGTGATCGAAGCCCGTGAGGTAGAGGAAATCGCTGTCCTGGCGGAACGGGAATTGGGTGTCGCGCGAGCGGGTGGCCAGACCGGCGCCCAGGAAGATGGCGACCGCGTCGGGCCCCATCTCTGCGAGGAACCTTTTGCGCCGGTCGGCGAACACGCGCGCAGCTTAGCTCACGCGCGCGAGCTCCCGGAGCGGCGCTGGCCGCGCCTCCGCAAGTGGCAGTGCCAACCTGGGAGGCACACCAGGGCGCCTGGCCAACTCAGGCAACCCGCTTCGATTTCAAAGGTTTATGGCGCGCATCCCGTGCCTGCGCATTGGCACGCAACGTGCTCTCCATGGGCTGCAATCTGATCTGATGGATCGGACGATCGTTAGCGGGCGCGCACGAGCGTTCGACTCGAGTCTCACGGAGCTGCGAGGTCTCAAAGGCGCTTTTCCCCAAGAACGGCACCCCGCCTTCTCACAGGTTCGCGAGACCAGATCAAACACCCCCCGGCCGGAAGTTCCGCGCCGGGGGGTCGTGTTTTTGGCTGTCTGAAGCGGCCGCGTAGCGGGGCCGACGGCGAGCGAAGCTAATCGGTCTCGCAGCGGCGGCTGATCTCGGTGACCTCGCCGCCGAATTCCCGCACGAACCAGCCCTTGAGCTCTACGAGGCTTTCGAGGTCGGACGCGGTTTCCGGCGCCCGCCAGGCGATTGCCTCGAGCGCCGAATTCGGGCACAGGACGCCGGGGTCGAGGGCGAGCTCCGTGGCGCGTTTCGTACGCCACTGCTTGAGCGCCCCGAGCCGATGCTCGGCCTGGCGATCCATGCGCCGTCTGCCCGTGCCCGCAAGTTTCGGGATCGGGCCGTGGTGCTCGCGCGCGCCTTCCTTGACGGCGGCCATGATCTCGCGGCCGAGCCGGCGCACGAGCAGATCGGTGATGCCCTTGATCTCGAGCAGGTCGGCCGACTTGCGCGGCTTGCGCTCCGCGATGTCGAGCAGAGTGCCGTTGCCGATCACCTTGAACGGCGGCCGATCCATCTCGCGGGCGCGTGCGTCGCGCATCAGGTAGAGCGCGCGCAGATTGGAGAGCGCCTCGGGATCGAGTTGGCGAGCGCCCTTGATGCGCAGATAGCCCTGCTCATCGAACTGGCGTCCCGGCCACTCGCGGCGCGTGAGCGTCTGGAATTCTTCTTCCGCCCAACGCATGCGCTTCGCCTTGCGCAGCTCCTTGCCGAGATTCTCGGCGAGCGTCATCAGGTGCAGGACGTCGGACGCCGCGTAGCTCTGCTGGCGGGCCGAGAGCGGGCGCGCCGACCAGTCCGAGCGCTGCTCGTCCTTCGGGAGTTTCACTCCGAAGTGACGCTCGGTGAGGCTCGAGAGTCCCACCGACGGGTAACCGAGCAGTTGCGCGCTGACCATCGTGTCGAACAAATTCGCGAACTGGAAGGAGCAGTCGCGCTTGAGCACGTAGATGTCGTACTCGGCGGCGTGAAAGATTTTTTGGATCGTCGGCGACGCGAAAATGGGCCCGAGCGGCGAGAGCTCCTCCGGGCCGCCGAGCGCGACCGGATCGATCAGATAGATCTGGCGCGGCGTTGCGACCTGCACGAGACAGGTCTTGTCGAAGTAGTGGTAGAAGCTGTCCGCCTCGGTATCGAACGCGAGGATTTTTTCGCCGAGGAGATCCTGTGCCAGCGCGTCGAGATCGCTGCGGCTTTCGATCAGCTCGAAGTCCGACAAGCCCACCCTCTGCGTCTGAGCCGTTTTCATCGCGTCCAGACGATGCGCCGAGGAAATTCCCGGCGCTTTCTGGGGGGTTTGCGCGGTGCCAGGAGGGTAGACGCCGAGCGCCTTCAGCAAGCCTAGCCGAGTGGCGCGGGGCTGGAAACCCGCCCTGCCAGGGGCCTGGCTCGTATACTCGCGTGATGTTTCGAGCTGGAGTCGGTTTCTCGACGCAAGGCGATGCCCGGGCCGCCGCCGTGGAGGCTGCCGAGGGGGCGGTCGCGGGTGTCGGTCGCGCCGAGGCTGCCCTGTTGTTTGCGACACCAAGCTACGCCGCGGAGCTGCCCGCTCTGCTGGCGACCGCAGGCGAAGTGCTGGGTACGAAGGCCGTCGTTGGCGCTTCCGTCCACGGCGTGATCCACGCCGGCCGCGAGGTCGAGGGCGGGCCGGCCCTGGCGGTGCTGGCGCAGGCGGGTCTCGTGGCCGTGCCCTTCCTGTTGCGCGATCTCCAGGGAGACGAGGCGAGCGCCGGCGAGCAGATCGCCGCGTTGATCGGACGCGCGCCCCGGGCCGAAGACCTCGTGATCGTGCTCCCGGATCCGCGCGGCCTGCGCCCCGAGCCGCTGCTGGAGGGTCTGCGGGGGGCGCTCGGAGAAGCGCTGGTCGCAGGGGCCGGCGCGATGGATGCGCTCTCGGATTCACCGCTTCAGTGGTGCGGTCACGAGATCGAGAGCGGGGCCCTCGCGGGCCTCGTCCTGTGTGGTGCGCGGCCACCGCGCGTCGGTGTCACCCAGGCTTGTCGCCCGGCGACGGAGCTGTTCACCGTCACCCGCGTCCGCGGCAACTGGATCCTCGAGCTCGATGGCCGTCCGGCCCTCGACGTCTTCCGCGAGGCCGCGCGCGAGCCGCTGGCCGCGGACCTGCGCCGCGCCGCAGCCCACGTGCTCCTGGCGCTGCCGCGCGATGCGCGCGAGAGCCTGCTGCCGGGAACCTATTTGGTGCGCAATGTCGCGGGGTTTGCTCTATCTGAGAACGCGTTCGCAATACCCGAGAAACTCGCCCCGGGGCGCCGGATTGCGTTCGCCCACCGCGATCCCGAAGCCGCCCGCGACGATCTGAAAGCCATGCTGGCAGGACTCGCCGGCCCCGCGCCCGTCTGCGGCGTGTATTTCAATTGCTGTGCGCGCGGCGCCGGTTTCCTGGGAGCCCAGGATCTGGAGGCCGCCTACCTCGAGCAGGCGCTCGCTCCAGCGCCAGTGCTCGGCGTCTACGGATCCTGCGAGATCGGCCCGATCGCGGGCCGCAGCGAGCTCCTCACCTACACGGGAGTGCTCGCGCTGCTCGACGGCTGATTCTTCGCACGCTACGCTGCGTTCCATCTATCGAGACTGTGTTCCGTTATTCGGAACACCTGATTTCGCGTAGGAGTCGAGGCTGGCTGCATTGGAATCCCTGTCCACGGTCGAGAAGGCAGTCGAACTGCTCTACCACCTGCACGAGAGCGCGGCGCCCCAGGGTGTCACCGCCATCGGGCTCGCGCTCGGCGTGCCGAAGTCGAGCGCCCACCGGCTGCTGACTGCGCTCTCCCGGCGCGGTCTGGTCGAGCAGGATGGGCGCGGGCGTTACGGCCCGGGCATCGGGCTCGTCGCCCTCGGCCTCGGCGCCCTCGAGCGCGAGCCGGTGGTGGCCGCTGCGCGACCCGTGCTCGAACAGCAGGCGGAAGCGCTCGGAGAAACCTTCTTCCTGGTGGCGGCGCGGGCCGGGCGGCTGGTCGTGCTCGACAAGGCCGAGGGCAACGGCTTCTTGCGCGCGGCGCCGCGCGTCGGCTCGAGCGTGCCGATCCATGCGACCGCCTCGGGGAAACTGTTTCTCGCCTTCGCGCCCGCAGCGCTCGTTCGCAGTGATTCTCCGCTCGAGCGCTTCACGCCGCGCACGGCTGCCGATGCCGGTGCGCTCGCGCGCGAGGTGGCGCTCACGCGCAAGCGCGGCTGGGCCGCGAACCGCGAGGAGTGGATCGCCGGCCTCGCCGTGTTGGCGGCGCCCGTTTGGATGGCGGCTGGATCTCGGCTCGCGGCGATCGTCGCGGTGGCCGCGCCCGCGCCCCGCATGCGCAGCCTCGGTGAGAGCGAGGTGGTTGCGCGCACACTCGCCGCCGCGGCGCAAATCTCGGCGCGGCTCGAAGGGAGGACAGCATGACGACGGCCATGGCCTGGATCGACGGCAAGATCGTAGAGGCCTCACAGGCGCGCATTCCCATCACGGACCACGGCCTGCTCTACGGCGATGGCATCTTCGAGGGGATTCGCGTTTTCGCCGGGCGGATCTTCCGCCTCGAGCTCCACCTCGCGCGCTTCTCGGCGTCCGCGCGCGCAATCGCGCTCGAGCTTCCGGGCGGGGTCGACGCGATGCGCGGCATCGTGCGCGATACGGTGCGGGCGCACGCTACCCCGGATGCCTACGTGCGGTTGATTGCGACGCGGGGCGATGGCGCGCTCGGCGTCGATCCGACCACCTGCCCGCAGCCCCGGGTGCTGTGCCTCGTGGATCGCGTGGCGATCTTCGGTCCCGAAAAACTCGCCAGCGGGCTCGATCTCGTCACCGTGAGCCTGCGGCGGCCACCGCCGGACGTGCTCGATCCGCGCGTGAAGAGCCTGAATTATCTGAACAGCGCGCTCGCGAAGCTCGAAGCGCGCCAGCGCGGCGCGGACGAGGCCTTGATTCTGAACCTCGCCGGGAATGTGGCCGAGGCGAGCGTCGCGAATGTCTTCGTGGTGAGGGGCGGCGAATTGCGCACGCCGCCCGCGACCGATGGCGCGCTCGAGGGCATCACGCGCCAGACGGTTCTCGAGCTCGCCGGCACGCTCGGGATTCCGGCGCGCGAGCAGACACTCGGGCGCTTCGATCTGTTCGCGGCGGAGGAAGCCTTCCTTACCGGAACCGGCGCCGGCATCGTGCCCGTGCGCAGCCTCGACGGCCGGCCGGTCGGCAACGGACGACCCGGCCCGATCTACGCGAAGCTGCGCGCGGCCTACGCCGATGCCACCGGTCCGCTCGGGGTTCCGGTGTAGATGGGGGCGAGCGCCCCACGCCTCCGGTAGGCTCCTCGCGCCCCCCGGAGAACACGATGCGCTGGTCCCAGAGCTTCATCCCCACGCTGCGCGACGATCCCGCCGACGCAGAAGCGATCAGCCACAAGCTGCTCGTGCGCGCGGGCTACATCCGCCAGCTCATGTCGGGCGTGTACTCGCTGCTGCCCCTCGGCTTCGCGGTGAGCCGCAAGATCACCGCCATCGTGCGCGCAGAGATGAACGCGATCGGCGCCCAGGAATTTCACCTGCCCGCCCTGCATCCCGCCGAGCTGTGGCAACGCTCGGGCCGTTGGGAGCTGGTGGGCGATGAAATGTTCCGGCTGAAGGATCGCCGCGGGGCCGACACCGCGCTCGGGATGACGCACGAGGAGGTCTTCACGACGATCGCCTCCGAGCTGCGCAGCTATCGGCAGCTGCCGCAGATCTGGTTCCAGCTACAGACGAAATTCCGGGACGAGCCCCGCCCGAAATCGGGCCTGCTGCGCGTGCGCGAATTCACGATGAAGGATTCCTACTCGTTCGATCTCGAACCGGCGGGGCTCGACGCGTCCTTCCAGCGTCACTTCCAGGCGTATCGCCGGATCTTCTCGCGCTGCGGCCTCGAGACGCTGGCGGTCGAGGCGTCGTCGGGCGCGATGGGCGGGAGCGAATCGGTCGAGTTCATGGTGGCGAGCGATGCCGGCGAGGATTGGGTCGCCTCGTGCGCTGCGTGCGGCTACGCGGCGAACGTAGAGAAGGCGCGCTCGCTGGTGGCCGCAGCGCAGGATGGGCCCGGGCTCGCCGCGCCCGAGCGCTTCGCGACGCCGGGCGTGCGCACGATCGAAGATCTCGTGGGTTTCGTGGACAGCCCGACGGCTGCCGCCTGCCAGGTCAAGACGTTGGTGTATGTGCTCGACGGCGAGACCGTGCTGGTGTTGCTGCGCGGCGATGATCAGCTCGTCGAGGCCAAGCTGCGCGATGCGACGGGCGCCATCGAAGTGCGGCCGGCCCAGGACACGGAGATCCGCACGGCGCTGGCAGCTTCCATCGGTAGCCTCGGAGCCGTCGGCGTGAGCGGGCGGCGTGTGTTTGCGGACGAGTCTCTGCGCGGGCGACGCGCAATGGTGACAGGGGCGAATCACGACGGCTTTCACCTGCGTGGCGTCGCCGTCGAGCGCGACATCGCGGTCTCGAGCTGGCTCGACCTGCGTCTCGCACGGGCGGGCGAGGGCTGTCCGATGTGTGAAGCGGCGCTGCGGGTGGAAAAGACGATCGAAGTTGGCCACATCTTCAAGCTCGGCACGCGCTATTCGGAAAAGCTCGGCGCGGCCGTGCTCGATGAAGCCGGCGTCACGCGGCCGATCGTGATGGGTTCCTATGGGATCGGAATCGAGCGCATGCTCGCTGCCGTGGTCGAGCGTTCGCACGATGACGCGGGCATCGTCTGGCCGATTTCCGTGGCGCCCTACGAGGTGCTGATCACCGTCGTGAATCCGAAAGATGCCGCGACGAGCGACGCCGCCGGAGCGCTCTACGACGCATTGCGAGGCGCCGGCATCGAAGTCCTGCTCGACGATCGCGATGAACGGCCGGGTGTCAAGTTCAACGACGCCGACCTGATCGGGATTCCCTACCGATTGACCGTCGGTCCGAAGGGACTCAAGGAAGGCAAGATCGAGATCACGCGCCGGCAGACACGAGTCGCACGCAGTGTCGATCTGCACAAGGCGGCCGCCAGCGTCACCGAATCGGTGCTCGAGGAGCGCAGCTTCGCTCCGCAGCGCTGACGCTGGGGGAAGATCGCCACGCGCCGCGATTGGTGTTTCCCTTTCGGGACGGAAAGCCCGTGAATTCCGTGTAGACTCTGGCGCGAATCGAACCCTGGGAAGCAAGCCACAAGGAGGACGGACATGGAGCTCTTCAGCATGGAAGGCTGGTACTTCCTGCTCCGCTGGTTCCATTTCTTGGCCGGGACCATCTGGATCGGCGTGTTGTACTACTTCAACATGATCCAGACCCCCTTCTTCGGCACCGAACTCGGCGGCCAGGCGCGCAGCGCCGTCGTGCGCGGTCTGGTCCCAAACGCGCTCTGGTGGTTTCGCTGGGGCGCGATGTTCACGTTCATCACCGGCTGGCTGATCCTGCTCACCAAGCTGGGTCACGACGGCGTGCCGCTCGGCAGCGGCTACAGCACGCGCATCCTGAGCGGCGGGCTGCTCGGTACACTGATGTGGTACAACGTCTGGTTCGTGATCTGGCCGGCACAGCAGGTGATCATCGCTTCGGCGAACGCCGTCGCTGGCGGCGGCCAGGCCGACCCCACAGCCGCGGGCCGCGGCGCCCGCGCCGGACTCACGTCGCGCACGAACACGCTGTTTTCACTGCCGATGCTGTTCTTCATGGCCGCCGCGAGCCATTTCCCGTCGCTGAACGCCAGCCTCGAAATGGGCGAAGGCAGCCTGGGGATCTATTGGGTCGTGTATGCCGTGGTGGTGGGCGTGCTCGAGTGGGGCGCGCTATCCGGCACGGGGCGGCCGCTCCAGAAGCCGCTCGCGACGGTGAGCGGCACCATCCACCTGGGTCTTGGGCTCACGTTGGTGCTGTTTCTGGCGCAGTCAGTCCTGTTGTAGGAAGGCTGCGACGTCGCCGAGCCGATCTTTCAGATACTCGAACTTCGGCATCGCCTGCGAAGGACGCGAGGGCGTGTAGCCGGGCGGGTATTCGCCGCGCAGGACCTTGGCCTCGAGCAGTTCGAGCGAAGCGCCGGCGAGCGCTGGGCCGAGCGAACCCGGCTGCGTTGGGTCGCCGTTGTGGCAGGCGATGCAGACGTTCTCGTAGATCTTGCGTCCGCGTTGCGCGGCGGCGGCCTGCACCGGGTCGGTTTTCGAGTCGGCGTTCTCGAGCGTGCTGGAGCCCTCGGAGCACGCCGCGGCGAACAGCGCCGCGGAGACCAGCCACTTCGCCACGGTCCGAAACGCCCGGTTTCGATCGCTCGCGTGTTCGCTTCCCACCCGGGTCCTCTCGACGCTGGCGCAGCCTAGCACGCAGTGAAGGAGTCGATCGGCCGTGCACCCGAGCTGGAGCTTTCGAGCCTTCCTGATTCGAATCGCTCGTCTCGCCGCGGTGCTCGCCGTGATCGCCGGGGGCAGCCACTTCGCGCTGCGGTTCGCAACACAGCACCGCGTCGAAGCTGGCACGCTCTTCGAACTCTCTCGGCAGCGTCTCGCGCTGGCGCCGATGCCGGAAACGCCGGTGATCCTGCTGATCGGAGATACCGGTGCGGCTTCTCCGGAGCTGCGCGCGAACTTCGATGCGATGGCGCGGGAGAAGGCGCTCCTGGTGTTGCACGCAGGCGACATCGCCTACCGGGGATCGCGTCTGTACGGCAGGTTCCTGGCGGCTGCCGAGGCGCTTCCCTTTCCGATGTTCGTGGTGCCTGGCGATCATGATCGGGATCCCGTGCATGGCTACGCAGCCTGGGATGATCTCTTCGGTGGCAGAGACCGCGTGGTCGACAAGAACGGCCTGCGGATCGTGCTGCTCGACAGCTCGCAGGACAGCTTGTCCGCCGAATCGTTTCGGTTCCTGGCTACCGCGTTGCAAGCGCCGCCCCCGCCGCAGCCGGCCCCGCGTTGGATCGTGGTCCTGACGCACTGTCCTCCCTACAAGCCGAACGCCGGGCGCCCGACGCCGCTCGGCGAAGGCCACGTGCTTCGCGACGCGGCGATCGCGGCCCAGCTATTGGAACATCTGCGCAACGCCAGGGTGACGCTCCTGTGTGCCGGCCACCTCCACAGCTTTGCGCGCGGGAACGTGGCGGGCGTGCCACTGGTCGTGTCGGGTGGGGGCGGGAAGGACGTCGAGCCGGGCGAAGAGTTCCACTATGTGCGGATCACCCTCTCGGATCCCCCGACGATCGAGCCGGTGGTCACCTCACCCGCTTCGGGTCGCGAGCCCCTCGCGCGGCTCGTCGACGGCGTCGTCGCGGAATCGTTGGACACGGGAGACCTCACTGCGGCCGTGCTCGCGGCGGCTGCGGCCGTCCTGTTCGCGGTTGCGCGCTTCGGCCGAAAGGCCGGATGATGCACCCGCGCGCGCTGCCTTCCAATTTTCGCTGGCTCACGAGCGCCAACCTGCTCACGCTGCTGCGGTTGCTTTCCGCGCTCCCATTCGCGCTCGCGATTCGCGCCGAATCGCCCGTGCTCGCGAGCCTGGTCTTCGCTTTCGCGGCGGCGAGCGACGTGGCGGACGGCCGCATCGCGCGTCGGCGCGGCGAGTTCTCGGAATTCGGAGGCTTTCTCGACCACGCGGTCGACGCGGCGTTCGTCAGCATCGGCGCCGCGGCGCTGGCTTCCGTCGGTGCGTTGCCCTACGCGCTCGCGCCGCTGATCGCCGTGGCGTTTGCGCAGTACGCGCTCGATTCGCGGTTGCTGCGCGCACGCGGGTTGCTCGGGAGCTGGCTGGGCCGCTGGAACGGAATCGCGTACTACGTGATCGTCGCGGTGCCCGTGGTGCGCGACGCACTCGGCCTCGGCTGGCCGGGAGCTGGGCTCGTACGGATGCTCGGCTGGACGCTCGTCGCCTCGACCCTGCTCTCGATCAGCGACCGACTTCGGTTGTTCGTGCGAGCTCGCGATTGGTGTGGCGCAGGAAGAGCAGACCGATCGCCGCGTTGAAGAATACGAAGAAGTTGTGCTGGACCAGACCGAAAGCCGCCATCTGGCCGGGGTTCTCCGGGAAGAGCTGCGTCCACAGCGTGATCGCAACCGCGCGAAACGGCCCCGGCACGGCCGCGCCGAAAAAGATCACGGGCAGGTAGCCGAGCATCTCGAGAAACTCCGCCTCGACACCGAACAAACGCAGCGCCAGGGTGTAGACCACGACACCGACGATCATCGCGGGTGAACGCAAGGCGATGAACATCGCGTAGTGCCAGAAACCCGCCTGGCGAAAGGCATGGAAGACCTGGCGGTCGCGCAGCTTCGATCCGGGTGCGATCACGCCGCGGAAGTAGAGCACGAAGACGACGAGTACGGCGAGGGCTGCCACCGCGACCCACGGGATCGCGTGGAACACGCCCGGCAGGCGCTCGCCGCTCAACACGACGCCGAGCGTTGCCCATGCCAGCAGGTAATAGAATTCACAGAACATGATGAAGAGCATCGACGAGCCCACCTGCCAGCCGGGCACGCCATCGCGCCGGTGCAGGTAGTAGCCGATCGCGCCCTTGCCGATGCGCTCGTCGAGAATCGAGATGATGTAGGCGCTCGCCCGGATCGGCAGGATGTCGAGATAACGCACACGCGTGTTGAACCAATTGATGATGCGCCAAAGGACGAGGGAATCGATGATGAGAAAGAAGGCGGAGTAGGGGATCATCAGCGCGAGCCATTTGGTCCAGCTCACGCCCCGGAACACACCCGCGATGAAGGCGAACGTCGTCGCGCCCTCGCGCGCCGCCTGGGCCTGGATCTTCCAGTAGAGAAACGCGAAACACACGATGGTCAGAAGCCACGGAAGACCGCGGCGCAGCCAGGCGCCGCGCCCGGCGGCCGCCGTCGCGGGAGCTTCGCTCATGCGTCCTCCGATCCGGGCCCGACGCAGCGGCGCAGCGTCTCGTCGAGCGGTGTGAGTGCGACGCCCAGCCGATCGCAGGCGGGCTTCTCGTCGATGTCGTCATCGTGATCGAGCACGCCGAGCATGGCGCGTGTCAGCGGCGGGTTCGCGAGCAACTTCTCGGCGGCGAAGGCGAACGCGTACTCGAGCGCATGCGGCACGGGGATCACGACCGGGCGGTTGTTCCACAAACGCGCCGTGCGCGCCAGCAATTCCCGGCGGGAGAGCGATTCCGGGCCCGCCAGGTCGAGCGCCTCGCGGCCGACGCCGGGGCGCTCGAGGCCCGCGAGCATTGCAGCGACGACGTCATCGGCGTCGATCGGCTGTTCGCGCCCCCTGCCCCCGCGCAGCAGTGGCACGACGCGTGCGCGCGCCTGGCCGCGCAGCGTCCGCGACACGAAATCACCCGTCCCGATCACCATCGGCACCCGCAGCACCAGCGCGGGTGTCGCGCCAGCCAGAAGGATGTCCTCGGCGCGTCCCTTCGACGCGAGGCAGGCGTTCGTCGCGTTCGCGTGGGAACCGAGAATGCTCAGGTAGACGATCCGGCGCACGCCTGCGCGCGGCGCGGCCTCGGCGAGCGCGCGCGTCGTTGCCTCGTGCGCGTCCGCGTAGCGGCTGCCGCGGGTCTCGCGGAGGATGCCCACCAGGTGGATGGCGGCCGTACAGCCCGCGGCGGCGCGCGTCAGCGCCTCGCTGTCTGCGTAATCGACGATCGCGATCTCCGGACGCACACTGGCTGGAAGCGCCTCGAGCAGCGCCGCTGCGGCCCGCGAACGCACGAGCGCGCGCACGCTGCGGCCCCCGCCGGGCTCGCGCGCCAGCCGCTCGAGCAGGCGCCGGCCGAGATGCCCGTTGGCTCCCGTGACGAGGATGCGCTCGGAGGACGACATCGTGTCGGGCAGGTTCGACAAGCACGCGAGGATACCATGCGCTCGAATGCGTTGACTTCCCCCGCGGCGACGGGTTTCATGACGCGATGTCCCGCCGTCGCTCCCTCACTCCCCTGCTATCGCGTGTCGCACTCGCCGCCTTCGCGGCCTTTCTGGTGGCGAGCGCCTGGCTCGAACGCCTCGATCGCGGGGGGCCCCCGCATCAGGATCTCACGCTCGAGGGCGCGATCCCGGCGACGCTGTTCCTGCCTGCCACGGCGGGCGGCGATGCCCGATCCGCGTTCCTCGACGCGCCTGCGCCCGACGCGCGGCCGCCCGCGGTCGTGCTCGTCCACGGCATCAGCTCGGATCGCGCGAGCCTGAGCGGTCTCGCGCGTCGCCTGGCGGACTCCGGCTTCGCCGTGCTCACGCTCGACGTACGCGGTCATGGCGAGAACCGCAATCGTTTTCCAGTCGGGCGAGGTCGCGCGGATTTTCTGGCGGGTGATTTTGCCGCGGCGGTCGACTTCTTGCGCACCACTGCGCTCGTCGATGGCTCGCACATCGCGTTGCTGGGGCACTCGATGGGCGCCGGAGGCGCGCTCGATTTCGCGACGCGCGACTCCGGCCTCGATGCCGTCGTTTTGATCTCGGGTGGCTGGAGCATGCTCGGACCGCAGCGGCCGCCGAATGCGCTCTTCCTCTACGCGGCCGGAGATCCCGCGCGCATTCGCTCGCGTTCCGGGGAGCTGGCCGCGCGGCTCGCCGGTATCGCGCAGCCCGTGCTTGCCGAGACTCACGGCGATTTCCGGCAGGGCACGGCCGTGCGTTGGGTCGAGATCCCCGGCGCCGACCACCTGACGATCGTGTGGTCGGACTTCGCCGCTGCGGAGATCGTCGCCTGGCTCGATCAGGCTTTTGGCCGTGAGCGTCGCTCTGCGCCGATCCATGGAGATCCGCGCGGTCCCGTCGTGGCGCTGATCGCTGTGTTGCTCGTGCTCGTGCTTCCGGGCCTCGGGCTCCTGATTGGGCGTCTGACACCCACCACCGAGCATCTGCCGGATTCGCGGCGACCGCTCGGTCTGGCGCTGCTTGCGGCGGCGCTGCTGGTGACGATGCCGTTTGCCTCGACCGGCAATCCAGGAGCGATTCTGTCGGTCGAGATCGGCGACGCCGTCATCAACCACTTCGCCATCGCTGGAATCGCGTTGCTCGTGGCGCTGTTTTTTCGCGATCGCGCGCAGTTCGCAGCCTTGTTTGCGATTCCCGGGCGCAGCCTGCTGGCTGCGGCAGTCGGGATGATCGGGATCTACATGCTGCTCCAGCCCTTCGGCACGCTCTTTCATCGCATGACCCTCACGCCGGAGCGCATGGGCGTGTTCGTGCTCGCCAGCATCGGCCTGCTGCCGCTCGAACTCGCGATGCAAACGCTGCTGCGTCGCGGCAGGCCCCTGTCGGCAGCTCTCCATGCCGCCGGCGGACGTGTGCTCGTCCTGCTCGTGATGGTCGGGGGGGTGATGGCCGGCGTGCTGCCGTCCGTGGTGATGCTGATGTTGCCCGCGCTCGCGATCGTGTTCGTGTTGATCGAGGTGCTGGCCGCGTCGATCTACGCGGTGTCGCGCAACCTGCTCGCGATCGCGGCGCTCGACGCCGCCTGGATCGCGCTGATCGTTGCTGCGATCATGCCGGTGCGGATTTGAATGCGAGATTTGAAAGGAAGCTGATGATGGAAGGCAAACCGAAGCTGCTGCGGTGGGAGACGCTCACGAAGGGGCAGTTCGATGAGATCGATCGCGAACGCGCGGTCGTGCTCGTCACCTGCTCACCGCTCGAGGTGCACGGCCCGCATCTTCCGCTCGGCGCGGACGTTCTCGAAGGGGAAGGTCTCGCGGAGCGAATGCTGGGCTTCCTGCCCGAACGGCATCGCGAGCGCACTTTCCTCAAGCTGCCATGCGTGTACGCCGCCTCGGATCCCGTACCGCAGCCGGGCTCGCTCTCGTTTCGTCCCTCGACCACGATCGCCGTGATCGAGGATCTCGGACGCTCGCTCGCGGCCCAGGGCTTCCGGAACGTTCTCGTCTCGAATTTTCATGGCAGTCCGCGGCATTTCCTGTCGATCGAAGTGGCGTGCAACCGCGTCGCGCACGAGCGTGGCATCTCGATGCTGTGCATCTTCTCCGCGCTGCTGTCGCGCTTGAACGGCGGTGGCTCCGAGCTCGGCGACGTGCTCGGCCACCTGGAGGGCGTCGAGAAGTCGGATCTCGACGGCGACACCCACGGCGGACTCGTCGAAACCTCGCAGCTGCTGGCGCTGCATCCGGACTGGGTGGACCCGCGATTCAAGGAGCTGCCGCGCCGCAACGTCGATCTCTGGTTGCAGGAACGGGGCGAAGCGCGGCCGAAGACCGCGCGTGGGAAGCTCGCCGCCATCGGCGACATGCTGGCCGGCTTTCGGGCGGGCATCCGCTACTTCTCGGAAGAGAGCTACAGCGGCTCCCCCGGAAAGGCGTCGGCGGATCTCGGTGAGCGCATCCTCGACACACTGGCGGGTCATGCCGGGCAGCTCGTGACCGAGCTGCTCGACGGAAAACTTCCGGAGGCGCAGTGGCACTCGCCGCTGTGGAAGCTCCGGCACGTCTTCACGAACCCGCTGGCGGTACGCCTCGCCAACGCCTGGCTTCGGGTGCCGCGCACGCTGAGCTGAACGTTGGCTGGAGTTCCCGCGGAAGCTCGTGGGGTCGATCAGTCCGGTCAGAACCCGAACCGGCTGGTGTGAGAGAGCTGACGACGCCACCGCGTCAGCGGCGGAACAGCGTGACGGCGAAGGTGCTTCCGCAGCCCGGGGTGCTCTCGACCGAGATCTGGCCGCCATGCGCGCGTACGCTGGCGACGCAAAGTGCGAGGCCCAGGCCGTTCCCCCGCTCCGAGCGGCTGCGATCGCAGCGGTAGAAGCGTTCGAAGATGCGCGGCGCCTCCTCCGATGAGATGCCGATACCGGAGTCCTCGAAGGTGAGGCGCACTCGGTCTCCCTCGTCGACCAGCGTGAGCGTGACCTGACCTCCGGGCGGTGTGTATTTGAGTGCGTTGTCGAGCAGATTTGCAATTACGCGCTGCAGCCGCTGGCGATCGGCGCGCAGCCAGCAATACACCGGCAGCGCGGCCGTCAGCTTGATCTGCCGGTCCTCGGCGACCGTCTGGAACAGCTCACAGGCGTCGCGCACCAGCTCGGCCAGGTTGACGTCGCCGAGCCGAAGGTCGGCGGCGCCGGATTCCGTTTCGGTGATCTCGAGGTTCGTGTTGATCATCTCGAGCAGTCGGTCGCACTCCTCCGTCGCGGTGGCGGCGAGCGAGAGCTCGGGCGCATCGGTGCGGCCATTGCGCTGCGCCATCTCGGCGGCAGCGCGAATGCGCGTGAGTGGACTGCGCAGGTCGTGGGCGAGGTGGTCGGCCATCTCGCGCAGTCCGATCACGAGCGCCTGGATGCGGTCCAGCATGGCGTTGAAGACCTGCGCGAGCCGCACCAGCTCGTCGCCCTCGCCCTGCACCGCGACGCGCTGATCCAGCGCGCCGGCGGCGATGGCGGACGCCGTCCGCGTGACGTCTTCGACGCCACGCAATGCACGCCGCGCCAGGAACCAGCCCGCGGGAAGACCCAGGAGGACGAAGGCGATCAGCGGTGCCACGAAGCCGCGCAGCAGCGCCGCGACGAACTCCTCGGTGTCCTCGACGGACTCGCCGATTTCGAGGACCAGATCACGCGAGATCGCGCCATAGATCGCGCGCACCGGGTGATCGCGCCGGGGCAGGTGCAACGTCTCGAGCACGGGCTCGGCCGATCCAGCCAGCTCGAACACGCCTTCCGGCGGCGGTCCCAGCTCCGGGAAGGCGCTGAGATCGGTCGCCAGGACCAGTCGCCCGTCGCGCCCCCAGAGGCGGAAGAAGCTCTTCTCGGCCTCGTCCCCCTTGGTGTCGAGTCGCATCTCGTGCTCGACGCGCGCCTGGCCGTCCGAGTGGTAGAGAGCGGCGAACTCCGCGACGTCTTCGCCCAGATCCTCGTCCAGGCGGTCCTGCACGGTCGCGACGAGCAGCGCGGATATGACGGCGAAAGCGAGCGCGGAGGAGATCGCGAAGATCCCCGAGTACCAGAGCGTCAAGCGCAGCGCGAGGCTGCGGGGTCGCCTAGTCGTCGGCTCGGAGGACATAGCCCATCCCGCGCACGGTGTGGATCAAGGGAGCCGCGAAACCGGAGTCGATCTTCTCGCGCAGTCGGCAGATGCGCGACTCGACGATGTTGGTGTGGGGGTCGAAGTTGTAGTCCCAGACGTGTTCGATGATCATGGTTTTCGAGACGACCCGCCCGGCGTTGCGCGCGAGGTACTCGAGCAGCGCGTACTCGCGCGGCTGGAGCGTAATCCGCTTCCCGTGGCGGCTGACGGTGCGAGCGCGCAGGTCGATGTGGAGATCCCGCACGCTGATTCCCGAGGGCTCCGGAGCGTTCGTCGCGCGGCGCACCAGCGCCTGGATGCGCGCCAGCAGCTCGGAAAAGGCGAATGGTTTGGTGAGGTAGTCGTCGCCGCCCGCCTGCAGGCCTTCGACGCGCTCCGCGACGGAGCGCTTGGCGCTGAGAATGATGACCGGCAGCTGGATCTTTCGTCGGCGCAGCTCGTTGATCAGCGCGAGCCCGTCCATGCCGGGCAGCATCACGTCGATCACCGCGGCGTCGTAGACCGCGCTCGAAGCCAGCGCGAGGCCAGCCAGCCCGTCCCCGGCGTGATCGACGACGAACCCCTCCTCCATCAGTCCCTTCCGCACGAAGGCGGCGACCGTCGCATCGTCTTCCACCAGCAACACGCGCACGCCACTATTCTAGAGGATGGGAGGCAGAGCCCGGCCACATGATCGAATGATCATCCTGCGGTGAGCAACTTCCAATCCGCCAGCAATCTCGCCCCAACCTTCGCTGCGTAGGCTCCAGATGTCCCGGAAGGCCGGCATGTCGCCGGCGGCCCGGGGCAAAGGCATCGAATAGGAGACACTCCGATGATCGAGCAGATGCGAAAGCTGGGGCTCTTTGCAGCCGCCATGGCGACCCTGCTGGTGGGATCGACCGCACTGGCGGATCGCGATCGAGGCGACGAGACAGACGTGCGGATCCCGTTCAAGGACGCGCGACTCAAGATCGAGGCCAACGACACGGACGGCGACGCCGGCGTCCAGGTCTTCCTCGACGCGGATCCCTGGCGGCTTCTCGAGATCTACGATCCGAACGGCCGGCGGCTGTTCCGGTCCACGACGGGCGGGATCTTCTCCAAGCAGGGAGCCACCGAGCTGTTCCTCGAGAGCGGGGAGCCGAGCTTCGACGAGGTCCCGCTCGAGGAGTTCCTCGCGCGCTTCCCGGAGGGCCGGTACCGCTTCCGCGGCTTGGGCGTCGAGGGCGAGGAGTTCTTCGGGACTGCCACCTTTACCCACGACATCCCCGCCGGCCCGCTGCTGGTGGGCCCGCACGAGGGGGGCCCGCTGGTCGATCCGAACCACGCCGTGGTGAGCTGGGAGCCGGTGGCTCCGCCCAACGGCAGCCCGATCATCGCCTATCAGGTGCTGGTCGTGCTCGGCGACACCGGTCTGCCGGCACTGCCGAAGATCACACTCGACGTGATGATGCCGCCGACCGCGACGAGCCTCGCCGTGCCGCCCGGCTTCCTGCGCCGGGACACCCTCTACGAGTGGGAGGTGCTCTCGATCGAGGCGGGTGGGAACCAGACCCTGTCGTCTTCGTTCTTCCGCACGGCGCCGTAGCGGGGCTCGCTCGCTGCGGTTGCGCACACGGGGCGGCTCCGAATCGCGGGATTCGGGTCCGCCCCCGCTGCAGCGAATCGGGCTCCACCCGCAGCCGCGGGGTGCGACTGCGGATGGAGCCCGTTCGATGGCGTGCTGCTCGAGCCTTGCTACGGCGCCGGCAGGCGCGCGCAGCGGGCGTCGAAGCTGCAGTCGACGAGCTGGACCACCCCGCCCGTGGCGATGTTCACCTGAAGGAAGAATCCGATTCCGGGCGCGTAGTACTTGCGCTCGTGCGCATCCGGATCGAGCGCGCTGAACTCGCGGGTCACCACGCAGTCTCCCGCGCAGAGCATGTCCGCGAGCTGCCGGGGAACGCCCCGGTCGAGGTCGGCATTTCGGCCGAAGCGGTAGGTCGTCGAGAGGACCTCGGCCATGTCCTCGGCATTACCGAGCGAGAATTCCTGCCGATACACCTGACCCACCCGAGGCGCACCTTGGAAGCTGATCCCGGGCTTGTCGCCATCGCGCCCGACCTTGAAGGAGCCGTCGATGCTGACCAGCTCCGGGCTCCCGGGGGCGTCGCCCTCGAAGCTCTCGTAGTCCTTGACCTCTTCGCCGCAGTAGTAGATGTCGCCGTTCTCCGCCTGCGCGAACCAGTCGTCGGTGTCCTCGACCAGCTCTCCGTCGATCGTGACGACGTCGTTGACGACGATGCAGGTCACGCCTTCGATCAGCTTGGTCTCGTCGAGCACCTCGATGCGCACGATCTCGCCACCGCCCGCGAACTCCCAGCGGTTGCCGATTGCCAGCGGGAGGTAGCGATTCAGGTCATCCTCGTCGTCGAAATCGTCCTCGAAGTTCTCGGGGTCGAAGTCAGGGTCGTAGCGGCCCTCGCCGATCGCGGCACAGACCTCTTTGCGGGCCTGAAGCTGCTCGCCGCAAAGCGCGTTGGCCTCGCTGCGGGTCACTCCAGCCTCGGTCTGGCAGGCCGTGCGCTCCGCCGCGTTTGACACATTGACGCAGATGGCTTGCGCCTTCGCGTAGTCGTCCCGGGCCTCGAGGCCGCACGCGGTGTTGGCGCCCGCCGCGGTCTGGGTGCAGTAGCCGGCCGCGCCCGCTGCCTCCCGGCTGGGGATCCAGCCGATTGCGACGGCAATGGCCAGCGCTCCGATCATCGTTGCTGATTTGGACATCTCGATTCTCCTCTTTTGGGTATGGGGTCCGCCTGTCGAGCAGGTGCCCCGGTTGCCCGTGGAGGATTCGGCGGGAGCGGCCTCGGGTCCATTGGGCGGATGTCGTAGGAGCCGCGGCGCGGCGCGAATGGCACCCGTCAAATGACGTACGCGATCGCGCCCGCTGGATTTGCGAGCCGGATCTTCCGCTGGGAGAATCCGCGCCCTTCGGAGGAGGTCCAAGAGATGCGCGTCAGAACGAGTCACGGACGGCTTCGTTCGCGAGCGGCTCGCTCGAACGCGGCAGGTCCACGAGGAAGCGGGAGCCCTTGTCGAGCTCGCTCTCGACGCGGATCTCTCCACCGAGGTTGGTGACGATGGAGTACACGACGAAGAGACCGAGGCCGGCGCCCGGATTGGGTGGACCCCCAATTCAAGGAGCTTCCGCACCGCAACCTCGACCTCTGGTTGCAGGAAAGGGGCGAAGCACGACCGAAGTCCGAACGCGGGAAGCTCGCCGCCATCGGCGACATGCTGGCCGCCTTCCGGGCGGGCATCCGCTACTTCTCGGAAGAGACCTACAGCGGCTCCCCCGGAAAGGCGTCGGCGGACCTCGGTGAGCGCATCCTCGACACACTGGCGGGTCATGCCGGGCAGCTCGTGACCGAGCTGCTCGACGGCAAACTTCCGGAGGCGCAGTGGCACTCGCCGTTGTGGAAGCTCCGGCACCGCGAGTCTGGGTTCAGAACCCCAGCGACAAACCGACCAACGTCGCCAGGCTGTTCTTCTGTGTGTCGTCCGCGGGCGAGTTGTTGTAGAGATCGACGAGCGAGACCTTGAACGAGAGCCTCGAGATCAGCGGGACGAGCAGAGACGTCTCGCCGCGCAGCAGGAAATCGCTGAAGGGGCTCAGCAGCGACGGCGTGTAGTCGATCCGGGTGTGCCAGCTGGCACCGAGCAGGGGCAGTTTCCAGTCCGATTCGGCGCCGAAGCCGATCGTCGGGAACTGGTTGTCGTCGCCGCCGTAATAGCGCTCGTAGACGTAGCCCGGGCCGCCATCGAGCGTGATCCGGGCGCTCTCGCTGGTGAAGAGCTTGTAGCCGAAGCCGACGCGCGAAATCGATCGGATGCTGAGACTCTCGACGTCGTCGTTCTCCGCATATTGCGAGCCGAAGGCGAAGAAGTGCGACGAGACGTCGTACTCCTGGCGGATCTGTCCAAAGACTTCGTTGATCGTGACGTTGCTGCCCTCGCCCTGGCTCTTGTTGGCACTGCGGTGATAGGCGGCCTCGAGCTTCAGGCGGCTCGGCCCGCGTTCGCGCCGCAGGCCGATGCCGGCCGCCAATGCGCTCGCGTCGTCGGTTGCGTTGATGTAGCTGAAGCCGAAGTCGGCGTTGCCTTCCCAGTACGCGAGCTCCACGCCGAGTCGTTCGAAAACGCTCGCTTCGGGGCCGGGATCGCGCCGGATCACGTAGACCTCGTCGAACGCGATCGACTCGGGCAGGCCCGCAGCCGGCGCGACCGTAACGTGCTCCGGTGTGACGGCGACCACCGAACCCAGGCTGTCGACGTCGTCGCCATGGAAGACGTGAAAGGGGCCGTCGGTCTCGATCGCTTCGATGTCCTTCGTCGCGATCACGAGATCACCCTTGCCGTAAACGGTCTCGATCACGACCGACGTCTTCGTGATGGATTTGATCTTGCCCTCGAGCACGGTGCCCTGGACGGTGACGCGATCGGCCCGCGCGGCAACCGGAAGCAGTAGCGCGAAGACCGCGAGCAGGAGTCCGACCCGATGGCGCATGCGACCCGTCCTTTCGTGCGAAGCGCCGGAAAGTAGCGGCGCAGCTTTGGCGCGCCAGCTTGCGAAAGAGCCGCTATCGCACGCGCTGCGGCGAGGGACGCCGCGCGAGCAGGGCCGCGCAGCCGACCAGCAGCGACCACAGCGAGAGCGTTGCGACCGCCGTGTTCACGCCGAAGCGATCGCCGATCGCACCGTGCAGCCACGGCACCACGAAGCCGCCGAGGGCGCCAGCGCCCGCCGTGAGCCCCGTCGCCATTCCACGCGCGTCGGGGAAGCGTTGGCCAACCAGCGCGACGGCCAGCGGATAGACGCAGCCGAGCGCCAGGCCCACCGCGCCAAAAACCAACTCGGGGGAGGGCACGGCGCCGCCGAGCGCTAGGGCGGCTGCGCCCGCTGCACCGCCGGCCGCGATCCAGCGAGCATCGGGGGCGAAGGGAAGCGCGGCCGGCGCGAGCCGGCCCGCGAACAGGCCCAACCAGAACGCGCTGATCGAGGCGAGCCCGCGCGCGGCGTCGAGGCCGTGCGCCTGGCTGGCGTAGGGGACGGCGAAGACCGTGACGGCGGACTCGATTCCGACATACCCGAAGCTCGCAAGCGCAAAGGGTGCAAACGCGGGAGAGAACAGGGAACCTGCTGCGCCAGCTGCGTTCGGCGCGGCGGGCTGCGTGCTGCCGCGGGCCAGCGCACGTGCGGGAGACGGCAGGGCCACTGCGAAGCCGGCGGCGCCGAGCAGCAGATGCGCGACGCCGGCGGCATGAAAGCTCGCTGCCCAGCCGTGGCTCGCCGCGAGCCAGGCGGCGAGCGGAGAGCCGAGCATCGCACCGAGCGTCGCAGCGGAGTGTACGACCGACATCGGGCGTGCAGCGCGCTCGCGAAAATGCTCGACCACGACGGTGCTGATCAGGGTGTCGTAGAGGCCGATGCCGATGCCGACGGCCAGAAGTTGCGCGAGCAGGCGCGGGTATTCCATGTCCGGCGCTACGCCGAGCAGGGCCACCGCTGCGCTGCCCATCGAGACGATCCACAGCGGCCGGCGGGCGTAACGATCGACGAGGGGGCCGGCGCCGACGACGCCGATGCCGATGCCGAGCACGAGCGTCGAACCGAGCAGCCCGGTGCGCGAGAGATCCAGCGCAAGATCGCGGGCGAGCGCCGCCTGGTTGGCGCCGACGAGCACGAGCACGGAGCCGAATGCGAGGAAGGCCGCAAAGCCGAGGGGGAGCACGCGCTCGCGTTAGACCATGCCGAGATCGAGCCTGGCGGCCTCGGACATCATGTTCTGATTCCACGGCGGGTCCCAGACCAGATCGAGCTTCACGGCGCTGACGCCCGCGACGCCGCGGGCCTTGGTCTCGACCTCGGGCGGCAGCTGCTCGGCGGCGGGGCACATGGGAGAGGTGAGCGTCATGCGAATTCCGACCTGGCCCGCGTCGTCGACGTTCACCTCGTAGATCAGGCCGAGCTCGTAGATGTTGACGGGGATCTCGGGGTCGAAAATCGTCTTGAGCTGCTCGATCACGCGTTCGCGGATCTCGCCGCCGTCGGCGTTGGCCGCCGGGTTCACCGCCGTCGTCGTCTGCGTCGAGCCTTCTTCGTTCATCGCGATCCACCCATCTTCGTTTCGATCCACCCGCAACCGATTCGCCCGTTCATTCCGTGGTCGCGGGCGCAGCGTCGCCGTGCAGCGCTGCGAGCAGCGTGTGCCAGGCCAGCGTCGCACACTTCACGCGCACCGGGAACTCCCGGACGCCGCCGAAAACCGCGAGCTTGCCGAGGCCCGCGTCCGCGGGAGGGGACGCGGGATCGGAAGTCACGAGACGATGAAAGCCGGCGAACAACTCTTCGATCTCCGCCACGCGGCGGCCCTTCACGCCCTCGGTCATCAGCGAGGCGGAGGCCGTCGAGATCGCGCAGCCGGAGCCCTCGAAGGCGGCGTCCTTCACGATGCCGTCTTCGAGCATCAGAAACACCTTGAGCTGATCGCCGCACAGCGGATTGTGTCCCTCGGCCGAACGGTTCGCAGCTGCCGGCCGGCGGAAGTTCCGCGGCGCCTTGTTGTGATCGAGGATCACGCTCTGGTAGAGCTCGCGCAGGTCGGACATCAGGCGAAGACCTCGCGCACCTGGTGGAGCCCGCGCACCAGGGCGTCGACGTCGTCTCGCGTGTTGTAGAGGGCGAACGATGCGCGCACGGTGGCGGGGACGCCGTAACGCTCCATCACGGGTTGCGCACAGTGGTGGCCGGTGCGCACGGCAATTCCGTGTTGATCGAGGATCGTCCCGACGTCGTGCGCGTGGATGCCCTCGAGAACGAACGAGATCACCGCTGCCTTCTCGCGCGCCGTTCCGATCAGGCGCAAGCCGGGCACGCCAGCCAGGGATTCGCTCGCATGCCGCAGCAGCTCGTGCTCGTGCGCCGCGATCGCGTCGAGACCGATCTCGTTCACGTACGCGATCGCCGCGCCGAGGCCGATGACGCCGGCGATGTCGGGCGTCCCGGCTTCGAACTTGTACGGGATGCCCTGGTAGGTCGATGCCTCGAAGCGGACCGAGAGAATCATGTCGCCGCCGCCCTGGTAGGGGGGCAGCGCCTCCAGCCGGTCGGCGCGGCCGTAGAGCACGCCGACGCCTGTC
>JANNIY010000126.1:0-29769 GCA_031405455.1 Deltaproteobacteria bacterium | reverse complement strand
AGATCACACGGTGCTTTTCGCGGGCGAGGGCGAGCGGCTAGAACTCGTGCACCGCGCGCAGACCCGCGATCACTTCGCCCGCGGCGCCGTGCTCGCCGCAGCCTGGCTCGCCGGCAAGCCGCCGGGCCTCTACCGCATCGAACAGGCGCTCGGCCTCGACGCCTGAGTATTGGCTCCAGGCGCGTACACGATCGGAAACATGTCGACCACCCTGGTTCACAGGGTACGAGATCGCCTGCCTTTCTTGCGGGCAGTCCAACTCAACCCTGTCAACCGGGAGGGGGAGCTTACGAATCCATGAGTCGAGCCGTGACGCCCACGACCCCGCCGAGCAGTTGGCCCTGCCGCCCCCGCTTCGCGGCCTCTTCTCCGGCTCAGACTAGTAACGATCTCTTGACTGATGGATTCATCTAGTCAAGACTTCGTTCCTAGCGGATCGAGCTCGGAGCGGCGGCGTTCCGAGGGGCCGGGCGGAGCTTTCGAGTGATGGGGCGCGTTCCATGAAACGGACCACGGGGCACTACGAACGGACGTCCATCGCAGGCGAGACGGTGGAGGCGTTCGTTCCGAACCCTCTCCCTCCTGTCCCGCCGGTCGCGATCGCGGGCGCGCTCGCAGAGCGACTGCGAAGCGCCGAGCAAGCGCTCGTTCGCCTCGAGCTTGCCGGCGCGATGGTGCCCTCGATCGATTGGTTTCTATACGCATTCGTACGTAAGGAGGCGGTCGTCTCGTCGCAGATCGAGGGGACCCAGGCGACGCTCGTCGATCTCCTGCGCTTCGAAGCCGGGGACGCGACGGAGCCCGGACCCGACGTCGAGGAGGTCTGCAACTACGTCGAGGCCCTTCGTTTCGCGCGGGAGCAGCTCTCCACCCCGGGCGGCCTGCCGCTCTCGCTTCGCCTGCTGAGCGAGACCCACCGCCGCCTGATGCACGGCGTGCGCGGAGCCGGCAAACAGCCGGGCGAGGTTAGGCGCAGCCAGAACTGGATCGGCGGTTCACGCCCCGGCAACGCCGTGTTCGTGCCACCGCCGCCGCACCTGCTGTCGGATCTACTGGGCGCGCTCGAAAGCTACCTGCACGAAGAGAGCGCCGATCTTCCATCCCTCGTGCGCGCGGGTCTCGTGCACGCACAGTTCGAGACGATCCACCCCTACCTCGACGGCAACGGAAGGATCGGTCGCCTGCTGATCACACTCGCGCTCGAACATTGGGAGGTACTCGCCCAGCCGCTCCTGTACTTGAGCCTCTTCTTCAAGCGGCATCGCGACGAGTACTACCGCCGCTTGAGCGCCATACGATCGGAGGGCGACTGGGAGGGATGGCTCGACTTCTTTCTCGACGGTGTGGCGACGATCGCAGAGGAAGCCGTCGCCTCGGCGCGCGATCTCTTCGCGCTCGTCGGCGCCGATCGCGCACGAATCCTCGCGGCAAGCGCGCTCTCCGTCGCCGCGGTGCGACTCTTCGAAGCCCTGCCCCGGCACCCGATCGTGACGGTGAGTTCGGCGATGACAATTCTTGCCGCAAGCAAACCCACCGCTGGACGTGCGATCGAGGCGCTCGTGGCGAACGGCGTGCTGGTCGAGACGACGGGCAAGCGCCGCGATCGCTGGTTCGCGTATCAGGCCTATCTCGATCGGCTGCGCACAGGCACGGACCTCACCCGCGACGCCTGAGACGGGCCGTACCCTCTCGCGAAACAGCCGGCGACGTTTCCGTCGCCGGCTGCCCTCAACGCGAAGCTGCGAACGAGCGCGTTTCCGCTCGCCGATCAGATGTCGAAGTAGAGCTCGAACTCGTGCGGGTGCGGGCGCAGACGCACGGGATCCACTTCGGCCGCGATCTTGTATTCGATCCACGTATCGATCAGGTCCCGCGTGAACACGTCGCCCTTGAGCAGGAACTCGTGGTCGGCCGCGAGATTGTCGAGCGCCTCGGTGAGGCTCCCGGGCATCGTCGGCACACCCTTGGCCTCTTCGGGTGAGAGGGCATAGATGTTCTTGTCGAGCGGCCCTCCCGGATGGATCTTGTTCTCGATCCCGTCGATGCCCGCCATCGCCATCGCCGCGAAGGCGATGTAGGCGTTGCAGGCCGGGTCGGGGAAACGCACCTCGATTCGCTTGGCCTTGGGGCTCGGCGAGTAGGTCGGGATGCGGATCGCCGCCGAACGATTGCGGCTCGAGTAGGCGAGGTTCACCGGCGCTTCGTAGCCCGGCACCAGCCGCTTGTACGAGTTGGTCGTCGGGTTGGTGAAGGCCGCGAGCGCCTTCGCGTGCTTGAGGATCCCGCCGATGTAGTAGAGCGCGAGCTGCGAGAGGCCCGCGTACTCGGAGCCTGCGAACAGCGGCTTGCCATCCTTCCAGATCGACTGGTGGCAGTGCATGCCCGAACCGTTGTCCTGGAACAACGGCTTCGGCATGAACGTGACGGTCTTGCCGTGGCGGCGAGCGACGTTCTTGACGCAGTACTTGTAGATCATCAGCATGTCGCCCATCTCGACGATCGGGCTGAACTTCATGTCGATCTCGGCCTGGCCGCCGGTCGCCACCTCGTGGTGGTGTGTCTCGATCGGAACGCCACACTTTTCCATTTCGAGACACATCTCGGTGCGGATGTCCTGCTGCGTGTCCATCGGCGCGACCGGGAAGTAGCCTTCCTTGTAGCGCGGCTTGTAGCCGAGGTTCGGCCCGCCGTTGTCGTTCTCGCGGCCGCTGTTCCAGCGCCCTTCGATCGAGTCGAGGAAGTAGTAGCCGCGGTTCGGACCCGTCTCGAAGCGAGCCGAATCGAAGATGAAGAACTCTGCCTCGGGACCGAAATAGATCGTGTCGCCGATGCCGGAGCTCTTCAGATAGTTGGCTGCCTTCTTGGCGATGTAGCGCGGATCGCGCGAATAGGGCGCGCGCGTGATCGTGTCGACGACGTCGCAGATCAGCGACAACGTCGGATGCTTCATGAACGGGTCGATGATCGCGGTCTTGGGGTCGGGGATCATCAGCATGTCGCTGTCGTTGATCGCCTGCCAGCCGCGGATCGACGAGCCGTCGAAGCCGAAGCCCTCTTCGAAGGACGCTTCTTCCAGCATGCCGATCGGGTGCGAGATGTGCTGCCACACGCCCGGAAAGTCCGTGATCTTGAGATCGAACATCACGCAACCATTCTTCTTTGCGAATTCCAGAACCTGCTTGGGGGTCATCCGAGATTCCTTGTGGTGGAAGGCGGTTTCGATCGAATGCGGGTGCCGACTGGTCTAGACGGCGTCCGGCCCGCGCTCTCCGGTGCGGATGCGGATCACTTCTTCGATCGGCATCACGAAAATCTTGCCGTCACCGATGCGTCCAGTGTTGGCGGCTTGCACGATTGCTTGCACGACTTTGTCGGCCATCTCGTCCTTGACGGCGATCTCGACCTTGATCTTCGGCAGGAAGTCGACGACGTACTCCGCGCCACGGTACAACTCCGTATGGCCCTTCTGCCGGCCAAAACCCTTGACCTCCGTGACGGTCATCCCCTGGATGCCGATCGCGTGCAGGGCTTCTTTCACTTCATCGAGCTTGAAGGGCTTGATGATCGCTTCAATCTTGCGCATGCGACGCACCTCCGAACAAACGCGGGCCGTCTTTCCCGAACGCTGGACGTTACCACGGGCGACCGGGCCGGCCCCGCCCCGGTTTGGGGCGAGGCCGCAGCTGAGGGATAGCAAGGCCCGTGCCTAGATCAGCGCGGGCGGGAACGTGCCCAGCGGCGGCGCAGGGCCCAAGCACGGCTCGATTGCCGCGCGCTTGCTCACGAAATCGGCAGAGTTTGCTCGAAAGCTGGGCAGGCGCCCGGCCGCTCATGTGCGTCGCCAGAGTTCATGCTCGTCCAGATAGGCGAGCGTCGCCGGGCACAGGCGCGCCAGGCGGGGGGAGCGCAGCGCTTCGAGCCGGCGCAGATCTGCGAACGTATCGACGTCGAAGCCCGGCTCGAGCAGGCGCGTGCTGAGCCCCTGGCGCGCCGCGTTGGCGAGCGTGTCGGCGAGTACGCTGGGCGTGCTCATGGGATGCTCGAACAAGCCGGGCGCGGGTCGCTTGGTTCCGACCAGCCCGTAGCCGCCATCGCGATCCGGGCGCAGCACGAGATCCACATCGTCGAGCGCCGCGATTGCCGCCGCCACGACCTCGGAGTCGATCAGCGGCGAGTCGCTGCCGCGAAGCAGGACGCGGGGGGCGCCCGCCGCACAAGCCTCGCGCACGGCCCAGTCCATGCGCCGGCCCAGATCCCGCCCGCGCTGCGGAACCACCTGGAAGCCCGCCGGCGCGCCACGCGCGATCTCGCCGCAGGCTTGCGGAGGGTGGACGGCGACGATCGCCACCAGGCGGAACTCGAGCGCGAGCTCGGCAGATGCCGCGAGCACATCGGCGAGCAGATGCGCGTAGAACTCGCCAGCCTCCGCGGGCGTGAAGGGCGGGCACAGCCGCGTTTTCACGGCGCCGGCTCGCGGCGCCTTCGCCAGGACGACGAGCGCCCCGCGGCTGCGCTTCAAAGCGGGCTCGAGCGCGGCGCCACGAAGGGCAGCTTCGTCACACGAGCAGGCTGCCCGTCGACCTCGAGCTGTGTTCCCGGCGCAGCGTGCGCGCGTCGAACGTAGGCGAGCGCAATCGCGCCGGCGCTCGCCGAATGCGCCACGCTCGTCAGCTCGCCCGCGCGGGCACCCCCGGCCATCACCGCCGCCCCCGCGGTCACAGCCGATCCTGCCGCCAGCGCGAGCCCCACCAGGGCGTGGCTCGCCTCGCCGCGGGTCGCCATGCGCGCCACGATCTCCTGACCGGTGTAACACCCCTTGGTGGTGGAGATGGCCCGCTCGAGGCCGGCCTCCGCCGGCAGCACCGCCTCGGAGAGCTCGCGGCCGAAGCGCGGTGTTCCGGCTTCTACCCGCAGGATCTCGAGCGCCTCCGCGTCCGCCTCGATCAGCGCGTGCCCGTTGCTCGCGCGCTGCAGGGCCTCGCACACCGCCGCGCTCTTTCCCGTCGGCACGAAGAGCTGGAGCGCTGCCTCCCCGCTCACGCCCCAGGCGCCGACCAGCACGCTCGCGCCCGCGAGTTCGAAGAACTCGGCGCAGTCCGGTGCGAGTCGCGGGGCCTCGCCCGCCGCGGCGGCGAAGATGGCAGCTGTCGTGGGGCCTTCGAGCGCGAGCCGCTCCCAGCGCGCAGTGGCGTCGGTCAGGCGCACGTCGTCGGCGATGATGAATTTTTGCAGGGTCGCGAGCACCGCGGCGACCGCCGCGGCGTCGCATTCGAGCCAGAAGGCGTCGCCCCGCAGCAGCACGTGGAGATCCGCGACGATGCGCCCGATGCGCGTGAGCAACAGCGCCGGGCAGCCCGAGCGCTCGCGGCCGGCGGTCAGGCGCGCGACGTCGTTCGTGAGCATGCCATTCAACCAGCGCACGCGGTCGCTGCCCTCGACCACCACCAGGCCGCGCGCCGCCAGGCGGAAGAGCCCGGCTCCCCGTCGGCACTGCTGCGCCTGTTCGCCGGCGTTCTTGGCCGGGAGCGCTCGGGCGCGCCCGGCTCGAGCGCCGGCACGCCATAGACCTGCTCGGCGCGGCTCGCCTGCGCCTTGCGCCACTCCTCGAACCGGAGCTTCGCGACGTCGTAGTCGTGCTCGTTGTCGATGTCGATGGCGGCGCCACCGGCCTGTGTGATGACGAAACGCACCGACGCGCGCAGCAGATCGCTACAGCCCGCTTCGATGCGCGAGAGCGGGGCGAAGCGGCGCAGCGCATCGGCGAGACGCCGGAGCCCATGGCGATCGACGACGCCCGCGAAGTGCATGAGCATGTAGTAGTAGAACACGCGCAGCCCACCGCGTTCGCTCGTGAGCAGCCGCCACGCCAGCTTGACGATGCTGCCGAACTCGCGCTGGAAGCGGTTGCGATACATGTCCTCGATGTAGTGGCGGTTGACGATCCGAGCCGGCCGCACCCAATGCAGATTGCTCTGACGGAAGCGGCCTTCGCGCAGGTTGAAGCTCGCCATGCGGATTCCGGGCTCGCCGGGCGCCGGGGGGAGGAAGTCCGCCAGCGAGGCTTCCGTCACGAGCCCGACCGCGTAGCTGCAAGCGAGCTCGTTGGCCTGGCGCACGAAGGCCGAGATTTCCTGTGGTGTCACGAACGGAATATCGGCGGAGAGATAGAGCGCCGCCGTATCGAGATCTGCGGCCTCGGGATCGCGTCCGCTCTCGCCCGCCCCGGGCAGCAGGCGCCGGTAGGCGCCCCAGGCATTCTCGTAGAGCGAACGAAGTTGCGGCATCAGGTGGAGCGGTTTGCGCAGCTCGTGCCGCAGGCTCTGCGCAGCAAAGACCTCGCGCAGCCGCTCCGCATCGCCGACGACCCAGACCTCGGAGATCTCGGGCACGGCCTGGAGGGCGGCCACCACGTGAGCCACCAGCGGGCGGCCGGCGATCTCGAGATAGGCCTTGCTCTGGCCGTACACGGCCTTCGCCGCACCGCGGTCGCCGGCGGTCACCACCGCGGGAATTCTCATCCGATCGCGCGCCCCTGCAGGATCCGGCATTCAGGCGCCCACTCTACGTCCACGGCCCAACCTCGCTCAAGCGCAGGCATGGAATGAGAACTCGTTCGCAAAGCCAGCGGCGCTGCGAATACGCCGGACCGAGGCCCACAGACGGAACGCCGCGCGAGCCAGGCGTGAGTCCGCGCTTTCTGCGCGCGGGGCTCGGCTGGTTCCCGCGGTGGCGAATGGTGGAGCCGAGCGGGATCGAACCGCCAACCTCTGCGTTGCGAACGCAGCGCTCTCCCAATTGAGCTACGGCCCCATTCGACCACGGACCCTTGGCGCTACACGGACCCGGGTCCGGGTGTCCGCAAGGCGGCCGAACGGTAAGGCGAGCCGCCGGGGGCGTCAAATCGGGGTGGACGGATGCACGCGCAGAGTGCAGGCTATCCGCCATGACAATCGACGTCCGACGAATCCTGGTGCCCATCGACTTCTCCGAGCACGCGGAAAACGTCATCGAATGGGCGAGCCATCTGGCGTCCGAGCACGCCAGCAAAATGATCCTGCTGCATGTCTATCACCTGCCGGTGGAGTTTCAGCAGCTCGAGGGCGCCTACCTGCCCCCGGATTTCTGGGCCAACGTGAAAAAAGAGGCGGACCAGACCCTGGCCCGCTACGTCGGCTCGCTTCGCGAGCAGGGGCTCGACGTCGAAGCCGTCGTGCGGGAAGGCTACCCGGCGACGGTGATCGTCGACGAGGCCGAGGCCCAGCGCGCCGACCTGATCGTGATCGGAACCCACGGCCTTTCCGGGCTCAAGCACCTCTTGCTCGGCAGCATCGCCGAACGCGTGGTCCAGAAGGCTCCTTGCCCGGTCCTGGCGGTGAAGCGCCGCGTTTGATTCGGCGCGCGCGGCTCCCGCGGCGGGCGAGAGTTCCTAGGCCAGTCCGAGCGCGCGATCCTGGGCTTCGGGGTCGGCGTCTTCGAACTGGATGATCCGCATCTCCTCGAAGGCGCTCCGCACCCTCGGCGTCAGCAGCCCCAGGCGCTTGATGTTCGGCACCACGCGCGCAAACAGCGCCTGGCGGAACATCTGCATGATCGGCGACTCGAGAACGATGGCGCGCACCTCGACGGGGTCGAAGCCGATCGCCTCGGCGACCTCTTCACCGACGAGCCGGTCGCGCATCAGCAGACAGGCCTCGATCACGAAAGCTTCGCGGTCGGCGAGCTCGTTCGCGGGCATGTCCGCGTAGAAGCCCTTGAGCGAGAGCACGCCGAAGGCCACGTGGCGCGCTTCGTCCCGCATCACATAGTGGATCAGCTCCTTCACCAGCGGCTCGTCGGCGAGCTGGTGAAGGTTCGCGAACGCCGCCATCGCGAGGCCTTCGACGAGGATCTGCATGCCCAGGTATTTCAGATCCCAGCGTGAATCCATCAGGATCATGTCGAGCAGCCGCTTCAGATTCGGGTTGATCGGCCACTCCCATTCCAGTTTTTCGCGCACGTAGCGGCTGAACACTTCGACGTGACGTGCTTCGTCCATCGTCTGCGAAGCGGCGTAGAACTTGGCGTCAGTCCACGGCACCGCGCCGACGAGCTGCGACGCGGTGATCAGGGCCCCCTGCTCGCCGTGCAGGAATTGCGAGAGCTGCCAGGAAATCGTCGCATGGCGAAAGTGCGCGACCTCCTTCGTATCCATGCGCTTGAACGGCCCGTAGTCCTGGAGCGGGTTGAAGGCAGCCGGAATGATCTCGCTCTCGGGGTCGACGGCCGTGTCCCAGGCCAGCTGCCGGGTTCCGTTCCACTGCTCCTGCTTGGCCTTCTCGTAGAGGTCGCGCAGCCCCTCCTTGACCGAGCCGTAGTTCCAGACGTAGTTCGTGTCGAACGAGGTCAGGAGTGTTTCGAGATCGCGGGAATTGCGGTCGCGATCCGGGGCGGCAGCCGGGCGAACGGCGGCCGAGACTTTGGCCATCGAGAGGGCTCCAGACACGAGCGGGGGGAATTCCCCTTGGGTGCCGGGACTATCGGACGCGAAGGGCTACGACCTGAGGGACGAAAGGAACTTCCCGCGGGGGTCAGCGACCCGGCGTACCCGACGGGCCGCCCGAGCGCTTGCCCAGCTCGCCGGCCGGATGCCGGGCGTGATAGTCGGCCCGCGAGAAACCCGCTGCCTGCTCGAGCGCGGCCGAGAGCGCGGCCAGCACCAGCACCTCGGCAGCGACGCTCGCGCGCGGCGCGAGACCGAGCCCGCCGCCTTCGCGCGCGACACCGGCGTCGAGCACGACGTCCGCGGCCCGGCCGAGCCAGGAATCCGTCCGACCCGTCACCGCGAGCAGCTGCGCGCCCATGCGTCGGATCGCCTCGACGGCGGGCCGCAGCTCCGCCGTTTCGCCGCTGTTGCTGATGGCGATCACGACATCGCCCGCAACGATCTGGCCGGCGCTGCCGTGCACGACCTCGGTCGCGTGCAGGAACGAGGCCGGTGTCCCCGTCGACGAGAACAACGACGCCGCGTAGCGCGCCACGTGCTCCGGCTTGCCGACACCGGTGACGTGCACGCGTCCGCCCGCCGCCAGCGCCGCACGGACCAGCGCGAGCGCGGCTTCGAACGGACCGGTCGCGAGGCGCGCACGCAGCGCGGCGAGCTCGACCAGCGCGACATCCAAAGTCTCGAACGCCTGTTCGACGGCAGCGCGCCCGGCGCCAGGCGCAAGCGCGCGCAGTGCGAGCGGCGGCCCATCGTAGAGCTCGAGCACGCGCGCGCGGATGCGCGCCGGATCCTCGGGAAAGGCGCCGAGCTTCTCGACGCAGACCGCGCCGCAGGCGTTCGCAAAGCGGCCGGCGGCTTCCCAGCCGAGCCCGTGATGCAGCGCAACCAGCAGCCCACCGAGAAAAGCGTCGCCCGCGCCGGTCGTGTCGACGGCCTTCACCGCGCGCGCGCGGACGAAGCCCTCGAAACCCGGCGCTGCGATGGCGCAACCCGCCTCGCCGTCGGTCACGACGACGGTCTTGCAGCCGAAGCGCGCACGCAACGCGCGCGCCATCGCGAGTGGATCTCCACCGGCTTCCGGCGTCAGCTCTCGCGCCGCGGCCTTCGCCGGCTTGAGCAGATCGGCGCAGCGCAGGAGTTTGTCGAGCGTCGCCGCGTCACCGAGACCCGGCACGGCTTGCGACGGCGGCACATCGAGATCGACGACCGTCGGGATCCCCGCCGCCCGCGCGATCTCGAGCGCGGCGAGCGCCGCAGCGAGCGGCAGTTGCGAGACCTCGGTCGTCACGCGCGCCGCACGCTGGATGAAGGCGGTGTGGTGCGTGCGCACGTGCTCGGCGCTCGTCTCGGCGGTGGCGCCGGGCGCCATGTAGATGGCGCGCGCGCCCGCGTCGTCGACGAAGATCTCCGCCAGCGAACTCGCGGAGCCGTCGAGCACGAGCTGGCGCTCGATTCCGAGCGCATCCATCGCGGCGCGCAGGAAGCGGCCGCCGGCGTCGTCCGCCTGCTTGCCGAAAATGCCCGCGCGCAGTCCGAGCGCCGCGGCCCAGCCGAGGTGATTGAGCACGACGCCACCGGCGTAGCTGCGCACGGGGCCCGCACCCGCCACGTCGCGCAGAATCGCCTTCGCGTCGGCCGGCAAGATGCGGGGCGCGCGGTGGACGCGGTCGACGACCATGCTGCCGATGCCGACGACGTCCAGTGAATCCACTTCGCTCGCCGACGGCTCGCTGCGCGAAGGCTGGCTTTGGCTTTTGCTCACAGGCGGGTTCCGGACCGCGCCACCTCGAGCTCGCTCAGCGGGAGCGACACCCACGGCTCGCCGAGCGTCTCCTGGATCTGACTGCGCAACGTCGCGAAGGCTTCGTCGAAACGAATGGCGGCGTCCGGGGAGAGCGATTGCGTGCCGACGGCGACTTCCGCGCTGCGGATCACGCCCAGCGACAACAAAGCCCGCTTGAGGCACGCGATCGTGAGCTTCGCGCCCGCCGCGTGCGTCGCCGCGCGGAAGCCCTCGAGCAGCGTCCGCACCTGGTCCATGCGCTCCGCGTCGCCTGCGCGGCAGACCTGCCAGGCGCGCGCCCATTCCCGGGGCAACGCATTGGCCGGGCCAGCGACCACGCCGATCGGGAGCCCGCCGCGCAGCCGGTAGCGATTCCAATGCTCTTCGATCACGCCGAGCCAGCCGCTGTGCGGTCGGAACAGCTCGAAGATCAGCATGGCGTTGCCGACGTAGATTCCGAAATCGCCGCGATCCCGGAAGCCGGCCGCAGCTTGCGTGTAGTTGCCGAGCACGCGGCGCGACGCCGAAACCTTGATGCCGCGCACGAAATCCAGGCGCGAGAGCGCCTTCACCTGACGCGTGCGGATGTGCGGGATCTTGGGGTCGATGGCGATGTCGGCATTGTCGTAGAGATACACGGGAATGCGTCGCTCGCGCGCGTCGAGCAGATCGGCCACGTCGCGCGCCACGAAGCGCACCGGATCGTCGATGCCGCGGATCGAGAGCGGCGCCAGCACTGCGGCGTCGGCGCCGTGCGCGATCGCGAAATCGAGATTCTCGAGGGTGTCCCGCGCCGTGGGCGCCGTCACGCCCGCCCAGGCCTCGACCCCGCGGCCGAGGTTCTGCCCCAGCTGCGAGTTCACCTTCGCCACCTCTTCGGCGCAGACCTGGACCACGCGCTGGCGCACGCCGTTGCTGACATGATCCCACTCGCCGGTGGTACCGGCGGCGAAGATCACGTCGGCCCCGTGGCCCTGCTGAATCACGAAGCGGACGAGCGCGCGTTGATCGTCGTCGATCAGCGCGCCGTCCGCGTCGAGCACGCTGACCACGGGCACCGAGAGTCCCTGGCGCGGATGCGTCTCCTCGACCGACCTCACGAGGGGCGAATGTGCCTCAAATCGTCTCGAAGAAGTAGGTCATCTTCACCTGCAGAGCCGTCGCGAGCTTGTGCAGTGTCGACATCGAGGCGGCGCTCTTCCCGAGTTCGATCTGCGAAATCAGACTCACCGAAAGGCCGGTGCGGTTGGCGAGCTGCTTGAGCGTGAGCTCGCCCAGCGTGCGGCGCTCGCGCAAACGCCGGCCCAGCACCTGGTTGAGCCGGCTCTCGAGATCGACCAGCAGGCCCTTCTCGCGGATCGCAGCCAGGATCACCGCGCGCAACTCTTCCATTTCCAAGGGCTTTTGCAGGTAGTCGAAGGCCTGGATCTTGAGGCTGCGAACGGCGGCGGCGACCGTCGGCATGGCCGTCATGGCGACCACGCAGATGTCGGAGTCCGCGTGCCGGATGCGCTGCAAGAGCTCGATCCCCCGGTCTTCCGGCGGCGAGACGTCGAGCAGGACGAGTTGGAACCGGCCCTTCTTGATCTCGTCGATCACCACTTCCGGGTCGCCGAGGGCCGTCGCCTGGTACCCCTCCTCGCTGAGGAAATCCTTCAGCTCGATATTCGTCGCTTCGTCGCGGTCCACCACGAGCACATTGAGCCGTTGCTTGCTGGCCATCGATGCCTCCATCGAGCGGTAAGCCCACGTTCGAAGTGCCCCGTTTCATTCGGGAAACCGACATGGGTCGGGTCGTTGGAGAGCTGTTCGGTATGTCTACTGTTTTACATGAGCCCTGAATTGCAGCCGGGATCGAAAGCGCAGCGCCCCAGCGTGTCGGCTCAGTGGGAATCCGGCCAGGGCGGCATCCAGTCCGGCATGCTTCCGGGGGTTTCCAGAACGGGCTTGCCGTCGCGATCGACCACGACGATCCGTTCCGTCGCGTCGCCGGGTCCAGCGGCGGCTGGGGAAGGCCGCGCCAGCACCACGATGTGCTCTCCGTCCGGGGACCAATGGGGTGCCGACTCCGCCCGGTCGGGGGTTTGCGTCAGGTTCTTCGGCTCGCCTCCGGCCAGATCCATCAGATAGAGGTCGGGGTTTCCGCCGCGATCGGAAACGAAGACCAGCTCGTCGCGCGTCGGCGAGGGAAGCGCCGCGTGTTCGTTCGCTGCCGGATCCGCAGCGAGCGCCTTCGCTTCACTGCCGTCGGGTCGCGTGAGCAGGATGTCGCCGGGGCTGCCATCCGTGTCGCGTCCGGTGTACACGATCCAGGCGCCATCGCGGGTGAAGTGGGCCTTCTCTGCGAAGCGCGGAAACTGCCCGGGCAGGGCGCGCGCCGCCTGCCCCGCCGCGAGCAGCCAGAGTTCTGAAAACGAATCGATGCCGGCGCCGCGTCGCTGCGTCAACAGTTGCCGCCCGCCCGGCGCATAGCCGGGGCGGAAGAACACGAAGGCGCCGGTGTCGGGTGTGAGGACACGGCGCCGCCCCGTCGCGAGCTCGACCTCCGCGATGCCGCGCGCTGCCCGCGCTCCGGGCCCTGCGACGAAGGCATAGGCCAGGCGGGTTCCGTCCGGGGACCAGGCCGCCCAATGCTCGCGCCAGGAGCGCGGCGCGGCGAACGGCTCGATGCGGCCGCTGGCGGGATCGAGCAGAAGCAACCGCGCCGCGCCCGCTCGACCGCGCTCGGCCTGGAACACCAGCTTGCCCGCCGCGGTCGACCAATAGGGCCAGAGCTTCTCGCGCCCGGCCGCCTCGAGCAGCGGCCGCAGCGCTCCGTCCGAGAGACGCGCGCGCCAGAGATCGCTCCCGCGCGGCGTGCGGCGCACGAACACGAGGCCGTCGGAGGCGCTGCCTGCCAGGCGCACCGCGGGTTCCGGGCCGGGCGGCGCGGCGGCGCGTACCGGCGTCGCGGCCGGCGCGGCCCGCCACAAGAATTCGCAGCGATCCACGTACACGCCGTCGATTTCCGTGAGCGCGATCGGACGCACGAAGCAGGCATGCGGCACCACGAAGCGACAGGAAATCACGGCCAGGGCGGCGCAGAGCGAGAGCATCACGAGTTCGCGCCGGCGCCGCGCGGCGCTCCAGATGCCGGCCGAGATGGCGACGGGAATCGCCAGCACCGAGAGGCCGCGCAGCGGCGTCACGAGTGTGCGTAGATCGAAGGGGGCGAGCCAGAAATTGGTCGTATACAGCGCCACGAGAGCCGCGCAAAACCACGCGAGCGGACGGGAACGCCGCCAGGTTTCGCGCGCTCCCAACGCGGCCGCCAGCAACGCCAGCGGGTTGGCGAGCGGCACGAGCCACGGCCAGTTCGGCGGCAGGAGCGCCTCGTCGAGCGAACGCGCGTAGCCGCCCTGCGCAAATAGAAACGCCTGCGCGAGCGTGCAGCCCGCACCGAGGTGGACGATGACGAGCGGCAAGACGCCGAGACTCCCGATGGCGAGCGCGACGAGCGCGCGCGTGTCGCGCCGCGCGAGCGCGAGGCTGCCGGCCGCGAGACCGAAGAGCAGCGCCGATGCCGTGTGCACGCTGAAACACGCCGCGAGCGTGAGCGCGAGGGCGACATGCCGCGCCCTCACGAGAAAGCCCAGGCCGAAGAGCAGCAGCCCGTAGCCGGCAGCCTCCACGCGCGGTACGCACCACGAAAGCGAGAGCAGGAAGGGCGTCAACGAAAAAATTGCGGTGCTGGCATCCGGAAGCGCCGCGGCGCGTTGGAAGCTCCGGAATCCCGCGATCAGGAGCAGCGCGGCGCCGAGCGCGAAGAACTTGGTGTAGAGCTCGAAACCGAGCGCCGGAACCAGCGCTGCACCGAGCCAGTGATAGGCCGGCGCATACGGGTTGTAGAGGCCCGGGCTGGTTGCCACGGTCTGGATCAGCCGCAGATGGGGGACGAGATCGCCGCCACCCCACAGCCCATCGCGTCCGAAGATCAGCAGCACGTGCAGCAGCACGGCCAGGCCGATGCAGCCCCACAGGAGCCGCGCGCTCGCGGTTTCGCCCGCGCGCTGCCCGCCCGTCACCCGGCTCGCTTCCGTCGTCACGCGCGAGCAGCGTACCACTGCCGCTTTCCGCTTCCGCGGACGGCGGCCGGCGCGCGATCCCTCAGGGCGAGGCGGGCGGAGGTCCCGGCGGGGCGGTGAGCCACTCGGTGCTGAAGGAGGCCGCCGGCGCGTTGGCGCGCGTCGCCTTCAGGATGTCGAGCCGCGCGGGCGCCTGGCCCGGCGCCTCGATCGAGATCCAACGCGGCAGACGCACGCCAGCGAAATTCTCGGACGGACCAAAGCGGAAACGCACACCGTCGCCGCGGTCGATGCGCACCACCTCGAAGCTTTCGAGATCCACCCACAGCGAAGGCTGCGCGGGCTCGACACCGTCGGGCCCGCGCGCCGCGCGGCCGCCGAGCACGTAGCAATCGTGTTCGTCGACGAGGCCGAGCTCGGCCCGCTCGCTCGCGACGCCGAAGCTCGCAAGCGCCGCCTGAAGCGCCGCTCCGGAGACCGCCTGGAGCAGAAACACCGGCGGCAGGAACGGGCGCCTCTCGTCGGCAGCGAGCAGACGGCCGTCGCGGCTGGCGGCGTATTCGCTGCCCTGTACGAGATGGCGCTCGACGAAGCCGCGCGTGCTGCGCAATTCGAGTCGCGCGAGTCCGGTCGGATGCGTGGCGAGGACACCCTGCGCGAGCGGCGCGCCATCGCCGATACGCAGCTCCACGTCGAGCAACAGCGGCGTGGTGCGGCCCGCGGCGCGGTTCGAACCCGCGACGGCATCGGCGATGCGCACGGCGCTCGGGATCACGGCGCTCGCCGGGCTGGCCATCAGCGCGCCCAGGGCGAGCGCGCAGGCGAAGCGGCGTGCCCGCTGCGCGCTCACCGGCGCAGATTCCCGGCGAGTGAGTCCCGGCCTGCATAGCGGGCGCGCGAGCCGAGTTCCTCCTGGATGCGAAGCAGCCGGTTGTACTTGCAGACGCGGTCGGTGCGGCAAAGCGAACCGGTCTTGATCTGTCCACAACCGCTTCCGACCGCCAGGTCGGCGATCGTGGTGTCCTCCGTCTCGCCCGAGCGATGCGACACCACGGCGGAATAGCCGGCTTCGCGCGCGACGCGAATCGCCTCGAGGGTCTCCGAGAGGGTCCCGATCTGGTTGAGCTTGATCAGGATGGAGTTCGCGACGCGCTTCTCGATGCCCTCGCGCAGGATCGCCGGACTCGTGACGAAGAGATCGTCACCCACCAGTTGTGTTCGCGAACCCAGGCGGCGCGTCAGCGAGGCCCAGCCGCTCCAGTCGTCCTCGGCGAGGCCGTCCTCGATCGACACCACCGGATAACGCGTGACCCAATCTTCCCAGAAGGCAATCATCTCGTCCGAAGAAAGGCTGCGCCCCTCGCCCGTGAGCTCGTAGCGGCCGGCTTTGTGGAACTCGCTCGCCGCCGGGTCGAGAGCGATCGCGATCTGCTCCCCCGGTCGGTAGCCGCACTGTTCGATCGCGGTGAGGATCAGCTCGATGGCTTCCCGGTTGCTCGCGAGGTTCGGCGCAAAGCCACCCTCGTCGCCCACGGCCGTCGAGTACCCCTTCTCGTGGAGCACACGCCGCAAGGTGTGGAAGACTTCGGCACCCCAGCGCAGCGCTTCCGAAAAACTCGGCGCGCCGAGCGGGAACAGCATGAACTCCTGGAGATCGACGCTGTTGTCGGCGTGCGCCCCGCCGTTGATCACGTTCATCATCGGCGCGGGCAACAACGTCGCGGCCTCGCCGCCGAGGAATCGGTAGAGCGGGGTTTCGGTGGCGATCGCCGCCGCACGCGCCGCCGCGAGCGAAACACCGAGGATTGCGTTCGCGCCCAGGCGGGATTTGCCGTCGCTGCCATCGAGCGCGATCAGCGCCTGATCGAGCTCACGCTGCTCCGCGAGCGTGCCGAGCGGCCGCCCCAGCGCGGCCTTCGCGAGCTCGCCGTTCGCGTTCGCCACCGCGCGCAGGACGCCCTTGCCGGCGTAGCGCTTGGCGTCGCCATCGCGCAGCTCGAGCGCCTCGCGCGAGCCCGTGGAAGCCCCGGAAGGAACGGCCGCGCTGCCGCTCGCACCGCTCGAAGTGCGGATCTCCACCTCGACGGTCGGATTGCCGCGCGAATCGAGAATCTCCCGCGCCTTCACCCCCGCGATCGTGAGCTGCGCCACCCCGCCTCCTACCCCTGCAGCAATGGCCGCGCAGTCTAGCAAGCGCAGCGCGCAGCGAGCCCCGGCGAGCGGAGTCCCCGAACCTGCAAGCGCAGCGCGCAGCGAGCCCAGCCGAGCGGAGTCCTGCAACCTGCCGAGCGCGGCTCAGGAGAGTTTCGGGACGACCTGGAGCGCGCCGTCCGAGGCCTCGAGGATCTCGCTGTCGACGTCGAAAACCGCACGCAGGTTCGCGGGCGTCAGCACCTCGCGCGGGCTGCCGAGCACCCTCAGCTCCCCATCGCGCAGCAGTGCAATGCGATCGCCGCTGCGCGCCGCGAGCCCCAGATCGTGCGAAACGACGAGCGCGCTGCGGCCCTCGCGAACCAGCTCGCGCACGAGCGCCGCCACGCGCACGCGGTGGCGCAGGTCCAGATGCGCCGTGGGCTCATCGAGCAGCAGCACGCGCGGGTCCTGCGCGAGGGCGCGCGCCAGCAGGACGAGTTGCCGCTCTCCCCCCGACAGTTCCAGCAGCGAGCGGTCGGCCAGCGCTTCGATGCCCGTGCGGCGCATGGCGTCGCGCGCGCGTTCGATGTCGGCGCGGGTCTCGAAGCCGAGCGCGCCCAGATGCGGCGAGCGGCCCATCAGCACGACCTCCGCCACGCGGAAGGGGAATGCGATCGGTGCGTCCTGGGGCACGACGGCGAGCACCTGGGCCAGCTCCCGCCGCGAGTACGCCGCGAGCGGGCGCCCGAGCAGCGACAGCGAGCCCGCCGTCGGCCGCAGCACGCGCGATGCGACGCGAAAAAGAGTCGTCTTGCCCGCGCCGTTCGGGCCGGCGAGCGTCAGGATTTCGCCGGCGTGCAGCGCGAGCGTCACGCCGCGCAGGATCTGGCGCGAGCCGGCGGCGGCGCTCACGCCCTCGAAAGCGAGAACGATTTCGCGCTCGCTCATGGCGCGAAGAGCCGCTGCTGGTGTCGGCGCAGCAGCCACAGGAAGACCGGCCCCCCCGCGAGCGAGGTGATCGCGCCGACCGGCAGCTCGCGACCGCCGAACAAGCTGCGCGCCGCCGTGTCGCAGAGCAGCAGGAACGCGGCCCCGGCGAGCGCCGATGCGGGCACGAGCAGCCGGTGATCCGGACCGATCAGCAGGCGCAGCAGGTGGGGAATCATCAGACCCACGAAGCCGATCAGGCCCGCCACGGAGACCGCAGCTCCCACCATCAGCGAGGCCGCCACCAGCAGCACGCGCTGCACGCGGACGACGTCGACACCGAGCTGCTGCGCCGGCTCCTCGCCGAGAGCCAGCAGATTCAAGCTGCGCGCCAGCGGCAGGGCGCACGCGAGACCAGCGAACAGGAAGAGAGCCACCCAGCCGGTGATCTCGGCCCGCACCGTCGCGAGGCTCCCGATCAGCCATAGAAAGACGCCCGCCGCTTCGTTCTGGCCCGCGAGCGAGGCGAGAAAGACGATGCCCGCCGAGGCGAAGGCGTTGAAGACGACGCCGGTCAGCAGCAGGCTGGTCGTCGACGCGCGGCCGCGCGAGCCGGAAACGACCCCGAGCAGCAACGTCGTCAGCACGGCGCCAGCAAATGCCGCGGGCGGGACGGCGGCGTGGGAGAGCCCCACGCTCGCGCCAAACGACAGGACGGCGATTCCGCCGAGGGCCGCGCCGCCCGAGACGCCCAGCACGAACGGGTCGGCGAGCGGATTGCGCAGCAATGCCTGGAACAACACCCCTGCGACCGAGAGGGAGGCGCCGACCAACAGCGACAACACCACACGGGGGAGCCGCACGCGCAGCACGATGTCGGCGGCGGCTCCCTGGGCATCCGGCGCGAGCAGCACCGAGAGCACTTCGCCTGGGGAGAGTGCGCTCGGACCGGCTGCCAGACCCACGACGATCGAGCCGAGCACCCCGAGCGCAAACAAAGCCAGCACGCCCGCGACGCGACGCGCGCGCAGCACCTTCATGGTTCGACCTCGCGGGGCGGGGGGCGCGGCGGGGCGGCGGATCGCGGCGGCAGCGGCGCGACCGGTGGAGCCGCGAGCGCGGGATGCACGGCCGCCGCCAGCAGCGCCAGCGCGCGTTCGGGATAGGGGCCGGGAAGCGTCACCTCGGACGCGGGGATTTCCTCCACGCGCCCGGCCGCTACCGCGGGAAGCGACGGCCAGCGCGCCCAATACTCCCGCGACGCCGCGGCGTCTTCACTGGCGTCGAGGATCAGCTCCGGCGCAGCGGCGATCAGCCACTCGAGAGACGCCTGCGGATAGGGATCTGCGAACACGTTCGCGAGATTTTCCGCACCCGCCGCGACCAGCATCGAATCGATGAAGCTGCCACGCCCGACCAGATAGAGGGGTTCGCGCTGAAGCACCAGCACACTGCGCACGCGCGGCTGCCGCGCGCTCGCGGCGGTGGTCGCCTGCCAGGCGTTCCGAATCGCCTGCACGCGATCGCGAGCGGCCGCTTCGCGCCCCAGGCGGGCGCCCAGGGTTTCGATCGAAGTGAGCAGCTCCGCGAGCGTGATGTTCGGAAGCTCGAGCACGGCGACCGAGAACGCTGCGAGGCGCGCTCGCAGATCGCGCTGTTGCGCGCTCGGTACCAGCACGACGAGGTCGGGCGCGAGCGCGAGAATCGCCTCGAGGCTCGGGTTGAACAGACCCCCGACGGCGGGAAGTTCGCGCACCGCGCTTTGCTGGCGAGCCGAGTAATCGTCGACCCCCACGAGCTGCGCACCCGCGCCGAGCGCGATCAGCGTCGCCGTGAGCGAAGGGTTGAGGGAGACGATGCGCGGGGGCTTTGCAGACTCGGGGCTTCGTTCAGCGCTCACCGGTTCCGCGCGCGAAGACGCCGCGGTTGCGATGGCAATCAAGCCGCAGAGGAGGGCGGCGGCGAGGCGGCGAGGCGGCATGCTGCGGATTGGTATTTCGACCGGGCCCGAACTGCCAGTCTGCGAGTCTCGGCGCGCAGCTGGCAGGGCCGCGGTCGGCCCCAGACGCCGCCGCTTGCATGGGCTCCAGGGCCGGCGGACGCCATGGGGGCCGGCGGGCTTCGCACCCGCCGGCCCCGCGATCAGCGGCTCACTGGACCTGCGCGGTGGTCTTGCCGTCGAGTCGCACGAAGGGGCGCAGCTGCTCGAGCGCCTTGTCTCCGATCCCCTTCACTTCCTTCAACTCTTCGACACTCTTGAACCCGCCGCGCTGCTTGCGCAGCGCGACCACCGCCTGCGCCCGGGCCTCGCCGATGCCGGGCAGCAGCTCGAGCTCGTCGACCGTGGCGGTGTTCAGGTTGACGACGCCCGAGAGCTGCGGCGGTGCGTCATCCGTCGGCGCCGAGAGCGCCGCGATGGCCACCGAGCAGCTCGCGAGCAAGGCGAGGGCGAGTGCCCGCGCAGTGCGCATTCGATCGATCATGGTTCTGGTTCTCCCGGGACCGTCCGGGGCGAGAGCGAAAGCCGGTGCTAACGATCGCGTGCGACCGCGAAGTGCGCGGCCGCGAGCAGATCCTCCTTGGCGCGATCCACCGAAAACGGGGCGATCGCGGCAATGGCGCGATCGCGGTGCAGTTCCGCGCGACGGATCGTATCCGCCACGCCGTGGTAACGCTGGATGGCCTCGAGCACCGGCGCCGTGTCGAGCGCGGCATCGGCGATCGGCTCCGCGCCCGCATGCGCAGCGGCCAGCTCCGAGAGACGGGCAGCGCTCTTGAGCACGGAGGCGATCGCGTCGCGCTCGGCCGCGCTACAGCGCTTGAGCGCGAGCAGCAGCGGCAGGGTGACCTTGCCCTCACGCAGATCGGCAAACGCCCGCTTGCCCAGATCCGCCTCGCCGGCCTCGTAGTCGAGCGCGTCGTCGCGCAGCTGGAAGGCGAGGCCCAGCTCGCGCCCGTAGTCGGCGAGCTTGCGCCGCTCGGCGCGGGTCACGCCACCCAGGATCGAGCCCGCCTCGCAGGCGGCCGAGAGCAGCACGGCGCTCTTGTGCTCGATCACCGCAAAATAATGCGCCTCGGTGACACTCGGATCGAAACTGCGCTCGAGCTGGAGCAACTCCCCCTCGGCCATCGAGCGAATCGTGGCCGCGAAGATCCACAGGATGTCCAGATCCCCATCCTCGACGATCATCGACGACGCGCGCGCGTAAAAAAAATCACCCGCCAATACGGCGCGACGATTGCCCCAGACGGCATTCGCCGAAGGGCGGCCGCGCCGCAGCTCGGAGAGATCGACGACGTCGTCGTGGAGCAGGGTGGCGGTGTGCAGCAGCTCGACCGCTGCGGCCACCTGGCAGCAACGCGGCCCGGTGTAACCACACAACTCGGCGCTGAGCAGCAGCAGGGCCGGCCGCACGCGCTTGCCGCCGGCGCCGAGCACGTGCTCGCCGAGCGTGCCGACGAGCCCGCTCGCGGAGCTGAGCTGTTCGCGCATCGCGCGCTCCACGAGCTCGAGGCTCGGCGCGAGACGATCGATCGCTACGGCGAAACGGCGCAACGCAGGCTGCGTCATGGCAGGCCAAGCTAGCCAGATCGACGCCGTCTGTCAAAACCATTGAACGAGAAAAAGTAAGCTATTACAGCGAGTTAACCGCTGTTCACGGAACGTTGCCGCGCGCACTCGCGCGCAGCCACGCCACCGCGTCCGCCACCTCGGCCACCTCGATCAACTCGGCCCCGGCCGGAGCCCGCGCCGATGTCCCCTCCGGAACGAGCACCCGGCGAAAGCCCAGGCGCGCGGCCTCACGCACCCGCAGCTCCGTGCGCGCGACGCGCCGCACCTCGCCGCCGAGCCCAATTTCGCCGCAGGCCGCAACGTCGGCGGGCAGCGGAATCTCGAGGCGGCTCGACGCAATCGCGAGCGCGAGCGCGAGGTCCGCTCCCGGCTCGATCACGCGCACGCCCCCCGCCACGTTCACGTAGACGTCGCGCGAAACCAGATCGACCCCCCCGCGGCGGTCGAGCACGGCGAGCAGCAGCGCGAGGCGTCCGTCGTCGATGCCGATGCAGGTGCGCCGCGCCGTGCCATAACCCGCCGGCGCCACCAATGCCTGGAGCTCGAGCAGCAGCGGTCGCGTCCCCTCGACGATCGGCGCGATGCACGAGCCCGGCGCTCCCGTGCGCCGCTGCGCCAGGAACAGCTCGCTCGGATTCGCGACGCCGACGAGACCCGCCTCGGTCATGCGGAACACGCCCACTTCCTGCGTCGAGCCGAAACGGTTCTTGCTGGCGCGCAGCAGCCGGAAGGCCTGGCCGCGATCGCCTTCGAAGCCGAGTACGACGTCGACCAGATGCTCGAGCACGCGCGGGCCCGCGAGCGTGCCCTCCTTGGTGACGTGGCCGATCAGAATCAAGGCGGCGCCGGAGGCCTTGGCCGTGGCCGCGAGCAGCGCAGCCGACTCGCGCACCTGCGCGACCGAACCCGGCGCCGATTCCACGCGATCGGTGGCGAGCGTCTGGATTGAATCGACCAGCACGACGGCCGGCGAAAGCGTACGCCACGGCTCGACCAGCGCCTCGACCCGAGTCTCCGCGAGCACGTACGCCAGATTGGGAACCACCGGCAGGCGCTGCGCGCGCAGGCGGAGCTGCTCCGGACTCTCCTCGCCGGTGACATAGAGAAAAGGCCCGAGGGCCTGCAGCCCGGCCGCGAGTTGCAGCGCGAGGGTGCTCTTGCCGACCCCCGGCTCGCCTCCCAGCAGCACGACGCTGCCGGGCACCAGGCCCCCTCCCAGCACGCGGTCCAGCTCGGGGATCCCGGTTTCTCGCCGGGGGGTCGCAGAGGCCTCGATGTCGCGCAGCTGCCGGGGTTTCGCGCTGCCGCTGCCGACCGGTTCGACGCGCAACAGGTCGCGCGGCGCGCCGCCGCCGCTGCTGCCGCCAGCCTCGGCCAGCTCTTCGACGAGCGTCGACCAGGCGCCGCATTCGGGGCAGCGGCCGAGCCAGCGCGGTTGCTGGGCGCCGCAGCTGGTGCAGGCATAGACCGAACGCGCGCGAGCCACGGCCGCGGATCCTACCGGAACCCGCTGTCGACCGCGTCCGTGAACCCTGGTTGACAGGCTTTCCGGTCGCTGATTCCCTTGTCGGGTCCGGCAACCCACCGCATTGGAGGCCCCGTGCTCGACCGCTACTCCCGCCTCGCCGAGTCTGCCTTGCGCGACGAGCCCCCGAGCGAGGCCGAAGCGCTGCGCCTGCTCGACGGCTCGGACGGCGACCTCCTGCCCCTGCTGCACGCGGCCTTCGTTCCGCGCGAGCAGCATTTCGGCCGCAAGGTGATGGTGCACGTGCTCAACAACGTGCAGAACGGTCTTTGCCCCGAGGATTGTGGCTACTGCTCGCAATCGCGCGATTCGAGCGCGGCGATTCGCAAGTACCCGATGAAATCCGACGACGAGATTCTCGCCGGCGCACAGAGCGCCGCGCGCGCGGGCGCCACGCGCTACTGCATGGTGCTCTCCGGTCGCGGCCCGAGCGTCGAGCGCACCCGCCGGCTCGGCGAACTGATCCGCCAGGTGAAGGAGCGCTACCCGATCGAGGTGTGTCTGTCGGTCGGCCTGCTCGGGGAAGAGCACGCGCGCATCCTGGCCGACGCGGGTCTCGACCGCCTGAATCACAACCTCAACACGAGCGAATCGCACTATTCCGAGATCTGCACGACGCACGACTATGCGGATCGCGTGAACACGCTGCTCGCCGCCAAGAAAGCCGGCATCGAGCCGTGCAGCGGCATGATCGTCGGCATGGGTGAGAGCAGCCGCGACGTGGTCGAAGTCGCGTTCAAGCTGCGCGAACTCGAAGTGCCCTCGATCCCGGTGAACTTCCTGGTGCCGATCGAAGGCAACCCCGTGCTGTCGGACGGCTCGCTCACGCCGGAGCGCGGCCTGCGCGCGCTCGCGGTGATGCGGCTCATCAATCCGCGCGCCGAGATCCGCGTCGCGGCGGGCCGCGAGGGGCACCTGCGCGGGCTCGCGTCGCTCGCGCTCTGGCCCGCGAATTCGCTGTTCGTCGAGGGCTATCTGACGACGCGCGGCGACGCCGTGACGGAGACCTATCGCATGATCCGCGACGCCGGCTTCGAGGTCGACGGCAATCCGCTCTCGCGTTCGCTCGCGGCCGGCGAAGAAGGCGCCGCGGACGGCTTCCGGCTCGCGGGCGGCGACGGCGAGATCCTGCGCCCCGAGATCCGCCGGTGAATCTCGACGCGTTCGCGCACGCTCGGCTCGAGCGGTTGCGCGCGCGCGGCACCCACCGCCAGCTGCGCGTCCTCGATGGCGCGCAGGCGGCGCGCATGCGTGTCGATGGGCGCGAAATGCTGCTGTTTGCGGGCAGCAACTATCTCGATCTCTCGCATCACCCCGAGGTGGTCGAAGCGGGCGTGCACGCGACGCGCGAGTTCGGCTGCGCGGCGGGTGGCTCGCGCCTGATCAACGGCAACCTGCGCTTGCATGGCGAACTCGAAGAGGATCTCGCGAAGTTTCTCGGGACCGACGCAACCCTGTGTTTCGCAACGGGCTACATGGCGAACGTGGGGCTGATCCCGGTGCTCGTCGGCGAAGGCGACGTGATCGTCTCCGACGCGCTCGCGCACGCTTCGATCATCGATGGCTGCCGGCTCTCGCGCGCAAGCGTGCGGGTGTTCCCGCACGGCGATCTCGACGCGCTCGAGGCGGTCCTGCGCGAAGTGGCTTCGACGCAGCGCCGCGTGCTGCTCACGCTCGACGGCGTCTACAGCATGGACGGCGATGTCGCGCCGCTCGCCGACGCGGTGGCGCTCGCGCGCCGTTACGGCGCGCTCGTGCTCGTCGACGATGCGCACGGCACGGGCACGCTCGGCGCCGGCGGCCGCGGCGCGCCGGAGCACTGCGGCGTGCGCGAGGGCATCGACATCCTCGTCGGCACGCTCGGCAAGGGCCTCGGCAGTTTCGGCGCCTTCGTGGCAGGGAGCCGTTTGTTGCGCGAGCTGCTCGTCAACGAAGCGCGCAGCTTCATTTTCAGCTGCGCGCTCGCGCCGGGCCCCGTGGCCTCGGCGCGCGCCGCGCTCACGCTCGTCGGGCGCGAGCCGTGGCGGCGCGAACGCCTGCAAGGCAACGCGCGACGCCTGCGCGACGCGCTCGCGAGCCATGGCATCTCGACGGCCCCGAGCACGACCCACATCGTGCCGGTCGTGATCGGCGAGAGCGCGCGAACGATGCGCGTATGCGAGCGCCTGCTCGAGCGAGGCTTCTACACCCAGGGGATCCGCTACCCCTCGGTTCCCGAAGGCAGCGCGCGCCTGCGGATCACGTTGATGGCGAGTCATGGCGATGCCGAGATCGACGCGCTCGCGCTGGCCGTGGCGGAAGAGATCGCGGCGGCTGCCGACTTGGAGAGGTGACAGGAGACGCCCCATGAACGAACACGAACACACCGCCAACCACGGACCGGCAGCAAAGCCGGTGCCCGGAGAGGCGGCCAAGGATGCGGGCTCCGCAGCGAATGAGTAATGCACAGGGTGCGCCAGTAAGGGTAAGCCCCCTCGCCGGCAGGGCGGCCACGCCGGCGATGCTCGTCGACGTGCCCAGACTTGTTACGGCCTATTACACTGAAGTTCCTGATCCCTCGGTACAGGAGCACCGAGTTGCGTTCGGCACTTCGGGTCATCGTGGCTCCTCCCTGAAGAAGACGTTCAACGAATGGCATGTGCTGGTCATCAGCCAGGCCATTTGTGATTACCGCAGACGCCAGGGCATAGGAGGCCCCCTGTTCCTCGGCATCGACACGCACGCGCTGTCGGTGCCGGCTTGGGCCAGTTCGCTCGAAGTGCTGGCGGCCAACGACGTGGAGGTGATGATCGCCACGGGCGACGACTACACGCCGACGCCCGTGGTCTCGCACGCGATACTTGCTTACAACCGGGGTCGCGATGATGGGTTGGCGGACGGCATTGTCATCACGCCATCGCACAACCCGCCTGACAATGGCGGCTTCAAGTACAACCCGCCCAACGGAGGTCCGGCGGATACCGACGTCACCGGCTGGATCGAAAGCAGGGCCAACCAGTTGCTGCAAGACGGTCTCGATGGCGTGAAGAGAATGCCCTTCACAAAGGCGCTCCATGCCGCCACGACGCACCGGCACGACTACTTGAACGCATACGTGAGCGATCTCGGCAATGTGATCGACATGGATGCGATTCGCGGTGCCGGGATCCACATCGGCGTCGATCCACTCGGCGGTTCAGGCGTCCACTACTGGCCTGCAATTGCCGAGCGCTACGGCTTGAATCTCACGGTTGTGAATGAGGTCGTCGATCCGACCTTTCGGTTCATGACGGTCGATTGGGACGGCCAGATTCGCATGGATCCGTCCTCGTCGTACGCGATGCGGAGCTTGATCGACCTGAAAGATCGCTTCGATATCGCCTTCGCCTGCGACACCGATCACGATCGACACGGAATCGTCAACCGGAGCACGGGCTTGCTTCCACCCAATCACTATCTCGGCGTCGCCATACACTACCTGTTCCAGCATCGACCCAACTGGCGCACGCAAGCGGCGGTGGGCAAGACCGTCGTGAGCAGTCAGATGATCGATCGCGTCACGGCGAAGCTGGGGCGGAAGCTGTGCGAGGTGCCGGTTGGCTTCAAGTGGTTCGTGGACGGTTTGCTGGGCGGCTCACTTGCTTTCGCGGGCGAAGAGAGCGCGGGCGCATCTTTCGTCCGTCTGGATGGCAGTGTATGGACGACCGACAAGGATGGAATCGCTCCCGCCTTGCTCGCGGCGGAGATGACGGCCCGGGTGGGCCGCGATCCTGGCGAGATCTACCGCGAGCTCGAGCGCGAGCTCGGCGCACCTGTTTACGATCGTGTAGAGGCACCAGCGACCCCGGCGCAAAAGGCGATGCTGGGGAGACTCTCGCCGGAGCAGATCGTGTCTGCAGAGCTAGCAGGCGAGAAAATCCAGAGCATCCTCACCCGGGCGCCGGGCAACGACGCCCCGATCGGCGGGCTGAAGGTCATTGCCGAGAGTGGATGGTTTGCGGCGCGCCCGTCCGGGACCGAGGACATCTACAAGCTCTATGCAGAGAGCTTCCGTGGAGCGGATCATCTGCGCCGTATCCTGGAGGAAGCACAGGCGATCGTGGAGGATGCTCTGGCGTCGGCTCCACAGCAGCCGGGGACTCCGTCCAGGACCAATGGGAAGGAGGGGCCGTGAGCGAATCAACACGACATCGACGCCGAGGCCGAGGCCGTGCGGGTCGAGCTTCATGCCAATGGCGTCAACGTGGGCGCCCCCTGTGAAGGAACACGAACACGCAACCAACAAAGAGCCCGACACGAAGCCGGCTCATGACGAGGTGGCCAAGAAGGCATACGCCATCCATCTGAAGGAAGGCCGTCCGCAAGGACGCGACGTGCAGAGTTCGTTGGAGGCCGAAGGCAAAACGTCGTCAGCCGCTCCCGACCATCATGCTCACATGGCGACGGACTTCCGGAAGCGGTTCTGGATCTCACTGATCTTGACGCTGCCGATTCTCGCGCTCTCGCCGATGCTCCAATCGCTCGTGGGTCTGCGAGAGGCCATCCGTTTCCCCGGCGACATCTACGTGCTGTTCGGTCTTTCTTCCGCGGTCTTCTGGTATGGCGGCTGGCCATTTCTCAAGGGGGTTCTCGAGGAGCTCAAATCCCGCCGGCCCGGGATGATGACGCTCATCTCCATCGCCATTGCCACCGCGTACTTTTACAGCAGCGCCGTGGTCTTCGGCCTGACCGGCAAGACGTTCTTCTGGGAGCTCGCCTCCCTCATCGACATCATGCTCCTCGGGCACTGGATCGAGATGAAGTCCGTGATGGGCGCTTCGCGGGCGCTCGAGGAGCTGGCCAACCTCATGCCCTCCGACGCCCATAAGCTCATGCCCGACGGCAGCGTGAAGGACGTGCCGCTCGGCGAGCTGGCGGTGGACGACCAGGTCCTCATCAAGCCCGGCGAGAAGATCCCCGCGGACGGTGTCATCGTGGCCGGCGAGAGCTCGGTCGATGAGGCGATGCTGACCGGTGAATCCACCCCCGTTGCCAAGAAGACCGGCGGCAAGGTCATTGCCGGGGCCATCAACGGGGAAGGCTCGCTCACGGTCGCGGTCAAGGGCACCGGCAAGGACTCGTTCCTGTCGCAGGTCATTGACCTCGTCAAACAGGCCCAGGAAAGCAAGTCGAGGACCCAGGACCTCGCCAATACCGCGGCGATGTGGCTCACCATCGTGGCGCTGGGGGGCGGCGTTCTCACTTTCGTGATCTGGCAGGTTCTCACGGACAAGGACTTTGCGTTCGCCATCGAACGCACCGTGACAGTGATGGTCATCGCCTGCCCGCATGCCCTCGGTCTCGCCGTGCCGTTGGTGGTGGCCGTATCCACGGCCCTCGCCGCGAAGCACGGTCTGCTCATCCGAAGCCGAGCTGCATTCGAGGCCGCCAGAAAGCTGGGGGCCATCATCTTCGACAAGACCGGCACGCTGACCGAGGGCCGATTTGGAGTGACTGACACGCTGATTCTGGATGAGAACATCACCGAAGAGGCGTTGCGCACCTACGCGGCTTCCGTGGATGCCAATTCCGAACATCCCATCGCCAAGGCGATCGCCGCCGCTTCGGAGAAGAAGCTGCCCGTCGAAGGCTTCAAGAGCATCACGGGCAAGGGTGCGGAGGGCCGGGTCGAGGGCAAGGACATCAAGGTGGTGAGTCCCGGCTACCTTCGCGAACAGAACATCGAGCTCGCCGACAAGCGCATCGAGCCGCTGCAAGGGCAAGGCAAGACGGTCGTGTTCGTCCTCGTGGACGGGAAGTTGAAAGGAGCGATTGCGCTCGCCGACATCATTCGGCCCGAGGCGAAGCAGGCCATCGCTGCACTCAAGGCGCTCGACATTCGCTGCCTGATGCTGACCGGCGATAACAAGGCGACGGCGAAATGGGTCTCGGAGCAGGTCGGGCTCGATGAGTATTTCGCCGAGGTCCTGCCCAAGGACAAGGCCGCCAAGGTGAAAGAAGTCCAGGCTCGGGGCGTCCTGGTAGCCATGACCGGCGACGGCGTGAACGATGCCCCGGCGCTGGCGCAGGCTGACTTGGGCATCGCCATTGGAGCCGGCTCCGATGTGGCGGTCGAGACCGCCGACGTGATTCTGGTGCGGAGCAATCCGCTGGATGTCGTGGCCATCCTGGCGCTCTCCCGCGCCACGTACCGGAAGATGATCCAGAACCTGCTCTGGGCGACGGGCTACAACGTCGTCGCCCTTCCGCTCGCGGCCGGAGCCCTTTACGCGTGGGGCGTGCTGCTCACTCCCGCGCTGGGCGCGGTGCTCATGTCCGCGAGCACGGTGATCGTGGCCATCAACGCGCGAATGCTGAGGCTGAAGGGCGAGCCGACACCTGGAGCCAGGACCGAGTCCAAACCGGATGCCAAGGCTGCCTGAACCTGAAGCCGAACCATGAGGAAGTGCCGAGGACCGGGAACGAGACGCTTCGCTTGACATGCAACAACGTGAGAACGGGAATCACGCGGGCGCAGCCACAACCATCACAGAGGAGGAATGTCCATGAGGGAATCGAAATCCGTGACCGCAGACTCCGTTTGGAGACTGACCTCTGTCCGTTCAAGCCTCGTCGCACTGGCATTCTCGCTGGCCATGTGCTTTCCGGTTCGAGTGCTCTACGCCCAACCTGCGCAGGGAGACCACGGTGACGCTGAGGGCATGATGGGCCACACCAACGGGTGGATGGGTGGATGGGCGGGCGGAGGGATGTGGCTCTGGACGCTGATCGGCGTGCTGGTGGTGGTCCTGCTGGTCGTTGTGATTGCCAAGCTGTCCAGGAAGTAGTCATGCAGACCAGAACACTCACGCCGGAACTGCTCCACAGGATGGACGCCTATTGGCGCGCGGCGAACTATCTCGCGGTCGGCCAGATCTACCTCTTCGACAACCCGCTACTCAGGAGGCCACTGACGCTCGCGGACGTGAAGCACATGCTGCTCGGACACTGGGGCACGACCCCCGGGCAGAACTTCATCTACGTGCACTTGAATCGGGTCATCAAGAAGTACGACCTTGACATGATCTATGTCTCCGGCCCCGGGCACGGCGGTCCGGCCGTCGTGGCCAACACGTACCTCGAGGGCACGTACAGCGAGATCTATCCCGACATCAGCCAGGATGAGGCCGGGCTGCAGAAGCTCTTCCTTCAGTTCTCGTTTCCCGGAGGCATTCCCAGCCACGCATCGCCGGAGTGCCCGGGCTCGATCCATGAGGGCGGTGAGCTGGGATATTCGCTCAGCCATTCGTTCGGGGCCGTGTT
>JANNIY010000125.1:0-4395 GCA_031405455.1 Deltaproteobacteria bacterium | reverse complement strand
CTTCCGTTCCTGATATCCCCATGGCGATACCGATGTCGGCACCTTGGATGGCAGGGGCGTCATTGACGCCATCGCCGGTCATGGCGACCACCGCATCATTCGCCTTCCAGGCGCGGATGATGCGCAGTTTGTGCTCGGCGGTGACGCGGGCGTACACGGCGATCTTTGGCGCGCGCTGCCGGAGCTCATCGTCGGCCATCTTGTCCAACTCGACACCAGCGATCGCCATGTCGTCGGCTGAAGCGATGCCGATTTCCCGCGCAATGGCCGTCGCGGTGTGCGGATGGTCACCGGTGATCATCACGACGCGAATGCCGGCGGCACGACATTTTTCGACGGCCTCTTTGGCCTCCTGACGCGGCGGATCATACATTCCCGACAGACCAACGAACACGAGATCGTGCTCCACGGCGTCCGCCGTGAGATCGGCGGGCGCAGCGTTGTCCAGGTCGCGATAGGCAGAGCCGAGCACGCGCAGGGCTTGCTCGGCCATCGTGGTGTTTTGCGCCACGATGTTCCGGCGCTCCTCGTCCGTCATGGGGCGGACCCCGGTGCTGGTGTAAATGCTCGTGCAAAGTTGCAACAGCACGTCGGGCGCACCATTGATGAAGGCGCGGAGCTTCCCGTCCGGCATCGTGCGAATCACCGTGCTGCGTTTGCGGTCGGAGTCGAACGGTATCTCGTGATGCTTCGGCAGCTCCTTCTCGATGCGTTCCTGGTTGCCGCCCGCTTTGGAACCAGCGGCAAGCAAGGCACCTTCGGTGGGATCACCGATGACTTTCCACGTCCCCTCCTCCTGGACGAGATGGGCGTTGTTGCAGCCGAGGAGGATCGTCGCCAGTTCGAGCAATGGCGCCGCGTACTGCGCTTCGGCCTTGTTGCCCTCGAAGCGCACTTCGCCGTCCGGCCCGTAGCCTTCGCCGGTGACTTCATAGCTTTGGCCGGCGACGTAGAGAGCGCGCACGGTCATCTCGCCCACCGTCAATGTGCCGGTCTTGTCCGTGCAGATGACCGTCGTCGAGCCGAGCGTTTCGACTGCGGGCAGCTTGCGCACGAGCGCGCGGCGGCGGGACATGCGCGAGACTCCGAGCGCGAGCGAAACCGTGACGACGGCGGGCAGCCCTTCCGGCACGGCGGCCACGGCGAGGCTGACCGAGGTCATGAACAATTCGATGAGCTTCGTCCCCCGAAGTAGCCCCAGGCCGAAGAGCAGCGCGACGATGCCCAAGGCCGCCCAGACGAGGATGCGCCCGAACGAATCGAGTTTCCGCTGAAGCGGGGTGCCCTCGTCGGTACCCGCCTCTTCAATCAGACCGGCGATGCGACCCAACTCGGTATTCATCGCCGTGGCCACCACGACGGCTTGACCAGTGCCTGCCGCGACGCCGGTGCCCATGAACACCATGTTCTCGCGGTCGCCGAGCGGGACCTCCTCCTGTTCCAAAGTCGCGGGCTGCTTCGTCACCGCCTCCGACTCGCCGGTCAGCGCGGACTCGATGCACTTGAGCGAGGCCGCTTCCAAGAGCCGGGCGTCCGCCGCGACCAGGTCGCCCGCTTCCAGCGCGAGGATGTCACCGGCGACGATTCCCGAGGCAGGAATCGAAGTAACTTGCCCGTCGCGTCGCACCTTGGCCTGAGGCGCGGTCATGTTTTTGAGCGCCGCGATGGCCCTCTCCGCGTTGAACTCCTGGTAGAAGCCAACGACGGCGTTGAGGACGACGATGGCGAGGATGGCGATGGCGTCCACCATTTCGCCGAGCACGCCGGAAATCCCGCCCGCGACGATGAGAATCCAAATGATGAGGCTCTTGAACTGCCCGAGGAAGATTTGCAGGGGGCTGATGCGCTTGCCTTGTTTCAGCTCGTTCGGGCCGTTGGCTGCGAGGCGTTGCGCTGCTTCCGTTGCCGAAAGTCCGGTCGCTGCGGAGCCGAGCTGTGCCAGCACTTCCTCGGCACCCCGGCTGTGCCAGGCTTCTGCCTTTGCAGGTGCGGCGATCGTGGGTGCGATGCTCACGATGTTTTCCTCGGGGGTTCACTGTCAACCGTTGCTTGGGGTTGACGTGTCTCGCTTCTTCGGGCCAATCAGAGTGGGCGTGCCAGATTGGCTTGAACCGCTTGGGTTTCGCCCTGTGTGTGGGAGCAATGGGACGGCGGCGACTCGCCGTCGCCGCTCGGCGCTGAGCACGAGACGAGCGTCATCGAGATGAGCACGCTCGTGACGGTGCGTCGCGGCGGCATCATCGGACGCTGCCCTCCCAATCGAGCGGTCCCCGAGCGAGAAGCGCGCTATCGGAGCAGATCGTCGGCGCCGTCGCGATCGTGTCGAAGGTGGCATCGGGAAACCCCAAAGCCTGGACATCCATGGCGCGAGCGTCGAGCGCGCCTTCATAGGTGGGCGCCTTCCGCCGAGAGCGCTCGACCATGCCGGGGCTGATGTCGATCATGAAGGCCCTCTCTTCGCTGCAATGCCGAGCATCAGCTCACGCCAGGACGTGGCGAAAGCAGCGGTGCCTTCCCGCTGGAGGTTGGCGGCAAGCGTGTCATCGTCGACGCCCGCGGCGGCAAAATCCGTGAGTACCGCTTCGGCATCGCCGCCGTCGATGGGCATGGCGCCTTTCACCTCCCCATGATCGGCGAAGGCGAGCAGCGTCTTCTCGGGCATGGTGTTGATCGTGTCCGGAGCCGCCAACGCTTCGACATAGAGGCCGTCGGGGGCCGCGGGATCCTTGGTCCCGGTGCTGCCCCACAGCAAGCGCTGCGGCAGGGCCCCGCGAGCGGCGAGCTTCTGCCAGTGCGGCGACCCCAACAGCTCGCAGTAGGTTTTGTACGTGCGCATGGCAACGGCAATGCCAAGGCGGTTGCGGAGCGCGTCCGGAGCCTTGTCCTTGACGGCTACGTCCCACCGGCTGACGAAGACCGACGCCACGGAAGCGACTCTCGGGTCGCGGCCCGCTGCGAGCCGCCGTTCGATGCCGCGCATGTACGCCTCGGCCGCCGCCACGTAGTGCTCGCGTGAGAAGAGCAGCGTCACGTTCACCGGCACGCCCGCGAAGATCGATTCCTCGATCGCCGGAATGCCGGCGCGGGTACCCGGGATCTTGATGAAGAAATTGGGGCGCTCTGCGCGCGCGTGAAGCTCTGCCGCCGCCTTGATGCTGCCGGCGGTGTCGTCCGCAAGCAGGGGCGACACCTCAAGCGATACCCAGCCGTCGACACCGCCCGTGGCGCCGTGGATCGGCCGGAAGAGATCCGCGGCATGGACCAGGTCCTCTGTCGCCAGCTCGAAGAACAACGCCTCGTCGGACATGCCGGCGAGCGATCTTCTGCGGATGGCGTCATCGTAGAATTCGCCATCCTTGATGGCGTGGTCGAAGATCGTGGGATTGGAGGTGAGGCCAGTCACCGCGAACTCTCGGATATAGCGATCGAGCGTTCCGCTCGTCAGGAGCGCATGGGTGATGTTGTCGAGCCAGAGGCTCTGGCCCAGAGCGTGAAGCTGCTGTGTGGCGTTCATGCGATCTCTCGGTCTCTCATAGCCACCCTCCCTCAAACCCTGCTCTCCGAAGTCCGCTCGAGATGTACCGGCACTTTCGCATCAGCTCCCACAGCAAGCCGCTGCGATAATTCTCGATCATCGAAATGATCGGTCCCTGGTTGATCCCGTAATGCCACGGTGAGACCCACCAGCCATAAGGATTGCCGGCTTCGCCCGGGTGGGAGGGATTGAAGGATGCTTTGAACCCGTAGGAGTTGTACTCGGTCAACTTCGCTTGATGAATGCAGTGGTGGAGCGCGGACAACACGATTTCTGGCGCGAAGGGCAGCGATGCCACAACGGCCCATGGTGCAAGGGTCCCGTCGTCGGGGCCGTACGGCACCCCGCGTGCCACGTAGTCGAAGAACTGGCGCTGGATGCCTTCTATCTTGACGGTGTCCGGACCGGGGCCATCGCTTGCGGTGATGCCCCAGCAACAAGGGCCATAGTCCTTGAAGCCGAGCGGGTTTTCGATCGCGTACTGTTGCTGCACGTAGGTGGCACGGCGGCTGTTCTCGAAATAGTCGATGCCTTTGTCGCGCATGAAGGCGTCCTGGATGCCACGAAAGTCCACCCAGACATGCGAGAGCTGATGGGTAAATAGCGAACCAGCGTATAGATACTCCTGTCCGTAGCAGCGTTCCCACCGGTACGTGGAGGTCCAGGCGGCGTAGCTCGCTTCGGGCAGCGGATGAGTCGGCGTGCCGAGCCCCAGGACATACAGCAGCAGTGCTTCGTCGTAGCCTTCCCACCGGTAGCTGAGAAAGCCGCTTTCTGGCCTCCAACCATGCGTCACCGTCGCCCCATGGTTTTGCGCCCACTGCCAATCGGCGCGGCGATACAGCGCATCGCCGAGGTCG
>JANNIY010000124.1:0-2322 GCA_031405455.1 Deltaproteobacteria bacterium | reverse complement strand
TGTGTCGGTTGTTTCACAGCATGTGCCGGCATCGGCTCAGAGATTGCGAATAGTGATCAGCGCCCAGATTGCGTAGTTGATTCCTGGGGCGCAACGTGATTTAGATGGGCATCGTTCAAGGAAGGGTGGGTGATGTTCGATGCAACCGACTCGCGCCTGATGGCGCAATACGCTCGTGGGGACGAGCAGGCATTCGAGGCGCTCTATCGGCGTTATGAGGGCCGCACCTACGCCTACTTCCTGCGGCGAGCCCGTTCCCCGGATACGGCGCGCGACTTGTACCAGGATCTGTTTCTGCGCATCCATCGTTTCCGAGCGCGGTTCGATCCAACGCAGCGATTCGAGCCCTGGTTCTTCACGATCGCGAATCATGTCTTTGTCGAGCACTTGAGACGGCAGCACGGCTTCGAAGCGTCGGGCGGCGATTCGTTGGAGCCGGTTTCATGGGAGCACGACGGTGAGCGACAGGCAATTGCGCGCGAACAGACGCAAAGAATTCTCACCGGACTCGCTCCCGAGCACTTCGCTGTTCTCGTTGCGGCAAAGGTCGGCGGTTTCGAGTACGCGGAAATCGCGGCAGAACTCGGCAAGACGGTTGACGCGGTGAAACAGACGGCTTCTCGTGCGATGCGTCGGCTGCGCGCGCTCAATGTTCAGCGTTGATTCCGCGAAGCAGGTTGCGATGCTCGCGCGGTCATTGCGCTCCGGATTCGGAAGGCCACGCACTCACGGCGACACGCGATGTCGTTGGCTCGAACGACGAACCAGGGAGTGAGGTCGTTTTCGTGCGGGCCAGCATCTCGTTGCGTGCACGGCTGTAGGTTTTCCAACGCTTCAGGGCGACCCGATCGATGGGGCTCAGCTTCCACTCCGAAGCGATTCGTGCTGGGGCGGTTCGAGTCAATCCGTGAGAAATTCGCGGCGAAAAGCCCCAAGAGCGCTTCTCGCGCGCTAGTTTCAGGCGGTTGCGCCTCGGCATGCCGAGTGCAGCGAATGGGCAGGGCCATTTGTTGAGGTCTCGTCCGAATGCCGAACTTGCGACGACGTGCAGCCCTGGAGGCAGTTTCGGATGAGGCCCTCATGCGCCGATATATCGACGGGGACACGGACGCGTTCGACGAGCTGTTCCGGCGCTACGAGTCGCGGGCGTTTGCCTTCTTCATCAAGCGGATTCGTTCGCGCGAGCGTGCCCGAGATCTCTACCAGGAGCTGTTCCTTCGCATCCATCGCGCGCGCGACAGCTATGACCCCGTGCGAGCCTTCGCTCCTTGGTTCTTCCAGATCGCAAAGCGCCTGCTGGTCGACGACCAACGCCGTGCCTACCGCACGCGCGAGGTTCCGATCGGAGATCGTGAGACCCAATCGGACGGCTCCGGCGCTCGTGACGACGTGGCGGATCGCGAGGAGGTACGCCAGATCTTGGATGCTCTCTCGCCGGAAGAGCGCTACGTGCTCGTCTCGGCAAAGGTCGAAGGCATCGGCTACCCGGAGCTCGCGGCTCACCTCGGGAAGTCCGCGGACGCCGTCAAGAAGCTGGCCTCGCGCGCAATGCAGCGCCTGCGCGCCGCTCCGCTGCCAGCGGGTGCTGGCAGCGACCTGCGCAACGGTAGGCACACGACGTCATCATGGGATCGGTAGAGTCACGGATGGAAGGAGAGAGGACGCCGTCTGAGCTGCGAGAGGGCGTGCGCTCTGGGATCATCGCCGCGGTCGAGCGCGACGTGGAACTCCGCGGAGGGCGCACTGCACGCCTCCTCATCGCTGCAGGTGCGATCGGAGCAGTAGGGGCGGTCGGGATCACCCTGATGCTCGCGGGCCACCCCTTCAACCACCATCCTCACTGGCACGTCGTCGTCTTCGCTGCGGTGTGGTCCGGGCTGCTCATCGTGAGTCTGGCCCTTGCCTTCCTGCAGGTACGAACGCCGTCCTTGCCGTTGGCGCGCTCCGCCGCCATCGGGATCCTCGGACTCGGCCTCGCTGGCATCTGTAGTGCCGCTTGTCCGGACCAGCACTTCCTGCATTGGTGGGTTGAAACCGTCCCGGGTAGCCGCTTGAGCGCGGCTGGAGGGCTCGCGCTGAGCACTCTGTGCTTCGGCTTGGCGTCGTCGCTCTTGTTTGGCGCAGTCGCCGCATTCGTTGGTCTGGGACTCGGTCGCGGATCTATTCGCCCGGTGCTCCCGGCTGCGATGCTTTTGCTCCTTCTTTCGCCAGCCGTCGCGCTCCAGTCGTTCGATACCTCATGGGCGGTTTTCTCGAGTTGGATGCTCGGTACAGCCGTGGGTACCTACGGGGGTGTCGCGACTGGGATCCGCCTGCGGGGGC
>JANNIY010000123.1:0-17412 GCA_031405455.1 Deltaproteobacteria bacterium | reverse complement strand
GGCCCGCTTGCCATCCCAGCTGTAGATCGCGTTGCCGGGTACGTCGGAGAAGAGCAGGCGTCCGTCTTCGCCGCCCACCCACACAGGACCTTCGGTCCAGATGTAGCCCGTCGCGATGACGTCGACACCGCCTTCCAGTGGATTGGGGATGCCGGGAAAAGACACGGGCGAGGCCGGCGCCTGGGCCGCGACGCGCTCCACACACTGCCGGCACCGAGGACCAGCGAACTGCCGGCCGCACGCAGGAAAGACCGTCGATCTCTCTCCATCCGCCTACCTCTCAGAGGTTGTCCGCGAGTATAGCGGATGAACTGCCGTTTCAACGGGGCACTCTCGACCCAGGGGAAATCGACATGCGGCGTTGGACGATACGCGTTGTGGTTGGTCTATGTAGCCTTATTGTCGCCGCCGGCGCGGCGCCGCGCGCCATCTCGCGGATGCGTCGCCCCCACTCGCCATCAGTGGGCTCGGCGGTGACGACGGGATCGTGACCCGCCTTGCGCAGGGATTCGGCGAGCCGCGCGATCTGCGTGGTCTTGCCGCAGCCATCGAGGCCTTCGAAGGCGATCAGTCGCCCGCGGTTCACGCGCGGGCTGTGCACGCGCGGTCACACGGGGGTGTAGGCGCTCGCTCGCTCGTCATGGAAATCCCCGTCCGCACGACACTTTCCGCAAGCGCGCGCGCCGCAAAAAACTGGCACGTCGCTTGCTCTCGCAGTCTGCCGTGCCCTCGGGCACACCCGCCACGCCCCTCTAACGGGACCGGGGGATGGCGGGAAACGGGGCGCCGGGCGGGAGCATTGTATCGACGTGGGACACATACGGGGTGAGGCCCGCGTCGAGCTCCCGCCCGGCGACTCAATTTGACTTCGCTCGGCTGCGCCTCGCTGCGCGGCCACCGAAGACGGTGGCCTTGCAAGACTCGTTTCGGCGAGCGGAGCTCACCGGAGCGAGCTACCCGATCTTGCCCTGGAGCAGGAAGGCGATCACGAGTCCGTAGATCGCGATCGACTCGATCAGCACCATGCCGAGGATGAAGTTCGTGAACATCGCGCCGGCCGCACCCGGATTGCGCGCGATGCCCGCCGTGGTGTTCCCGGCCGTAATTCCCTGGCCGATGCCGCAGCCCAGGCCCGCGAGCCCCACCGCGAGGCCGGCGCCGAGCGCGTAGCCCCAGCTGCTGTCCCCGCCGGCGCCGCCTTCCTGGGCAAAGGCCGCGAGCGGGAGCAGGGCGAAGAGGAAGGTGTAGAGGGCGAGTTTCCCGAGATTGCGCGTCACAAATCACTCCTTCGAACAGAAAAGGGCCCGCGGTCTCGACCGCCTCTCAGTGAGGCTCGTCGAGCGCCAGGCCGATGTAGATCATGGTGAGCAACGAGAACACGAATGCCTGTAGAAACGAGACGATGAGGCCGAGCCCCATGAAGATCGCCGGCACGCCGATCGGCACGAGCACGAGCCAGACGGCGACGACCGTATGATCCGCGAACATGTTTGCGAGCAGGCGGACTGCCAGCGTGAGAATCCGCGCCAGATCGAGCGGAATCTCGAGCACCAGGAACACGGGCATCAGCAGCCGAAAATGAATGTGCCGCCCGAAGATTTCCTTCTCGAAAAAACTCGGACCCATGAACTTCAGCAGGTAGCGGCCGAAGCCATGCTTGTGGATTCCCACCGCCGTATAGGCGAACCACGCGATCACCGCGCACGCCCACGTCGTGTTCGCGTTGCTGGTGGCGCCGCTGAGACCGGGGATGAGCCCCATCAGGTTCGACACCAGGATGAAGAAAAAGAGCGTGCCGACGACCGGGAAGTACTTGCGCCAGTCCGGTCCCATGCGCTCGCGCGAAAGGTTGGCGAGCCACTCGACCAGCACTTCGAGCACGTTGCGCAGCGTCACGCCTTCGTCGGGGACCACACCGCCCGAAGGCCCCGAGAGCTTGCGGCTCACGAGCACGCCCGCGAAGACCAGCAGCGCCCCCGCCACCAACGCCGCGTGAATGAACCACGTGACGCCCGTCCAGTGCTCGAACTGCTCGAACAGCATGGCTAATCCTCTTCCACCGGCTCGCGCTCGCGAGCGAGCCAGGCGTTCCAGCTCTCCCAGCTCGGGTCATCGGCGGCGAGTGCGGGTGCGTTCGGGTCGATGGCCGGGCGCGCGCGCCAGGCTTCGAGCACGGCGGCGGGCATGATCAATGAGAGCCCGACGAGCAGGCCCACGGGATGCGCGCCGTAGGCGAGCGCCGCTCCGATCCCGATCACGAGCAGACCGAAGCGCAGAGCGAAGACCGCCTGCCAGCCACGGCTTCCGCTGATCTCACCCCAGAACAGGAACTGCGCCGAGCGGCGCAGCCCGCGAAAGTTGACGGCCTCGAGCAGCGCGCCGAAGCCGAGGCTCAGTGCGAAGGCAGGTGACACGAGCCACAACGAGGCCGCCACCGCGCCCGCGGAAAGTGCGAGATTCGTGCGCTCGATGGGATCGATCTTCAAACCCGCCCTCATCGCCCACCCGGCTTGCCGGTGGGCGGCAGATCCTGATTGAGCCGTCGCCCCATACGGAAGAGGCGCACCACGAAGGACCCGAACCCGATCACGAAGCCCAGGATCAGCAGCCGGGGCGACGTTCCAAAGTGGCCGTCCGCCCAGTACCCGATGCCCCCGGCGATCAGGATCGCGAATACCGCTTCGAGCGCACCTTGATAGGCGGCGCCTTCGCGGCTCGCACGCTGCTCCTTGTCGTCGGCCGCTACTTTGCCTCGTTCGCCGTTCAGGTCCGTCACTCGAGCACCGACGCCACGCCCGGCTCGTCGCCAGAGGGCAGCGCCCGCGACCGAATTGCGGCGCGCATGCTAGCCAAGGCCCCCCCCTCCCTCAACGCGCGCGGGCCACGCGGCGAAAGGCTCGGGCCGCCGCTGCGAGCGTGACTTCGATGTCGGCGCGGCGGTGGGCGAGCGAGACGAAGCCGCACTCGAACGCAGACGGAGCGAGGTAGCTGCCGCCTGTGAGCATCTCCGCGAAGAAGAGCTTGAAGCGGGCCGCGTTGGCGCGGCTCGCATCGGCGAAATTCTCAACCGGGCCGGGGTGAAAAAAGAAGCCGAAGATTCCCCCGAGCGAGTTCGCCGTGAGTTCGACGCCAGCGGCGTCGGCTGCGGCGCGGAGCCCATCGGCCATCTGCTGGGAGCGCGCGGCGAGCTTTTCGTACGTTCCGGGACGCGAGAGGCGCCGCAGCGTCGCGAGGCCCGCGGCCATCGCCAGCGGGTTTCCCGAGAGCGTTCCCGCCTGGTAGACGGGTCCCTCGGGTGCGAGCTGCGTCATCAGCTTGCGCCGGCCGCCATAGGCTGCGGCCGGAAGCCCGCCGCCGACGATCTTGCCGAGGCAGGTGAGATCGGGGAGCACTCCATAGAGCCCCTGCGCGCCGCCCCAGCCCACCCGAAAGCCGCTGATGACTTCGTCGAAGATCAGCAGCGCGCCATGCCGATCGCACAGCGCGCGCAGGCCCGCGAGGAATCCCGGGCGCGGCAGCACCAAACCCATGTTGCCGGCGACCGGTTCGACGATGACGCACGCCAGTTCTCGGCCCCACTTTTCGAAGGCCGCACGGGCCGCCGCGAGATCGTTGTAGGGCGCCTGCACCGTCAGCTCGGCGTACGCGGCCGGAACCCCCGGCGAGCCGGGGATGCCGAGCGTCGCGACGCCGCTGCCCGCACCGACGAGCAGGCCATCGGCGTGGCCGTGGTAGCAGCCCTCGAATTTGAGCACGCGATCGCGGCCGGTGGCGGCGCGCGCCAGGCGGATGGCGCTCATCGCGGCCTCCGTCCCCGAGCTCACCATCCGGATCTGCTCGCAGCTCGGAAGCGCCGCCTGGATCGCCTCGGCGAGTTCGATTTCGAGCAGCGTCGGGGCGCCGAAGCTGGTGCCGCGCGCGGCGGTCTGGTTCACCGCTCGCAATACGCCCGGGTCGGCGTGCCCGAGCACGAGCGGACCCCAGGAACCGACGTAGTCGATCAGCGAATTGCCATCGGCATCCCAGACCCGGCAGCCGCGGCCGCGGCGGATGAAACGGGGCGTGAGGCCGAGCGAACCGAAGGCGCGCACGGGGCTGTTCACGCCGCCGGGGATCACGCGGCGTGCGCGCTCGAATAGACGTTTGGACTCGCGCGTACTCAAGGCAAGTCGCTCAACTCCGCTCGCCCCTGGCAGGCCATCTTGCACCTGGCTTGCCTGCCGGCAGGCCTTTTCGAACTTCGCTCGCCTGCGGGTCGCGACGAGCGCTCGCGCGCTTGCGGCGTCTACTCCTCGGCCGGGCCGTCGTTGCCTTCCGGCGCTGCGACGTCCGCACCGTTGCTGCCTTCCGGCAGCGCGACGTCGCGCTCGGCGAGACGCGCCATCGACAGGATCTTTTCGCCGGCATCGAGATTCATGACGCGCACGCCTTGCGTGGCGCGGCCCATCGTCGAAATGGAGGAGACGCGCGCGCGCAGGACCTTGCCGCCGCCGGTCACGAACATCACCTCGTCGTCGTCCACCACCTGGGCGACGCCGACGACCTCGCCGTTGCGCGGCGTGGTGCGGATCGTGATCACGCCCTGACCGCCGCGGTTCTGGATGCGGTAGTCGTCGAGCGGTGTGCGCTTGCCGTAGCCGTTCTGCGTCACGGTGAGGATCGTGGCCTCGGGCGAGAGGATTTCCATGCCGACGACGCTGTCGCCGCCGCGCAGCGACATGCCGCGCACGCCTCCCGCCGCGCGCCCCATCGGCCGCACCTGCGATTCGTTGAAGCGGATCGACTTACCCCTGCGGCTCGCGATGATCACTTCCTGGCTGCCGTTGGTTCGGCAGGCGGCGATCAGCTCGTCGTCGTCGCTCAGGTTGATGGCGATGATGCCGCCGCGCCGCGGGTTCGCGTAGGCGTCGAGGCGGGTCTTCTTGATCGTGCCGCTCCTGGTGCACAGCACGACGTAATCGTCGGCGCCCTCAGCGAAGCTGCGCACCGGCAGCGTCGCACGCACGCGCTCGCCCTCGGCGAGCTGGAGCGCGTTGACGAGCGCCTTGCCGCGCGCGGCGCGTCCGAGCTGCGGCAGCTCGTGGACCTTGAGCCAGTGGACGCGGCCGCGGGTGGTGAAGAACAAGATGTAGGCGTGGGTCGAGGCGCCGAAGAGCCGCTCGACGAAATCTTCCTCGCGCGCCTCCATGCCCTTCACGCCCTTGCCGCCGCGCCGCTGCGCACGGTACTCGCTGAGCGGGCTGCGCTTGATGTAGCCGAGGTGGGATACGGTCACGACCATATCCTCCTCGACGATCAGATCTTCGGTCGAGATGCCCTCGACGGCGGGGGCGAGCACGGTGCGTCGCTCGTCGCCGAAGCGCTCGCGGATCTCGAGCAACTCTTCGATCACGACTTCGCGGATCCGGGCGTCGCTCGCGAGCAGCTCCTTCAAGCTCTCGATCAGGGCGCGCACTTCGGCGAGCTCCGCGAGCACCTTCTGGCGCTCGAGCGCAGTCAGCGCGCGCAGGCGCAGGTCGAGGATCGCGTTCGCCTGGCGCTCGGAGAGCGCGAAGCGCGCCATCAGCTCGCTGCGCGCCTCCGCGGTGTCATCGGCGGCGCGGATGATCCGAATCACCTCGTCGAGGTGGTCGAGCGCGATCGCGAAGCCTTCGAGCAGATGAGCGCGGGCCTCGGCCTGCGCGAGATCGAAGGTGGCGCGGCGCACCACGACTTCGCGCCGGAAATCGATGAAGTGCCGGATCGCTTCCTTGAGCGAGAGCAGCTGCGGCCGGCCATTGACCAGCGCGAGCAGGTTCACGCCGAAGGTCGACTGGAGCGGTGTCTGCTTGTAGAGCTGATTGAGGATCACCTCTTCCGGCGCGTCGCGGCGCAGCTCGATCACGATCCGCATGCCCTGGCGGTTCGATTCGTCGCGCAGGTCGAGCACGCCGTCGATCTTGCCTTCGCGCACCAGATCGGCGATGCGCTCGAGCAGCATCGCCTTGTTGACCATGAAGGGAATCTCGGACACCACGATGCGCGGTCCGCGCTTCGACTCTTCGAAGGCAGCCTTGGCGCGCACCGTGAGCAGACCGCGGCCGGTGGCGTAGGCCGAGCGGATGCCTTCCTTCCCGCAGATGCTGGCGCCGGTCGGAAAGTCGGGACCCGGGAGCTTCGCGAGCAGGTCGTCGAGCGAGCAGTCGGGTTCGTGGATCACGAGCACGATCGCGTCGATCAGCTCGCGCAGGTTGTGCGGCGGGACGTTGGTCGCCATGCCGACGGCGATTCCGGACGATCCGTTCGCCAGCAGGTTCGGCACGCGCGTGGGCAGCACCACCGGCTCTTGCACGGTGCCGTCGAAGTTCGGCGTGAAATCCACCGTGTCGCGGTCGATGTCGCGGAGGATCTCCTCCGCGAGCGGAGCGAGGCGGGCCTCGGTGTAGCGGTAGGCCGCAGCCGAGTCGCCGTCGATCGAGCCGAAGTTCCCCTGGCCGTCGACGAGCGGGTAGCGCATGGAGAAATCCTGGGCCATGCGGACCATCGAGTCGTAAACCGCGCTGTCGCCGTGCGGGTGGTAGTGCTTGAGCACTTCACCGACGACACCGGCGGATTTCGAGAAGCTGCGCGTGGAGAGCAGCCCCTCGGAATGCATCGCGAACAGAATCCGGCGATGGACGGGCTTGAGTCCGTCGCGCACGTCGGGCAGCGCACGGCTGATGATCACGGACATCGAGTAATCGAGGAACGAGCGGCGGACCTCGTCCTCGATGTTCACGGGCTGATGTGTCGGCGCCGGCGGCGGGGCACCGCCGGCGGGCTCGATCGGGGGCTGGATTTCGTCGGCCACGGTGATCGGCTCGCCCGGCTAGATGTCTAGGTTTTGCACGTCGAGGGCGTTGCGCTCGATGAACTCGCGGCGCGGCTCGACATCGTCACCCATCAACGTGGTGAACGCATCGTCCGCTTCGACGTCATCGGGCGCCTGCACCTGGAGCAACGTGCGAGACGCGGGGTTCATCGTGGTCTCGGCGAGCTGGTCGGGATTCATCTCGCCGAGGCCCTTGTAGCGTTGAATCGTGAGGCCCTTTGCGCCGCGGGCCAGCAGATGTTCGAGCAGGCTGCTCGGACCGTCGGCTTCGGCCTGCTCGGCGTCATCCGCGCCCACGAGGAACGGGCCGGCGCCGAGCTGGCGCATCTGGCCCGCGAGCTCGCGCAGGCGCTCGAAATCCGGCGAGCGCAGAAAGTCCACATCGAGCAGCGTGCGGAACATTACACCGGCGCGGCGCGTGTCGCAGACCAGGCGGTGGCAGGCGTGCTCGGGATCGGGTTCGGTCGTGAAGCTGAGCGAATCGCCGCTCTTGATTCCGGGGCGGAGCCGTTCGTCGAGCGCGGGCGCCACGCGCCGGGTGAGCGCATCGGGATCGCGCAGATCGGCTTCGGTCGGCGCGCCACACCACACCACGGCGTCGGCGACATGATCATCGAGCCGGCGCAGCTCGAGCTTGCCGAGCACGCGCTTGTAGAGGCTCGCGGCGGCGAGAAGCTGGCGCACCGATTCGCTCGCCAGCGGCGGCGCTCCGGCGGCGACTCGCACCTGTGCGCTCGCGAGCGCGAGCTCGAGCAGATGGTTCTCGAGTCCCGCTTCATCTTTGATGTAGCGCTCGCTCTTGCCCTTCTTCACCTTGAACAACGGCGGCTGCGCGATGTAGAGGAAGCCGCGTCCGATCAAGCCGCGCATCTGCCGGTAGAAGAAGGTCAGCAGCAGCGTGCGGATGTGGCTGCCGTCGACGTCGGCGTCGGTCATGATCACGATCTTGTGATAGCGGGCCTTCTCGGCTTCGAAATCGGGGCCGATGCCGCAACCGATCGCGGCGACGATCGCCTGGATTTCCTGGCTCGAAAGCATCTTGTCCAGGCGCGCGCGTTCCACGTTCAGGATCTTCCCGCGGATCGGCAGGATCGCCTGGGTTTCGCGGAAGCGACCCTGCTTGGCGGTGCCGCCGGCCGAATCCCCCTCGACGATGAAGAGCTCGCAGCGCGCCGGCTCCTGCTCCTGACAATCTGCGAGCTTGCCCGGCAGGCTGTGGTCCGAGAGGGCGCCCTTGCGACGCGCGAGATCGCGGGCCTTGCGGGCCGCGGCGCGCGCGCGGGAAGCCTCGAGAACCTTGGCGATCAGGGGCTTCGCGACCGCTGGGTTCTCTTCGAGATAGTCGCCGAGCTGCTCGTAGACGAGCGTCTCGACGAGGCCGCGCACTTCGCTCGTGCCGAGCTTCGCCTTGGTCTGCCCCTCGAACTCCGGCTGCGGAAGCTTGACCGAGACCACGGCGGTCAGGCCCTCGCGGGTGTCATCCCCGCTCATGCCCTCCGGCGCATCCTTCCCGTTCTTGTAGTGGGTCGTGATGTAGCGGTTCAGCGTGCGCGTGAGCGCGGTGCGGAAACCGATCAGGTGCGTGCCGCCTTCGACCGTGCTGATGTTGTTGGCGAAGGAATACACGCTCTCGTTGTAGGTCTCGTTGTACTGGAGCGCGATCTCGATGTTGACGGGAACTTCGCGCCCGCGATCGTTGAAGCTGCGGTCGCCGACCAGCCGGATCGGTGGGCGATGCAACGGCGCGCGGCTGCGATTCAAGTGTTCGACGAAGGAGACGAGGCCACCTTCGTAACAGAAGTCGTGGCTCTTGCCGCTGCGCTCATCGACGATCTTGATGCGGATCCCGGCGTTCAGGAACGAGAGTTCCCGCAGCCGTTGAGAAAGCACATCGAACGAAAAATCGCTCGACGCGAAGATCTGATCGTCGGGGCGAAAGGTGACTTTGGTGCCGGTCTTGTCGGTGGTGCCGATCGACTCGAGGGCCGATTTCGGCACGCCGCGCTGGTAGAGCTGGCGCCAGACCTTGCCTTCGCGCCGGATCTCGAGTGTCAGTTGTGAAGACAGGGCGTTCACGACCGAAACGCCCACTCCATGGAGGCCGCCTGAAACCTTGTAGGTGCTGTCGTTGAACTTGCCGCCAGCGTGCAGCGTGGTCATCACGACCTCTGCGGCGGACTTGCCTTCCGAGACGTGCAGGTCCACCGGGATGCCGCGTCCGTCGTCCGTGACGGTGACGCTGTTGTCCTGATGGATCGCGACGGAGATTTCCTTGCAGTAGCCCGCGACGGCTTCGTCGATCGAGTTGTCTACGACCTCGTAGACGAGATGATGTAGACCATCGGGACCGGTGGTTCCGATGTACATCGCCGGTCGCTTACGAACCGGGTCGAGGCCTTCGAGAACCTCGATCGAGCTGGCGTCATAGCTCACGCTGAAGATGTCCCTGTACGGAACCGGGGAAAGTCCGAGAACGCTGGGGGTGTCCCCTGAGCTGCGCGCCTCAGCGCCGGTGGCCCGCAGGGTACAGAATGGCTAAGTGAGCGGAAAGTGTCCGGGTTCTTTCCGCGATCGGCCTCAGGCACGCATCGGCATGACGACGGCGAGCGTGTCCCCATCGTCAGTGGGAACGATGCGAGCCGGCGAGAGCGGATCCTGGAGGCTGAGTCGGATTTCCTTGGCCCCCATCACCGACAGTGCGTCGAGCAGATAACGAGCGTTGAAGGCGATTTGCACCGGGTCGCCCGCGTAGTCGACATCGAGCTCTTCCTGGGCCTGTCCGAGATCGGGATTGCTGGACGAAAGCTTCAAGAGGCCATTGCTCAGCTCGAGCTTCACCGCGCGTGTTTGCTCGGTGGAAAGCACGGCGACACGCTTCAACGCGTGGGTAAGGGGCTCGGCGGAAAGCACGAGCTGCACCTTGGCTTCGCGGGGAATCACCTGTCGATAGCTCGGGAACTCGCCTTCGATCAGACGCATGGTGAGCGTGACGCCCTTCTTGCGCACGATCCCGCTATTGCCCTGGAAGCCGATCTCGAGTTCGTCGGCGTCTTCTTCCTCGAGCAGCCGGCGGAGCTCGGCCAGGGCCTTGCGGGGGATGATCACACCGCTCGCGAGGCCGTGGATTTCGCTGCCGAGCGAACGATCGACATACGCCAGGCGATGACCATCCGTGGCCACCATGCGCACCTTCTGCGTATCGGAAAGAAACTCGAGAAAGACACCGTTCAGGTTGTAACGGGTCTCGTCGCCGGAAGCGGCATACATCGTGCGTTCGATCATTTGTGCGAAGACCGGCGCCTGAATGGTGACCAGTTCTTCGACCCCGAGGCTCGGCAGTGTCGGATACTCCTCCGCGGATGCGCCAGCGAGTGTGAACTCGGCTCGGGCGCAACGGATCGCCAGATAGGAATCGGCGCCCACTTCGATACGAACCGTCTCGTCGGGAAGCTCACGGACGATCTCGTAGAGCTTCTTGGCAGACGCGGTGACGCGGCCGGCTTTTTCGACCTGAGCGGGCTGTGAGCCGCGGATGGCAACTTCGAGGTCGGTGGCTGCAAGATCGAGCATTCCCTCGCGTCCCTGCTTGCGCGCCTCGAGCAAGACGTTGGCGAGAATCGGCATGGTGTTGCGCTTCTCGACGATCGACTGGATTCGTCCGAGCCCTTTTTGGAGCTCCGCCTTTGCGATCGAGAGCTTCATGCTGCTTTTCCTTTGTTGAATGACTTAGAAAAGTGAGAGTGGAAGCAGTTGTCTGATCGTCCCGACAAAAACAGCAGAACTCGATGGAAAGATTCAGCTTCTGGTCTTGTCGTCGGTGGCTGCCCGAAGCGCTGGCCAAGCCCGCCATCAGGCATCCGAGCCCATCGATGAGATCTTATCACGAGAGACTGCCATCTAGATCAGACTCGTTGACACTCTTGCAAGCGGACAGCTACCCTGCCGCGCCTGCGAGTCTGCTTGGGACCCGCCAGCCGCCGGAGCCTTTCCGGAGCCATTTCGGAAGGTTCCCCGTAACAGGCTGAAGTGGGTCTGGTTGCAACGGGTCGGTCGCTGTGTCCGACGAGCAGACTAGCTCCAGCCTGGCTTTTTCCCTGAGTTTCATGTGAGGCGAGAACGATGAAGCGCACGTATCAGCCCAGCCGGATCCGGCGCAAGCGCGTCCATGGTTTCCGAAAGCGCATGCAGACCGCTGCGGGTCGCAACGTTTTGAAGCGGCGGCGCGCCAAGGGTCGCAAGCGCATCGCAGTCTCGACCCCGTCGAAGTAACGATGTTGCCGCAAACCGGCCGTTTTCAGCCGGTCGACCGTCTACGACGGTCCGCGGAGTTTCAACGCGTGATCCGGGGGGGGCGACGGGCGGCCGGCAGCGCGTTCGTCGTGATTTGCTCGCAACAGCGAGAGCCTGGGCCGGGCGCTGAACGGAACCGGCTTGGAATTACCGTCAGTCGCAAAGTCGGCAACGCCGTGGTTCGAAACCGGGTAAAGCGCCGAATTCGTGAATGGTTCCGCGCGGGTCGGAAATCTCTGGCGCAGGGGGTCGATTTCGTCGTGATCGGCCGCGTGGCGGCTTCTCGCCTGTCGTATGCAGCGTTCACATCGGAGCTCTCGCGGCTGTCCAGCGCCGCAGCGCGTGGCGATCGGCCGGGGGGTGGGGCGTGAACGCGCTGGTGGGTTGGCTGTTGGTCTCCGTCATTCGCATGTATCAGTGGCTGCTTTCGCCGTGGCTGGCGCCAGCATGCCGTTTTGAACCTACCTGCTCGCACTACGCGATCGAAGCGATCGAGCGTTATGGCCCGGCGCGCGGAGCGTGGTATGCGATGCGGCGCCTTTCCCGCTGTCATCCCCTTGGGGACTACGGCTACGACCCGCTGCCATGAGACGGCAACTTGGATCGTAACCTCTTTCTAGCATTCGCTCTTTCGTTTGCGGTCCTGACCGGCTGGATGCTGCTGACAGCACCCCAGCAGCGGCACGCAGGCAGCGAGACGGGCGTCGTCGAACAGGCCCAGCCGGCACCGGCGGAGGTCGCGAAGACACCCGTGTCTGCGCCGGTGGCCGTGCGCGCACCAGGCCCTGCTGTCACGGCAGCGCCGGGTGCAGCCGAGCCGATGATCGAGACACTGCGCATCAAGCGGCCCGAGTTCATCGCGGAGTTTACGAACCAGGGGGCTGGCCTCGCGCGCTTCGAGCTGCGGCGCTTCGACACGGGACGCCGCGCGGGCAAGCGCCCGATCCTGCTCGCGGGCAACGATGCCACGCAGGGTCCGGCGCTTCTGACGCCGCTCGCAGAGTTGGGCCTCGGTTCGCTGGCCGAACGCGGTTTCGAGATCGCGGCGCGCACGGACTCGAAGATCACATTCCGTCTCGAAAGCGGAGGCGTGGTCGTCGAGAAGAGCTACGAGTTCGAGGCCGATGGCTACACATTCGCGCTTCGGCTTCGAATCGAAAACGGCTCGAGCGCCCCGATCTCGACGCAGTTTGGTGTTGAGTGGCCCGCCTTCCCCGTCGAAGGCACCGACTTCGTGGATCAGGCGCTCTCGGTGTTGCACGACGGCAGCGTGACGAGAACGCCGATTGCCGGGTTTGGCACGCCGGGGTTTTTCGATCGCAGCCCCGAGCGTGAAGTCGAGTTCAAGCATGAAGTCGATTGGGCGGGAGTCGATGTTCCCTACTTCCTGCGCGCGATGCTGCCCGACCAACCCGCGCTCGCGAATGCACGCTTCGAGGCGAGCGATCCCGGGAAGGTGGGTCGCGTCCAGGTCTACTTCGATCCGGTCGAGATCCCGCCGGCACAGTCAGCAGAGCGGTTGATCCGGATCTACGCCGGACCCAAGAACGAAGAGATTCTCGAGGGACTCGGTTCCGGGCTGATCCGTGCAATCAACCTCGGCTACACCTGGATCATCCCCCTGACCCGCTTCTTTCATTGGCTGTTGCAGGCCCTCTACTCCGTCGTGCCCAACTACGGTGTCGCGATCATCGTGCTGACGGTGCTCGTGCGGCTCGTGACGGCGCCGCTCACGACTCGCCAGATGCGTTCGATGGAGCGCATGCGGGCGCTCGCGCCGAAGCTCGAGGAGCTGAAAGCCAAGTTCAAGGATGACAAGGCGAAGCAATCGGAAGAAATGATGCGCCTCTATCGCCAGGAGGGCGTGAATCCGCTCGGTGGTTGCCTGCCGATGGTGCTACAGATTCCAGTCTTCATCGGGCTTTTCTACGCACTCCAGAGCTCGATCGAGCTGCGGCACTCTCCGTTCTTCGGATGGATCACAGATCTATCCGTTCCGGAAGCGCTTTTCACGATTCCCGGCCTCGATCTTCCGGTTCGGGTGCTGCCGCTGCTGATGGGCGCCTCGATGGTCGCCCAGCAGAAGTTGATGCCGATGCAGGCTGACCCGGCGCAGGCAAAGATGATGCTGGTGCTGATGCCGGTAATGATGACCGTGATGTTCTATCAATTTCCGTCCGGACTCGTGCTCTACTGGATGGTGAGCAACGTAATCGCGATTTCCCATCAGCTTTTGGTGGGCCGCGGCTTGCGGACGAAGACGGCGTAGTACCGTCGCGAGACGGAACCAGGAGGACCCCATGTACGATGCGATGAATGAGCCCCATGAGTTCGTAGGCGAGAGCCGCGGCGACGCGAGTGCACGCGCCTGCAAGTTCTTTGGCGTGGCCGAGGACGCGCTCGAGATCCACGAGTTTCCGGCTGGCGAGGTGTATGGCCTCGGAGGGCGCTGCGCGATCGTCGCAGCGCTGCGTAACCGGGCGCCGGTCGCGCGCGGCGGTGGCGATCGCGGTGAACGCGGCGAGCGTGGAGATCGGGGCGACCGCGGAGATCGCGGCGACCGTGGCGGCCGCTCGCGGCCCGGTCGTGGGGATCGTGGTGAGGGCGGCGGCGGTGGCCGCGGCGGCGAAGGCCCGCGGCGCGGGATGGAGCGGGGCGGTGAAAGTCCTCGCGGCGCGCGCTCGGAGGGCGTACGCGAGGAATCGTTTGCGCCGGCGCGGCGCGAGGAGTCGCACGCTGCGCCGCTCGAGCCATCGATCGGCACGCCACGAGGTGAGATCGGCGAAATCGCTCGCTACGTGCTCGGGGTAGTCGAGCGCATGGATCTCGGACCGTTCGCAATCGGCGAGAACGCCGAAACCGATCTGCTCGTGCTCGACGTCACGGGCGCTGCGGCACGTGCGCTGGCGACGGGAGATGGTCGGCCGGTCGATGCTCTCCAGATGCTCGCCAACCAGGCCGCGACACGGGTCGATGCTGAGGGCCCGCGGATCGTGCTCGAGGTCGAGGGCGACACGGATTCGCGCGAAGAGCTGCTGACGCGGTTTGCCGAGAAGAGCGCCAAGCGCGCGCGGGAGACCGGGCGCGCCGTGGCGCTGGATCCGATGAACGGCAAGGATCGCCGGATCATTCATATTGCGCTGCGCGACGAGGGCGGCATCGCGACGATGAGTATTGGCGAGGGTCGCTATCGCCAGGTGGTCGTCGTGCCCGAAGGTGCTCCCGAGTACGACCAGGCGCGGCGCGAAGCTGCGTCGTCGGCCAATCGCAACGACGGCTAACGAGCGTTCCACGTGGAACACGGTCGACCCGCGGCGGATCGCGGCGGCCGAGGCGCAGCTGCGAAGCGGCCTGAGCGAGCTCGCACTCCCCGTCAGCCCTGAGCAAAGCGAGGCACTTCTGCGCCTGGCAGCTCTGCTCGAGCACTGGGCGCAACGCATCAATCTGAGCGGCCACCGCGATGTCGAGACGATCGTGGGCCGCCTGATCCTCGATGCCGCCGCCCTCCTACAGTGCTTGCCAGTCGTGGCGGGCCTCGTCGATCTCGGCTCGGGGGCCGGTTTCCCTGGGCTTCCGATCGCTGTGCTCAGGCCCGAGTGCGCGGTGCTGCTCGTTGAAGCGCGGGAGAAGCGCCATCACTTTCAACGCGCTGCGATACGCGAGCTCGGGCTTCGCAATGTCGAAACCCTGTGCGGGCGGGCGGAGCTGCTCGAAGCGCAGCCGCGCGAGCTGGCGATGGGTCAGGCGATGGCCAAGGCCGACCAGGCGCTGCGCTGGATCAAGCCCTGGGCCCTGGTCGGCGGGTGGCTCGCGCTGCCGGCGGGCGAATCGCTTCCCCAGCTCGAGGCACAGCCGGACGTGACCCCCGTCCGGTTCGTCAACTATGCGGTTCCCGGTGGCGGCCCGCGCCGGACGCTTTGGCTGGGGCGCCGTCTTTCCTGATCCATCGGAGCGATGTTCCACGTGGAACGTTCCATGGACAACGTTCCACGTGGAACATCGCCAGAGCCTATTTATCTGACGAATCAGATCGCGAGCGGATCCCTCGACGCGCATAAATACGCTATTGTGAGAATCTGGGATTCTCGTTAGTCCCCGAGGGGAATCCAGAGGCCGATCGGGATGCAGCGCTCCGCGCATCGAAGCCGCGTGCTAGCCGTGGTCAATCAGAAGGGCGGCGTAGGCAAGACGACGACCGCGGTGAACCTCGCCGCGTCGTTCGCCGCCTCCGAACGCTCGACGCTGCTCGTCGATCTCGATCCCCAGGCCAACGCCTCGAGCGCCTATCTGCCGGAGCGCGCGTCAAAGCATGTCTATGACGCACTCATCGGTCGTTGCGTCATGAAGGATGTCGTGCACGCGACCGAGCTTCGCTACCTCCACGTCGTCCCTTCCGGCCGCGATCTCTACGGCGCCGAAATCGAACTCGTCTCCGCGATCGCGCGCGAACGCCGGCTGGCGGCTGCGCTCTCCGATCTGCGCGACGCCTACGATCTCGTCCTGATCGACTGCCCGCCGTCGCTGGGTCTGCTGACGCTCAACGCGTTGACCGCCGCCGACGCCGTCATCATCCCGCTTCAGTGCGAGTACTACGCGCTCGAAGGCCTGGCGGGCCTGCTCGAGACGATCGACGTCGTGCGCCAGCAGCTCAACCCCGAACTCGAGCTCGAAGGCATCGCGCTCACGATGGCCGACGGGCGCAACAATTTGAGCCGCCAGGTAGAGCTCGAGGTTCGCTCGCACTTCGGCAACCAGGTGTTCGAGACCGTGATCCCGCGCAACGTGCGGCTGAGCGAAGCGCCGAGTCATGGCAAGCCCGTGCTGCTCTACGATGCCCACTCGAAAGGCGCCACCAGTCACCTGCGGCTCGCGGAGGAAATCCTCGCCCGACATCACGCAGACGAGCGTCACCGCGAGCCACCGTCGCTTGCGATGACGGCACTCAGCCAAGGAGATTCCGATGAGCAGCCGACCTAACGCCCTCGGGCGCGGCATTGGCGCCCTGCTTCCCAGCGCGACGCCCGTTTCGCCGGCGCTCGAGCCCGCGCCGAGCGCGCGTTCGGCGCCGGGCGAGATCCCCGTCGATCGCATCGATCCGAATCCCGAGCAGCCGCGCCGACGCTTCGACGCCAGCGCGCTCGCCAGTCTCTCGGATTCGATCGAGCAACACGGCGTGTTGCAGCCGATCGTGGTGCGCCGCGTGGGGGACCGCTACCAGCTCGTCGTCGGCGAGCGTCGCTGGCGCGCGGCTCGCGCGGCCGGCCTGGCAGCGATTCCGGCCGTGGTCGCCGATGTCGACGATCGCGATCGCCTCGAGGTCGCGCTCGTCGAAAACGTCCAGCGCAGGGATCTCAATCCGATCGAGCTCGCGCATGCTTTCCGGGTGCTCGTCGACAGCGGCCGGACCCAGGACGAAATCGGGAAACGCGTGAGCCTCGACCGCTCGACGATCGCGAACCACCTGCGGCTGCTCGAATTGCCGCGTGAGCTGCAAGAAGACGTGGAGGAACAGCGCCTCTCGGCCGGCCACGCGAAGGCCCTGCTGCAGGTCACGAACCCCGAGCGCCGCCGGCATCTGAGGGATCGCATCGTGAGCGAGCAGCTCTCGGTGCGCGATGCCGAGCAGATCGCTCGGCCGGCCGGAGCCCGACCGCAGCGACGCAACGCGGGTGCGCGCGCGAGCCAGGATCCGAATCTCCAGCGCGCCGTCGACAGCCTGCGCCAACGTCTCCAGACCCGGGTCCGGGTCCACGGCGACGCCACACGCGGACGCATCGAGATCGAGTACTTCGGGCTCGAAGACTTGCAGCGCCTCACCGGAATCCTGCTCGGCGATGCTTGAGCCCCCGGATCGCGATGACGCAGCCGACGCCGCTCCGGTGCTGCTCGCCGTCGGAGCCGACTTCACGGGAGTGATCGCGCTCGCGGGGCCCGCGCGCATCGATGGCCTGCTGCGCGGCGAGGTGATCGGTCCCGGTCCGTTGTGGATCGGACCGCGGGCCAACGTCGAGGCGCACATCGAGACCGATGAACTCCACGTCGCGGGTTCCCTCAAGGGCGACATCCGCGCGAGCCGGCGCGTCGTCCTCGATGCCACGGCCAGGGTTCGCGGCGAGCTCCGGACAGCGAGCCTCGCGCTCGCGGAAGGCGCGCTGCTCGAGGGCCGCTGCGCGACCGGAAGCCAGCCGGCGCCGGGCCCTGCGAAGCCCGAGCCGGGCTCGTTTTAGGGCGCCCGATCGTCTTGAAGTTCCCCGCGGTTTTGTAAGACTTCC
>JANNIY010000122.1:0-40824 GCA_031405455.1 Deltaproteobacteria bacterium | reverse complement strand
GCAATCTGGCTCGCCATCACGTCGGGTCCGAGAATCGGCACCCAGCCGTCTCCATAGCGAATGGCGCGGCGCGCGCCGCCGGGAAAGGCGCCGCCCACATGAATGGGCGGATGCGGCTTCTGCACGGGCTTCGGCCACGCGAACACGGGATCGAAATCGACGAACTCGCCGTGATACTCGGCCTGCTCCTGGGTCCAGATCGCCTTCATCGCCTCGATCCGCTCGCGCAACAAACGAAACCGACGCTCGAAGACGGTGCCGTGGTTCGCCATCTCCTCGGCATTCCAGCCACCGCCGACGCCAAACAGGAATCTTCCGTTCGAGATCTGATCGAGCGAGGCAACTTGCTTGGCTGTCTGGATGGGATCCCGCTGGATGAGCAGACACACGCCCGTCGCAACCTTCAAGCGCTTCGTCGCAGTCGCCGCCGATGCCAGGCAGACGAAGGGATCCATCACGTCGTAGTACATCTTCGGGAGATCGCCGCCGCCCGGGAAGGGCGTCTTGCGGCTCACGGGGATGTGCGAGTGCTCGGCGACCCATAAAGACTCGAAGCCGCGCTCTTCGCAGGCGACGGCGAGCTCCGCCGGCGAGATCGAGGCGTCGGTCGGAAAGATCGAAATGCCTTTGTGCATGGGTTTCTCCTGGGCCCATTGTCAGATCTTGCTCGCCACGAGGCAAGCCTTCGTTTAGGCTCGGAGCCAAAAGGGGGCTTGACGTATGAGCGATGCCACGCGCCCGCTCGTGGTCGATGCCGACGGCCACGTGATCGAGCCTCCGCAGCTCTGGGGGCAATATCTGGAGCCGCGCTTTCGGCGCCGGGCGCCGCGTCCGCAGCGCGACGAGAACGGCAAGTTCGGCTACGTCGTCGACGATCGCTTCATCATGCGGGTGGCGAGCTCGCTGGCGGCGCGCCCCAAGACCGAAGACGGCCGCCTGCCGACGGGAGGCTTCGATCCGCAACAGCGGCTGCGTGACATGGATACCGAAGGCATCGACGTCGGCGTCTTGTACCCGACCATCAGCTTCTTTTTTCCCGAGATTCCAGACGCTGCGCTCCATGCGGCGCTCTGTCGCGCCTACAACGATTGGCTCGCAGATTTCTGCCGCACGGACCCCCATCGGCTGGTGGGCATTGCGCTGCTCCCGCTCGACGACGTGGATGCGTCGATCGCCGAGCTCGAACGTTGCGTCACGCGTCTCGGCTTCCGCGGAGCTTTTTTTCGTCCGAATCCCTATGCGGGGCGTCCGATCCAGAGCCCCGGCTACGAGCCCTTCTGGCAATGCGCCGAGTCATTGGGGGTTCCGATCACCGTGCACGAGGGTGTGTCGGATACGCTGCCGACGCTCGGCCGCGAGCGCACGAGCAACCCGGCCGTCCTGCACTTGATGTCGCATCCCTTCGAGCAGATGGCGGCCTGCGCGGGGCTCGTGCTCGGGGGCGTGCTCGAGAGGCATCCCAAGCTGCACTGCGTGTTTCTCGAGAGCGGCTCGGGCTGGCTGCCCTACTGGCTCAACCGGATGGATGGCCACTTCTCCACCTGGGGCGCGCATCTGCGCGAGCTGCGCTGCAAACCGTCTGAATATTTTCTGCGCCAGTGCTTCATCTCGATGGATCCGGAAGACGCCGTGGCGCCGTCCGTGATCCGCGCGCTCGGCGACGACAACCTGGTCTGGGCGTCGGATTATCCGCACATCGATTCGCCGTTTCCGGGCGCGGTGAAGGAGACGCTCGCGGTGCTCGCGGATGTGCCCGAAGCGTCGCGGCGCAAAGTGCTCGGCACGAATGCGTTGCGCCTTTATGGGATCGAAGCGCCGCGCTAGCCGTCTTCGCGGCGTGCAACGCGAGCAGGGGAGGTCGAGGTTGCGCTTTCAGTTCAGCAAGGGTCTTCACGAGCTCGGCAACGGCTGCTTCGCGTGGCTGCAGCCCGACGGGGGCTGGGGCTGGAGCAATGCCGGACTCGTGACGGACGCGGGCGCCTCGTTGCTCGTCGATACGCTCTTCGATCTCGCGCTCACGCGCGAGATGCTGGCGGCGATGCGGCGCGCGACGCCGGCGGCGGCCCGCATCGGCACGCTCGTCAATACACACGCGAACGGCGATCACTGTTACGGCAACGCGCTCGTGCGCGAAGCCGAGATCATCGCGTCGAAAGCGGCGGCCGAGGAGATGGCGGAGGTGCCGCCGGCGGTGATGCAGAGCCTGATCGAGAACGCCGCGCAGCTCGGGCCGGCGGGGGAGTTCTTTCGGCGCGTGTTCGGGGCCTTCGATTTTCGCGGCATCGAGCCGGTGCTACCGACGCGAACCTTCGAGGGCGAACTCGAGCTGAGGCTCGGCAGCAAGCGCGTGCGGCTGCTCGAGGTCGGCCCGGCGCACACGCGCGGCGATGTGCTCGTCGAGTCCGTCGACGACCGCATCGTCTTCACCGGAGACATCCTGTTCATCGAGGGCACCCCGATCGTCTGGGAGGGCCCGATCTCGAATTGGATCCGCGCCTGCGAGCGGATCGAAGCCATGCAGGTCGACATCGTCGTGCCCGGCCACGGGCCGATCACCGACCGCGACGGCGCGCGGCGCGTGCGCGAATACCTGAGCTTCGTTCACGCCGCTGCGCGCGAGCGCTTCGACGCCGGACTTCCGGCGCGCGATGCGGCGTTCGACATCGAGCTCGGCGCCTACGCGGATTGGGGAGATCCGGAGCGCATCGCCGTGAACGTCGAGACGGCCTACCGCGAGTTTCGCGGCGGGTCGGAGCGCACCGGGCCGCTCGAGCTGTTCGGGCGCATGGCGGAACTCGCGCGGCGCTAGCCCACGCCGCGCCGGCGCTGCGAGCACTGGGCACGGGCCAGCAACCCAGCGACAAAACGCTGGACCCGTTCCCTTCGCGTTTTCCTAGCGGAAGAGGGCGCGCCCCAGCTCGCCTCGGTAGCGCTGCGTGAGCGGGTGGTCGCTGCCGAGCACCGCGAAAAGATCGAGCATGCATTTGCGCGCGGCTTCGTCGTCGAAGTGGGGGTCGCGCTGCACGGCGGCGAGCAGCTGCTCGAGCGCTTCCTCGTGCCAATCGCGCGCTGCGAGCGAGCGGCCCAGCTCGACGCGCGCTGCGAGATCGTCCGGGTTCGCTGCGATGCGTGCGCGCAGGGCTTTATCGTCGCTGGCGCCAGCGGCGTGCATGCGCAGCTGCGCCGCGAGCTTGTCTGCTTCGGCGAGTTCCGCCTCGCCGCCGGTGATCTTCTCGAGCGCTTCGAGCGCTCCCGCCGTGTCGCCGCGCGCGCCGAGCAGGTGCGCGAGCCCGAGCAGCGCGCGCGCATGGCGCGCATCGAGCGCGAGCGCGGCGCGCACCTTCGCCTCTGCAGCAACGGCGTCACCGGCCCGCGCGAGAACCGCGCCAGCCTGGGCGAGGTTGTCGGCTTCGCTGGGGAGCACCGCCGCGAGGAAGCGCCGTACCGCGGCTTCCGGCTGCGCGCCGACGAACTCGGCGACGATCGCACCATCGCGCAGGGCGATCACCGCGGGAATGCTGCGGACGGCATAGCGTTGGGCGACGACCGGCGACGTGTCGACGTTCACCTTCGCGAGCACGAAGGCTCCGGCGTGTTCAGCGCTGAGGCGTTCGAGCAGCGGCCCGAGCGTGCGGCAGGGCCCGCACCACGGCGCCCAGAAATCGACCACCACCGGTGTGCGGTGGGAGCGCTCGAGCACCTGGCTCGCGAAATCGTCGTCGCCGACGTCGATCGTGAAGTCTGTCGCTTCCATCGGCGGGTATCAGCGAGCGGGCGCGTCCTCGAGCTTTTGCTTGAGTTCGCCGGTCGAGAAGAGTTCCGTCACGATGTCGCAGCCGCCGAGAAATTCGCCATCCAGGTAGAGCTGCGGGATCGTCGGCCAGGACGAGAATTCCTTGATGCCCTCGCGGACGTCCGGCGCGCGCAGCACATCGACGGTCGTGTACTTCGGCAGCAGCGAATCGAGCATCTGCACGACGCGTGCGGAGAAGCCGCACTGCGGAACCGCTCGATCCCCCTTCATGAAGAGCACCACGCGATCGGAGGCGATCAGCGTGGAGAGCTTGGAACGGGTCGCTTCGGACAGACTCATCGGATCTCCTTCCACGGACGCCGCCTCGCGGGCGGGCGACCGGATGGCGCGTCGGGTGAGGTACTATAGCCCGTCGCCCAGGAGAGAGCCCCGTGCCCGAAGTCGACCGTCTGGGACGCCCGCTGCGAGACCTGCGCGTCTCGGTGACCGATCGCTGCAACTTCCGCTGTCCCTACTGCATGCCGGCCGAGATCTACGGCGAGCGCTACGCCTTCCTGCCCAAGCCCGAACTGCTGAGCTTCGAGGAGATCGAACGGCTGACGCGCCTGTTCGTCGAGCTCGGGGTCGAGAAGTTGCGCATCACGGGGGGCGAGCCGCTGCTGCGGGCCGACCTCCCGCAACTCGTGCGCAAGCTCGCGGCGATTTCCGGGTTGCGCGATCTCACGCTCACTACGAATGGCGTCCTGCTCGAGCGCCTGGCCGGCCGGCTGGCCGATGCCGGGCTCCGCCGCATCACGGTGAGCATCGACAGCCACGATGAGAACGTCTTCCAGCAGATGAGCGGCGGGCGCGCGGGTCCCGGCGCCGTGCTCTCCGGCATCGAAGCCGCCCGGCGCGCGGGCCTCGCGCCGATCAAGCTGAATTGCGTCGTGCAGCGCGGCGTGAACGATGCGGGCATTCTCGCTCTGGCGCGCTCGTTTCAAGGCACCGGCATCGTATTGCGCTTCATCGAGTTCATGGACGTGGGAACGCTCAACGACTGGAATCTTTCGCAGGTCGTGACGGCGCGCGAGATTCTCGAACGCATCGATGCCGAACTTCCGCTCGAGCCGGTGGAGCGCGGCTACCGCGGAGAGGTGGCGAGCCGCTATCGCTACCGCGATGGCAGCGGCGAAATCGGCCTGATCTCCTCCGTGAGCCAGCCCTTCTGCGGCGATTGCACGCGCGGACGTCTCACCACGGATGGCAAGCTCGTGACGTGTTTGTTCGCTACAGGCGGCGCGGATCTGCGCGGCCCGCTGCGCGCCGGCGCTTCCGATGACGCGCTGCGCGAGCGCATCACCGCCGTCTGGCGGATGCGAACGGATCGCTATTCCGAAGAGCGCGCCGCGAGCACGGATCTCTCCGGACGCGCCCGCCCGAAGCTCGAGATGTACCAGATCGGCGGCTGAGCCGAGCAGACGGGGCCTCCCTTGCCCACGAGCGAGATGTTGCGCGTCCGCTATCGCCTCGCGCTCGCGGCGGCGAGCGCCGACGCACGCGCCGAAGCAATCGCTCGCGAACAGACTGTCGAGGTGCCGCGCAGCGCACTGCGCGACCGTTTCATCCTCGAGGAAATCGTTGGGCGCGTCGAGTCCGTGGAACCCGCTGCGGGCGGGGGAATGCTCGCGACGATCGCGTATCCCGTGGCGACCACCGCCTTCGAACCCGCCCAGCTCGTGAACGTGATTTTTGGGAACTCCTCGCTGCATGCCGATGTCGAGTGCGTCGAGATCGACGTTCCGCGTTCGCTGCGCCGCGCCCTGCGCGGACCGCGCTTCGGAAGCGAGGGGCTGCGCAAGCTCATCGGTGTCTGGGATCGCCCGCTCACCTGCACGGCCCTGAAGCCGATGGGACTTTCGCCTGCAGCCCTCGCCGATCTCGCATACACGTTCGCCTGCGCGGGAATCGACGTGATCAAGGATGATCATGGGCTCGCGGCGCAAGCCTTCTGCCCGTTCGAGGAGCGCGTGCCGCGTTGCCTCGACGCGGTCGAACGCGCGGCGCGCGAGCTGCCCGACTTCAAGGCGCCGTGATGCCCGGAGCCACTTCTATGGCGACCGCGTCGCTCGCGGCGCTCCCGTCCGGCGCAGTCACTTCGAGGCGTATCTCATGCAGGCCCACCGGGAGATCGATTTCCGCCTGGCGGCCCGCCGCCGTCCCGCCCGGCCAGGACCACGCGTAGCGAAGTTCGACTCCGCGCGGGCTGCGAGAACGCGCGCCGTCGAGCGCGACGCGAACGCCGGCGCCAGCGATTCCTTCGCGCACGCATTGATCGCGCCCGGCATCGGCGCCTGTCTCGGATAGGTAGACGCTCACGGGCAGGCGCACGCCAAACGGATTCTCGAGCACGAAGGCGAGCGGGGTGCGCAGAGGCGCTTGCGCCGCGCTCGCAGGAAAGGCGACGAGCGGCTGCGTCTGCGGAACTGAGTGTCGAACCTGCTGGGTGTAGGCGTAGAAGAGCGGCGTGCTGGCGGGCGACGGATCGGCCACGAGCTGGCGATTCCCGCAGGCAGCGCCCGACCACCTCACGGCGACGGTGCCCGGAGCCGGCCGATCGTATGCGAAGAACGCGATCGGCGGATCGCCATCCTCTGGTCGCAGGGCCCGCTTGTCGACGAAGCGCTCGGGTCGCCCCTTCGGGCCGAGATCGTAGATCGGGACGGGCAGGATCAGGCGCGGATCCTCGAGATCGAGGCGATACATCAACTGGTTGTAGTCGTAGCGCGGCGTGGGCACGGCGTCGTCGGTGAAGGCGGCCGTGTAGGTGCCTTCGAAGAAGATCGAACGCCCGCCGCGTTGCGAGAAGAAGGCGTGCTGGACCGGATTGTAGAGGCTGTAGTTGCGGTGGCTCACGATCTTGCGGGCGAAGCGCCAGGGTCCCATCGGCGTGTCGGCTTCCATGTACCAGATTTCGCCGAGCGCAGAGGGGGACCCATGGCGCTGCGTGAAGATACGCACGAAGCGGTCGCGGAAGGCGTTCGCAGCCGTCGAGGGTCCGTGGATCGAAACCGGGGCGCCGCTCACGATGTCGCGCACGCGACCGCTGAGCATCTCGCCCGGCGCGATCCGCCCTGCAACCAGATCCGCTTCGCCTGCCGCTGGTACACCGGTTCGCCACGCATAGCGCACCCGCCCATCCGCCCCGCGCTCCGCCGCAGCGCCGGCGGCAGCAAACGGCGTGAAGGCCTGCCAGCTCGCGGGGTCCGCGAGGCTCTCGGCGCGCGCCGGAATGCGTGCGTCGTCTGCGTAGTGTACGTAGGCGCCGTCCGAGCCTTTCACGACGGTCGCCGTTCCGTGCGGCTGCACGCTTTGCGTGTCGTCGAGCAGCCGTTCCCGTACGAAGGTCTGGGTCTTTGTCTGGAAGCGTGCGAGTCCCTTTTCCTCTGCGACTTCGAGCTTGATGTGTTTGCCGTAGAAGGCGAAGAGCGTCTCCTCGCCGTGCGCGTCCGGTACGTTCACCAACCCGCCGAGCCACGTGGCTCCCGGCCCGGGAATCGGCGCCAGCGCGCGGACGCTCCCGTGCCGATCGACGAAGTAATTGAGATCCACGCCCTGGGTCGGATCGAGACCGCCCTCGGCGGGCAGCTCTGACGTCGCACCGGTCGTGTGGAAATTCCAGAGCGGATGGTCGAGAGAGGGCGTGTCGCCCCAAATCCAGAAGACGCGACCCTGGTAGACGACGGTCTGCACCGAATCCTGTCCCGCCACGTTGGCATTCACGAGCGGCTCTCGAATCGGCACTTCGAGGCCGAGCCGGGTGCTATCGCGATAGATGCCGGCCCCCGTCACACGATAGAGACGCTCGGCGATGTCGATCCGCTCGAGCGCGATCGTCGCGTGCCCGCCCTGGCCCGGCTCGAGTTCGACTGCGCCGCTCGGATCCGGAAGCCGGTAACCGTCGCCCGAGATCTCGAAGCGCACGCGCTGGCCCATCTGCGACGAGTCATCGAACGCGACGATCCCCTGACTGTCGGTGAAGTGGCGGGTGCCGCCCGGCGTGCGCAGCTCGACCAGGGGAACCCCGCGGCCGGTCGTCGCATCGACCACGTCGATCCGGAACAGCTCTTCTCGTCGGGCCGCGCGTGGGTAGGAGCCTGCGGGAGCCGCGTCGCAAGCAGGCGACGGCCCCGTCTTCTCGAGCACCAGGCTGGCGCTTCCGCCGGGACGAATCTCGAAGGCGCGGCCGCGGACGCCCGTCGCGTCGGCCGCATGCTGCCAGCCCTCGCGAGCGGGCTGGAAGTAGACCGAGCGATCCATCAGGCCGGGCTCCCAGAACGCCGCGATGCCGTCGCGATCGCTGGTGAGGACGATCTGCTGCGTGGTGGTGAGTTTCACGCATGGGATCGGGCGGCCGTCCGAATCGACGACGTGGATCAAGAAGGGGGCGCCGCCGCCCGTGAGCGTCGCGCATCCGAGCGCGAACCAGGCGAGCAGCATCGGTAGCCGGGCGCAACGCAGCATCGCCCGAAGGTAGCGTGGCGTCAGGCGCGGGAAGGCACCGCGAGCCCGCTGGCGGCGAGCGCCTCCGAAATCAGCGGCTGGATCTCGGGCTCCCAGATGAAGGAAACGTGGCTGCCGTGGTACCAGAGCGTCCGCGGCTCGCCCCAATGCCGCCAGAGATCGCTCGCCTGGTCCGGCGAAGCCAGCCGATCGACGAGGCCCGCATACAGGAAGCGGCGCGCATGCGGCACCTTGGGTGCGAGCGCGAGCGGCGATACCACGCGCAGCAGCCGCTCGATGCGGTCGAGGGAGAAGCCGGCGCGTTCGGCCGCGCGCACGAGCATGGCCGGCGCGTGTGCGCGCGCGAGCCGCACGAAATCAGTGGCGGGAATGCCTGCGATCACGCAATCCAGCTCGGCATCGAGCGAGGCCACCAGCGCGGCCGTGTAGCCTCCGAGCGAGATGCCGTAGACGCCGACGCCCGGGGCGCCCTGCGCACGCAACCAACCGATCAGCCGCCGCACGTCCCAGACCGCCTGCGCCTGCGCATGCACGGTGTCGACGAAGTCGCCCGACAGGAAGCCGTCTCCGCCGCGCCGGCCGACGCGGCGCGGGCCGTGCAGCGGGAGCACGGGGATGGCGACATTCACGCCGAGCGTCTGGTGGAGCCAGCGTGCGCGGAAGCCGGTGAAATCGACGAGCGGATGCCCCATGCGATAGCCGGGAATGCACACGAGCCACGGGCGCGGGCGTCCGGCATGCCGCAGCAACCACGCGTGCAGCGTGTGGTTCGGCGTGTAGCCGAGCCAGCGTTGCCGGCCGGGCTCGCCGGGATGCGGCGCATAACCGCTCGGGGCTCGCAGGTGAAGGTACGGTAGCCGCGGGCGGGATACACGCGTGAGAGTCAATCGGTCGAGGGGAGGCGGCGTACGGTGAAAGTCGGACGGATCGGCGAGCCAGCCGCGGTCTTCGTAGAACGCGAGTGCATCCTCGGTCTCGAGCACCACGCGCTGATAATCCCGCCGCGCGACGAAGCGGGCAGAAGCGAGTTCGCTCGCGAAGAAGAGCTCATCGAGGACGATCTTGGAGGCGATGGCGAGACCGTTCCGGCGCGCCGGCAACGCGGGATCGGATGGGGCAGCGACGCGGCCGGCGAGACGTGCACCGATCAGGAGCGGCGCCGCGCCTGAGCGCAGGGCAAGGCCGATCCCCTGGGTCAGCCGGTCGAGCATGCGGTGTCTCCCCCTGCGGAATCGAGGCCGCTCCTGGCGTCATCGGCCGACGGGGCCTCGCGAATTAGGAGAGCCAGCGGCCGAGGGGGGTGCCCCACAGTAGCCGCATCAGCCGCTGCATGCCTGCGTCTTTTACGAAGGAATAGGGGTAGTGCTTCGCGGTTTGGCGGCCGCCAAAGCGGTCTACGAAGATCGGCTGCGCGAAGCAGAAGCCCCGCAGTCCCGATTCACCGTTGACCTGACCGACACCGCTCTGCTTGCGGCCGCCGAAGGGGGCTTCGAGGGCGCCATACGTCATCGCCATGTCGTTCACGCAGACACTGCCGGATTGGATGCGCTGCGCGAGCTCGACACCGTGGCGCGGGTTGCCCGTCCAGACGTTGGCGGAGAGCCCATACTCCGTGTCGTTCGCCAGGCGGATCGCCTCGTCTTCGCTCGCGACGCGCACGATCGGCAGCACGGGCCCGAAGGTTTCTTCGCGCATCACGCGCATCTCGTGCGTCACTTCGGTGAGCACGGTCGGTTCGTAGAAGAGGCCGCGCAGGTTCGGATTCCGCCGCCCTCCGACCAGCACCTTGGCGCCCTTCGCCACCGCGTCGCGCACGTGCTCCTCGATGATCTCGAGCTGGCGATCCCAGAAGATGGCTCCGACGTCGAACTCGCCAGAATCTCCCTGGCGCAGCTTCGCGGTGCGCTCGACGACCTTGCGTGTAAACGCGTCGGCCACCGAATCGACGACGTACACACGCTCGGTGCCGCAGCAATATTGGCCGGCATTGAAGAAGGCGCCGGCCACCGCGCCTCCGGCGGCGATGTCGAGATCCGCGTCGGCGCAGACGATCATCGGATCCTTGCCGCCGAGTTCGAGCGTGCAGGGGATGAGCTGGCGCGCGCAGGCGAGCGCGACCTTGCGTCCCGTGGCGACGCTGCCGGTAAACGCGATCTTGTCGACGCCGGCTTCGACGAGCGCCGCGCCCGTCTCGCCATCCCCCGTGAGCACCGTCAGCACGCCCGGGGGCAGCCCGGCGGCCTCGAAGAGCTCGCCCACCAGGCGGCCCGATGCGGGCGTCACTTCCGAGGGTTTGAGGAGCACGCAGTTGCCGGCCATCAGCGCCTGCACGCTCGGGTTGAGCGAGAGCACGAAGGGGCCGTTCCAGGGGCTGATCACGCCGACCACGCCGAGCGGCTGATACACGATCTGGAGTTTCTTCAGGATGCGCAGTATTCCGTGCAGGCGCTGCTTGCGCGTACGCAGGATCCGCCCTGCGTGCTTCGCGTGCCAGGCGAGCGAGTCGCAGCTCGCGAAGATGTCGATCATGAGCGCCTCGGTCCGCGGCTTCCCGGACTCCCGCACGATCACGTCGACGAACGCCTCCTGACGCTCGAGCAGCACGGCGAGGGCGCGTTCGAGGAAGCGCGCCCTCGCGGCAAACGAGAGCGCAGCCCAGCCGGGTTGGGCTGTGCGCGCAACGGCGAGCGCCGCGCGCACGCCCTCGGCCGTCTGCACCTCGATCTCGCCGATCGGCTCGAGCGTCGCGGGCGACGCCAGGCCGAGTCGTCGGCGCGCTCCGGCCGGGCTCGGGATCTCGCGGACCAGGGCCATGGCGTCGCCTCCCAAAGAACGAACGGGAGTCTGCGGGATCCCGCTTGCTTCGCAATGTTAACGGGCGTTATGATTCCCCCCGCATGCTGCGACGGCCCGCCCCCCGCGCCCGGCACTCGCGCGTCCCCGCCGCCGAACGCAGCGAGCAGCTGCTGCGCGCGTTCGTTCTCGAGTCGCTCGCGAAGGGCTCGATCGCGGGAGTGGGCGTGCGCGCGGTGGTGACGCGGGCGGGCTGTACGGCGCCCATCCTCTACCGATTGTTCGGCAATCGCAAAGGGCTCGTGAGAGCCGCGGTTCGCTCGACGCACCTGCCGCTGATCGAGCGGTTGGAGGCGCTCGCCGAGCGTTCGCGAGGCCCCGCGAGCCAGCGCGTTCGTCGGCTTGCGAACTCCTATCTCGAGCGTGCGCCCGGCGCGAGCGAGGCGTTCGAGGCGCTGGTGGGCGCCGAGTGCCACGGCGATCCCGAACTCGCTCGCTGGGTCCGGGCGATCTTCGCCCGTTTCGAGGCGCTGCTGGTCACGATCGTCCGCGACGGCATTCGACGCCGCGAGTTTCGCGCTGACACCGATCCACGATATGCCGCGTGGCGGCTCATCGATCTCGGGCTTTTCCGCAATCAGGCGCGTCTGATGCGACTCTCGGTACCGGATCGCATCCGCTATGCGGAGCGCGCGGTCGAGTCCTTGCTGGCGGAATTGGCGCCGTGAGCCCCAGGCGCCTGGCGTTGCTGGTGTTGTTCGCGGCGGGCCTGTTGGCCGCCGCGACGGGTCTCGACCGGCCGTTCCCGACGCTGATCGGCGAGGAGCCGACGCCCGAGCGTGTCGCGCTTGGGCGTCTGCTCTTCTTCGATCCGCTCCTCTCGCGCGACGGGTCGCTCTCGTGCGCGCACTGCCACCAGCCGGCGCGCGCTTTCACGGACGGTCTGCCGACCGCGCTCGGCGCCGACGGCGCCCGCCTCTCGCGCAACACTCCGACGCTCTGGAACGTCGGCTTCAAGCAGCGACTGTTCTGGGACCGCCGGGCGGAGAGTCTCGAAGCGCAGGTGCTCGTCCCTCTGCTCGCGCCGGACGAAATGAACGCCGATCCCGCATGGCTCGTGTCGGCCCTCGCCTCGATTCCGGAATACCGGGAGCGTTTCGAGGCCGCTTTTTCGGACGCTGCCGCGCCGGTCTCGCTTGCGAATCTCGCGCGCGCGATCGCGGCCTTCGAGCGCACACTCGTGGCGCGCAATTCGCGCTACGACCGCTTCGCGCGGGGGGAACGCGCCGCGCTCAGCACCTCGGAGCGCCGTGGACTCACGCTGTTCCGATCGCTGAATACGCGCTGCTTCGAATGCCACCGCCTGCCGACCTTCGAGTCCCCGCTGGCTGTCGCCATCGGGGTGCCCTCGGACGACGCAGGTGTGGGCGGTGTCAGCGGCTTCGAGGCGCAGCGCGGGCTTTTCGCCGTGCCGACGTTGCGCAACGTCGCGCTCACGGCTCCCTACATGCACGACGGCTCGCTCGCGACACTGGAAGACGTCGTTCACTTCTACCGAGAAGGGGGCGGAATCGCGCATGGCAGCGCGGCGGCACGCGTTCACGAATTCGTGCGGCCGATCTCGATGCGCGACGACGAGGCGAGTGATCTCGTCGCCTTCCTGCGCGCCCTCAGCGATGATACGCCTCCACCCGCGATCCCGGGCGTCGTGCCCTCGGGCCTGCCTGTTCTCGCAACCCGCCGCTAGCGGCAATCTCGGAGACACGATTGTGAAGCAAACTCGACGAATCGTCTGGCTGTGGCTGCCCTGTCTGTTCCTCATTCCGCTCACCGCTCTGGCCGCGACCCACCGCGTGAAGGCCGGGCAGTCGATCGCCCAGGCGGTCGAGCGCGCCCGGACGGGTGACGTGATCGAGGTGGAGCCGGGCGTCTACTCGGAAGCCCTCAGCATCGATACGCCGGGTCTCACGCTGCGCGGCCTCGTGCGCGGGGCGCAGCGGCCCGTACTCGACGGGCGCGGAGAACTCAACGACGGCGTGATCGTCTCCGGCAGCCCATTCGCGATGACCGGCTTCGGCGTGCGCCACTACAAGGGCAACGGGGTGACGACGCAGGGGGTCGATGGCGTGGTGCTCTCGGACCTCGTGATCGAGGATACCGGCCGTTACGGCGTCTATCCCGTGCAATCGCGCAACATCAGCGTGACGTACTGCACGGTCACCGGCATCAATGACGCCGCCATCTACGTGGGCGAATCGAACCAGGCGCTGGTCGCCTACAACGAGCTCCACGGCAACGTTGCCGGCATCGAGATCGAGAACACGAACGACGCCGACGTGCGCGACAACCTGGTGTACGACAACAGCGCCGGAATCCTGGTGTTCGTGCTGCCGGCGAAGGTGCAGAAGCACGGGCACCGGAATCGCGTGCATCGCAACTGGGTCGTGAGCAATGACCACGTCAATTTTGGCGATCCGGACGCGATCGTGGGCGCGTTGCCATCGGGCCTCGGCATCATGGTGATGGGCGCCGACGAGACGCGCGTATTCGACAACTGGGTCAAGCACAACGGGTCGGTCGGCATCCTGGTGATCCGGCTCGCACCCGAGCACGCCCAGAAGGATCCGGAGATGGAGCCGATTGCGGATGGCACGCGGGTCGAATTCAACTACGTCTCGAGCAATGGTCTGAGGCCGCACGCCATCATCGCCGAGAAGTTCCCTGGCGGCGGCGGGGATCTCGGCTGGGATGGCACCGGCCAGCGCAATTGCGCCGACCTATCGGATGCTGCCGTGGCCGTCGGCGCGAAATTGCCGCCCTGCGCGCCGGCCGCGGGCGCGGCGACCGTGCCGTCCTCGGCGCACGCCGCGCATGCAGCGGGTAACGCTTCTGCGCCGCCGGCGCCCGCGGCGCTGCCGGCGGGCGCCGCCGTTGTGCGCATTCGCGGCATGCGCTTCGAGCCCCATCACCTGAGCGTGAAAATCGGCACTCCCGTCGCCTGGGTCAACGACGACGCCGTGACGCACACCGTGACGAGTGGCAAGGGCACGCAACCCGCCGCGAGCCCTCTCGCCTCGCCCTTCTTGAATCGCGGCGGCGTGTATAGCTTCACGTTCACGTCGCCGGGAACGTACGAGTACCTCTGCCTGCCGCATCTCGATCAGGCGCCGATGCGCGGCGCGACCGTCACGGTGACCGAGTGAGCATGCCTCTCGATCGGCTCGCCGGCGGTCCCGGTTTTGCATGTTTCAAGCCGGGCGATACGCTTGGGGGCACCGCGCCGACGAGGTGAACGACATGCCTCCCCCGAGATCTGAACCTTCGATCCCCGCCTGGGAATTGAAGCTGCTCTACGACGGTGACTGTCCGCTGTGCTCCCGCGAAGTCGCGATGCTGCGGCGCCGGGACGCGCGCTCCCGCATCTGTTTCGAGGACATCGCAGCGCCGGATTTCGACGCCGCGCGCTACGGCCTCGATCAGCAGACCGTGATGGCCCGGATCCACGCGGTGCTCCCCGATGGCCGTGTGATCGAGGGTATGGAGGTCTTCCGACGCGCCTACGCCGCGGTGGGTCTCGGCTGGCTGCTCGCTCCCTCGGGCTGGCCCGTCATTGGCCGCGTCTTCGACGCCGCTTACCGCAGCTTCGCGCGAAACCGCCTGCGCTGGACGGGGCGCGAGCAGATCGCCTGCGAAGCCGGGCACTGCAATGTCGCGGCTCGGCCGACTCCCGGGAGCTCGTGACCCTCGCGCTCCACTGGTTTCGCAATGACCTGCGCCTGCACGACAACACTGCGCTCGCGCAGGCCACGCACGAAGCCGACGTGCTCGTGCCTGTTTTCGTGTTCGACGAGCGCATTCTGCGCTCGCCGCGCACCGGTGCACCGCGCGTGCGCTTTCTTCTCGACTGTGTAGAACGGCTCGCCCGTGATCTCGCCGCGCGCGGGAATCCGCTGGTGCTGCGCCGCGGCGATCCGCGGCGGGTGATACCGGAGCTCCTGCGCGAGATGCGCGCGGATCTGCTCACGTTCAATCGAGACACGACGCCCTACGCGAGGCGGCGCGATGCAGACGTCCGGACGTCGGCCGAACGCCTCGGGGTGCGCGTGGTCGCTTCGAAGGACCGCGTGATCTTCGAGAGCCACGAGGTGCTGACGCAGGCGGGTGAGCCCTTCGCCGTCTTCACCCCCTACCGCCGCGCGTGGCAGCGCCGGCTCGCCGAGCAGCCCGGGCTGCCGTGCCAGCTGGGCGCGATGCCGGGCGCGCGGCCCGGCATCGCGAGCGAGCCGCTTCCGTCGCTGGCGGCGCTCGGCTTCCGCGACGACGCCACGAAGCTCCCGACGGGTGGCGAATCCGCCGCGCGCCGCCGGCTCGCGCGCTTTCTAGACGCGGCGGTCGCGGATTACCAGACGGCGCGCGATCTCCCGGCGGTCGACGGCACCTCGCGTCTCTCGCCCTATCTGCGCTTCGGCGCCATCTCCGTGCGCGAGTGCTTTCATGCCGCATCCGAGGCCTCGGCCGCGGACGTGCGCTGTGCGCGAGGCGCTGCGCGCTGGCAGGACGAGCTCGTCTGGCGGGAGTTCTACGCCGCGATCCTCGAAGCCCACCCGCGCGTCGAACGCGAATCGTACCAGCGTGTGTACGATCGCATCGCGTGGAGCTCCGACGACGCCGCCTTCGCAGCCTGGTGCGAGGGACGCACGGGCTACCCGATCATCGACGCGGGCATGCGGCAGCTCGCGCAGACGGGCTGGATGCACAACCGCGTGCGCATGCTGGTGGCGAGCTTCCTGGTGAAGGATCTCTGGATCGATTGGCGGCGCGGGGAGCGCTTCTTCTTCCAACGCCTCGTCGACGGCGATCCCGGCTCGAACAACGGCGGTTGGCAGTGGTCGGCCTCGACGGGAACCGACGCGGCGCCGTGGTTCCGGATCTTCAATCCCGTCGTGCAGGCGCGGCGCTTCGACCCCGACGGCGTCTACGTGCGCCGCTTCGTGCCCGAGCTGCGCGACGCACCGGCCGAAGCGGTACACGAGCCCTGGCGCGCGCCGCTCCTGAACGGAGCCTACGCGACCCCGATCGTGCGCCACGACGAACGGCGCAAGCTCGCGCTTTCCCGCTACCAGGCCGTGCGCGCAGCGGGAGCCGTGCCGTGATCCGCTCGCTTTGCACGCTGACCGAGCTGCCGCTCCCGCGCGCGCGTGTGTTTCCCTTCTTCGCCGACGCCGCGAATCTGGATCGTCTGACCCCTCCCGAGCTGCGCCTGCACATCCTGACGCCGCTTCCGATTGCAATGGGCGAGGGCGCGTTGATCGACTACCGGCTCTCGCTCCTGGGCATCCCCTTCCGTTGGCGCACCCGCATCACGCGCTGGGAGCCCGACATCTGCTTCGTCGATGCGCAGATCCGTGGTCCGTTCGGGTGCTGGGAGCACACGCACCGCTTCAGCGATACGGCGGACGGCACGCGGATGCAGGACGAGGTGCGCTGGGGGCTGCGGCTCGCACCGTTCGGCGAGATCGTCGCGCCGCTGGTTCGGCGCGAGCTCGACCGCATCTTCGCCTACCGCGAACGCGCGCTGCGTCACGCGTTGCTCGGCGAGCCCGCCCCGTGAGCGGCGATCGCCCGGCTGGGAAGCGGCCTCCGGCGTGGCTCGGTGAGAGCCCGATCCGCGTCGGCATCTCGTCGTGTCTGCTCGGCGAGAAGGTGCGCTGGGACGGCGGCCACAAGCGCGATCTGTTCCTTGTCTCGGAGCTCGCGCGCTTCGTCGAGTGGTTGCCCGTGTGTCCGGAAGTCGAGTCGGGGATGGGCATTCCGCGCCCGTCTGTGCGGCTGGTTCGCGACGGAGACGACGTCCGGATGCTCGAGCACAAGACCGATCGCGACCACACGCCGGCGATGCGCGCCTTCGTGAAGCGCCGCGTGGCCGAGATCGCGAAGCTCGACCTCTGCGGCTACGTGCTCAAGAAAGATTCGCCGAGCTGCGGGATGGAGCGGGTCAAGGTCTACCGCGCGGGCCAGCCGGGGGTGCGCGACGGACGCGGGCTCTTCGCCGAGGCGTTGCTCGCGGCGCTGCCCTCGCTGCCGGTCGAAGAAGAAGGCCGTCTGCACGATGCGCCGCTGCGCGAGAACTTCATCGAGCGCGTCTTCGCCTATCGCCGCCTGCGCGATCTGTTCGCGAGCGACTGGCGGCTCGGCGACGTCGTCGCGTTTCATACCGCCCACAAGCTCCAGCTGATGGCGCACGCGCCGAAGGCCTACGCCGAGCTGGGTCGTCTGGTGGCCGGGATGAAGCGGCTTTCACGAGCCGAGCTGCGCACGCGCTACGAAACGGAGTTCATGGCGGCGCTCGCGAAGCGCGCGACGCCGGGTCGCAACGCGAACGTGCTCGAGCACATGGCGGGCTACGTGAGCGAGGGGCTCGATGCGGCGCAGCGCAGCGAGATCCAGGACCTGATTCGGGATTATCGTGGCGGTCTCGTGCCGCTGCTCGTGCCCCTCACACTGGTGCGCCACCACGCGCGGCGCTTCAGCGTCGCGTATCTGCTGGGCCAGGTCTACCTGGATCCGCATCCCAAGGAGCTGATGCTTCGCAATCACGTGTAGGGCGCGCGATCGCAGCTCTCCTGCAAGCGAAGCGCGCAGCGAGCCAAAGGCGAGTGAAGTCACGGACCCGGCAGGGCGTAGAAGCGCCGCGCGTTCTCCCCGAGCAGCTTGCGCCGCGAGGCTTCACTCAAGTCGATGCGCGTGCGCAGCGCGCGGGTGCTGTTCGGGAATTCCCCGTCCCAATGCGGATAATCGCTCGCATACATCACGAAGTCGTCGCCGAGCGCTTCGAGCACCGCGGGCAGCACCGTCTCGTCGGGCTCGCACGAGACGTAGATCTGGCCGCGCGCGATGGTTTCGCGCGGGTCGCGCTGCCAGCCGTTCGGGATCCACGAGCCGCGTTTTTCCCAATGCTCGTGCAGGCGATCGATGAAGTACGGCACCCACGTCACGCCGGCTTCGAGGAAGGCGACGCGCAGACGCGGATGCCGGTCGAACACACCTCCGGAGACGAGCGACGTCATCGCCGTCATCTGGTCGAACGGAAAGCTCACGCAGTGCACCTGGATGTAATTCGTAAAACGGTCGACGCCGATCTTCGGCAGGTGGATGCCCGGCGCACCGTGCACACCGAGCGGCATGTCCAGATCTGCGGCGGCGGCAAAAAAAGGCTCGAGGTCGGGATGATCGAGATTGCGCTCGCGCAGCGCCGGGGGCACGAGCGTGCAGACGAGCCCCTGCTGCTTGGCTTCAGCCATCATCCGGATGGAGGTCTGCACGTCCTCGATCGGCACCACCGCGACGCCGAACAAGCGCCCGTCCGAGCGCTTGCACCAATCGGCGATGAAGCCGTTGTAGAGCGCCGAGAATTCCGCCGCGAAGCGCGGATCCCGAAATGTCGGCGCGGCGAGGCCCATGCTCGGATACAACACCATGCGATCGATGCTCTCGCGGTCGGCATCTCGCAGCATGCCCGCGAGCGTGTACGGGTCGATGCCCGGCGCATCGCTGAGACCGTGCAGGGGCGGGCAACCGGCTCCGGGCCCCTCGGGCTCGGGATAGCGCCGGCCCTCCATCGTGAAACCGCCCTTGCCGTCGCTGCCGAGCTGGTACTTCACGATCTCCGGCCAACGCGCGAGCAGTTCCTTCGCGAAGCTCGCGCCCTCGACCACGTGGGCGTCGGCGTCGATGATCTGCGGCATTTCCAGCTCCTCTCCCAGCACTGAGGTCGGCCTAGGCGGCGCGGCCGCCCGGGACTTCGACGGTTTCCGTATCCCGGCCGGAACGCAACACCGTGCCCGGTAGTGCGCCGGTGAATTGTTTGCCGCGTACGATCTCGACTCCGTTCACCAGCACGTGCGCGATGCCCTCGGCCTCGGCATACAGGCGCGCGGCGCCGGCGGGCAGATCGTGACGCGTGTGGATGGGGCCGGGGCCGATGCGGTCGGCGTCGAAGACGACGATGTCGGCGCACCAGCCGGGAGCGAGGCGTCCGCGCTCGCGGATGCCATACAGTCGCGCCGGCACGTCGCTGAGCTGGCGCACCGCCTCCTCGAGCGGGATCAGCCCCTTCTCGCGGACGCCCGGTCCGAGCAGTGACGTGGTGCAGGTGAAGGTGTCGATCATGTCGAGGTGCGCGCCGGAATCGGAAGCGCCGATCACGGTGCGCGGGTCGCGCCAGACCTTCGCACGCAGCTGCCAGCTCGCCTCGTCGTCGCCGGGGATGAATGGCGAAAACGAGGTGCGCAGATCCTCGGAGAGCGCGAGATCGAGCAGCGTGTCGAACGGCGTCTGGTTCTGCTCTTTGGCGATCTCGCCGATCTTGCGGCCGCGCAGCGCGGCGTTGCGCGGGTCGAAGGTCTCTTCGACCGTGACGTTCTCCCAGACGGCGATCGCGCGCATCGCCCCGGCTGCTTCCGAGGCCGCTCCCTTGTGTAGCCGCTCGCGAACCGCAGGGTCGCGCAGCGCGCGCATGCGTTCGGGAAGCGGAAGTCCGAGGATGGCCGCCCAGCCCGGGAGCGCGTCGAAGAGGAAGCCCGTGGCGAGATTGATGCGCAGCTTCATCACCTGCGAGGGCGTGAGTGCGATCACCGTCGCGCCGCGCGCTGCCGCGTAGTCCGAGGCCGCGAGCTGCGCCTCCGAGGCCTTCGGCGCATAGGAGGCGACGCCCAACACGTTCCAATTGAGCGGCCGGTTTGCGGCGAGCGACATCGAAGCCATCAGATCCTGCTGCGCTTCGCTGAAGACCCCGACGGTCGGGATGAATTCGAGCGTCGTGCCCGGGAAGTCCCGCAGCGCGCCCGCGAGCGCCAGGAATTCCTCGCGCGTCGCGAAGCGCGATGGCACGGGGTGACCCTCGGAATCGTTGTGCGTCGGCGCGCCCGAGGACGAGAAGCCGAGTCCCCCCTGCGCGAGGGATTCACGCAGCAACGCGACCATCGCGCGCAGGGCCGCATCGCTCGCGGCCTCGCGGATGGCAGCCTCGCCCATCACGAGCCGGCGCAGGGCCGAGTGTCCGACGAGGAAGCCCGCATTCACCGCGAGCCGGCCATCGAGGCGCGCCAGATATTCGCCGAAGCTCGTCCAATCCCAGGGTACGCCGGCTTCGAGGCTCTCGAGAGGCATGCCCTCGACGCGCGCCAACATGCGCTTCATGTAGCCGGCCGAATCGCGCGAAAGCGGAGCGATGCTGAAGCCACAGTTTCCGCCCACCACCGTCGTCACACCGTGGAAGGGCGAGGGGCTGAGCGTTCCGTCCCAGAACGCCTGTGCGTCGTAATGCGTATGAATGTCGACGAAGCCGGGGGCGACGATGCAGCCGCGCGCGTCGAGCGTGCGTTTTGCGGGCGCGCTCACGCGACCGATCTCGACGACGCGCCCGGCTTCGATGGCGACATCGGCCGTGCGTCGCGGCGCCCCAGTGCCGTCGACGACGGCCCCGTTCTGGATCACGCAATCGAGCATCTCGGACCTCGCCAAGCTCCGGGCGCCAGCGTCGAGCCTACTTCGACCCGTGGCGCTTGCCTAGCGCCGCGTCAGCCAAGGCGAGCACGCCGGTGGCACGATGGTTCGGGAGTCGAACGGGATGCTCCGGACGCACCCGCTGCTTGACCCCTGACGTGGACGCGGCGACGATACCGGGATCGCGCGCAACGCCGCGCCTTCGCCCCCGAGCCGACGGAACGGATGGCAGGATCTCCCGTCGAGAGGAACCAGATGACGGATCAGTCGACTCAGAAGAGTGTAGTTTCCCTCGACGACGAGAACTGGGACCCCTTCGAGCTGTTCGATCGCGCGATGGGCTCCGACATCTGTCGCGATCCCTATCCTGATTTCGCGGCCCAGCGACGCGCGGCGCCCGTCCAGGAGATCGACCTCGTGAAGCTGATGGGCGAGGGCGTGAAGGCGCTCGGCGACAACGTGCCCGTCGTGTTCGGCGCGTCTTCCTACGCGGCGGTGTCGGAAGTGCTGCGCGATGGCAGGCGCTTCTCCTCGTCGGCCTACAAGGCCACGATCGGGCTCGTGATGGGCCCGACGATCCTGGTGATGGACGAGCCCGAGCACGGCCGCTACCGCAGCCTGATCCAGACGGCCTTCCGGACCAAGGCGCTCCAAAAATGGGAGCACGATCTCGTGCGTCCGATCGTGAACGGTTACATCGACGCCTTCGCCGATCGCGGCAGCGCCGATCTGGTGCGCGAGCTCACCTTCCCCTTCCCGGTGTATGTGATCGCCGGAATGTTGGGCCTGCCGCGAGAGGATCTCCCGCGCTTCCACCGCTGGGCGGTGGGGCTGATCAGCGTGGCTTTCGATTTCGCGAACGGCCTCGCGGCCGCCAAGCGACTCGGGGAATACCTGACGCCCATCATCGAGGCGCGGCGGGCGCAGCCGAAGGAGGACATCATCAGCGTGCTCACCCAGGCGGAGCTCGAGGGAACGCGTCTGGACAACGAGCACATCCTCGGATTCCTCAGGCTGCTGCTGCCCGCCGGCGCCGAAACGACGTATCGCTCGTCGAGCAACCTGATCTTCGGCCTGCTCACGCATCCGGAGCAGCTCGAGGCCGTGCGTCAGGATCGCTCGTTGATTCCGCGTGCGATGGAGGAGGCGCTGCGCTGGGAGACACCGCTCACGGGCATCGGGCGTCTATGCACCGAAGACACCGAAGTCTGCGGTGTAAAGATTCCCAAGGGCGCGATGGTGCAGGTGAGCCTGGGCGCGGCGAATCGCGACGAGACGCGTTGGGAGCGACCGGACGCGTTCGACATCTTCCGTCCGCCCAAGCAGCACATGGCCTTCGCTTTTGGGCCGCATCGCTGTCTGGGCATGGATCTCGCGCGCATGGAGACCGATGTCGTAATCAACGCGCTGCTCGACCGCCTGCCGAACGTCCGCCTGGACCCGGCAGCCGACGACGTGCACATCACGGGCCGGATCTTCCGCGCGCCGCGGCGTCTGCCGGTGCTCTTCGATTGAGATGGCCGGCCGCCGGCGCCGTCAGGACAAGCGCTTGACCAGTGCGGTCTTCAGGCGCGTGTAGGGCGGATACATGAGCTTGGGGTCAAAGCGCGTGCCCCGCGTCAGCACGCTCTTGCGGTGGCTGAAGGTCTCGAAGCTCGCGCGCCCGTGATACGCGCCCATGCCGCTCGGGCCGACGCCGCCGAACGGCAGCATCGGGTTCGCGATGTGCCAGATCGTCGAGTTGATGCAGACACCGCCCGAGCTGGTGCCGCCGATCACCTGCTGCTCCACCTGCTTGTCGTTCGAGAACAGATAGAGCGCGAGCGGCTTCTCGCGTCGGTTCACGAACTCGATCGCGGTTCCGACATCGGGAACCGTGAGCACCGGGAGGATCGGGCCGAAGATCTCGTCGGTCATCACCGCGGAATCGGGGCGGGGATTGCGCAGCACCGTCGGCGCGATGTAGCAGTCGCTCTCATCGGTCTGGCCGCCGACCACGACTTCTCCATCCTTGAGAAGCGCGCTGAGCCGACGGTGATGGCGCACGTTCGGGATCCGGGCGTAATCGGGGCTGCGGCTGGGATCGTCGCCGTAGAACTCGCGCACGGTGCGGCCCAGCGCCTCGATCAACTCGGCTTCGCGATCTTGATGCACCAGAATATAATCAGGCGCAACGCAGGTCTGGCCTGCGTTCATGAACTTTCCCCACGCAATGCGCCGCGCGGCGGTCGCGATGTCGGCATCGCGATCGATGATGCACGGGCTCTTGCCGCCAAGCTCGAGCGTCACGGGGGTCAGATGGCGTGCGGCCGCGATCATCACCTCGCGCGCGACCATCCCGTTGCCCGTATAGAAGATGTGATCGAAGCGCTCGGCGAGGATCGCCTGCGTCTCCGGGACACCGCCTTCGAAGATCGCAATGCACTCGGAATCGAGATGGCGCCGCACCAGCTTCGTGAGCACCTCCGAAGTATGGGCGGTGATCTCGGAGGGCTTGAGCACGGCGCAGTTGCCGGCGGCGATCGCGCCGACGAGGGGTCCGAGCAGGAGCTGAACCGGATAGTTCCACGGCGCGATGATCAGCACGACACCGAGCGGCTCGCGCACGATCTGTGATTTCGCCGGGCGCAGATGGATCGGCGTCGAGACGCGTTCGGGCCGCATCCACTTCGCGAGATTCTTCAGCGCGAGCTTCACGTCCTGCTTGACGTAGCCGACGTCTGCTCCCCAGGCCTCGAGCACCGGCTTGCGCAGATCCTGCTGGAGCGCCTGCAGGAGCTCGTCCGCGCCCTGGTCCACGAGCTCTGCGAGCGCGGCGAGCTGGGCGCGTCGCCAGGCGAGGGGGCGCGTCCTGCCGCTCTCGAAGCCCGTGCGCAACGCGGCGATCTGGTCGGGGATCAGGGAAATGTCCGTGCCGGGCTGGGGTACAACGCTCGCTTGCGTGGCGGTCATGCGAATCCTCCGCGCCGCGCGGCGCTCAGCGGAGTCTAGCGCTACCCATCCCCGAATGACCTTCCGGCCCGCGCTCTGGATTCTCGTGCTCGGGCTCGTCGTCGCCGCACCCGACGCGCGATCCCAGCCGGTCTCCGGCGATCAGGTGCCGCTCGCCGAGCTGCTCGAAGTGCTGCTGATCGATCGCGATCTGCTCGCGATCGACGCGCGCCAGGGTGGGGAGATCTCCGAGCGGCTACAGCTCGATGAGTCCGTGCTCTGGCTCGGCGCCCGCGGCAAGGTCGGTGTGGCCGTCACGACCCGGCGCATCCTCGCGGTCGCGACGGGCTCGGCGGCGTGGCAGGAGACGAGCTACCAGCGCAAAGAGTCGCCGCCGATTGCGCCGACCCTCGGCGATCGTGTCGCGATCGTCGTTACGAACCGGCGTGCCATCGGGTTCGACGGAGGCAGCGGCAACCTCGTCGAGTACCGCCTCCTGCCCAGGGAGCGCGTGGTCGTGACGCAGGTGGGCGCAAACGTGGCCGTGATCGTCACCGATCGCAGCGCGCTCGGGCTTTCGCCGCAGAGGGGCGGCTTCTTTCCCGTGAAGCTCGACGTCGCCGAGCGCATCGAATCGATCAACGCGGGTTCGAACGTCGCTACGCTGACGACAGATCGTCGCGTGCTGATCTTCCGCACGCCCACGGGCAACTGGGAGGAGCGCTCGCGCAATTTGCGTTGAGCCCTCAGCGCGTCGGCCTGGCCGCCGCCGCGTTCCAGCCGAGCGCCTCGACCATCGCGTGATAGAGATAATTCTGCTCGCGCACGCCGCGAAACAGATCCGCGCCCGGTCCGGTGGCATACACCGGAACGTCTTCGCCCGAGTGGGTTTCGCTCGCGAGCGGAACGATCGCTTCCTGCAGATAGCTCGGCGCGGCGGTGTCGACGGCTCCGAGATCGGGCCGGCCCTTCGTCGCCGGGCGGTAGCCGGCGCCCTGATGGGGGAAGCTTTTCGGACCTTCCGCCTGCTCCGCCGATGCGCCCGTGTAGCCGGGTCCGTTCAGGTAGCCGAGCGTCGTGAAGGGCCGGCCCAGCGCGTCGCGAGCCAACTCTCCCTTGCCTCCGCCGCTGCCTTCGTCGGCGCGGATCACCTTGCCGAGGATGTCGTTGCCGCGTTTGGCGTAGCCGCCGAACGTGAAGACGTGGCCGTGATCCGCCGTGACCACCACGAGTGTCTGCTTCGGATCCGTCTTCTCGAGTGCGACGCGCACGGCATTCGAGAACTCGATCGCCTCGCCGAGCGCGCGATAGGCGTTGCCGGCGTGATGGCCGTGGTCGATGCGGCCGCCCTCGACCACCAGCAAGAAGCCGTGCGGCGCACGCGCGAGGCGTTTGATCGCGATTGCGGTCATCTGCGACAGCGAGGGCTCGCCGGCGGAGTCGAGCGAACGATCGGCCTCGAACTTCATGTGCGAGACTTCGAACAGGCCGAGCAGGTGGTCCGTCGTCGCGAGGTCGATGGCTTCGAGCTGCTCGCGGTTCCATACGTAGGCCGAACGCGGCCGGCGTTGCGTCCATTCTCGGGTGAGATCGCGGCCGTCGAGCCGGCTGCCCTTCGTAGCGTGGTATTCGGGATCGACCGTGGCCGCGGGCAGGAAGCTCCGGCGCCCGCCACCGAGCACGACCTCGATTCCGTCGCCGTGTGGGAACTCGAGGAGCTGGCGCGCGATGTCCGGAAAGCCAGCGGCGCGCGCCGCTGCCGAGAGCCGCGAATCGTCTTCCCAATCGCGGTCGGGCGTGTGGGCGTAGGTTGCACCCGGCGTGGCGTGGGTGACGGTCGTCGTCGTGACGACCCCTGTCGCGAGGCCGCGCTGTTCGGCCTGCTCCAGGATCGTCACCAGGCCATGCTGTGTCGCGGCTGAGAAATCGCCGCGGCGCACCGTCTCATCCAACGAGAGCACGGAGGATCTCGTCTTTGCGCCCGTCACGATCGCCGTCATCGTCCCCGCGGATTCCGGCGTCTGGGCATCGGTCGAGTAGACCTTCGAGAACGCCGTGTAGGGAAAGCCCTCCCACGCGAGCTGGTTGCCTTCCCCGGATTCGCCGCGCCGTTGGCCCTCGAGGATGCGCGCCGCCGTGACGGTCGTGATCCCCATGCCATCGCCGAGGAACAGGATCACGTTGCGCGCAGGTCCGGGCACGACCCGCTGTGCGCGCGCTTCGCGAACCGCTGCGCGTCCGGCCTCGAGCCAGGCGTTGTCCGCGGCCAGGGCCGCTCCCGCGATCCATCCCGATGCGAGCACCACCGCTGCGCAACGTCCGCGCCCGATCATCCGCCTGCCTCCATCGGCTGCCCATGCGCCGGGATCCGAAAGCTAGACCATCTGGAGCGCCCGGCCGCATTCGCGAAGCCCCCCTAGCCGCCGAAAACGAACCCTGATGCGTCCGGAAAACCCAAGCAGTTCGCCTTCCCGCCTGCGGACCAGTCCTGATTCCCTCGTTGTTTCCAGGCGGATCCACGAATCTCTTGGGGAGGGTCATACATCCGGTTACTCTTTCCGGCGGGAGGCTCTCCAATGCTCTCAATCGGGATTGCCGCGTTCCTCGGTGTCGTGACCTGGTCGTTCCTGGAGTACACACTTCATCGTTTCCTGGGCCACGACCGTCGAACGATGCCGAATTTCTTCTCCGCGGAGCACACGCGCCATCACAGCGAAGGCGACTACTTCGCCCCGGCGGTGAAGAAGGCGGGGGCCGCGTTGGGGGCGACGCTGATCACCCTCCCGCTCGCGTTGCTCGTCGTCGGGCCGGTTGTCGGCGGGGTGTACACCGCCGCGTTTGTCGCGATGTACGTGACCTACGAGATCGTGCATCGCCGCGCCCACACCCACGCCGGGATCGGCGCCTACGGTCGCTACCTCCGGCGTCACCACTTCCATCACCACTTCGGGAACCCGAAGGCGAACCACGGCGTGACGTCACCCGTGTGGGATTTCGTGTTCGGGACCTTCGAGTCACCATCCGTGATCCGGGTGCCCGAGAAGCTCGCCATGCGCTGGCTCGTCGATGAGCAGACCGGAGGCGTCCGCAGCATGTTCTCGGATGTCTACGCGCTGGTTCCACGGCGCCGCACCACCTGATTCGTCGTATTCGACAGTCGACGAGCGCCCGTTTCGATCAGTTCGCGCTTCACACACGGCAGGCGCTGCGTGATACTCGGCTGTACGAACCAGGAGACACGCTGCCGGAACAGCTCGGCGCAGTCATGGAGCAGATTGCATGAAACGGGGATTTGAAACGCGAAGCATCATCGCGAAAATCGCGGTCTCGCTGTTTAGCGGCGGGCTGGCTTTCGCCGCGCTTGCGGCCGAGAAGATCACCGGTGAGTTGGGGGCGCCCACGGCCACCGTGACGCTCGACGGCAAGCAAATTCCGCCGCCGCCGATGAAGTTCGGGGGAGCGATCAAGGAGAGCGCGCTCGACTCCAAGCCCTGGTGGCCGCCGCGCGTCGTGCCGCCCAAGGGCGCGCCGAACGTGCTCCTGATCATGACCGACGACCAGGGCTACGCCGTTTCCGGCACCTTCGGCGGCGTCATCCCGACCCCTTCGCTGGATCGCGTGGCCAAGGCCGGCTTGCGCTACACGCAGTTTCATTCGACCGCGCTCTGCTCGCCGACCCGGGCGGCCTTGATCACGGGCCGAAACCACCACTCGGTGGGCTCCGGTGTGATCGGTGAACTTTCCACGGGGTTTCCGGGCTACGACTCCGTCATCAGTCCGGAGAAGGCGAGCATCGGCACGATCCTGCGCGACAACGGCTATGCCACGTCGTGGTTCGGCAAGAATCACAACACGCCCACCTATCAGTACAGCGCGGCCGGGCCCTACGACCAATGGCCCTCGGGGCTGGGCTTCCAATATTTCTATGGCTTCATGGGCGGTGAAACCGACCAGTGGACGCCCTACCTGTTCCGCGACCACTCGCAGATCACGCCGTGGGTCGGGAAACCCGACTACAACTTGACGACCGACCTGGCCGACGAAGCCATTGCGCACATCCACGCGCTGAATGCGGCCGCTCCCGACAAGCCGTTCTTCGTCTATTACGTGCCCGGCGGCACGCACTCGCCGCACCAGCCGAAGGCGGCGTGGGTCGAGAAGTTCAAGGGCAAGTTCGACATGGGTTACGAGAAGTTGCGCGAGGTGATCTTCGCCAACCAGAAACGGCTCGGCGTGATCCCGCCGGACACCCAGCTCACGCCGTGGCCCGCGGAGATTCCGAAGTGGGATTCGCTTTCGATCGAATACAAGAAGCTGTTTGCGCGCCAGGCGGAAGTCTTTGCCGGCTACGCGGCGTATACCGACCATGAGATCGGCCGCGTCATCCAGGAAGTCGCGGACCTCGGCAAGCTCGACAACACGATCATCGTCTACATCTGCGGCGACAACGGCACCAGCCCCGAAGGCACCCTGTATGGCGCCTACAACCAGCTCACCGCCTACAACGGCATCCTGAAGGAGCCGGAAGCGCTGGCGTTGCTGCATTACGAGGATTGGGGCACGCACAAGACCTATCCCCACATGGCCGTCGGCTGGTCGTGGGCGTTCGATACGCCGTTCAAGTGGACCAAGCAGGTGGCATCCCATTTTGGTGGCACCCGCCAGGGCCTGGCGATTTCCTGGCCCGGCCACATCAAGGACGCAGGCGGCATCCGCAGCCAGTTCCATCACGTCATCGACATCGTGCCGACGCTTTTGGAAATTACCGGCGTTCCGGCGCCGACCAGCGTCAATGGCATCACCCAGAAGCCGATCGAAGGCGTGAGCATGGCGTATACGTTCGATCGCGCGAATGCGAAGAAGCCCTCCACGCACACGACGCAGTATTTCGAAATGGCCGGCAACCGTGGGATCTACCACGAGGGTTGGATCGCCAATACGACGCCCTTCGCGCCGCCGTGGGATCTGGCGACCGGCAAGCTGCCCAATGTCGTCGACGGCTACGCATGGGAGCTCTACGACATCGGCAAGGACTTCTCGCAGAACGACGATCTCGCCGCGAAGCTGCCGGACAAGTTGAAGCAGATGCAGGCGTTGTTCCGGACGCAGGCGGAGAAGTACAACGTCTTCCCGCTCGACAACACGGCCTTCTCGCGCTTGCTGACGCCGCGCCCCAGCGCGATCGCCGGCCAAACGGTGTTTACCTACACGGGTGAGAACCCCGGCATCCCGGTCGGAAACGCGCCCAGCATTCTGGACAAGAACTACACCATCACCGCCGAGATCACGGTTCCCCAGGGTGGCGCCGAGGGCATGATCGTGACGCTGGGCGGGCGCTTCGGCGGCTATGGGCTCTACCTGCTGAAGGGCAAGCCCGTGTTCGTCTACAACCTGCTCGATCTAGAGCGATTCCGCTGGGAAGGCGGTGTCGGTGGCGTGCTCGGCGACGACCTGTTCGCGCGCGCGCTCGAGTCGGGCAAGCACACGCTCGTGTTCGACTTCCACTACGACGGCCCCGGACCCGGCAAGGGCGGCACCGGGGTGTTCAAGGTCGACGGCAGGGAAATGGCCCGCAAGACCCTCGAACACACGATTCCGTTGCTGATGACCATCGACGAGACGTTCGACGTCGGGGTCGATACCCGCTCGCCGGTGGACGACAGCTATGCGTTGCCGTTCCGCTTCACGGGCACGATCGACAGGCTGACCTTCAAGCTGGGGCCGTCGCAGCTGACACCGGCGCAAAAGACGGCGGCGGGGGCGGCGGTCGCGAGAGCGCGAGATTGAAGCCAGGCAGGGCACTCACCCGGATCGCGCGACGAAAATTCGAGCGGAGTGGGATCAAGGTCCGGGGGGCGTGCCGTACTCGCTCTTGAAGAGTGCAAAATCGGCCAGCCCGACGGCGCCGTCCCCATTCATGTCGCTCTCAGCGCACGTCGGATCGGCGGAGGGGCCGTCGCTGATCGTCGGTGCCTGCCCGAAGCAGCGCCGGAAGGTCCCGAAGTCCGAGATTCCCGTTACGCCATTCTCGTCGAAGTCCGCGTCGCAGTGATTCCCGAAATGGTCGCCGTCGGCGTCGAACTGTGTTGGATTGGTCCGCTCCAGACAGTTGTCGGGCGCGTTCGGCAGGCCGAGGAAGTCGCCGTCGCGCTCGCCGTGGAACACGAAGGCTGCGCCGCCGGGATAGAAGCCGGGAGCGCCCGCGATGACGTCCGCGTAGCCGTCGCTATTCACATCTCCGGCGCCCGAAACGCTGGTGCCGAGCAGGCCATAGCTTCGGTTCGATTCGAGCCGGGAGGTCCCGGCGCTCGGATCGCCGCCAACGACGCCGCCGGGGCTACCCAGGAACACGAATGCCGAGCCCTCGCCAGGCTGGTCCGGCGAGCCGCCGTACGGCGCCCCGACGATGACATCGTCGTAGCCGTCGCCGTTCACGTCTCCGGCTCCAGCAACGTCGATTCCGAACCCGCCTGGGGGGTTCGCGTCGAGCCAGGTTCCACCGCGCAGTGTCGTGGTGGCCGAGAAGGTATCCGCATCGGGGATGCCCGCAGGGCCGCCCGCGAAAATCAGGGCCTCTCCGGTGTAGTAATAGCTGTAGATCCAGGCTGATGAGCCGACGATGACATCGTCATAGCCGTCTCCGTTCACGTCGCCCGCGCCGGCGACGCTCGATCCCAATTGACGATAGGACGAGATCGAAGAGAGTCGCGCCGCGGCCGTGCTGGGCCCTCCGCCGACGATGCCGGACGCGCCGCCGAGGAAGATGAACACAGCGCCCGCGTCGGGCCTCGGGGGCTCTTCATAGTCCGAGCCATCCACCGCGGGCGGGTCGTAATCGTGATCAGGAGCACCGACGACGACGTCGTCGTAGCCATCGCCGTTCACATCTCCCGCTGCCGCCACCCTCGCGAGGTGCGCTCCGGCCTCGTCGGACTCGATCCTCGCGGCGGAGGTGCTGGGGCCGCCGTCGGCGATGCCCGCTGCGCTTCCGAGAAACAGGAAGGCAGCGCCCTCACCGACCTGTCCAGCCGCGTAATGCGAGGCGCCGACGATCACGTCGGCGTAGCCGTCGGCGTTCACGTCTCCCGCTCCGGAGACGCTGACGCCGAAGTGCGAGCGCGCTTGATCCGACGCGAGTCGCGCCATCGCCGTGTTGGGATTGCCGTCCGAGACACCCGCTGCGCTGCCGGCGAAGATGAAGGCACCTCCCCCTTCCAACGCGCCGGCCGTGAAGTCCTCCGCGCCGCCGACGACGTCGTCGAAGCCGTCGCCGTTCACGTCGCCGGCGCCCCTCACGCTGATTCCGAAGTGGCTGCCATACTGGTTCGATTCGAGTTGCGCCGCGGCGTCGAAAGACCTGGCGTAGGCGATGCCCGACGGGCCTCCCAGGAAGACGAAGGCCGCGCCCTCGTCGACCTGGCCCGCATCGAAATACGGGGCGCCCACGATGACATCGTCGTAGCCATCGCCATTCACGTCTCCCGCTTGCGAGACGCTGAGTCCGAGAGACGCAGCGTTCTGGTCCGACGCGAGAGCGCCGTCGGCAAGCTCTGGGTCTACGTCGAAGGGTTCGCCGAGAAACACGTAGGCGCCGGGAAGGGTGTAGCTGTGGCCTTCGTAGAAGTATCCGCCCACCAGGACATCGTCGCTGCCATCTCCGTTCAAGTCACCGACACCGGCGACCTGCTCGCCGAAGAGTAAGCCCACTCGATAAACCGAGAGCCGGGCGGCGGCCGCGCCAGCCCCGCCGCTTTGGATTCCCCGCGCGCTCCCCGGGTAGACATAGGCCGCGCCGGAATCGGAGAGCCCGGGATCTCCCATGATCACGTCGTCGTAGCCGTCGGCGTTCACGTCGCCGGCTCCAGACGCGTCGCCGCCGAGTTCGATCTTGGCAGTGGCGCCGTCGGCGCGGGAATCCGCGATGCCGGACGCACTGCCCTGGAAGATGAAGGAGGCGCCCCGGTATTGGTCGTATTTGCTCGCGCCCACGATCACGTCGTCGTAGCCGTCGGCGTTCACGTCGCCTGCACTCGCGAGCTTGTCGGAGAAGCGAGCGAACGGCTGGTCGGATTCGAGCCGGGTGGCGGCCAGGCTCGTGACGCTGCTCGCGATGCCCGAGGCGCTCCCGAGAAACACGAAGGCAGCTCCGGTGAAGTTTCCGTCGAAGTAGTCGGGTGCGGTTTCAGCGCCCACGATGACATCATCGAAGCCGTCGCCGTTCACGTCGCCGGCGCCCGCGACGGTCCGGCCGAACGCCTCGATGACATCATCCGAGATGATCGTCGCCGCGGCCGAATCGGTGTCGCCGCTCGCGATCCCGTCGGCGCTACCCAGGAACACGTAGGCCGCGCCACGCGACGACAGGCTCACTTGGTGAGCGGGTGATCCCACGATCACGTCGTCGTAGCCGTCACCATTGACGTCGCCGGCGGCGTCCAGGCTGGCACCCAGCCCCCACTCGCCGGTGATCTGCGTGGCCGCCACGCTGGGATCGCCACTCGCAATCCCCGTGGCGCTACCGAGATACACGTGGACCGCGCCCGTGTGGATCCAACCGGTGGAGCCATTGCCCGATGTGACATTCGGGATTCCGGCGATCAAGTCGTCGTAGCCATCGCCGTTCACGTCACCGGCGGCCGCGATGGTCAGGACATCCGTGAGCGTCGCGGCGGCCGTGCCGATCGAGCCGTCGGCAACGCCCGCAGCGCTGCCCAGGTGGATGTCGTGGCCGAAAATCAGATCCGCGTAGCCATCGCCGTTTACGTCGCCCGCCGGCGCGAGTTCCTGATCCCGCGAATACCTGGGAATGGTCGATTCGATCAAGGCGTCGGCCGTCCCCGAGAGGAGCGGGTCGATCAGAAGCGGATACTTCGCGCCGGTGTCGTCGACCACGATTCGCACGTGCTCGGGATCGGGCACGCTCAGATGCGCGGTGAGCGTGCGCCCCGACGCGTCGATCGCGACGAGCCCGTCATATCGCAAGTGGCGCCCGGAGCTCGTCGAGAAGGTCACCGCGTCGTGGCGCAGCGCGGCCGCCGCGCCCTCCATCGCCAGCTCGACGATCAGCGGCCCGTTTCCGGCCGGTCGTTCCGAGAAGCTGAAGCCATGTTCGAGCCCTGCCGCCGAGTTCTCGTACCACTCGACGAACGCCTTGCGACGAATTTCGACTCGGGAACCGCGGGCCGTCACCTCTCCCGGCGCAGGGACGGCGAGCCCAGAACCCCTTCCCACACCCGACAGTGAAAGCGCCAGCAGCTTGGGAGCGCCGGCCGCCGTGCGATCGTGAACGCGGATTCCCGTTGCGTCGAAGTACGTGCGTAGATTCTGCGCGCGATTCGGCGCTTGCAAGCCGCTCCCGTTCTGGCTCGCGCGATACTCGCGATGTTCGAGACCCTGCTGGAAAGGGGAGACTTCGTTCCTCGCGACGACGTCCGTCGGCGCCTGCGCCGTCGCCGCCATCAGCGCGGCCACCGCGATCGTGATGGAAGCCAGAACGTTCACGCCGGTGTTTCCCCCCATCCTGCGTATCGGTGCGACGATACGCCTGGCTGAAGGCCAGACCCAACACCCCTGAGCGGTGAGAGATGGAGACCGGTTGCGCGGTGCCGCACGCGTGAAATGCGGCGGAGCTCCTCGCTTCAGTCGCGTTGGCAGAGCAATCTGCGGCCGACCGGATTCGCAACGGGTACTCGCCTTGCCAGTTCGCAAGCCGCGCCCGAACGAGACTCTTGCCGGGGAGCCGGCGGATCGCCTGCGTCGCGTCCTCGCGCGGCAGCATCGCCTTTCACCCGGATCGGATGTAGGCTCGGCCCGCAATGGCGGCGGATGGCATTCTCCAGACCGCGGCGCCCGTGCGGACGGGCGCTCCTTTCGAAGTGTCGAAGCGAGCGCTCGATCTCGCGCTCGGATCCGCAATCCTGATCGCCACGCTGCCTCTCATGCTCGTGATCGCGCTCGTCGTCCGCGCGACGCACCGCGGGCCGGCGGTGTTCTGGCAGCAACGGGTCGGGAAGAACGGCCTTTGCTTCTGGCTCCCGAAGTTCCGCTCGATGCATGCCGGTGCCGAGGAGAACCGGGAATCGCTGCGTCCGTATGCGGATCATCCCGGCAGCGTCACCTTCAAGATGCGCGCGGACCCCCGCGTCACCGCCGTGGGACGCGTGCTGCGCAAGACGAGTCTCGACGAATTCCCGCAGCTCTGGAGCGTGCTGCGCGGCGACATGTCGCTCGTCGGACCGCGTCCTCCGCTTCCCGAAGAAGTCGCGCAGTATGGCGTCGAAGCCCGGCGTCGCCTTTCCGTGCTGCCCGGGCTCACTTGTCTATGGCAGGTGCAGGGGCGGAGCCTGCTCGATTTCGACACGCAGCTTGCGCTCGATCTCGCCTACATCGAGCGGCGCAGCCTGCGCCTGGACCTCGCGATCCTGCTGCGCACGATCCCCGCCGTACTCAGCATGCGCGGTGCGCACTAAACCGAACGAGGTTCGCAGCATGAAGGCCCCGCTTCCCGCGGTCCATGGCGTCGAGCAGATGGTCCAGAAGCGCTCGGACGTCGACGCGCGCGGGGATCTGTGCGTCGATCCGATCGACGGGCTGCGCTTCCGACTCACCCGCCCGGTCGCGCACGACGACGGCCACGTGATCGAGATCGCGAAGACTTCGTGGGATCTGGTCGACCAGCCGATCCTGCACATCCACCTGTCCTCGACACTGCCCGGGCGCGTGCGCGCCTGGGGCCTGCACACCCAGAGCTTTGATCGGTTGTTCGTCGCCAGCGGCCTCGTCCGCATCGCGTGTTACGACGGGCGCAAGGATTCGCCGACCTTCGGACGCAGCAACGAGTTCCTGCTCAGCGAGCGGAACCCGGGCCTGGTCGTCGTCCCGCCCTGCGTGTATCACGGCTGGAAGAACATCGGCACGACCGAATCCATCGTGATCAACCTGCCGACCTCGCCCTACGACTACGACAGCCCGGACGCGCTCGACCTGCCGTGGGATTCGGCGGCGGCCCTCGACCTGATTCCCTACCGCTGGTAGCACGCCGCGCGGCGGCGAAGAGGAATCAGCCCGATGTCGCCGCGCGTGACCGTCATCATTCCGACCTACAACTGGAGCAGCGTGCTGCCGACCTCGATCGGCTCGGTGTTGCGGCAGTCGTTCACGGACTTCGAGCTCCTGGTGGTCGGGGACGGCTGCACGGATGCTTCGGAAGCGGTGGTCGGCGGGTTCTCGGATGCGCGCGTCGCGTGGATCAATCTGCCCGTCAACGCCGGGCACCAGTCGGCTCCCAACAACGAGGGTCTCCGGCGGGCGCGCGGAGATCTGATCGCCTATCTCGGCCATGACGATCTGTGGCTCCCGCACCATCTCGCGGTTCTCGTGCCCGCACTCGCTGCGGAAGCGGATGTCGCCTACGGCCTGACCGCGATGGTCGACGCAACCTCGGGTCGCATCGATCCCGCGCCGACCCGCCCCGAACCCTGGCGGCCCTCCCTGTGGATTCCTCCGACGGGCCTCGTCCATCGCCGGAGTACGGCGCTTGCCGTCGGTGGCTGGCAGCACATTCGCGAGGTCTCGGTCGATCCCGAACAGGATCTCTGTCAGCGGATGGCGAGTGTCGGTGCGCGTTTCGTGTTCGTGCCCCGGCTCACCGCGATCAAGTTCCCCGCCAGTCTCCGGCGCGACGTCTACCGCACCCGCCCCAATCACGAGCAGGCCGCCTGGTTTCACCGCATCGAAACCGAGTCCGATCTCGAGGCGCAGCTGCTCGCGCGCATTCTGGTGGGGTCGGAGCGCTTCGCGACCCGCGAAATCAGGCGGCGCGTCTGGCGCGCGTTCAAGCGACGGCTCATGCGAGCGCCCGGCTACCGGCACGGACTGTTCCTGCGTCGACGCAGATTCAAGGGCCTCGGCGATCTGCCGTGAAGGCACCTGGCCGGCTCGATCCAGAGAGCAACCCGAGCTTCAGACGGCGGCTCAGTCGCCGACACCGAGCAATGCGCGCTTGAGCGGCTCCGAAATTGGATGCTCGCCGAGCCAGTTCTTCAGAATCGCCCGATAGAAATCTTCGCCGGGGATCGCAGCACCGCGCGGGCGTCCGTCGATTGCGACGACGGTGCCCACGCCCGGCACCAGGTCGAGGGCGATCCGCATGCCGGCCTTCGCAACGCCGAGCTCGCTCATGATCTCGCGCAGCGCGCGCATGCGGGGCGCGAGCTGCTGCATGCGGGCCTCGTCGTGATTCGCGCGCAGTCCCTTCTCGAGGGCGTCCGAGAAGCGCTGCGCGCCGACGTCGCGCAACAGCGCGATCGCCACGCGCCGGTGTCCCGGCGCGGCGATGGCCTCCTCGGCACTCGCGCTGGAGCTCGGCAGGTAGAGCCCCATGGCGTAGATGTCGAGAAAGAGCGACGTGCGGATCCCCGCGCCGTTCAACACCAGCCCGACGCCCGGCGCCAGCTCGATCCGCGCGGGGAAATCGACGCCCGCAACGTCGGCGGCGAGCGCGGCGCGGAGTGTGAGCGTGAAACAACAGGCCAGGGCGAGCGCGCGAAGTCTCATGCGGCGCTCCGCAATTTCGCGCGTTGCGGCTTCCAGGCGATCGGGGTGCGATGCATCACGGCTTCGCCGGGGGGCGGCCTGTTCGCGACCCGCACAGACCGAGCGCGGCGAGCTCGCGAGCGGCCGTTCCGGCCCAGTCGCGTGCCGCTCGCGGATTGGCGGGGCTCGGGTGCGTGATGCGCCCAATCTGCGGTCCGTTTTCGCCGAGGGCGGCTCGCGCGCGGTTCGCGGCGAACACACCAACCCCGACCACCCATTCCGGCTCGAGCGCGTCGACGAGGCGCGCGAGGTGGCGATCACACGCCGCAAACAGGCGAGCCTGTTCGTGCTGCGGCAGGTGGTCGGGTGTGCGGTTGCGACCGCTCGCTTCGAGAAACAGCAACGGGCAATAGTTGGCAATGTAGTGGCGCGCAAAAAAAGCCTCGGGCCGCCCCCAGTGCGCCGCGACCGCCCCCCACAGCCTCGCGCCGCTCACCTCGCTGCGGCGGCAAGCGAAGCCTTCGATGGGGCGCTGGGGATGCGGCTTCGGCGGGCTGTCGACCGGCGCCTCGATGCCGAGCCAGTCGCGTACGTGGCCCACCTCGCCGAAGGGCACGCCCGTCTGTGCCATACCAAAGGGGCCCGGATTCATGCCGAGGAAGATCACGCGCTTGCGCGAAGTCGCGAAGCGCGCGACGTAGCGCGCGTGCGGGCGCCGCGCGTAAGCGAGCGGGTTGTAGACGCAGGCGACCGGGGGCCCGAAGCGCAGCGGCGCGATCTCGCGGGAGAGATCGCGGGCTGCTTTGGCGACCCGCCGTGAGCGTCGGCCCGCGTCGGCCCCAGCCACCCGCGAGCGTCCGCTTCCGGCGCGCTGGGTCGGCTTCACCTTCATCCGGCTCGAAACGGGTTTCGCTTGCACTCGCTGCCCCTTAGAATGCTCTGCTGGCGTGCGGATGGCTACGCCTGGGGGGAAGGGTGATGGACGGGGGGGCCGCGGACGAGTTCCGGGTCAGGTTCGACGGCGTCCATCTGCGGCGCGGGAAGCGGCAGGTATTTGACGGCCTTTCCTGCGGTTTCGTACGCGGCCAGATCACGGTGGTGCTCGGGGGCAGCGGCGCGGGCAAGACCACGATGCTGCGGCTGATCGGCGGCCTCTCGCGGCCGGAGAGCGGCAGCGTCTACGTGGCCGAAGAAGACGTGACACGGCTCTCCGAGCGTGAGCTCTTTCGCACGCGCTCGCGCATCGGGATGCTCTTCCAGGGTGGCGCGCTGCTCGATTCGATGACGATCTTCGAGAACGTGGCGCTGCCGTTGCGCGAGCACACCCGGCTTTCCGAACAGGAAATCGCAGCCGAAGTGAACCGCCGCCTGGCCGCGGTAGCGCTCCCCGACACGGGTAACCTCTACCCCCGCGAGCTCTCGGGCGGCATGAGCCGCCGCGCCGCGTTGGCGCGCACGATCGTGACGGATCCCGAGATCGTGCTGTGCGACGAGCCGTTTTCGGGGCTCGATCCGATCAACGTGCGCCGGATCGAGGCGCTGCTCGTCGATCTGAACCGCCGCCTGGGGCTCACCATGATCATCGCCTCGCACCACCTCGCGTCCGCGCTGCGCATGGCCGACAGGATCGTGTTCCTCGTCGGGGGGCGGGCGATCGCCGGAACGCCCGAGGATCTGCTGCGCAGCAGCGACCAGCGGGTGCTCGAGTTCCTGCGCGCCGATTCGGACGGCCCCGCCGAGACTGCGCCGGCTGCGGCGGCCGCGGTGCACGCATGACGGTGTCTCCCATTTCGACGCTGGGCTTGCGCACGCTCGAGCTCGTCGGGCACCTGGGGCGCGTGGCGATGTTCCTGGGGCACGTTGGCCGGGTCGCGCTGAAGCGGCCGTTCCGTTTGCGCCGGCTCGTGAACGAAGTCTTCGACATCGGCGTGCTCTCGCTCGCGATCGTCTGCCTGTCGGGGGCGACCGTCGGCGCGGTGCTCGGCTTGCAGGGCTACACCACGCTCTCGCGTTTCGGCGCGGCCGGGTCGCTGGGTGCGGTCGTGGGACTCTCGCTGGTGCGAGAGCTCGGGCCGGTGTTGTCGGCGCTGCTCGTCACCGGGCGCGCGGGCTCTGCGATGGCCGCGGAGATCGCGTCGATGGTGACGACGGGCCAGATCGACGGCCTGCGCATGATGTCGATCGATCCGGTCGATTTCGTGATCGCTCCCAAGGCGCTCGCCATGCTGCTCGTGCTGCCGATGCTCTCGGCGCTGTTCGTCACATTCGGATTCTTCGGCGGCTACGTCGTCGGGGTCGAGCTGCTCGGGCTCGACGGCGGGACCTATCTTTCGAGCCTCGAGGGCTCGATCGATTTCCGGGACGACGTGGCCCAAAGCATCGTCAAGTCGGTGGTCTTCGCTGCGCTGGTGGGAATCATCGCCACCTATCGGGGCTTCCACGCCGAGCCCACTTCCGCAGGCGTGAGCGCGGCGACGACCAGCACCGTGGTCATCGCTTCGCTCGCCGTCCTGCTCTTCGACTACGTCATCACCGCGCTGTGGTCCGTGTGAGCACGCCCAGCGTCGCCGGAGGTTCGTGAGCCGATGCAGCCCTCGCCCATTCGTGATTTCATCGTAGGCTTGTTCGTGCTCGCTGGTCTGGGCGCGCTCGCCTACCTCTCGATCCAGGTCGGAGGTCTCTCGTACAAGGGCCCCGGCGGTCTCGCGCTGGTCGCTTCGTTCGACGAGATCGGTGGCCTGGCGGCGCGCGCGCCGGTGGCCATCTCCGGCGTGAAGGTCGGACAGGTCTCGCGCATCGAGCTCGACCCGTCGCTGCGCGCGCGCGTCACGCTCGATCTCGACGCGTCGATCGCGGTGCCGGTCGATAGCACCGCCTCGATTCGCACCTCGGGCCTGCTCGGCGATCAGTTCATCGCGCTCGAGCCCGGCGGCGAGGAGGAACTCCTGAAGTCCGGCGAGGAGATCGCCTTCACCGAGAGCGCGTTGTCGATCGAGCGCTTGATCGGGAAGTTCGTGAACAACGCGGGCCTCGATACCGAGGAGAAGAAATGAACTCCCACCACGCCCTGGCCATCGGCCTCTTCGCTGCGCTGCTGCTCGTCGGCTGTGCGACCGCTCCGAGCGGGGCGCCGGCGGCGGCGGGCAATGGCGATCCCGCGATGCACGACCCCTGGGAGCGCATGAACCGCGGAACCTTTGCGTTCAACGAGGGGCTCGATCGCTGGTTCCTCGAGCCCGTCGCCACGGGTTGGGATTTCGTGATGCCCGATCCGGTGGAAACGGCGATTCAGCACTTTTTTCGGAATCTCAATTTTCCCGTCGTGTTCGTGAACGATCTGCTCCAGGCCAAGCCGATCGCGGCGGTGGAAGATTTCGGCCGTTTCCTCGTCAACAGCACCGCGGGCGTCGCTGGCTTCTTCGACCCGGCGACTTTTCTGGGAATGCCCGAGAGCGACGAGGATTTCGGCCAGACGCTCGGGGTCTGGGGCGTTCCGGCGGGCCCCTATCTCGTGCTGCCGGTATTCGGACCGTCGAATCCGCGGGACACGGGAGGCCTCGTCGTGGATACCGCCACGCGCGCCTATACATTCTTTCTGCCCTGGTACGTGAATCTCAGCACGACGGCGGTGAGGACCGTCAACGAGCGCTCCCGCCTGCTCGAAACGATCCGCGAGGAGCGCAAGGCAGCCTTCGATTTCTACGTCGCGGTGCGCAACGCCTACGTGCAACACCGCGACAACCAGGTCGGAGATCGCCAGCCGAAATCCGAGGAGAGTGACGATGACCTCTACGACGTGGATGTTTCCGACGATGAGTAGCCGCGCCGCGGAGGCACGGCGCCGGGCGCTCGCTCTGCTCGCCGCCGGCCTGCTGGCGGTCGTCTGCGTGCCGTCTCGCGAAGCGGCCGCTCAAGCCACGCCGCGCGCGGTCGTCCAGCTGACGATCGACGCCGTGCTCGTGGTGCTGAACGAGAAGGGGCTCTCCACCGAGCAGAAGCGTTCGCGCATCGAAACCATCGCCTACGAGCGTTTCGATTTTCCGACGCTCTCGAAGCTCGTGCTCGCACGCAACTGGCAACGCTTCTCGAAGCAGCAGCAGACGGCGTTCATGGACGAGTTCAAGCTCTATCTGGCCGCAAACTACAGCAACCGCATCGAGCGCTACGACCAACAGAAGGTCGAGATCATCGGCGAGCGCAAGGAACCGCGGGGCGACGTCACGATCCAGTCGGTGGTGCGCGGCGGCGAGTTCGAGGGTGCGCTCATCGATTACCGGATGCGCGAGCGCGATGGCCAATGGCTGGTGATCGACGTGATCGTCGAGGGGATCAGCCTGGTCTCGAACTTCCGGGACCAGTTCAAGGAAGTTCTGGCGCGCGGGGGCCCGGATGAACTGCTCGCTCAGCTGCGGCAGAAGAACGCAGCCCTACCCGTAGAAGCCTCGGGAACATGACGCCGACCGTCGACGCGAACACGCCGCTCGTCCATCACGTCCAGGGCCGCGAGGTGCGCATGCCCGTGAACGTGCGCCGCGCCTCGTCGGGCTCGGCCACCTTCCTGGTGTCGGCGGCGGCCGCGCGCCGCCTGATTCCCGGCGAAGGTCTCGAAGTGGCGGAGCTGTTGCCGGGGCGCGCGCTGCTCAGCATCGCCGTGATCGACTACATCGACAACGATCTCGGCGACTACAACGAAGTCTCGATCGCTCTATTCGTGCGCCCGCGCGGCAGCGCGCCGGCGCTGCCGTACCTCGGCGATGCGCTCGCCATGGCGCGCGGCCAGCTCGGGACCTACATCGTCCATCTAC
>JANNIY010000121.1:0-4367 GCA_031405455.1 Deltaproteobacteria bacterium | reverse complement strand
CGGCGTGGCCTGGCTGGTGGTGGTCGCGGCGGAGATGATCGCCCTGAGATCGGGGCTCGGCTACCTGATCATCGACTCGCGCAACGCAGGCAACCGCTACGACCTGGTGATCGCCGGCATGATCATCATCGGGTCGATCGGACTCCTGCTGGACGGCGTGATGCGGCTTCTGGAAGGGCTCGAATCGGTCCGGTGGCGCTATGCGCACCAAGATTGAAGTCGCGCAGGTCGAGAAGGGCTTCGTCTCGGATCGGGGCCCCCTCCAGGTGATCGACGGGGTCAGCCTCACGGTCGGCGACGGCGAGTTCGTGGCGATCGTGGGCCCCTCCGGCTGCGGAAAATCGACCCTGATGAACATCCTCGCGGGATTCATCCGCCCCGATCGGGGATCCGTCATGGTCGATGGCCAGCCGCGGTTCGATCCGAGCTCCAAGGGAATCTTGATCTCCCAACACGGTTCCGTGTTCCCATGGCTCAGCGTGCGGGAGAATCTGATGTTCGGGCTGGCGGGCCGCACGCGCAGCGAGAAGGCGGAGCTCGCCGATCATTACGCCGCGATCGTGGGGCTCACGGGGTTCGAGAAGAGCTACCCGCACCAGCTCTCGGGGGGCATGGTCAAGCGCGTCGAGCTGGCGCGCGCGCTGGTCGTGAAGCCGGAAATCCTGTTCATGGACGAGCCGTTCTCGGCGCTGGACGCGCTCATGAGCCTGCGCCTGCGCAGCGAGCTGCTGCGAATCCTGTCCGAAGAGCGGCATACCGTCGTCCTGATCACCCACGATGTCGAGGAGGCGGTTCACCTGGCCGATCGGGTCCTGGTGCTGTCGCCGCGCCCGGCGAAGATCCAGGCGAGCTTCGAGGTGAAGCTCCCGCACCCGCGCAAGCTGACGAGCCCCGAGGTGCAGGAGCTCCGGGTCGCGATTCTTCGCGAGCTCGGGGGGGAGCGCGCCGAGGCCGGGGCCGACGCGGCGCCGGCGATGCCGACTACCTCACCGGGACGGCTCGACGCGGATGTCGTGATCGTGGGCGGCGGTCCGGCCGGGGCGATCCTCGGCGCCTATCTCGCGCGCGCGGGTGTCGACCACACCATCCTCGACAAGGCGGTGCATCCGCGGCCCCACGTCGGCGAGTCGCTCCTGTGCGCGACCACGCGCGTCTTCCAGGAGATCGGCTTTCTCGAGACGATCGAGCGCGGGAGCTTCATCCGCAAGCACGGCGCCCTCTGGACCCACTTCGCCGAGGAGCGACCGGTGGCGCTCCCGTTCCGCCCGATCCCACATCTCGGGATCGACCAGCCCTGGAGTTGGCACGTCGACCGCAGCCGCTTCGACGACGCACTGTTGCGGCATGCGGCGAGCCAGGGCTCGCGGGTGCTGGAAGGCGCGCAGGTCGAACGCGTCGAGTTCGACGATGCCGGCCGGGCGGTGGGCGTGCTGGTTCGCGACGGCGACGGCCGCCGGCTGGTGCGCGCCCGCATCGTGGTCGACGCGACCGGCCGGGGCACGCTGCTCGGGCGCCAGCTCCGGCTGATGCGAACCGATTCCCGCTTCCGGCAGTTCGCCGTCCACGGCTGGTTCGAGGGCGTCGACCGGGGAGACGCCGACACCGCCGAGTGGATCCACCTCCACGTGTTGCCCGGCCCGCGGACGTGGGCCTGGCAGATCCCGATCTCCGCGGGCGTGACCTCCGTCGGCGTCGTCTGCGAGTCGGGCGCCTTCCCGAAGACGGAGAGCGACCTCGGCCCGTTCTTCGCGGAGGCCGTCGCCTCGAGCCCGGCCCTGGCGGGGCGAATGGCCGGCGCACGCCCGCTCCACGCGCTCCAGCGCGAGGGCAACTACAGCTACGCGATGGAGCGTCTCGCGGGCGACGGCTGGCTGATGGTCGGCGACGCGGCGCGCTTCGTCGATCCTCTCTTCTCGTCGGGCCTCTCGGTGGCCGCGGAGTCCGCCCGCGCGGCGGCCGCGGCAATCCGCAGCGCCCTGGCCGCCGGCGACGTCTCGGCCGGCAGCTTCGAGGGCTACCAGCGCCATCTGCGCACGGGCCTCGACGCCTGGCGCGAATTCATCGAGCTCTACTACCGGCTGCCGCGCGCCTTCCTGTCTTTGCTCGCCGATCCGGCCGACCGCGAGATCCTGCGCGAGCTGCTCCAGGGCGACATCTACCAGGGCGGGGCGCTCCCCGGCCTCGCGCGCCTGCGCGCGGCCATCGCCCAGGTCGAATCCGACCCGGCGCACCCCTGGCGGCCCGAGCTCGACGAGAACGCGGCGAAGTCCCTCGCCTCGGCCTGACAGGCAGGGTGTAAGCAACCCGTGCGAAAACCAGCCGCGCATCGGGGAGCCTTTCTCGCGTCGACCGCTGCGCCCTCGACCGGCGGGAGTAGACGGAGCGGACCTCATCGGACCTTCGTGAAGGCGAACGACGCTGGAAGCGTATCTGCACGGCGTTCTTGACCGCCCCGCTAGAGCGGGTTCGGCGAGCTGTTTTTCAGCGTCCGCTAAAGCTCGACCGGCAGCTCCAGGTGCTCGTGGTACACGCGATCGCGGTGGGCGAGCAGCTCGGGCGCGCAGGCGGCGCGCAAGCTCGGATCGCTCAGCTCGTATAGCGGTCGCAGCATGGCGGGCATCGCGCATTGGGGTTCGGGCAGTGGCGAGATCAGGGCCATGAAAGCGGCCCAGTAGATGTCGAGCGCGCTGAGCCGTTCGCCGACGAGGTGTTGCCGGCCGCGGCGACGCTGCTCCGCGAACTGTTCGGAGAAGAGCCGCAGAATGCCGGCCACGCGCGCGGGGGCAGCCTGCGCCGCTTCAGCGCTGTAGCCGTATTTGCGCCCGAGGTTCGTCACCTGGAGCCGCACGGGATGGTCGGCGGGCAGCGCGCTCGCGGGTAGCGAGAGCGTGGGAGCGAGCAACATCAGCCGCCGGCACCAGCCGAGCCCGTTCTCGCCGGCGAGCTCGTGGATCAGCCCAAACATCTGTGCGCGCTCGCCGGGATCGGCCGGAATCAACGCCGGCTCGGGAGCCAGGCGCTCGGCGAGGAAGATGATCTCGCTCCAGCCGGTGCGCGCCGGCTCGTCCGCGTAGATGGCCTGCGGCGCGTTGTCGTGGCCGGTCCAGGCGAGCAGCTCGGGGCTCGCGACCCCGGCAGACTGTCGCACGCGTGCGTAGGGGATGCGCTTCACGAAGAACAGCCCCTTTGCGGCTTCGCCCCACGGACCCGGGATGCCAGCCGTGAGTACCAGGCGCAGACCCGCAAGCCCGCGCGCCTGCGCGACGTCGACCCATTCGCCCACGCGCGTCAGTCCACGCCCAGGATCAGGCCGCTCGTCGGTACGCCCGTGCCCGCGGTCACGACCACGTGCTGCGTCCCCTTCACCTGATTCACGGCGCTGCCACGCACCTGACGCACGCCCTCGGCGATGCCGTTCATGCCGTGGATGTAGGCCTCGCCGAGCTGACCGCCGTGGGTGTTGATCGGAAGCCGGCCGCCGAGCTCGATCTGCCCGTCGCGCAGGAAATCCTTCGCCTCGCCGCGCCCGCAAAAACCGAATTCCTCGAGCTGCACGAGCACGAAGGGCGTGAAATGGTCGTAGATCACGGCCGTCTGGATGTCGGCGGCGGTGAGGCCCGACTGCGCCCAGAGCTGGCGTGCGACGAGGCCCATCTCGGGGAGTCCGGCGATTTCGTGCGCGTAGTAGCCGGTCATCATTTGCTGCTCACGGCTCGCCCCCTGCGCCGCGGCCGCGATCACGGCCGGCTTCTGGCGCAGATCGCGAGCGCGTTCGAGGGAAGTCACCACCACCGCGACCGCGCCGTCGCTCTCCTGACAGCAATCGAGCAAGCGCAGCGGCCGGACGATCCAGCGCGACGCCTGATGGTCGGCGAGCGTGATCGGCTGGCCGTGGAACCAGGCGGCGGGGTTCGTCGCCGCATGGCGACGGCAGGCAACTGACACACGCCCGAAGTCCTCCGTGGTGGCGCCATAGTCGTGGAGATAGCGCTGCGCCTGCATCGCCACCCACGATGCCGGCGTCAGGAGCCCGAAGGGCGCGTACCAGCCGAAGTGCGCGGTCTCGGTGGTGGCGATCGCCGCCGTCGGCGTCGTGCCGATCCCGAAGCGCTGCTGCGAGCGCTCGTTCATCGCGCGGTAGCAGACGACCACGTCGGCCGCCCCCGAGGCGACCGCGAGCGCCGCCTGCATCACCACCGCGCACGCCGCCCCGCCGCCGTAGTGGATGCAGTCTTTTCATTCTTAGTTTCCCTCCTGCGAGATCCGTAGATCGCGGTTAATTTTTTATCTAACTAGCGCCTGGGTAGTGCCGCCAGGAACGCATTTATCTCCTCCGTCGGGCCGGCCGTGACGCTATTTGAGCTTTG
>JANNIY010000120.1:0-14105 GCA_031405455.1 Deltaproteobacteria bacterium | reverse complement strand
AGGTCGAGAACGCCATCAGCGCCGCCTTGCGCTTGGCCAGCACTTCACGCGCGCCATAAGCGAGCGCCAGCATCACGCTGGCCGCACCGAACGAGAAAAATGCCATGGCAATCGCTGCCTGAGCTACGGTGCCGGTCTGTGCAGCAAGGCCGATGGCGGCAAAAAGGCTTGGCCCCGCGCAAGGACTCCAGACCGCCCCCAGCAGCAGCCCGGTGACGAATTGCCCGGAGTTGCCGGAAAGCGAAAGCCGGTCCAGCGCACCCGAAGCGGTATTCGCGAGCGGGCCAAGCCCGGTCGCAAACGCCGACTGGCCCTGCGGGATCAGCATCATCAACCCGATCACCACCATGATGAGTGCACCCGCAATCCGGATGTTCTCCTGTGACAGGCCGATCGCCGGGCCAACCGCGCTGCTGATCGGGGTCGCCTCGGGGCTGGCCTGCTACTGGGCCTCGATGACGCTCAAACGGCAGGCGGGCTACGACGATTCGCTCGACGTCTTCGGCGTGCACGGCGTCGGGGGATACCTGGGAACGATCCTCGCGGGAGTCTTCGCGGCGAGCTTCTTCGGCGGCAACCGGCCGGACCTCTCGATCCCCCACCAGGTCGGGGTGCAATTCTTCGTCGCCACGGCTTGCGGCGCCTGGGCTGCCGGCGTCTCGTACGCCCTCGTGAAGGCGATCGACGCGTGGATCGGCGTTCGCGTCGGCGAGCAGGCGGAGGTCGAAGGTCTCGACCTCTCGCAGCACGGGGAACGCGGCTACAACTTGTAGTCATGCGCCGCGAACTGCTCGAGGTTCGATCCGATCTGCGAATTCCGGATGCGGAGCTCGTCGAGCAGACGAGCCGCGCGAGCGGCCCCGGCGGGCAGAAGGTGAACAAGACGAGTTCGCGCGTGACGCTGCGCTGGTGCATCGCAACGTCCGCGGCGCTCTCGGATCGCCAGCGCGCGCGACTGTTCGAAAGGCTCGGCGCGCGCCTCACCCGCGACGCAGAACTGGTTCTCCACGCCCAGCGCTCGCGCAGCCAGGCGCGCAATCGGGAACATGCCCGCGCGCGTCTCGTCGAGATCCTGCGAGCTGCGCTCGCGGAGCGCGCTCCGCGTCGCCCGACGGCTCCGACCCGTGGCTCGCGGGAACGTGCGAAGACGGCGAAGCGCCACCGGAGCAGCCAAAAACGCGCGCGTTCCAGTGTGAGGCGGGACGAGAGCTAGCTCACTGGATTCTCACGCGACCGGAAAAGCCCTCGTCGTAGCCGTGGAAGAAATCGAGGTCTGTTTCGGGCCAGCGCCAGCAATAGCACCCGCTGCCGTTGTCGAAATCGACGAGCCAGAGGCCCTTGACGTCGAGACCGAAGGCTTCCATGGCGCGCGCCCAATCCGAAGTCAGCTCGCTGACCTGCGCATCCAGCTGTTCGCTCGCCGCGCTGCCTTCCCCGGCGCTCTCGCGCCCCTCGAGCAACGCCTCGACCGCGGCGACCGCCGTTTCGGTTCGCTTGCGCACGTCCGGAAGTAGCGCGCGGGCGCTCTCGAGGCTCCAGCTCCGCTTCGCGTGCGCCACGGCCCTACTTCGGGTCGTCCGAGAGCACACGGATCATCCCGCGCACCACCGCGCTGCGATTCGCGCCGCCCACGAGCAACTTCAAATCCTCGTAGAGCGTCGGATCGTTCACGATCAGCCCGAGGGTTCCATCGCCCCGATCGATCTTGGCGAGAATGCTGTTCAGCCGCGCGCCCGCTTCGAGCGCTTCGATCACCAGATCCTGATCCGTCGGCTTGTCGTAGATCAGCGAGTGCAGAATGCCATCGCCCGCATCGATCTCGCGCAGGATGTTCTCGAGCCTCTCGAGCGAGCCCTCGATGCTCTCGACGCCGCCGCCACCATAAGTGTCGTAGATCAGGCTGTGGAGCAGCCCGTGGCCGTCCTGGATCTGCGCCACGATCCCGCTGAAGGCGCCCATCGAACTCGCGAGCGCCGCGCCACCGCCTTCCTTTCCGAAGCCTTCGACGACCTCGTTCAGGTTGGCCGCAAGACGCGCGATGCTGTCGAGGGCCTGGGTTCCCTTCGCGACGATCGCACCGATCTCGAGGGGCGTCTGGGTGGCGAGTTCGGCGCCCTCTGCCAGCGGCTGCGCGCCTGCCGTGCCGATCGAGATCTCGATGTAGCGGTCGCCGAGCAATCCGATCGTCCCGATCGTGGCGACCGAATCGTCGCGAATCCTTTCCTTCACGTCGCGATCGATCTGCAGCATGACCTGCAACCCGGCGCGACCGTCGGCTCGCGTGCCGAAGTTCACACTTTCGACGCGCCCGACCGGGCGTCCCGCGAGCCAGACCGGCGCACCCCCGATCAGGCCCTGGACGTTGTCGAAGAACGCGACGAGTTTGTAGCGCGGCGCCCAGGCGCCGCTGCGCGTCGAGAGCGAGACGATCGCAAAGGCGAGCGCGACGAGCGTCACGAGCGCGAACGCGCCCACGCTCAAGCTGAGGCGGCGATTACGATCCATCGAGACTCCTCCCTTCGATTGGCGCGACACCGGGCATCGTCTCGACGGAATCGCGGGACCCGGAAAGGAATGCCACGACGTCGGGATGCTCCGAGCTGCGGATCTCTTCGGCGGTCCCGACGGCCGCGATTCTACCGCCCTTCAACAACGCCACCCGGTTCGAGATGGCGAAGCAGAGCGCGAGTTCGTGCGTGACGACGACCGACGTGATGTGCAGCCGGCGTTGCAGCGCGACGATCAGCTCGCCGATGCGTTTCTGGTTGGCCGGATCGAGGCCCGTCGTCGGCTCGTCGTAGAGGATCACGCGCGGCTCGAGCGCGATCGCCCGGGCCACGCCGACGCGCTTGCGCATCCCGCCCGAGAGTTCCGACGGCAGCAGCGCCTCGCAACGAGGCAGGCCCACGGCCTCGAGACAGCTCGCGACGCGCTCGGCGATCTGCGGCTCCGACCAGGCGCGGTGCTCGCGCAGCGGGTAGGCGACGTTCTCGTAGACATTCAGCGAATCGAAGAGCGCCGCGCTCTGGAAGACCATCGAGAGCGCCCTGCGAACGTCGACGAGCGCATCCTCGCTGAGATCCGTGATGTCCTTGCCGAAGACCAATACGCGGCCCGCGTCGGGCTTGAGCAGGCCGATCATGTGCTTCAGGCAGACGGACTTCCCGCTGCCCGAACCGCCCAGGATCGTGAAGGTTTCGCCCTCACGAACCACGAGATCCACACCGCGCAGCACCACGTTGCCACGAAAGGCCTTCTGGACCCCGCGCAGCTCGATCGCGGGGACGCCGCCGTCGCCGTTCGTCATAGCGCGAGCAACGCCTGGGTGAGAAAGAAGTCCGAAATCAAGACCGAAATCGAAGCCACCACCACCGTGCGCGTGGTCGCGCGACCGACTCCCACCGTGCCGCCGGTCGTCTCGAGCGCCTGGAAGCAGGCGACCATCGCAATGATCCAGCCGAATACGATGGTCTTGCCTACACCCGAGAGAAAATCCTCGATGGTGACGATGTTGAGAATCGTCTGGAGGTAGAAATTCGGCGCAATCTGGAACTGCGTCGCCGAAATCACGAGCCCCCCGAGCACGCCGAGCAGATTGGCGAGCACCGTGAGCATCGGGAGCGCGAGCGTGGCCGCGATCACGCGCGGCAGCACCAGCTTCTGCACGGGATCGGCGCCCAGCGAACGGATGGCGTCGACCTGCTCGGTCACCTGCATCGCGCCGAGCTCGGCCGTGATGCCGGCGCCGACGCGCCCCCCGACCATCAGCGCGGTGAGCACCGGCGCGAGCTCGCGCACGAGCGAGAGGCCGACGACGGTGCCCACGTAGGGTTTGGCGCCGAAGCGGGCGAGCGCAAAGCCCGTTTGCAGCGCCAGCACCATGCCGGTGAACAGGGCGGTGATCAGCACGATCGTGGTCGACCGCACCCCGATCACCTCGACCTGACGCAGCGTCTCGAGGCCCGGGAAACGGCGCTTGGCGAGCGCGCGCGCCGTCGCCGCCGCCAACAATGCGAAGCGGCCGAGATCGTCGATGCTGTCGAGCACCCAATCTCCGAGCCGCACGATCCCACCCTGTGCGAAACGCGTCCCCGTCCCGGCGCTCATTCGCTGCCTCCCGCGACTTCGCTCGCGTCGAGCGAAAAACTTTCGGCCCACGCATCGAAGGTTTTCTCGGCGGGTTCGAACTCGCCTTCCGTCACGAGCAACAGGTCGTAGACGCAGTCCGCGGCGACGAACGTCAGCGTCTTGATGCGCACCGTCTTTTGCCCGAGGCGCGCATCGAGGGTCTGCCCCCAGCCCGATTGCCCGGCGATCTGGCGCGGTCCGCCCTCCCGCAGCGTTCGCTCCGGGATTCCGATCACGAGGTGACGGGCCATGATGGCCGGTATCGTCAGCGGGCGTCCACAGCGTGCCTGAAGGCTCAGCGTCTCCAGATCCCCGTGGCGATAGGCGAGCGCCGCGCCCTCGAGGTCGTACCGCTCCCAACGCGCATCCCGGTCGCCGATCGCCACCGGCTCCGCGATCCGGAAGCCTGTGCGCGCGCTGTGCCAGACCCCGTTTTCGAGCACCGGATCGCTCGCACACGCGGGCAGCAGCAACAGCAGCGTGATCCCGAGCGGGGCCGGTCGGCGGAAGCGACGCATCGGCAGGCGAAGCTACCGCAATGGCCCTTCCGCCGCGCTCGCTGGCGGGCAGCTTGACGCGCCCCCGCCGGCCCGGTACCCCCGCGGCGTGTCACCCTCCCATCCGCTCGTTCTCGCCAGCACTTCGCCCCGGCGCCGCGAGCTGCTCACGCGCGCGGGCATTCGCTTCGAGGTGACGCCGTCCAACGTTCCCGAGGAAGCACGGCCGGGCGAGGCGCCCGCTCAATTCGCCGGCCGCCTGGCCTCCGAAAAAGCGCAGGCCGTCGCGCGCCGTCTGGGGCCGAAGCCGGCTCGCTGGGTGCTCGGAGCCGACACGATCGTCGTGATCGATGGCGACGTGCTCGGCAAGCCCGACGACGCCGAACACGCGCTCGTCTTGCTGCGGCGCCTCGTCGGCCGGCGTCACCAGGTTTTCACGGCGGTGGCGCTCGTCGCCAGCGACTCGCTCGCAGAGCGACACGTCGTGGTGGAGAGCGCGGTGACCATGCGCAGGGTCGACGAGCGCGAGCTGCGCGCGTACGTCGCCACCGGCGAATCGCTCGACAAGGCCGGAGCCTACGCCGCGCAGGGCGACGGGCGCCGGTTGATCGAGAAGATCGAGGGCAGCGAGACGAACGTGATCGGCCTTCCGCTGGAAGAGACGCTGGCGCTGCTGCACGCCGCGGGCTTTGCTTCGGCAGCGCTGTGAGCGAGCCGATCGCGAGCCGGCTGGCGGGGGTGCGCGAACGCGTGGCGTCGGCGGCCCGCCGCGCGGGCCGCAGCCCGGATGCGATCACGCTGATCGGGGTTGCGAAGGGACAACCCGCGGCGCAGATCACCGAAGCGATCGCCGCCGGGCTCGCGCATGTCGGCGAGAACTACGTGCAGGAGGCCCGCGAGAAACGAGGCGAGCTGCGCGCGCTGCTGGCGGAGCGCGGCCTCGCATGGCCGCGCCTGCACTTCATCGGGCGGCTGCAGCGCAACAAGGCGCACGAGGTCGCGCGGGAATTCGACGTGGTCGAGTGCGTCGATCGCACCGCATTGGGGGCGGAACTCGACCAGCGCGCCGCCGAGCTGGGACGAAAGCTCGACGCGCTGATCCAAATCAATGTGGATGCCGAGGCCACGAAGGGCGGCGTGGCGCCCGCCGTCTTGCGCGAACTGCTGGCCGAGAGCCTCGCGTGGAAGCATCTCCGGATTGCAGGCTTGATGGCGATCGCGGCGCCGCAGCCCACGCCCGAGGCCAGCCGAGCGGGTTTTGCGCGCCTGCGCGAACTCGCGCTCGCGCTGCGCAGCGAGCCGGGTGGCCACGCGCTGCACGAGCTATCGATGGGGATGTCCGCCGACTTCGAGATCGCCATCGAGGAAGGCGCCACCAGCGTGCGTATCGGCACCGCCCTCTTCGGGCCGCGCCGACGAAAAGGAGAGGATCCCGCATGACGCTCACGAACCAGCGCATCGGCTTCATTGGAGGCGGCGCGATGGCGGAGGCCCTCGCGGGCGGGCTCGTCGCGGCGGGTGTCGCCCCTGCGAACATCCTGGCGAGCGACGTCGCGCCCGAACGCCGCGAGCGGCTCGCGGCGGCGCTCGGGATCGCAACCACCGCCGACAACGCGCGCGTCGCGCGCGCGAGCGACGTGGTCGTGATCGCCGTCAAACCGGGTGTCGTCGAAGCCGCCCTCGCCGGGTTCCCCGCCGACTCTGCGCAGTCCGGTCCGCTGTGGATCTCGATCGCCGCGGGTGTCCCGCTCGCGCGCCTCGCGGCCTCGCTCCCGGCGCGCGCTCGAATCGTGCGCGCGATGCCGAACACGCCGGCGCTCGTGCGTGCGGCGGCCACGGCGCTGTGCGCGAATGCCGCTGCCGGCGCTGCGGATGTCGCCCTCGCCCGCGAGCTGTTCGAAGCGGTCGGCAGCGTCTGGATCGCAGAGAACGAGGCGCAGCTCGATGCGGTCACGGGCCTCTCGGGAAGCGGCCCGGCCTACGTCTTCTTGCTGCTCGAGGCGCTCGGAGCCGCGGGCGAGCGCATGGGGTTGCCGCGGCCGGCGGCGGATCGCCTGGCCTCTCAAACCGTATTTGGCGCTGCCAAGCTCGCGCTCGAGAGCGAGCGCTCCCCCGCCGAGCTGCGCCAACAGGTCAGTTCACCGGGGGGGACGACGCTCGCCGGGCTCGCCCGGCTCGAAGCCCTCGGCTTCCGCGAAGCCATCGAAGCCGCCGTAGAAGCCGCCACCCTGCGCTCCAGGGAGCTCGGCAAGGGCTAAAGATTCCGCGCGGTTCGGACGATCGCCTGCCGGAGGACGAGGGCCCCGGAGGAGCGTATGCGCATCAGTGTTCTCGACATCCGCAACCACAGCTTTTCGCGCCGCATGCGTGGCTACGATCGCGACGAGGTGGACAACTTCCTGCGCTTGATCGCGGAGGATTACGAAGCCGTGCTGCGCGAGGCCCAGGCGCAGCGGGATCAGGTGATCAAGCTCGAGACGCGCGTCGAGGATCTGGCCTCGAACGAGGAGATCCTGCAACAGACCCTCACGACGGCCCAAAGGCTTTCGGACGACCTCAAGCGCACGGCGGTGAAGGAGGCCGAGGTGCTGGTGGGCGGGGCCGAGGTCAAAGCCGAGAAGATTCTCGATGCCGCCCACCGACGTGCGGCGCGCCTCGCCGAGGACATTCGCGAAATGAAGCTGCTGCGTACGCGCCTCGGCACGGCCGTGCGCGCCGCGATCCAAACCCATCTCGACCAGCTCGAAGGCCTGGCGAAGGGCGGTGAAGATGACCCCCAGCTGGAGGGCCGGATCGCGCACTTCGGCAGTTCCTCGCGAGCGCCGAAATCCGAGACGGAGGCTTGAACCCCTGGCGCGGGCCGAACCGCGCCCGCCCGACCCGGGAATTGGCGGAGCCTTCCGCGGATGACTAGGCTCTGACTTCTCCCCCGGCCCGCCGCTTGCAGTTGGTTTCAAGGCGCCGGGCTCTTCGAGAGGACGCGAGCGCAGGATGCCGGTCTACGAATATGCGTGCAGCAAGTGCGGCCACGAGTTCGAGGCCGAGCAGCGCATCACGGAGCCTCCGATCAAGAGCTGCCCGCGCTGCCGCGCGCGCAAGGTGAAGCGCCTGATCTCGCAGACCTCGTTCGTGCTCAAGGGCAGCGGTTGGTATGCGGACCTCTACGCCTCGAAGTCCGCCAAGGACACCGGCGCCGCAAAATCCGACGCGGCCCCGGCTGCGAAATCCGAAACCGCGAGCGACGCCGCGCCGGCCGCTGCGTCCGGCAGTTCCGACACCGCCGCTTCCGAGGCCAAGCCGAAGCCGAAAGGCGACGGCAAGCGCGGCAAGAGCAAGTCCCCGAAGGCCGCCGCGTAGCCCGCTGTCCTATCCTCCCGCGCGACCCATGACAACCACAACGCAATCCACGATCCTCGTCGACGGCCTCGCGCTGGCAGCTGAATTGCGCGCGGGGCTGGCGGAAGAAATCACGGTTCTCTGCGCGACCGGGCGGCGCCCGCCTTGCCTCGCCGTGGTGCTGGTCGGCGATGATCCGGCGAGCGCCTCCTACATCAAGGGCAAACGCCGCGCGTGCGAGCGCGTGGGCATGGGCTCGCTCGAGCACAAGCTGCCGGCGACGGCGAGCGAAGCCTCCGTGCTCGAAACCATCGCAACGCTGAACCGCGACGACGGGGTCGACGGGATCCTGGTGCAGCTGCCGTTGCCCAAGCACGTGCGGCCCAATCGGATCGCCGCGGCGATCGATCCCGCCAAGGACGTCGATGGCCTGCACCCGCTCAACGCCGGCCGCCTGCTGCTCGGCGAACCCGGCCTCGCGCCCTGCACACCGCTCGCCGTCATGAAGCTGCTCGAGCGCTTCGAGATTCCGCTCGTCGGCGCGCATGCCGTCGTGATCGGGCGCAGCGCGATCGTCGGCAAGCCCGTTTCGCTGATGCTGCTGCAGGCCCACGCCACGGTGACGATGTGTCACTCGCGCACGCGGGATCTCGCCGACCACTGCCGACGCGCCGACGTGATCGTGGCCGCCGCAGGCGTGCCGCGTCTGGTGCGCGGCGACTGGGTGAAACCGGGGGCCGCCGTCATCGACGTCGGTGTCAGCGAGGTCGCTGGCGAGCTGGTCGGCGACGTCGATACCGCCGGGGTGATGGGCATTGCCGCGCTCGTCACACCGCACCGGCGAGGCGTCGGGCCGCTCACCATCACGCTGCTGTTGTTCAATACGCTCGCCGCCTACAGGGCTCGCTGCGGCGCATGAGCCAACTCCTCCGCACCCCCCTCTACGAGACGCACCTTCGTCTCGGGGCTCGCATGGTCGAGTTCGCCGGCTTCGAGATGCCGGTGCGCTACGGCTCGATCCTCGCGGAGCACGCCGCCGTGCGCGAACGGGCGGGACTCTTCGACGTCTCGCACATGGGGCAGATCGAATTTTCGGGCCCGGCGGCGATCGAGACGGCCGAGCGTCTGCTCACGCGGCCCGTCGCGTCGCTCGCGGTTGGCCGCGTGCGCTATGGCCTGCTGTGCCACGAGGACGGCGGCATCATCGACGACGTCACTTTCTACCGCCTCGCGCCCGATGCCCTGTTGGTGTGCGTGAACGCGGCGAACATCGAGAAGGATTGGCGCTGGATCGCGCGCCACAGCCCCGCGCCAGCCGGCGCTCGCAACCGCAGCGACGAAACGGGGTTGCTGGCCCTGCAGGGACCGCTCGCAGCGAGCGTGCTGGCGCGCGTGGCCTCGCCCGAGATCGCGACGCTGCCGCGCTGGGCCTTCGCACGCGGCGTCGTCGCGGGACGGCCGGCGCTGGTCTCGCGCACCGGCTACACGGGCGCCGACGGCTTCGAAATCTACGCCGCAGCGGCCGACATCGTCGCGATCTTCGAGGCGCTGCTCAGCGAGGGCGCTCCGCTCGGCCTGGTCCCCGTTGGGCTCGGGGCGCGCGACACGCTGCGCCTCGAGGCCGCAATGTCGCTGTACGGCCACGAGCTCGACGACACGACCTCCCCCCTCGAGGCCGGACTCGGCCGCTACGTCAAGCTCGCGCGCGGCGGCTTCATCGGCGCCGAGGCGATCGCGCGGCGGCGCGACGCGGGCCCGACGCGCGCGCTGGTCGGTTTCGAACTGATTGCCCCCGGGATCGCCCGCGCCGAGTACCCGGTCGTCCGGAACGGCCAGACCGTCGGGCGCGTGACTTCGGGCGGGCCCTCCCCCACCCTCGGGAAGTCGATCGGGCTGGCCTACGTTCCGCCGGAGCTGGCCGCCGTGGGCACGGGCTTCGAGATCTTGATTCGGGGGCGCGCGTGCGCCGCGCGCGTGGTAGAAACTCCCTTCGTAACGACGAGACCAGAGTCGCCCCCGACCGGCGGCTAGGGGTTCAGGAGGGTTCTGTCGTGGCCGATTATGACATCCCGGACGATCTCTCGTTCACCAACGAGGACGAGTGGGTGCGCCGCGAAGGCAACAACCTGGTGGTCGGTATCACCGACTTCGCCCAGCAGCAGCTGGGCGACATCGTCTTCGTCGAGCTGCCGCCGGTGGGCTCCGTGGTTTCGAGGGGCGATCCGTTCGGCGTGATCGAATCCGTGAAGGCGGTTTCCGATCTTTACGCCCCGGTGTCGGGTGAGGTGGTCGACGTGAACACCGACCTGGCCGACCACCCCGAAGCCGTGAACGAGGATTGCTACGGCGATGGTTGGATGATTTCGATCGCGATCTCGAGCGAGGACGAGCTCGAGGGTCTGATGGATGTGCCTGCCTACCGGCAGCACGTCGACGATCGCAGCGATTAGTTCGCGTCCGGATCACGGAGCCACCCCTGCGCTACATCCCCCATACCGAGGCCGAGATCGAGCAGATGCTCGAGGCGATCGGCGTCGGCAGCGTGGACGCACTCTTCGCGAACGTCGCGCAGAAGCACCGGCTTCAGCGCCCGCTCGCCGTGCCCGCCGCCGCCAGCGAGCAGGAGCTTCTCACGGAGCTGAGCACGCTCGCCGAGCAGAACGCGCATTCGGCGAGCCACGATTGGTTCCTCGGCGCGGGCTGCTACGCCCACTTCATTCCCTCGGCGGTCGATGCCATCGCCTCGCGCGCCGAGTTCTATACGGCCTACACGCCGTATCAGCCCGAGATCAGCCAGGGCACGCTGCAGGCCATCTTCGAGTGGCAGACGATGATGTGCGGCCTGACCGGGCTCGAGGTTTCGAACGCGTCGATGTACGACGGCGCTTCGGCGGCGGCCGAAGCCGCGCTGATGGCGATGCGCATCACCCGCCGCACGAAGGTGGTGCTGGCGAACGGCGTACACCCGCATTATCGCGCGGTGATCCACACCTATCTCGGCGGCCTCGAAACCCAGATTGTCGAGGCGCCGCGCGCAGCCGATGGACGCACTGCGCCGCTCGCCGGGCTGGTCGATGCCGAAACGGCATGCGTGGTGCTCCAGCAGCCCAACTTTCTCGGCGCGATCGAAGACGTCGCGGCGGCGGCCGCCGCAGCGCACGCGCACGGCGCGAAGCTGGTGGTGGTCGTGAGCGAGGCGCTCTCGCTCGCGCTGCTGCGCTCCCCCGGTTCGCTCGGCGCCGACATCGTGTGCGGCGAAGCGCAGAGCTTCGGCGTTCCGATGGGCCTCGGCGGCCCGCACCTCGGCTTCATGGCCGCGCGCATGGCCTTCGTCCGCAACCTGCCCGGCCGCCTCGTCGGCCAGACCGTCGATACCGAAGGACGCCGCGGCTTCGTGCTCACGCTGTCGACGCGCGAGCAACACATCCGGCGCGAGCGGGCGACTTCGAACATCTGCACCAACCAGGGCTTGTGCCTGCTGATGGCGACCGTCTACCTCGCGCTGCTCGGGCGCGTCGGCCTGCGGCGCCTGGCCGAGCGCAACCTGGCCAAGGCGGAGTATGCGAAGGCGCGCATCCGCGCAACGGCTTCGCTCACACTCCCGCTCCCGGCCCCGACCTTCAACGAGTTCGTGGTGGGCGTGCGCGGCAACGCTGCGGCCGCGCTCGCACGCGCGCTCGAGGCCGGGATCGTCGGAGGCCTCGATCTCGCGCCCTACGCGCCGGAGCTCGGCCCCGCGCTGCTCGTGTGCACGACCGAGCTCACGACCCGCGACGCGATCGATCGCCTCGTCGCCGCGCTCGCGGGAGAGCAACGATGAGCGGCGCCGATCGCCGCGCGATCGTCGGCAACTCGGCGAACGGTTTTTCGTACGAGGAGGCGCTGCTCTTCGAGCGCAGCCGCCCCGGACGCGAGGGCTGTTCGCTCCCCAAGCTCGACGTTCCCGAGGCCGATCCCGCTGCGGTGCTGGGAGCCGACGCGCTGCGCGACGATCTCGAAGGGCTCCCGGAGCTCTCCGAAGTGGACGTGATTCGCCACTTCACGCGGCTTTCGACCTGGAACGCCGCGGTCGATCTCGGTCTCTATCCGCTCGGCTCCTGCAGCATGAAGTACAACCCGAAGGTCAACGAGAAAGTCGCCCGTCTGGCTGGGTTTTCCGGCGCCCATCCGCTTCAGCCCATCGCCCTGATGCAGGGCTTCCTGAAGCTCGCCTTCGAGCTCGAGCGCGACCTCGCCGAGATCAGCGGCATGGATCGCGTCACGCTCCAGCCCGCGGCCGGCGCCCAGGGCGAGCTGGCGGGGATCATGATGATCCGCGCCTACCACGAACACCGTGGAGAGAAGCGCCGCAAGGTGCTGATCCCCGACACGGCCCACGGCACGAATCCGGCGAGCGCGGCGCTCAATGGCTACGAGGTGATCCCCGTGCCGTCGGGCGCGGACGGCCTGCTCCACCCCGAGGAGATCGAGCGGCGCATGACGCCCGAGGTCGCCGCGCTGATGATCACGAATCCGAGCACGCTCGGGTTGTTCGAGGAGCACATCGCGCGCATCGCGGAGATCGTTCATGCCCGGGGCGGCTTGATCTACGGTGACGGCGCCAACCTGAATGCGCTGCTCGGCGTCACGCGCCCCGGAGATCTCGGGATCGACGTGATGCACTTCAACCTGCACAAGACGTTTTCGACCCCCCACGGCGGTGGCGGCCCCGGCGCGGGCCCCGTCGGTGTCAAGAATGCGCTCGCGCCGTTCCTGCCCGTCCCCGTGGTGCGGCGCCTCGGCGGCCAGGAGGGGGAAGGCTTCACCCTCGATTACGACTTCCCGCTGTCGATCGGTCGCTTGCACGCCAACTTCGGCAACGTAGGCATGCTCGTGCGCGCGCATGCCTACATCCGCTCGCTCGGACCCGATGGCTTGCGGCGTTGCGCGGAGATGGCGGTGCTCAACGCCAACTACCTGCTCGCGCGCCTGCGCGGCGTCTACCACGTGCCCTACGACCGCCCGGTGATGCACGAGTGCGTGCTCTCGGATCGCCATCTCGATGGCACCGGCATCACGACCCTCGACGTCGCCAAGCGCTTGATCGATTACGGCTACCACCCGCCGACCGTCTACTTTCCGCTGATCGTTCACGGAGCGCTGATGATCGAGCCCACGGAGAGCGAGAGCCTCGAAGGCCTCGATCGTTTCGTGGAGGCGATGCTCGCGATCGCCGAGGAGGCGCGTGAGGATCCGGAGCTCGTGCGCACGGCACCGCATCACACGCGCCGCACGCGTCTCGACGAGACGCGCGCAGCCCGTCAGCCCGTGCTCCGATGGCAGCCGGAAGAAATCGCCTAGCCCCGGCGCTGCTGCTGGCCTTGATCGCCGCCACGGGCTGCGTGCAGGACGACGGCACGCGCTTCAATCCGATTCGCGAGATCACGACCGTCAGCGACGACGACGAGCGCCAGCTCGGCATGGATTTCGATCGCGAACTCCAGAAACACGTCCGGGTGATCTACGACCCGGTGGTCGCCGGCTTCCTCAACGATCTCGGACAGCGGATCGTGCAGACGATCGAGCCGCAGCCCTTCATCTATCGCTTCCGCGTGATCGAGGATCCTTCCCTCAACGCCTTCGCGGTGCCCGGCGGCTACATCTACTTCCACAGCGGCACGCTGCTCGCCGCGGGCAGCATCGACGAGCTCGCCGGCGTGATGGGCCACGAGATCGCGCACGTGAAGGCCCGCCACTACGCGCGCATGCAGAAGGCGTCGCAGCTGCCGGACATCCTGGCGGGGGTCGCCGGCATGGCGGCGGCCGTTGCCACGGGCGAGCCCGGCATCCTGGTTGCGACGCAGGCGGCGAACATCGCGATGAAGCTGCACTTCAGCCGCGAGTACGAGAACGAAGCGGACAAGCTCGGCACGATCTTCATGACGCGCTCGGGTTTTTCTCCGGGGGCCATCACGCGTTTCTTCGAGCGCATCCTCGGCGAGCAGCGCAAGTCACCCGATCGGATTCCGCCCTACCTGTTCACGCACCCCGAAGTCGAGGCGCGCATCGCCGCCGTGCACGCGCAGGCGGCGGATCTGCGCCCCGCGGTCGAGCACGCGCCGGAGCTCGATGTCGAGCTGCGCGTGGCGCAGGCGCGGCTGGCGC
>JANNIY010000119.1:0-40103 GCA_031405455.1 Deltaproteobacteria bacterium | reverse complement strand
CCGCGCGCCGGCACGACGTAGGCACAGCCGACCTCTCCCCACTTCGGGTCCGGCTCGCCGACGACTGCGATCTCGCGCACGTCCGGGTGTTCGGCGAAGACGCGCTCGATCTCGGCGGGATAGACGTTCTCTCCGCCCGAGATGTACATGTGGCGCGCGCGGCCGACGAGCGTGAGGAAGCCCTCGTCGTCGCGGCTCGCGAGATCGCCCGTGCGGAGCCATTCGCCGCGGATCGTTTGCGCCGTGGCCTCGGGCCGTTGCCAGTAGCCGAGCATCGTGATCGGCCCGCGCACCACGATCTCCCCCGTCTCGCCGTCTGAAGCATTGCGCCAATCGGCCGGCTCCCGCTCGACACTCGCGAGCGTAATGACGCGCACCTCGGCATGCTTCACGGGCCGCCCGACGCTTCCCGCCTTGCGCACGGCGTCGCGCGCATCGAGGCTGCACAGGATCGATGTCTCCGTCTGGCCGAAGCCCTGCTGAAGCACCAGGCCGTGGCGCTCGAAGGCGCGGATCAGATCGACGGGCACCGCGGCGCCCGCACCGAACACGAACCGCAGCGAGCGTAGATCGAAGGACGCGGCCTCCGGCGCCTCGAGCGCTTCACGCAATGCGGCGAGCTGCGTCGGCACCGCGCCGAAGAAGGTGATCTGCTCCTCGGCGACGCTGCGCCAGGTTCGCAGGGCGTCGAAGTGCGCGTGAAGGAAGACGCAGGCGCCGGCGTGAAGCGCGGGGAGCGCCAGGATCTTCAAGCCGAAGGAGTGGAAGAGGGGGAGACTCACGAGCACGCGATCCTCGCTCGTGAGGGCGAAGAAGTTCTCGGCGTTGAGGCTGTTGTAGAGCGTCTTGCGGTGCGGCAGCAGCGCGCCCTTCGGCGTGCCCGTGGTGCCCGACGTGTACATCAGCAGCATCGGGTCGTCGGGCGTGACGGGCTCGATCGTGTGCAGCGGCGCCGCCTGCGCGAGGCCGCGCTCGTATTCACTCGCGCTCCCGCCGCAGGCGATGCGCAAGGCAGGGGGAGTGGAAAGATCCCGGCACGCTGCTTCGATGCGCGCTTCGTCTCCGGCTTCGTGGATCAGCACCCGCGGCGTCGCGTCGGCGATCAGCTCTTTCAGCTCGGGCGCGGTGAGCCGCGCGTTCAGTGGCGTCGCAATCGCCGCCAGGCGAGCCGTCGCGAGAACCGCTTCGAGGTAGGCCGTGCGGTTGCCGAGCACGAGCGCCACGCGTTCGCCGCGCACGACGCCGGCGGTCGCGAGGAGCGCGGCGCAGCGCGCGATGCGATCGTCGAGCGTGCGGTAATCGAGCCGGCGCGTCTCGTCGACGAGGGCGAGGCGTGTGCCGAGCGCGTCGCGGTGGGCGACGAGCCGGCTCGCGGTGTTGTGCTGGACGGAACGCATGCGCCGTGGGATGGTACACGCGCGCAAGCGACAGGAGGCGGGCGTGAATCTCAAGGGCGAGCCGGCGCACGTGGGGCGGCACTGTGGATCGAACGAGTACGCGGTCACTCCGGAAGGGGTGGCCTTCTACGCCGAGGCGCTCGGGGATCACAACCCGCTCTGGGCGCGCGTCGCGCCTCCGCTGCTGCACCATTCCGAGTGCTACAAGCACCTCGGCGACTGGTATCTCAAGAACCTGTTCGGAAATCTGCATGCCCAGCAGGACTGGGAGCTGTTCGCGCCGATCCCGCTCGGCGCCACGCTGCGCACGCGCTCGACCATCATCGACCGCTACAGCAAGCGCGGGCGCGACTACGTTGTGAACGAGACGGATTGCATGCTCGCGAGCGACGGGCGCCTGCTCGTGCGCGGCCGCACCTACCAGTCTTTTTTGCCGCCGCGGGCGACCACAGCCGAGGGAGGCTTCGTGGTCGACGCGCAGAGCGCGCAGAAAAAGCAGCCGCGTGCGCCGTTTCCGACCGCCACGGGCCCGGATCTGCCGACGCTCGAGAAGCGCGTCGATGCGCGGCGCTGCTGGATGTTCTCGGGCCCGGGCAAGAACTATCACACGGACCGCGATGAAGCGCGCAAGCTCGGCTTCCCGAACATCGTCGTGCAGGGGATGATGTCGACCTGCTTCGTCGCGCAGTTGATGCAGGACGCATTCGGCATGGGCTTCATCGAGGGCGGCAAGCTCTCGCTCAAGCTCACGAACGTGCTGTGGGTGGATGAAACGGTTCGCGTGCACGGGAAGCAGCGCGAGAGCGTGCGCGAGGGAACGCGCGAGCGCGTGCACTGCGATGTCTGGGTCGAGAAGCTCGACGGCAGCCGCGTGACACTCGGAAGCGCGAGTGCGTTGAAGGAGTGACGGACTCCCGCCAGCCGTTGCGCGAGATCTCGCACGCGCTGAAGCGGCTCGGGCTCGCCGGGCGGCGCATCCTGGTGGCCGTTTCGGGGGGCCTCGATTCGACGGCGCTGCTCCACCTGTTGCATCGCCAGGCGCGGCGACAGCGTCTGGTGCTTTCGGTCGGGCACGTGAACCACGGTCTGCGCGGCGAAGCCTCGGACGCCGACGAGGCCGGCGTGCGCGCGCTCGCCGAATCGCTCGCCTTGCCGGTGCGCAGCGCCCGCGCCGATCCGCGCCCGCGCCGCAGTGGGGGCCCCAGTCGCTCGCGCCCCACGCTGCAGGAGGCCGCGCGCGAGGCCCGCTACGAGGCCCTGCGTGCGCTCGCGGCCGATCTCGGCGCCGAGTGCATCGCGACCGCCCACACGGCGGATGATCAGGCGGAAACCGTGCTCCTGCGCCTGCTGCGGGGCAGCGGGCCGGATGGTCTGGCCGGCATCCCGGAGCGCTCCCCCGATGGCGTGATCGTGCGCCCGTTGCTTCAAGTGAGCCGATCTGAGCTCACCGCGTATGCCGCCGCGCAGGGCCTGGTCTGGCGCGAGGATGCCTCGAACCTGGCGTCCGATTACGCGCGAAACCGGCTCCGCTTGCAGTGGCTGCCGGGTCTCGCGCGCGAATTCAATCCACAGCTGCTCAGGGCCCTCGCCGGACTGGCCGAAGCACAAAGAAGGGACTCGGATTGGATCGAGACCCTGGTCGAGCGCGAGGCTGCCTCGCGTTTCAGCGAGGACGGCGGGTGGCTCTGGATCGATGCGAAGGATTGGGCCGAACTGCCCGAGGCGCTCGCGCGAAGGGTCGCGCGCGCCGCGCTGCGGCGCTGCGGCATCGGCCGCGAGGTTTCGCGGGTGCACCTCGGCCGCATGCTGGCGTTCTTGCACACGCGCCGGAGCGGAACGCGGATCGAGCTGCCTGCGGGGCGCAGCTTGCTGTGCGAACGCTCGCGCTTCCGGCTGGGGCCGCTCGGGCCCATCGGAAGCGGGGGGTTGGACCGCGAAAGCGCGTGCTAAGCTGCACTTCGGGCGTGGGATTTTCAGCGTGCGGCGTTGCGTTCGCCCGCACGCTCTCGCGCATCGGCGCGCCATGGCGAGGGTGCGGATGAATCAGCAGTTCTACAAGAACATGGCGCTCTGGGTGGTCATCCTGGTGATGATCCTCCTGCTCGTCACCATGCTGCGCCAGGGCGAAACCCCGCCCCCCGAGCTCGCCTATAGCGATTTCCTCACCCGCGTCGAAGCCGGTGACGTGCAGTCCGTGCTGATCGAGGAAGGCAGCATCAGCGGCAAGCTCAGCGACGGCAGCGAATTCAGCACGTTCGCGCCGACGGTCGGAGAGGATCTGCTCGCGAAGCTGCGCGCGGAGAACATCGAAGTTCGGGCCCAGCCCAAGCCCGAGGGGAGCTTCTGGCGCCAGATCCTGATGATGTGGTTCCCGATGCTGCTGATCGTCGGGTTGTGGGTGTTCTTCATCCGCCAGATGCAGGCCGGTGGCGGCAAGGCGATGAGCTTCGGCAAGTCGCGCGCCCGGCTGCTCACCGAGAATCAACACCAGGTGACGTTCGAAGACGTCGCAGGTGTCGAAGAATCGAAATTCGAACTCGAGGAGATCATCGCCTTCCTGCGCGAACCGAAGAAGTTTACGCGCCTGGGCGGGCGGATTCCGAAGGGTGTCTTGCTGGTCGGTCCGCCGGGCACCGGCAAGACGTTGCTCGCGCGCGCTGTCGCCGGCGAGGCGAACGTGCCCTTCTACTCGATCTCGGGCTCGGACTTCGTCGAGATGTTCGTGGGCGTCGGCGCCTCGCGTGTGCGCGATCTCTTCCTCCAGGGCAAGAAGAACGCGCCGTGCATCATCTTCATCGACGAGATCGACGCGGTGGGCCGCCATCGCGGCGCCGGCCTCGGCGGCGGGCACGACGAGCGTGAGCAGACGCTGAACCAGCTGCTCGTCGAGATGGACGGTTTCGAGAGCAACGAGGGCGTGATCCTGATCGCGGCCACCAACCGCCCCGATGTGCTCGATCCGGCGCTGCTGCGCCCCGGCCGCTTCGACCGGCGCGTCGTGGTGCCGCGGCCCGATCTGCGCGGGCGGCTGGCGGTGCTCAAGGTGCATACGCGCCGGGTGGCGCTCGCCGACGATGTCGATCTCTCCGTGCTCGCGCGCGGCACGCCGGGCTTCGTCGGTGCGGATCTCCAGAATCTCGTGAACGAGGCAGCCCTGCTCGCCGCCCGCCGCGACGCCGACAAGGTTGCGATGCTCGATTTCGAGGAGGCCAAGGACAAGGTGCTCCTGGGCGCGGCGCGCAAGAGCCTGATCATGAGCGACGAGGACCGGCGGGCGACCGCCTACCACGAGGGCGGCCACGCGCTCGTGGCGATGCTCACCCCGGGCTCGGATCCCGTGCACAAGGTGACGATCATCCCGCGCGGCATGGCGCTCGGCGTCACCATGACGCTGCCCGATGAAGATCGTTATTCGATGACCCGCGACCAGATCCTCGCGCACATCAAGCACGCGATGGGCGGGCGCGCGGCGGAAGAGCTGGTGTTCGGACACTTCTCGACCGGCGCTGCCAACGACATCAAGCAGGCGACCGAATCCGCGCGGCGCATGGTGTGCAGCTACGGCATGAGCGATCGCGTCGGCCCGATGTCGCTCGCCGACAACGATACCGATGTGTTCCTCGGTCGGGATTTTGTCACGCGCAAGGATTACAGCGAGAAGAAGATGCAGGAGGTCGACGACGAGATCTCCCTGATCTTGCGCACGCTGTACGATGAAGCGAAGCAAATGCTCGCCGAGAACCGCGGCTCGCTCGATCGCATCGCCGACGCACTGCTCGAGCGCGAGACCCTGGAAGGCGCCGAGCTCAAGATCCTGATCGAGGGCCGTGAACTGCCGCCGTTGCCGCCGCCGGTCGTGGTTCGGAAGGACCCGCAGCCGGAGCGGGCCAAGGCGGGTTCCCGGAAGCCGGTCCCCCCCGACAAGCTTCCCGATCCGGAGCCCGTTCCCGGTTAGGAGTCGTCCAGGTGCAGACCACGACGATCTTCCCGGCCCATTGCGTGACGATCGTCGGGATCCTGAACGCGACCCCCGATTCGTTTTCGGATGGAGGTCGCTTCGTGCACGGCGATGCGCAACTCGATTTGTCGGCGGCGCTGGACGCGGCGGTCGCGCTCGTGAGCGCTGGCGCGAGGGTGCTCGACGTCGGGGGAGAGTCGACGCGCCCAGGCTCGCACGCCGTGGCTCCCCAGATCGAAATCGCGCGAACGGCTCCGTTGATCGAAGCCCTCGCCAAAAGGCTCGCTGTGCCCATCTCGATCGACACCCGCAAGGCTGAAGTCGCCCGCGCCGCGCTCGCCGCCGGGGCGACGATCGTGAACGACGTTTCGGGGCTGCGCTACGACCCCGCGCTCGCGACCGTCGCAGCACAGGCCGATGCCACGCTGATCCTCGGCCATCTGCGCGGCGAGCCGGCGACGATGCAGGAACAGCCGCATTTCGCTGACGTGGTGCGCGAGGTGGGCGACGAGCTCGCCGCCTCCGTCGCCGTGGCGCGCGCGGCCGGTGTGTCCGCCGAGCGTCTCGTCGTCGATCCGGGTCTCGGGTTCGGCAAGCGCCTCGAAGACAATCTGAAGTTGATCGCGAGGCTCGGGGAGCTGCGCCAGCGACTCGGGCTGCCGCTGCTGGTCGGCCCCTCGCGCAAGGCCTTTCTGGGCTCGCTGACCGGCGATCCGGTGGCAGAACGGGATCGCGCCACGCTGGCGGTGTGCGCGATCGCGGCCTTCGTCGGCGCCGACGCCGTGCGCGTCCATGACGTCGAGGGGGCCGTCCGCGCCGTCGCCATCGGCCGTGCGCTGCGCGCGGCGGGCGCGGAGGCACGCGCATGATCGAGCGCCTCTGGCAGCTGTTGCTCGAGTTGTGGGGCTATCTCGGCGCGAGCTTCGATCCCATGCGCGACACGCTCGACATCGTGCTCGTGACGCTCGGGATCTATTGGCTGCTGCTGTTGATCCGGGGCACGCGCGCCGTGCAGATCCTGCTCGGCTTGATCGTGTTGATCGCCGCGAGCATGGCGTCGGAAATGTTCCAGCTCGTGACGCTGCGGCTGATCCTCGATTATTTCCTGTCCTCGGCGGTGCTGATCATCATCGTGCTGTTCCAGCACGACATCCGGCGTGCGCTCGCGAGGGTGGGGCGCGGTTTCTTCCCGACGGTCTCCGCCCAGCAGGAATCGCAAATGCTCGAGGAGATCGTGCGCGCGGCACAGGTGCTCTCGCAGAAACGTGTGGGCGCGCTGATCGTGCTCGAGCGCGAGACGAATCTCGACGACCAGATCGAGGCCGGCAGCCCCATCGACGCCACGGTTTCGAAGGAGCTGCTCACCTCGCTGTTCCTTCCCTATTCCCCGCTGCACGATGGTGCGGTGATCATCCAGCGGGGTCGGATCTCGCAAGCGGGCTGCATCCTGCCGCTCACGCTGCGCAACGATCTGCCCGAGGGCGTGGGCACCCGCCACCGCGCCGCGGTGGGGATCACGGAGGAAACGGACGCGCTCGTGATCGTGGTTTCCGAAGAGACGGCAGCGATTTCGGTGGTGCTCGCCGGCGAGATGATTCGCGGTCTCGATGCGCCGCGTCTGCGCGTCGTGCTCACCGAAGTGCTCTCCGGAGAACGTCGCGACTTGCGTCAGGCGGTCGATGGGAAGCGGGGCATCGAGGCGGCAGCCGCCGAGGCGAGCGCGCCGACGTCAGCGAATCCGACGGAAGCAGCGGCCCGCGCACGCGCGGGCTCGGTGGGCTAGCGGAGATGAGCGCCCCGCGCCTCGAGCTGCGTTATTTCCTGGTCGCCGTGCTGATCACGCTCGTGCTTTGGGGCATGGCGCACAGCTCGTCCTCGATCGAACGCGGCTTCGACATTCCGGTCGTGATCCAGGATCTGCCCGAGCGGCTGGTGGTGACGGACCTGTCCGCCGACGTGGTGAACATTCGCGTGCTCGGAAGCCGCGCGGCATTGCGCGACATCAAACCGGCGGACATCGAGTACGCGCTCCCGGTGGCGGATGCCCAACCCGGGATCGCGGCCTACGAAGTCGACCTCACCGGGGTCGAGAGCCGGCTGCCGCGCAACGCGCGCATCGTGAGTCGCTCTCCCGCGAGTCTCGAGGTCAAGTTCGAGCGGCGCAGCCGCAAGTCGGTAAAGGTCAGGCCGGATCTGGAGGGAGAGCCGGCTGAAGGCTTCGTCCTTACCGGGGTCGAGGTGATTCCCCCTCGCGTCTGGCTTCAGGGCGCTCGAACCGACGTGCTCCGGTTGTCCGAGGTGGTGACCGAAACGATCGACGTGAGCGGATTCAACCAGGCCACGGAGCGAGACGTCAAGCTCTCGCTCGGGGCGGGTCGGGTCTGGATGGAGGAGAGCGGATCCGTCAAGGTGAAGCTCTTGATCGATCCGGCGCCGCCAGCGGCCCCCCCTCCGCCGGTCGTTCGCAAGCGCTAGCGGAGGACGGGAATGGGAACGGGTAGGCAGGGAAGGCTGTTCGGGACGGACGGTGTGCGCGGCATGGCGAACACCGATCCGATGACCGCCGAGATGGCGCTCCAGCTGGGGCAGGCCGTCGCGCACGTCTTGCAATCCAAGGGCGGTGAGCGCCGCCGCATCATCATCGGCAAGGACACGCGTCTCTCGGGCTACCTCTTCGAGGATGCGCTCGCCGCCGGCATCTGTTCGATGGGTGTCGACGTGATCCAGGTCGGTCCGATGCCGACGCCGGCGATGGCGTTCCTTTCGCACGACATGCGCTGCCACGCGGGCGTCATGATCTCCGCGAGCCACAACCCCTATCAGGACAACGGCATCAAGTTCTTCAGCAGCGACGGCTACAAGCTGCCCGACTCCGTCGAGGATCGCATCGAGAACCTGATCACGTCGGGTGCCCTGCCCTCGCTGCGCGCGAGCGCGGACGAGATCGGCCGGGCCCGCCGCATCGACGACGCCGAGGGTCGCTACGTCGTCTTCCTGAAGAAGACCTTCGCTGCCGATCTTTCGCTCGATGGCCTGCGCGTGGTGCTCGATTGCGCGAACGGGGCCGCCTACAAGGTGGGACCCACCGTGCTGCGGGAGCTCGGCGCCGAGGTGTTCCTGCTCGGGACGGAGCCGAACGGACGCAACATCAACGACGGCTGTGGTTCGCTCTTCCCCGAGAAGACCGCGGCGAAGGTGCGTGAGCTGCGCGCCGACGTCGGGATCGCGCTCGACGGCGACGCCGACCGCGCGGTGCTCGTGTGCGAGAAGGGCACGGTGATCGACGGGGACGCGCTGCTGGCGCTCTTCGGCCGCGACATGGCGGAACGCGGCACGCTGCGGGGCGGCAAGGTCGTGGCCACCGTCATGAGCAACCTCGGTCTCGAGCGTGCGCTCGCGGACTGCGGCGTGGGCCTGGTTCGCACGCAGGTGGGCGACCGTTACGTCGTCGAAGCGATGCGCAGCGGCGGCTTCAACCTCGGCGGCGAGCAATCCGGTCATACCGTGTTTCTCGATCACAACACCACCGGCGATGGTCTGCTCACGGCGCTCCAGGCGCTCGCGATTCTTCGGCGCAAGGGCTGCCGCTTCTCGGAGCTGACGAGCGGGTTCGAGCGCTATCCGCAGATTCTCCTCAACGTGGAAGTCGCGGACAAGAAGCCGATCGAGAGTCTGCCGAGCGTGCTCGAGGCGGTGCGCCGTATCGAAGCCGAGATGGCTGGCCGCGGCCGTGTGTTGATCCGCTACAGCGGAACCGAATCGAAGGTGCGCATCATGGTCGAGGGCGAGGACGAACGCCGCGTGGGCGAGTACGCGAGCGAGCTGGCGGATCATTTGCGCCGCGCGCTCGGCGGGGCGTGACCCTGCGCCGCCTGACGCTCTCGCTCGACGCGCTGCCCCACTTGCGCGAGGCGACCGGCAGCCCCGATCTCGACGTCGCCGCTGCCGCGACGCTCGCCGAGCTCGCGGGGGCCGATGCGATCCGGCTTGGTGTCGGCGAGGAGCTGCGGCCGGTGAGCGAGGCGGATGTGCGCCAGGCGCGCCGCAGCGCGCGCGAATTCGAGCTGCGCATGCCGCCGAGCCAATCGCTTCTGAAGGTGGCGCTCGACGCGCGCCCGGATCGCGTGCTGCTCGCGGCCGAGCCGCGCGACGGACGCAGGCCTTCGGGTCCGCTCGACCTGCGCAGCCGGGCGCTGCCGCTCGCCGCGATCGTGCGCTCGCTCGCCGAGGCCGGCATCTACGCGGGAGCCCTGGTCACGCCCGATATCGAAGCCGTGAAGATCGTCCACGGCGAAGGCCTGCGCAGGATCGAACTCTACACGGGAGCGCTCGTGGATCTGCCGGCGCTCGAGCGAAGCGCCCAGGTCGAGAAGCTCGCCGATGCGGTGCGGCTGGCTGCGAAGCTCCGGCTTTCGATCGGTCTCGGCGGGGGCCTGGGTTTCCGCGTGCTGCGGGAACTGCTGGAAGCGGCGCCAGCCGTCGAGCACGTCGTCATCGGACGCGCGGCGATTGCGCGCGCGGTATTGGTGGGCATCGACCGCGCCGTGCGTGATCTGAGGATGCTGATCGCATGAGTCTCGCCGCTTCTCGCGCCTGGCTGCTCGCCTCTGCAAGCGAAATGCGCGAGCTCGACCGACACACGATCGAGACGCTCGGCGTGGCGGGCGAGGTCTTGATGGAGAGCGCCGGGCGCGCCGTGGCCGAGGCCGTGCTCGGTGTGCTGCCCGCGGGCGGGAGCGTGCTCGTCGTCTGTGGTCGCGGCAACAACGGCGGCGATGGCCTGGTGACAGCGCGCCACCTGCACGCACTCGGGGTTCCCGTGCGTGTGGCGCTGCTCGCGAGCGCGGCATCGCTGCGCGGCGACGCGGCGGCAAACCTGCGGCGCGCGCGGTCGGTCGGCGTCCCGATCGAGGGCGAGCGCTGGCGGGCGCCGAGCGTCGGCGTGATCGTCGACGCCGTGTTCGGAACAGGCCTCACGCGACGCGTAGAGGCTGCCGCGGCGGCGAGCCTCCGTCGGATTGCGAGCAGCCGCGCGGCGAACCCGGAGTTCCTGCGCGTGGTGGCGGTCGATCTGCCGTCGGGGCTGTGCGCGGATACCGGGCAGGTGCTCGGCGTCGCTGCACCGGCCGATCTCACGGTAACGCTGGGGTTGCCCAAGCCGGGTCTCGTGCTCGAGCCGGGTCGCGGGCTCGCCGGGCGCGTGCGCGTCGCGCGCATCGGCATCGCGGATTCGGCGCCGGGCGTGAAGCTCGCGACGGAGTTGTGGACGCGCTTCGGCGCCGGCTCGCGGCTGCCCGCGCGCCCTGCGGACGGCCACAAGGGCAGCTTCGGTCATGCGCTGATCGTGGCGGGTTCGGAGGGCAAGACGGGCGCCGCGGCGCTCGCCGCACTCGGGGCCGCGCGCAGTGGCGCAGGGCTCGTGACGATCGCTTGTCCCGCCGGCTTGAACGACGTGCTCGAAATCTCGTGCACCGAGGCGATGACGGCGCCGGTCGCGGACACCGCCCAGCGGACGTTCGCCGCGAGTGCGGCCGAGGCCGTGCTTGCGCTCGCCGCCACCCGGGATGCCGTCGGACTCGGGCCCGGCGTCGGACGCAGTGCGGAGACACTGGCCTTTGTCACGGCCGTCGCCAAGCGGCTCGAGCGTCCGCTCGTGATCGACGCCGATGCCCTGTTCGCTTTCGCGGGTGCACCCGAGGCACTCGCCTCACGGCGCGCAGCGACGGTGCTGACGCCGCATCCCGGCGAGGCCGCGAGTTTGCTCGGCAGCGACGCCGCCACGCTGAATCGCGACCGTCTGGGCGCGGCGCGCAGCCTCGCCCGTTCGAGTGGTTGCGTCGTGGTGCTCAAGGGCGCGGCCAGCGTCACGGCGGCGCCCGATGGACGGGCGATCGTGAATCCGACCGGCGGCCCGGCGCTCGCGAGCGGCGGCACGGGCGACGTGCTGGTCGGAATCGTGACGGCGTACCTTGCGCAGGGGTGCGAGGCGTTCGAGGCGGCCGCTCTCGCGGCCTTCGTCCACGGCGCTGCGGCGGACCAGATTGCGCAGCGCACGGGGCCTTCCGGCCTGCTCGCGAGCGATCTCGTGGCAGAGCTGCCGGAAACGGCCGAGCGACTGCGCCAGGCTGCGCGTGCGCGGGCGGGAGTGAGCACGGGATTTGCGCTGGATTTCCCCGAGTCCTGAGGCGACCCACGAGGCTGCGCGCCAGCTCGCCCGCGTGCTCGACGCGGCTGGCCTGGTGATCGGCCTGAACGGCCCGCTCGGCGCCGGCAAGACCGCCTTCGTGAAGGGGCTCGCGCAGGGCCTCGGTCTCGAACCGGCGCAGGTCGCGAGCCCCACGTTCGTGATCGCGAGCGAATATGCGACGCCTGCCGGGCTGCGCCTGGCCCATCTCGATTGCCTGCGGGTCGAAAGCGAGGCCGAGCTCGAATCGGCCGGCTTCCTCGACCTGCTCGTACCGGGGGTGGTGCTCGCGGTCGAGTGGAGCGATCGCTTCGCCAACGCGATGCCGGCCGATCGCCTGGAACTCCGGCTCACGCGGAGCGTCTCGCCCGACGCCGCCACCCGGCGCGAGCTAAACGCGGTAGCCTTCGGCCCCGTTTCCCAGGCAGCGCTCGCTCGCTGGCGCGACGCGCTCAGCCGGGACGGAGCCCTCGGGCAGGATTGACGTGAGTTTGATCGTCCAGAAATATGGCGGCACGAGCGTCGGCAACGTCGAGCGCATCCGCAACGTCGCGCGCCGCGTGGTGGCCTCGCTCGATGCCGGTCACCGTGTGGCGGTGGTCGTCTCGGCGATGGCGGGCGAGACGAACGCGCTGGTCGCGCTCGCCCGCGAAATGGGCGGCGACAATCCTCCCCCGCGCGAGTACGACGCGCTGGTCTCGACCGGCGAGCAGAAGACGATTGCGCTGCTCGCGATGGCGATCCAGAGGCTCGGGCGCGAGGCCCGCTCGTTCACCGGCGCCCAGGTCGGCATGCGCACGGACACCGCCCATACCCGCGCGCGCATCGAGAGCATCGATTCCCCGCGGATTCTCGAAGTCCTCGATCGCAGCGCCGTGGCCGTGATCGCCGGCTTCCAGGGCGTGGACGACGAGGGCAACGTGACGACGCTCGGGCGTGGCGGTTCCGATACTTCGGCGGTCGCGGTGGCGGCGGCGCGGGGCGCCGACGTATGCGAGATCTACACCGACGTCGATGGCGTGTACACGACGGATCCAAACCTCGTGCCCGGGGCACGCAAGCTCGACCGGGTCTCCTACGAAGAGATGCTCGAGATGGCGAGCCTGGGAGCGAAGGTCCTGCATCTACGCTCGGTGCGCTTCGCCATGCGCTATGGAGTGCGCATCCACGTGCGCTCATCCTTCAATGATCACGAAGGCACCTGGGTGGTTCCGGAGGAGGAGGTGATGGAAGGGCTGTTCGTATCGGGGGTCACCTACAACCGCGACGAGGCGAAGATCCGCGTGCGCGGCGTGAAGGATCAGCCGGGCATCGCGGGGCGCATCTTCGCACCTCTCGCGGAAGCCGGGATCGTGGTCGACATGATCATCCAGAACCTGTCGCAGGATGGCACGACCGATCTGACGTTCACGATGGCGAAGGGCGACTACGCTCGCGCGCTGGCGCTCGCCGAGCAGGTGGGCCGCGAGATCGGTGCCGCTGCCGTCGACGGCGACCAGGAGATCGCCAAGGTGTCGATCGTCGGCCTCGGCATGAAGGATCACGCGGGCGTCGCCACGCGCATGTTCCAGGTGCTCGGGGAGAACGGCATCAACATCCAGCTGATCTCGACGAGTGAGATCAAGGTTTCGGTCGTGATCGATCGGCGCCAGACCGACCAGGCGGTGCGCGTGCTGCACGCCGCGTTCGTCGAAGCCGGCGCAGCCGCGCCGCGCGCGGAGGATTGAGACCTCGGTCCCGCGAGGGCTCGCACATGAACGCGAGATTGCGGCGGGCGGACGCCGCGCTCGTGCTCGCCGCGCTGGCGTTCGCGTGGGGGCTTGCGCGCGCCGGGCCCGGATCGACGGCTTGCCTGGCGCCGAGCGAACGCCGAGCCGTAGCGGGGCATAGCGTCGAGCTGGCCTGCCTCGAGGGGGCTCAGGGGATGCCGCTGCGGGGCCCCGCCAGACTTCTCGTGGGGCTGCCGATCGATCCCAACCTGGCGGACGCCGCAACGCTGGAAACGCTTCCCGGCATCGGCCCCGCCCGCGCGCTCGCGATTGTCGCGGCACGCGCGCGAGGCCGCTTCCAGCGCGTCGCTGACCTCGCGCGGGTGCCGGGCATCGGTCCGCGCACGCTGGCCGGAATGGCCGGGATGATCGGGGTCGAAGCGGCGCCCGGGGATCAGGAACTCCGCGGCCTTGGCCCGCCGCGCCCGGACCCGTTAGGTTGCGTTGGGGTATGCGGATCGCCGCGGCCCGAAGGAGATTCTTGAAGCCCAACGTCCGCGATTTCACCCGGCGCGCACGCGATTTCCTCAGCGAAGGGCTTTGGATCGGTGGGCCGACCGCGGGCGCCCCGAGTCCGCGCGTCCGTCATCTGCTGCAATTCGCCGTGATGACGGCGGAAGGCTTCGTGCGCGACCATCTGCTGCTGCGCGCGAGTGCGCTCAGCTATTTCAGCGTGCTCTCGTTGGTTCCGCTGCTCGCGGTGACGATCTCGGTCGTGAGCGCGATCGGCGTGGGCGAGGGCTTCGCGGATCTGATCGTGAGCCAGCTGACGGCCGGAAACCCCGAGGCCCGGGCGCGCATCCTCGATCGGGTGAGGAGCGTCAACTTCGCCGGGTTGGGGACCCTCGGGGCCGTGGCGCTGTTCGTCACGACGGTGTTCGGCATCAGCAACGTGGAAAGCTCCCTGAATGCCATTTGGGGCGTGCGTCAGGAGCGCAGCTACGCCCGGCGCTTTTCCGATTATCTCGCGGTGCTGGTGGTGGCGCCGTTGTTGTTGGCCACGGCGCTTTCGCTCACGGCGACGCTCGAGAGCCAGTGGCTCGTGCAGCGGTTGATCGAGTACCCGTTCTTTTCGAAACTCCATGGCCTCGGCTTGCAACAGGCGCCGACGGTGGTGCTCGCCGCCGCCTTCAGCTTCCTCTACTGGTTCTTGCCCAACACGACGGTGCGTTTTTCCGCGGCGCTGCTGGGGGGCGTCGTGGCGGGCGTGCTCGTCCTCGTCGCCCAGCGCATCTACCTGAGCATGATCGTCGGTTCGACGCGCTACGACGCGATCTTCGGAGGCTTCGCCGCGCTGCCGCTGCTCTTCGTCTGGATCTACCTGTTCTGGGCCGTTGTGCTCTTCGGCGCCGAGGTGGCGTTTGCCTACGACAATCTGGCGCTCTATCGGAGGGAGGTGCGAGGCCGCGCCGCGTCGCCGGCGGAACGCGAAGCCATCGGCCTGCGGATCGCGCTCGAGGTGGCGCGCGCCTTTCGCGACCAGGCGCCGGCGTGGACCGATGACGCGCTGAGCGAGGCGCTCGACGTGCCGGTGCGCAGCGTGCGCGACGTGATCGCGGATCTCGAGCAGGCCGGCGTGGTGGCGCCGCGCGGGGCCGTCGAAAGGGAAGGCGGCTATCAGCTCGGGCGCCCCGCCGAAAGCATCCCCGTGACGGCGGTCGTGCGCGCCTTGCGCGGCGTGCGCGAGGCCGAGGCAGGCTCGCCGGACGTGAGCGCCACGGCGGCGCGCGTGTTCGACGAACTCGAAGCGGGCGCCGAGAAGGGCGTCGCGGACCAGACTCTCGCGGACCTGCTCGCGTCGCTCTCGCCGCGCGCGGTGCAGAGCCGATAGATGCGGATCTATCTCGATCACAATGCCACCACCCCGGTGCGCGAGGAAGTCGCGGACGCGATGGTCGGCGTGCTGCGCGAGTGCTTCGGGAATCCCTCCAGCGTTCACAGCGAGGGAGCGGCCGCGCGTGCCCAGGTGGAGCGTGCGCGCGAGAGCCTGGCCGAGTTGCTCGGCTGTGCGCCGGGCGAGGTGCTCTTCACCGCCGGGGCGAGCGAGGCGAACAACACCGCGCTCGGGCCGCTGTTGCGGGCCTGGGCTGGCGATCGCCGCCAGATCGTGACCTCGAACGTCGAGCATCCCTCCGTCGCCGAGCCGCTCGCCGCACTCGAGCGCACGGGCTGGCGCGTGACTCAGGTGCCCGTGTCGTCCGAAGGCCTGCTCGATCTCGACGCGTTGGCGGCCGCGATCGGGTCGGACACCGCGCTCGTCAGCCTGCTCTGGGCGAACAACGAGACCGGCGTGGTGCAGCCGATGGCGCGGATCGCGGAGATCGCCCACGAGCGGGGCGTCCGCATCCACTCGGATGCGACCCAGTGTCCGGGGCGGTTGCCGATCGATTGGCGCCGCAGCGGGCTCGATGCGCTCTCGCTCTCGGCGCACAAGCTGGGGGGGCCCAAAGGCGTCGGCGCGTTGGTCGTGCGCGGGGAACCCGCGTTCGAGCCGCTGCTGCGCGGCGGCCCCCAGGAGCGCCGCCGCAGGGGCGGGACCGAGAACGTCCCGGGCATCGTCGGCCTCGGCGTCGCGGCCGCGCTTGCGGCGCGCGAGCAGCCGGCCCGCAGTCGCGACTACGCGCGCCTGCGCGATCGGCTCTGGGCAGGCATTTCCGAAAAGATCCCGCGCGTGCGACGCAACGGCGCGGTCGACGCGGTGTTGTGCAATACGCTCAACCTCGAAATCGACGGCGTGGCGGGTGAGCTGCTGCTCCAGGCGCTCGATCTCGAAGGCATCGCCGTGAGTTCGGGCGCTGCATGCGCCTCCGGCGCCATCGAGCCTTCGCACGTCTTGTTGGCGATGGGGCGCAGCGCCCGACAGGCGCGCGCGTCACTGCGGCTGAGCGTCGGCTTTGGAGTCGACGATTCGCAGATCGACAGCGTGCTCGCGCGGCTGCCGGATCTGGTGGCGCGTGTGCGCGCAGCGGGGGATGCATGAGCCCGGCCGACGGGGCGCGACCGCGTGTGGTGGTGGCGATGTCGGGCGGCGTCGATTCGTCGCTCGCGGCGGCATTGGTGCATGCGGAAGGCTGCGAGACGATCGGCGTCACTTTGCGCCTGGCCGGTAGCGCGTCTCGCTGCTGCTCGCTGGCGGACGCCGACGATGCCCGGCGCGTCGCCGAGAAGCTCGGTATCCGCTTCTACGTGACGGATTACGCCGACCGCTTCGACCAGGAGGTGAAGCTGCCCTTCGCCGATGCCTATCTGGCGGGCCGCACGCCGATTCCCTGCGTGACCTGCAACTCGAAGTTCAAGTTCGAGTACCTGCTCGCGCGGGCGCGTGCACTCGGGGCCAGCGAAGTCGCCTCCGGTCACTACGCGCGCATCGATGTCGATCCGGTGACGCAGGCACGACGCTTGCGCCGCGCAGCCGACGCCGGCAAGGATCAGACCTATTTCTTGTTCGAGCTGCGCCAGGAGCAGCTCGCGGGCCTGCGTTTCCCTCTCGGTGAGCTCAGCAAGGCGGAGGTGCGCGAGCGCGCCCGGGCGCTCGGGCTGGCGACCGCCGAGAAGCCCGAGAGCCAGGAGATCTGCTTCATTCCCGATGGCGACACGGCCGCAGCCGTCGAGCGGCTGCGGCCGACGTCATTGCCGGGCGAGGGCGAGATCGTCGATGGCGAGGGGCGTGCCGTCGGCCGGCATGCGGGCATCCATCATTTTACGGTCGGGCAGCGGCGCGGACTCGGCATCGCGGCGGCCGAGCGTCTCTATGTGACGGGGATCGACGCGACACACAATCGCGTCCGAGTCGGACCGCTCGCCGCGCTCGCCGCCCACGGCGCACGGCTCGAACGCGTGAACTGGATTGCCGGCGCCGCGCCCGAGACGGCCATCCGGGCGAGCGTGCGCGTCCGCCATCGCCACGAGGGTGCGCAGGCCTGGGTGACGCCGCTGCCACAAGCCGGCGCACAGGTGCGCTTCGACACCCCCGTGCACGCCGTGACGCCCGGGCAGGCAGCGGTCTTCGATCTCGGCGATGTCGTGCTCGGTGGCGGCTGGATCGCCGAGTCGCTGTCGTGAGCGCCCAGGAATCGCCGTCGCCCTCGCTCGAAGACGCGCTCGGCTATGCGTTTCTCGACCCCGAGCTCGCGCGCACGGCGCTCGCACACCCTTCGTGGGCCAACGAAGTCGACGGCAGCGGCGGCAACGAGCGGCTCGAGTTTCTCGGCGACGCCGTGCTCGACCTGGTGATCGCGCACGCGTTGTACGCCGCGCATCCGGATTGGGCCGAGGGCGAGCTGACGCGCGCGCGGGCGGCGCTGGTGAATCAGCATGCGCTCGCGGAGGTCGCGCGCACGCTCGGGCTCGGGCGCCACGTGCTGCTCGGGCGAACGGAGCGTCGCTCGGCGGGCGAGGACAAGGATCGCGTGCTCGCAAACTGCCTGGAGGCCCTGATCGGCGCGGTGTTCCTCGATGGCGGCTTCGAAGCGGCGGCGCTGATCCTGCGCCGGATCTTCGGGTCGGCCATCGAAGCGGGGGGAGCGGACGGTGGGCGCGATCCCAAAACCGAATTCCAGGAGTGGGGCCACGCGAAATTCCGCATCACGCCGAACTACGAGACCGTTGGCGACAGCGGCACCGACGACGACGCGCAGCGTTTCACGGTCGAAGTGCGCATCGCTGCGGAAACCTGGGGGCGCGGCAGCGGGCGATCGAAGCGCAGCGCCGAGCGCGCCGCCGCCCAGGCCGCGCTCGCGCGCCGAGATGAACATGACGGCTGAAGCGGAACACCGCGCGGGCGTCGTGGCGCTGCTCGGCCGGCCGAACGCCGGCAAGTCGACGTTGCTGAATGCGCTCGTCGGCCAGAAGCTCGCGATCGTGACCCCCAAGGCGCAGACGACGCGCAGCCGCCTGCTCGGAATCGCGACACTTCCGCATGCACAGCTGCTGCTCGTCGATACGCCCGGCTGGCACGCCGGCTCGAAGGCGTTGCACGTCGCGCTCAACCGGCTGGCCGAGGAGGCCGGGCGCGGTTGCGACGTCGCCGCCGTGCTGGTCGATCTCGAGTTTGGCTGGGGAGCCGTGGAGACCACGCTCGCGCACGCCGCCGCCTCGCATGGCGCCTCGGTGCTGGCGGTTGGCAACAAGAGTGATCTCGCGAAGGCGGGGAAGCGCGCCTGGCCGCCGCCTGCCGAGGCGGGCTGCGCGGAGGTTCTCACGCTGTGCGCGCGCACGGGCGCGGGGGTCGACGCGTTCGTAGCGGCCTGCGTCGCGCGGCTGCCGCTTTCGGCGCCGTTGTACACCGGCGACGAGCTGAGCGACCGACCCGTGCGTTTTCTCGCGGCAGAGCTCGTGCGCGAAGCCGCCTTCTGCGAACTCGACCAGGAGCTGCCCTACTCGCTCGCCGTTCAGGTGATCGAGTTCGACGAAAAGCGCGCCGATCTCGTGCGCATACGGGCCGATCTGCTCGTGGAACGCGCGTCGCAGAAGAAGATCGTGATCGGCGCCGGCGGCGCGATGCTCAAGCGCATCGGGATCCGCGCGCGGCTCGAGATCGAGCAGCTGCTGGGAACCCGGGTCCATCTGGAGCTGTGGGTGAAGCTCGAACCGGGCTGGGCCAAGCGCCCGAACCGCTTGAAATCACTCGGCTACTACTGACTTCGCCAGCGGGCGGGGCGATTGACTCCCTGCGAAAGGATCGTGTAGCTTGCTGCGTTCCACTGCGACGGGCTTCTGATCGGCGCGCGAGCCGACGCCGTGTGCCCGGCGCTTCACAGGAGATGCGAGGCTGTCATGACCGCCACGAATGAGAAGGAAGTCGTCATCGCGAGCGCCGTGCGCACCCCGATCGGGAGCTTCCAGGGCGCTTTTTCATCGCTCTCTGCCTCGCGGCTCGGTGCGGTGGCGGTGAAGGAAGCGGTCAAGCGCGCGGGTCTCGATCCGGCGCAGGTCGAGCGCGTGATCATGGGCAACGTGCTTTCCGCGGGCATGGGCCAGGCCCCGGCCCGTCAGGCCGTGATCTTCGCCGACCTGCCGGTGAGCGTTGGCGCCGTGACGGTGAACAAGGTCTGTGGCTCCGGCCTGCAGGCGGTGATGTACGCGCGGCGCGAAATTCTCGTGGGCGATGCCGAAGTGCTGGTCGCCGGCGGCATGGAATCGATGACGAACGCGCCGTACGTGCTTCCGAATGCGCGCGCCGGCTATCGCATGGGCAACGGCCAGATCATCGACACGATGATCCACGACGGCCTGTGGGACCCCTACGACAACATGCACATGGGGAACTGCGGCGATCTGGTCGCCGAGAAATACGGCTTCACGCGCGAAATGCAGGACGCGTTCGCACGCCGCAGCTTCGAGCGCGCCATTCAGGCCCAGAAGGCCGGGAAGTTCAAGGCGGAAATCGTGCCGGTTTCGGTGCCCTCGAGGAAGGGCGATCCGGTGCTGGTCGAAGAGGACGAGGGGCCGAAGAAGGCGCAGCTCGACAAGATGCCCTCGCTCAAGCCCGCGTTCTCGAAGACGGGCACCGTCACGGCGGCGAACGCCTCGTCGATCAACGACGGCGCCGCTGCGCTCGTCGTCTGTTCGGCGGCGGCCGCCAAGCGGCTCGGGCTTTCGGTGCTGGCGCGCATCGTCGGCGATACGTCGGCAGCCGTCGAGCCGAAGTGGTTCACGATCGCGCCGGTCACGGCGCTCGCGAAACTCTACGAGAAGACCCGCAGCAAGCCCCTCGATTGGGATCTCTACGAGATCAACGAGGCCTTCTCGGGCGTGACGCTCGCAGCGATGAAGGAGCACGGCATCGACGAGGATCGCGTCAACGTGAACGGCGGCGCGGTCGCGCTCGGCCACCCGATTGGCTGCTCCGGCGCGCGCGTGCTCGTGACACTGCTGCACGCGCTCAAGGATCGCGGCAAGCGCAAGGGCATCGCGACGCTGTGCATCGGCGGCGGCGAAGCCGTCGCTCTCGGCGTGGAGCTGGTGTAGCCATGAAAATCGTCGGCGTGATCGGCACTGGAACGATGGGCTGCGGCATCGCGCAGATTGCAGCACAGAGCGGCTACGAGGTGATCTTCCAGAACCGCAAGCAGGAGTCGGTGGATCGCGGGCTCGCCAACCTGCGAAAGAATCTCGAGCGGCTGGTCGCGAAGGAGAAGCTGACCCAGGCGCAGTGCAGCGAGGCCCTGGCCCACGTGCGCGGCACGGTTCCGCTCTCCGAGCTCAAGAGCTGTGACATCGTGATCGAATCTGCGCCCGAGGATCTCGCGCTCAAGCAGAGCCTGCTCGAAGCGCTCGACCCGATCCTCGGCGAGAACACGGTGATTGCGACCAACACGTCGAGTCTTTCCGTCACCAAGCTCGCGTCGTTCGTGAGCCGCCCCGGGCATTTCGTCGGTTTGCACTTCTTCAATCCGGTCCCGGCGATGAAGCTCGTCGAGCTGGTGAAGGGCTTCCGGACGACCAGCGAAACGGTGGCGCGTGCCCGCACCTTCGCCGAGGCCCTCGGTAAAGTGCCGATCGACGTGAAGGACGCTCCGGGCTTCGTCGTGAACCGCGTGCTGTTCCCGATGATCAACGAAGCGGCCTTCGCGCTCGGCGAGGGCGTTGCCGACGCCGTCGGCATCGACGAGTGCATGAAGGGCGGCTGCAATCATCCGATGGGCCCCCTGGCACTGGCCGATCTGGTGGGCCTCGACGTCGTCTACGCGATTCTCGACAGCCTGTACCGCGAGTACGGGAACCCCCGCTACGCGCCTTGCCTCGAAATCAAGAAGCGCGTCGAAACGGGCTGGCTCGGCCGCAAGACGGGGCGCGGCTTCTACGACTACGGGAAGTAGCGTGCCGGGCTCCGGGCCCGCGGTGCTCCTCTACGAGGTCGGTCCGCGGGACGGACTTCAGAACGAGCCCGACAGCGTACCCACCGCCGCGAAGCGCGAGCTCGTGACGCGCCTGGCCCTGGCCGGATTGCGGCGGATCGAGGTCACCTCCTTCGTCTCGCCCCAATGGATTCCGCAGCTCGCCGACGCCGACGAGCTCGCGGCGACGCTGCCCGTGCTGCCCGGCGTCGGCTACAGCGCGCTCGTGCCCAACGAGCGCGGCTACGAACGTTTCCGCGCCGCGGGAGGCATCGACGTCGCGGCGACGTTCTTGTCGGCGAGCGAAACCCACAATCGCCGCAACGTGAATGCCAGCATCGACGAACAGCTCGCGCACACGCGCCGCGTGGTCGAGCTCGCGCGCGAGGACGGTGTCCCCGTACGCGCCTACGTGTCGACGGTGTGCGGCTGTCCCTACGAAGGTGAAGTGGCGATTGCCGCCGTGGCGAAGCTCGTGCGGCAGCTCTTCGAACTCGGCGCCGCGGAGGTTTCTCTCGGCGATACGATCGGCGTCGGCCATCCGCGCCAGGTGCGCGAGCTCGTGGCGGCCGTGGCCGGCGAAGGGCCGCTCGAGCGGATCGCCTTGCACCTGCACGACACCTACGGGCGTGCGCTCGCCAACGTGCAGGCGGGCTACGAGGCGGGAGTGCGCACGTTCGATGCGGCGCTCGGTGGCCTGGGCGGCTGCCCGTATGCGCCCGGGGCCTCGGGCAACGTCGCTACCGAGGACGTCTGCGACCTGTTCGAACGCGCGGGCATCGGGACCGGCGTCGATCTCGACCGGCTCGTCGATGCCGCAGCGTGGCTCGAGCAGGACGTGCTCCGGCGGCCGCTCCCCGGCCGCGTCTACCGGGCCCGCAGGGGCGCGCGCGAACGCGCTGCCGAGGCCCGCGCATGAAGCGAGGCGAAGAATTGCGCGCGCGTCTCGAGCGCGCGCGCGCGCGGGCGGCGAGGCCCGCTACCACGAAAAGGCGCACAGCGAGGGCAAGCTCTTCTGCCGCGAGCGCCTGGCGCTGCTGCTCGACGCGGATTCCTTCGTCGAGGATGGCGTGCTCGCGAACAGCCAGGCGCCGGATCTGCCCGCCGACGGAGTCGTGATCGGGAGCGGCTGCATCGCGGGGCGACCGGTGTGCGTGATGGCGAACGATTCGACCGTGAAGGCCGGCTCGTGGGGCGCGCGCACGGTCGAAAAGATCCTGCGCATCCAGGAGCGCGCCGAGCGACTGCGCGTTCCGCTCGTCTATCTCGTCGATTCCGCCGGCGCACGCATCACGGACCAGATCCAGATGTTTCCCGGGCGGCGCGGGGCAGGGCGCATCTTCCACAACCAGGTGCGCCTCTCCGGCTGGGTACCCCAGGTGTGCCTGCTGTTCGGGCCCTCGGCGGCCGGCGGCGCCTACATCCCGGCCTTCTGTGACGTGGTGTTCATGGTCGAAGGCAACGCGAGCATGTATCTCGGCTCGCCGCGCATGGCCGAGATGGTGATCGGACAGACCACGACACTCGAAGAGATGGGCGGCGCGCGCATGCATTGTTCGGTGTCGGGCTGCGGCGATCTGCTCGTGAAGACCGAAGCCGAAGCGATCGCAGCGGCGCAGGCCTATCTCGCGTACCTGCCCCTCCACGCCGATGCCGCCCCAGCGCTCGCGGCCCCCGTGGCTCCGGCAAAGACCTGCGCCGATCTCGAGGCGTTGATCCCGGCCGAGGAGAACAAGCCCTTCGACATGCGTCTCGTGATCGAGCGCCTGGTCGACGCGGGCTCCTTCTTCGAGCTGAAGCAGCTGTTTGCCGGCGAACTGCTCACCGGCTTCGCCCGCGTCGAGGGCCATCCGATCGGGATCGTCGCGAACCAACCGAAGGTCAAGGGCGGGGTGCTCTTCGTCGATTCGGCGGACAAGGCCGCGCGCTTCATCGGGTTGTGCGATGCCTACGGATTGCCGCTGCTGTTTCTCGCCGATGTGCCGGGCTTCATGATCGGCAAGCAGGTCGAACGCGAAGGCATCATTCGCGCCGGCGCGAAGATGATCATGGCGGTCTCGGAAGCCACCGTGCCGCGGCTGTCGGTGATCGTGCGCAAGGCCTACGGTGCGGGGCTCTACGCGATGAGCGGGCCGGGCTTCGAGCCGGAGGCCTGTCTTGCGCTGCCGTCCGCGATGATCGCGGTGATGGGGCCCGAGGCGGCCGTGAACGCCGTCTACTTCAACAAGCTGAAGGGCCTCGCCGAGCCCGAGCGCAAGGCCGAGGAAGCCAGGCTGCGCCAGGAGTACCGCGAGGACGTCGACATCGAGCGCCTCGCGAGCGAGCTCGTGATCGACGCGATCGTGCCGCCCGAAGCCCTGCGCGACGAGATCGCGGCCCGCCTGCGATCCTCCCGTGGTCGCCGCGACACCCCGCCCCCGAAACGCCACAGCGTTACACCGGTCTGAAGCCGCCCGTCATCCGCGGCGTCGCGGCAGCGTCCGCGCTCCTGCCCAGCGTCAGGGGCGTCGGAGGCCGCGGCCTCGGGGATGCCAGCGAGGGGGGATTGGGGGGCGCTTGACCTCGCCGCGGGGTCCGTGCTAGCCAGTTGACGTGAACTGGCAAACAGGGCCCACGGACGAACCGCTTTCGATCGCGCAGGTGCGCGAGCAGGCCAGCGTCTCGGCGCGCACGCTCCGCTATTACGAGGAGCTGGGATTGCTGCCGGGGGTGCGCCGCCGCGCGGGGGGCCGCCGGATCTATGGCCGCGACGAGCTCGAACGCCTGCGCTTCATCCAACGCCTGAAGGCGCTCGGGCTCACGCTCGCCGAGATCAAGGAACTCAATGCGGTCTACGCGATCGGCGGCTCGACGTTCGCGCTGCTCGAACGCCTCGATGAATTGCTCGGTCGCCACCTCGGCGAGCTGGATTCGCGGATCGAGGTGTTGATGGCGCTGCGAGACGAAATCGGAAGCTACCGTGATCATGTGCGCAGCCGCGTCGCCGCGGGCGCGCCGCGCCGGCGCGCCGGACGGGAGGCGCGATGAGTCTCGCGAAGGCGGAGCCGCGGCCGGCTGAGAATTCGGGTTCGCGCCTGCGCATCGTCACCGCGGCGAGCTTGTTCGACGGCCACGACGCGGCCATCAACATCATGCGGCGGCTGCTCCAATCCCAGGGCGCCGAGGTGATCCACCTCGGCCACGATCGCTCGGTCGAAGAGATCGTCGAAGCCGCAGTGCAGGAAGACGCACATGCGCTCGCGATCTCTTCCTACCAGGGGGGGCACCTCGAGTTCTTCCGTTTCCTGCTCGAGCGTCTGCGCGAGGCGGGCGCCGGACACGTCCGCGTGTATGGTGGGGGCGGAGGCACGATCACGGCCGCGGAAGCCGCCGCGCTGCACGCGCTCGGAGTGGCCCGCATCTTTCGCCCCGAAGACGGCCGCGGTCTCGGGCTCGAGGGCATGATCCGCTGGCTGCTCGACGACTGCGCGAGCCATCCGCGTCCCGATGCCGCAGGCGCTCTCGAGCGGCTCGGCGTCGGTGAACCGCTGGCGGTTGCGCGCCTGATTTCGCAGCTCGAGGAGCAGGGCGAGCCGGCCAGTCCGGCGAGCGATCGCCTGCGCCGCGAGCTGGAGACGCGGCGCGGGAAGCCTCCGGCACCCGTCGTCGGCTTCACGGGCACCGGCGGCTCGGGAAAGTCGAGCGTCGTCGACGAGATCGTCTGCCGCTTCCGACTCGAGCACCCCGAGCGCAGCATCGGACTCTTGCTGGTCGATCCCACCCGACGTCGCTCGGGCGGAGCGCTGCTCGGGGATCGCATCCGCATGAACGCGATCCACGGTCCGGGGATGTTTGCGCGTTCGCTCGCCACCCGGCGCGCGCACCTTGCGCTCTCGCGCGCGGTTGCCGATGCCGTGCGCGTGCTGCAAGCCGCGGGCTTCGACCTCGTGTTGATCGAGACCGCCGGGATCGGCCAGAGTGATTCCGAGGTGATCGATCTCGCCGACACCTCCGTGTATGTGATGACACCCGAGTACGGCGCGCCTTCGCAGCTCGAGAAGATCGACATGCTCGAGCTCGCCGACGCCATCGTGCTCAACAAGTCGGACCGCCGCGGCGCCGCCGACGCGCTGCGCGATGTGCGCAAGCAATGGCGCCGCAATCACAGCCCGTCCGGCGCGAGCGACGCCGAGCTGCCGGTGTTTGCGACCGTCGCCCGGCGCTGGAACGACCCCGGCCTCGACCGGCTCTATCGGGCGCTGCATCCGCGGCTCGTCGGCGAGCCGGAGTTGCGCCCGGCCGTGACCGCGCCGGCCGCGAGCGCGGCGGAAACTGCCGCGACCGGCGAGCTGATCCCTCCCGCGCGGGGCCGCTATCTGGCAGAAATCGTCGACGCCGTGCGCGGCTACCACGCGCACAGCGAGCGCCAGGCCGAACGCGCTGCGGATGCCTGGGGCATCGGCCGCACGCTCGGGCTGCTCGGCGATCCGCCGCCCGCCGCTGCGCAGGCCTTCGCGGGAGCGCCGCTGGCCGCGTCGGCGCCGACCGCCGCGCTGCGCTCGGGCTACGACGCCGCGCTCGCCGATCTCGACCCGGAGCTGCGCAGCGCGCTCGCGCAATGGCCCGAGACGCGCGCGCGCTATCGGGGCGACGCGCAATCCTACGAAGTGCGCGGGCGCGCGATCCGCGTCGAGAACCACGCGCTGACGTTCGCGCGGACGTCGCTTCCGAAGGTTGCGCTTCCGAGCAGCGAGAGCTGGGGCGAACTCGCGCGCTATCTCCGGCGCGAGAACCTGCCCGGTAGCTTTCCGTTCACGGCCGGCGTGTTTCCATTCAAGCGAGAGAGCGAGGATCCGGCGCGCATGTTCGCGGGCGAGGGAACGCCCGAGCGGACGAATCGACGCTTCCACCTGCTGTGCGCAGGCCAACCGGCCGCGCGGCTTTCGACGGCCTTCGATAGCCCGACGCTCTACGGCCGCGACCCGGAGCCGCGGCTCGACGTCTGGGGCAAGGTCGGGAACTCGGGCGTCTCGGTGTGCACGCTCGACGACGCCAAGAAGCTCTACTCGGGTTTTGATCTGTGCGATCCCAAGACGTCGGTTTCGATGACGATCAACGGTCCGGCTCCGGTGCTGCTCGCGTGCTTCCTGAACGCAGCCATCGATCAGGGCGTCGAGCGTCATCTGCGGGAGGTCGGCGGGCTCGAACGCGCGTTGCGCGCCTCGGGAAGCGACGCGAGGCCGCGCTACGGCGCGGAGCTGCCGGCCGGGCACGACGGTCTCGGGCTGGCGCTGCTCGGCATCGCGGGCAGCGACGTCGTCGAACCGGAAACCTACGCACGCATTCGCGCCGACGTGCTGGAGAAGGTTCGCGGAACCGTGCAGGCCGACATCCTCAAGGAAGACCAGGCGCAGAACACCTGCATCTTCTCGACGGATTTTGCGCTGCGCATGATGGGCGACGTGCAGCAATGGGCGATCGAGAATCGCCTGCGGAACTTCTACACCGTCTCGATCTCGGGCTATCACATCGCGGAAGCCGGAGCGAACCCGATCACGCAGCTCGCCTTCACGCTCGCCAACGGCTTCACCTACTGCGAGTACTACCGCGCCCGCGGGCTGGCGGTCGATGCCTTTGCGCCGAGCTTCTCGTTCTTCTTCAGCAACGGACTCGACGCCGAGTACAGCGTGATCGGACGCGTGGCGCGGCGCATCTGGGCCGTGGCGATGCGCGAACTCTACGGCGCCTCGGAGCGCAGCCAGAAACTGAAGTATCACGTCCAGACCTCGGGCCGCTCGCTGCATGCGCAGGAGATGGCATTCAACGACATCCGCACGACCCTCCAGGCGCTGACGGCGCTCCAGGATCACTGCAACAGCCTGCACACCAACGCCTACGACGAGGCGGTCACCACGCCGACGGAAGAGTCGGTGCGGCGCGCGCTGGCGATTCAGCTGATCATCAATCGCGAGCTGGGCCTCGCGAAGAACGAAAACCCGCTGCAGGGCGCCTATGTGATCGAAGAGCTGACGGATCGCGTCGAGGCGGCGGTGCTCGAGGAGTTCGAACGCATTTCGGAGCGCGGCGGAGTGCTCGGCGCGATGGAGACGCTGTATCAGCGCAGCCGCATCCAGGACGAGAGCCTCAGCTACGAGACCCAGAAGCATTCCGGCGCGCTGCCGATCGTGGGCGTCAACACCTTCGAGAACCCGCAGCCCGAGGCGAGCGCCAGCCCGCGCGAGCTGGCGCGTTCGAGCGAGGACGAGAAGCGCGCGCAGGTCGACAACGTGAGGGCATTTCAAGCGCGCCACGCGGGCACGAGCGAAGCCACGCTGCGGCGCTTGCAGGACGTGGCCCGGCGCGGCGGCAATGTCTTCGGCGAGCTGATGCTGAGCGTGAAGACGGCGAGCCTCGGCCAGATCTGCGACGCGCTCTTCGAGGTGGGCGGGCGCTACCGCCGCTCGCTCTAGTTCGTGGACGTCGCTCGGCTTCGCCTCGCGGCGCGCCGGGCTTGCCAGGCCGCGGTGCCCGAAGTGGGCGCGGCGGCTATCGTTTCGGCCAGCCAGTGAGCTGCGAGAAGGGAAAGCGGCATGAGTCGAAGTTCCAAACCGGGCGCCGACCTCGAAGCCTGGCGCACGCTCGCGCGCGAGGACCTGCGCGGCAACGACCCCGAGACGCTCGAGCGTGTGACTCCCGAAGGTCTGCGCATCAAGCCGCTCTACACCGCCGCCGATCTCGAGGGGCTCGAGTGGACCGACAGCCTGCCGGGCGCGGCGCCCTATCTTCGCGGCCCGCGCGCAACCATGTACGCGAACCGCCCGTGGACGATCCGGCAATATGCCGGCTACTCGACGGCGGAGGAATCGAACGCCTTCTACCGGCGCAATCTCGCGGCCGGGCAGAAGGGGCTTTCGGTGGCCTTCGATCTCGCCACGCACCGTGGCTATGACTCGGATCACCCGCGCGTGATGGGCGACGTCGGGAAGGCCGGCGTTGCGATCGACTCGGTCGAAGACATGAAGATCCTCTTCGACGGGATTCCGCTCGAGCAGATGTCGGTCTCCATGACGATGAACGGCGCGGTGTTGCCCGTGCTCGCCTGCTTCATCGTCGCCGGGGAAGAACAGGGCTGTCCGCAGGAGAAGCTGACCGGGACCATCCAGAACGACATCCTCAAGGAGTTCATGGTCCGCAACACGTACATCTATCCGCCCGAGCCGAGCATGCGGATCGTGGCCGACGTGATCGAATACACGAGCCGCCACATGCCGAAGTTCAATTCGATCTCGATCAGCGGCTATCACATGCAGGAGGCCGGCGCGACGACGACGCTCGAGCTGGCTTTCACGCTGGCCGACGGCGTCGAGTACGTGCGCGCGGCGCTCACGAAGGGCCTCGCCATCGACGATTTCGCGCCGCGGCTGTCGTTCTTCTGGGCGATCGGCATGAACTTCTATCTCGAGATCGCCAAAATGCGGGCGGCGCGCGTGCTCTGGCACGAACTGATGGCGCAGTTCCAACCGCGCAAGGCGGAATCCTCGCTGCTGCGCACCCATTGCCAGACCTCGGGTGCGAGCCTCACGCAACAGGATCCGCTGAACAACGTGATCCGCACGACGATCGAGGCGATGGCGGCCGTGTTCGGCGGCACCCAGTCTTTGCATACCAACGCCTACGACGAGGCCGTGGGGCTGCCGACCGACAACACCGCGCGCATCGCCCGCAACACGCAGCTGATCCTGCAGGAGGAAACCGGCATTCCGGGCGTGATCGATCCGTGGGGCGGCTCCTACTTCATGGAGTCGCTCACGGCGAGCGTGGCCGAAGCTGCGCGCCGGATCATCCGGGAGGTCGAGGCCCTGGGCGGCATGACGAAGGCCGTCGTCGCGGGCATGCCCAAGCTGCGTATCGAGGAGTGCTCGGCGCGGAGGCAGGCGCGCATCGATCGCGGCGACGACGTGATCGTCGGCGTCAACAAGTACCGGCTCGCGAGCGAAGACGAGATCGAGGTGCTCGACATCGACAACGCCGCGGTGCGGGATTCCCAGATCGCACGCCTCGCGCAGGTGCGGGCGCGGCGCGATGCCGGCGCCGTGGAACGCGCGCTCGCGAAGCTTCAGGAGGTGGCGCGCAGCGGACAGGGCAACCTGATCGAGGCCGGCGTCGCGGCGGCGCGCGCGCGCGCGACGGTGGGCGAGATCTCCGCGGCTCTCGAGCAGGTCTTCACACGCTACCGCGCCGTTGTACGCTCGGTGTCGGGGGTGTATCGCGCGGTGTACGAGGGCGATCCCGAGTTCGATTCCCTGCGGCGTGAAGTCGACGCCTTCGCGAAGGCGGAGGGGCGCCGCCCGCGCATGCTGGTGGTGAAGCTCGGACAGGATGGCCACGACCGCGGCATGAAGGTGATCGCCACGGCCTTCGCCGATCTCGGCTTCGACGTCGACGTCGGCCCGCTGTTCCAGGTGCCGGCCGAGGCGGTGCGTCAGGCCATCGAGAACGACGTGCACGTGATCGGCGTTTCGAGCCAGGCGGGCGGCCACCGGGTCCTGGTGCCGCAGCTCGTGGCAGAGCTCGCGGCGCAGGGCGCGGACTCGATCGCCGTCGTGGTGGGCGGCATCGTGCCCCCCAAGGACTACGCCTTCCTGCGCGAGCGCGGGGTGGCCGCGATCTTTGGGCCGGGCACCGCGGTGCCGAGTGCGGCGCGCGAGGTGTTGCAGGTGATCCGAGCCCGGCGGCGATGAGCTCGGACGCGGAGTCGGTTCCGACCTTTTGCGAGGCGATCCGGCGCGGCGATCGGCGCAGCATCGCGCGCACCATCACCCTGCTCGAGAGCACCCGCCCCGATCAGGCCGCCCTGGGTCAGGCGATCCTCGACGCGCTGGTGGCCGACACCGGCGGCGCGATCCGTGTCGGCATCACGGGCCCGCCCGGGGTGGGCAAGAGCACCTTCATCGAGGCGTTGGGGCTGCATCTGCTCGCGCAGGGGCAGCGCGTGGCGGTGCTCGCCGTCGACCCCAGCAGCCCCGTTTCGGGCGGCAGCATTCTTGGCGACAAGACGCGCATGGAGCGGCTCGCGCAGGCTGAGCGCGCCTTCATCCGACCGTCCCCCTCGAGCGGTTCGCTCGGCGGCGTCGCGGAGCGGACGCGCGAAGCCATGCTCGTTTGCGAGGCCGCCGGCTACGACGTGGTGCTCGTCGAAACCGTGGGCATCGGGCAGTCCGAGATCGCCGTGCATTCGATGGTCGATTTCTTTCTCGTGTTGGTTCAGCCCGGCGCGGGCGACGAGTTGCAGGGCATCAAGAAGGGCGTGCTCGAGCTCGCCGACGCGCTGGTCGTGACCAAAGCCGACGCAGATCAGCGCGCAAGCGCCGAGCGCTCGCGCGGCGAGCATGCGCGCGCGCTCGAGCTCCTGCGCTCTCCCTCACCGAATTGGCGACCGCGTGTGTTGGTCGCGAGCGCCGTTTCCGGGGAGGGGATCGCCGAAGTCTGGGCGATGATCCGAGAGCACGAAAAGGCCGTCGCGGCCAGCGGCGAACGCGAGGCGCGTCGCCGCGAACAGGCCCGCGCATGGATGTGGAGTCTCGTCGACCAGGGCCTGCAACGCGCGTTTCGGAGCCACCCGGAGGTGGCGAGCCGCGCGCCTGCGCTCGAGCGCGACGTCGAGGCCTCGCGAACCACCCCCGCTGCCGCCGCTCGAATCCTATTGGAAAGCTTCCGCAAGGCTTGATCGTCGCGGGAGGGCCGGACCGCCGGGCCGTTCAGCCCCCGACGCCCCTCCGCGCGTCGCCGCCGGGCGCGGAACCCTTCATGCCACGCCCCGGGTTGCCGATGTAGGTGCGGACGCGGAGGCCCAGGCGGGCCCAGAGCAGGCGAGGCACGCGCGGCGATGGTCCAGATCAACATGGCGGAGCGCGAGATCACCGTGAAGGTGGTCTACTACGGACCCGCCCTGTCCGGAAAAACGACCAATTTGCAGCAGCTCCACGCGCTGATCGACAAGGACGCGCGCGGCAAGATGCTGACCCTCGATACCGCCAACGATCGGACCTTGTATTTCGACTTCCTGCCGATCCAGTTCGGCACCCAGAACGGCTTCTCGGTCAAGCTCAAGCTCTTCACCGTGCCGGGCCAGGTGATGCACAAGTCGACGCGCAAGGTCGTGCTCGCGGGAGCCGACGCCGTCGTCTTCGTCGCGGATTCCCAGCGCACGGCGGCCTCGGCGAACGCCTACTCCTGGCGCGACATGGAGGCGAACCTGAAGTCGAACGGCATCGACTTCAGCCAGATTCCGAAAGTCGTGCAGTTCAACAAACGCGATCTCCCCGACGTGAAACCCCTGGCCGAGATCAAAGAAGCCTGGGGCGACATCGCGACGTATCCTGCGGCGGCGATCCGCGGCGAGGGCGTCCTCGAAACGTTCCGGGAGCTGTTGAGCCGCCTGTATCGCAACATCGACGAGCGTTACGACTTCGGCGGCAAGTTCGGCGTGTCCGAAGAAGATTTCCTCAAAGGCGTGTTCCAGACTTTTCCTGCGCGCTAGCGCCGCGCGATGGCCCCAAGGGCCCGATTTGACACACCAATCCGCGGTTGATAAGGTGCCTGAGCCCCCACCTCGGGTGGGTGCCGCGCGCCCGCCGGAACCGCCAGCGCGGTCCGTACGGGAGGTTCGATTCGCCGATGGACCGCATGCCTCGGAAGCTCGCCGCGCCGCGGACACCCGCCGAAATCCACACCGCCATCACCTCGGTCGAGGCTGCGCTCGTCGAGATTGCGGCCGGCAAACTCGTGGTGCTCGTCGACGACGAGGACCGCGAGAACGAGGGCGATCTGTGCATGGCCGCCGAGAAGGTGACGCCGGGGGCGATCAACTTCATGGCCAAGCACGGGCGCGGGTTGATCTGCCTCTCGCTCACCGAGGAGCGTCTCGATCATCTGCGACTCTCGATGATGGTCCCCGACTACGAGAACAACTCGGGCTTCGGGACGGCTTTCACGGTGTCGATCGAGGCCCGCCACGGTGTCACGACCGGGATTTCGGCGGCCGACCGCGCGACCACGATCCTGGCGGCGATCGCCCCCGACGCGAAGCCGACCGACATCGTTCGCCCCGGCCACGTTTTTCCGCTGCGGGCCCGCGCGGGCGGCGTCCTGCGCCGAGCCGGGCAGACCGAGGGCTCCGTGGATCTCGCGCGGCTGGCGGGGCTGCGGCCGGCCGGCGTGATCTGCGAGATCATGAACGACGATGGCACGATGGCGCGGCTCCCCGATCTCGTGGAGTTTGCCCGCGTCCACGACATCAAGATCGTCACCATCGCCGACCTGATCCAGTACCGACTGCGCAAGGAGAAGCTGGTGCTCCGCGCGGCGGAGTCGACACTGCCGACGGCGTTTGCCGGCGAGTTCCGGGCGATCGTCTACGAGAACAGCATCGATCACGTCGACCACATGGCCCTGGTCAAGGGGGAGCTGACCCCCGATCGAGCAGTGCTGGTTCGCGTTCACAGCGAGTGTCTGACGGGCGACGCCTTCGGATCGCAGCGCTGCGACTGCGGCGAACAGCTCCAGGCCGCGATGAAGATGATCGACGGCGAGGGTTGTGGCGTGCTGCTCTACATGCGCCAGGAAGGTCGCGGCATCGGATTGAAGAACAAGATCCGCGCCTACGGTCTCCAGGATCTCGAGGGGCTCGACACCGTGCAGGCCAACGAGAAGCTCGGCTTCCCGCCGGACATGCGAGATTACGGCGTCGGCGCGCAGATCCTCGCGGACCTCGGAGTCCGCAAGCTGCGTCTGATCACGAACAACCCCGGCAAGCGGGCAGGGATCGAAGGCTATGGTCTCACGATCGTCGACCGCGTGCCGCTCGAGATCAAACCGAACGAGAAGAACCTCGAATACCTTCGTACGAAGAAGGAGAAACTCGGGCACGTTCTTCATCTGATGAGCTAGGTGCGAGCAAAGCGTTCGACGACCTGAGGCTTGGCGATGGGCGCGGCGGGCCGGAAGGCCCCTTCCGTGCCGGGGAGCAGTCTGCATGTTCGAATCCGTGGCGCAGGTCGAGCAAAAACTGCGCGAGCAGGGCTACATCTGCGATCGCAAGATCGCGACCGTCGTCTTTCTGGCGCAACGCCTCGAGAAGCCGGTGCTGGTCGAAGGGCCGGCGGGCGTGGGCAAGACCGAGCTGGCGAAGGTGGTGGCCGCGGCGACCGGGCGCGAGCTGATCCGCCTGCAGTGCTACGAGGGCCTCGACGAAGCCAAGGCGCTCTACGAGTGGGAATATTCGAAGCAGCTCCTCTACACCCAGATCTTGAAGGAGCGCTTCAGCGACGTGATGTCCGGCGCGAAGACGCTGCGTGACGCCGCCGAACGCGTCGGGCGCGAGGACAGCGTCTTCTTCTCCGAACACTTCATCGTGGCGCGGCCGCTGCTGCGGGCGATCACCTCGGACAAGCCCTCGCTGCTGATGATCGACGAGGTCGACAAGTCGGATCCGGAGTTCGAGGCCTTCCTGCTCGAGGTGCTCTCGGACTTCCAGGTGACGGTCCCCGAGATCGGGACGATCGTGGCCAAGAGCAAGCCACTCGTCTTTCTGACGTCGAACAACGCGCGCGAGATGAGCGATGCGCTCAAGCGCCGCTGTCTCCACCTCTACATCGACTACCCGAACCAGGAGCTCGAACAGCTGATCCTCGAGACCAAGGTTCCCGAAGCCAGCAAGAGGCTGGTCGAGGACCTGGTCACGATGATGCACCGTCTGCGCCAGCTCGATCTGAAGAAGACTCCGTCGATCAGCGAGACCCTCGACTGGGCGCGCGCGCTGCTCGCGCTGAATGCGACCGATCTCGACCAGGATCTCGTCAATCAGACCTTCAGCGTCATCCTGAAATACGAAGGCGATGTCCGAAAGGCCCAGGGCGAGCTGTCGAAGCTGCTGGCGAAGAAGGAAGGCGAGGTGCGCGCCACGGCACCGACCGCAGCCGCCGCGGCCGCCGCAGCGAACCCCGCAGCCGTGAAGAAGGGCGCGCTGCACTAGGAAGCAACGAGTGCAGAAAAAGATCCTCGAGTTCACGAACATCCTGCGCAAGAGCGGGATCCGGGTTTCGACCGCCGAGGCGATCGACGCCTTTCAGGCGCTCGACGAGCTCTCGATCGACGACCGCGAGATCTTCCGGGACGCGTTGCGCACGACGATGGTCAAGCGCGGCGAGGAGGTCGCGACCTACGACGAGCTCTTCGAGCTCTATTGGTCCGGCTTCTACGACAACCTGCGCGAGACGTTCGGCGAAGCCGCCGGGTCGCTCGGTGATCTCGATCTCGAAGAGCTGCTGAAACGGATCGCGCAACAGCTCCAGGGCATGCAGGGGGATCCCGGCGAACTTTCCGAGCTGGCGCGGGCCATGCTCACGGGCGATCTCTCGGCGCTCGAGCAACTGATCCGCGCCGCGGCCGAGCAGGCCGGCGCGGGCCGCATCGAGAACTTCCTCCAGGTGGGCTTCTTCAGCCGGCGAACCCTCGAGCAGATGAACGCCGAGGGCGCGGCGCAGGAGCTTCGCGATCTGGCTGCCCGGCTCGAAGCCGCCGGCATGTCGCCCGAGGAGGTCGGCGCGCTGCGCCGCCTGATCGACGCGTTGATGGAGGCGGCGCGCAAGGCGGTGCGCGCCTTCACCGAGGGCGAGCTCCAGAAGCAGAATCACGACTACATGGAGAAGTTCCGGCGCGAGACGCTGCTGGAAAAGAGCTTCTACCACCTGACCGAGGACGAGATCCGCAAGATGCGCGAGGTGGTCGAGCGGCTGGCGCAAAAGATCAAGAACGTCCTTTCGATCCGCCGCCGGCGCCTCAACCGCGGCAAGCTCGACCTGCACCAGACACTGCGCCGGAACATGTCGCACGGCGGGATCCCGTTCGAGCTGGTGTTCAAGCAGCGCAAGAAGGACCGGCCGAAACTCGTGATCCTGTGCGACGTCTCGTCGTCCGTGTCCAACGTCTCGCGCTTCATGCTCCAGTTCGTCTACAGCCTCCAGGAGGCCTTCACGAAGATTCGCGCGTTCGTGTTCGTCGCCGAGCTGGGCGAGGTGACGCAGGTGCTGCAGGAGGGCGAGATCAGCCAGGCGATCGAGAAGGCCCTCGAGGGGGGCGACGTGATCAACGTCTACACCCGCTCGAACTTCGGGCACGCTTTCCACCACTTCTGGCAGAACTTCCTCTCCGCGGTGGACGCCAAGACGACGGTGCTGATCCTCGGCGACGCCCGCAACAACTACAACGATCCACGGGCCTGGTGCCTGCGCGACATCCACAGCAAGGCGAAGAACGTCGTGTGGCTCAACCCCGAGAGCCCGAGCGCCTGGGGCTTTGGCGACAGCGTGATGGACAAATACCTGCCGTACACCGACATAGCCGAGGAATGCCGCAACCTGCGGCAGCTCAGCGCGATGGTCGACCGTCTGATTCTCTGATGGCCGCGCGTCGTGGCGGGCAACCGCCGCGAGCGTCCCCCAGCGACCTCCCGGGCGCGAGCCCACAATTGAAAACGCCCCGCTGGTTTCCCAGCGGGGCGTCGTCAAAAGTTGGAGGGCGGTGGATAGATGATGGGGGGTGAGAGGTTCGACATTTCGGTTGGAAATGTCTCTTCCACCGCCGCTCCATAACCAGGTCGAGAAGGTTCCTCCTCGGAAAGACAACGCGATTATGCTCCGCGCGAACACGCGAGTCAAACGGTATTTGTTCGCGACGGAAGATTTTCAGTGTGGTTGTTTCTGACCCAAGATAAAATCGTAAATCCAATGTAAATCTATGAAGTTATGTGATATTTCGAAGCTAACACTCGATGTCTCTGGGAGACCCGCCCGGTTTTGACGGGATCCGCGCGTGTCGGTTAGTGTTCGCCGCGTTCCCCCCCATGCCAGGGAGATGCGCCGCGTGACGAGTTCGCGACGGGTCCTGCTGCGGACCTACGGCTGCCAGATGAACGTTCACGACTCCGAGAAGATCGTGAACCTGCTGCGCCACGACGGCTGGGAGGCGGCTCGCGAGCTCGACGCCTCGGAGCTGCTGATCATCAACACCTGCTCAATCCGCGACAAGGCCGAGCACCAGCTCTACAGCGATCTCGGCGCGCTGCGCGCCTGGAAGCAGGCCTCCCCGGGGCGCCTGCTCGGGGTCGGCGGCTGCGTGGCCCAGCAGCAGGGCGATCAGCTGCTGCGGCGTTTTCCGCAGGTCGACTTCGTCTTCGGCACGCACAACCTGCGCTGGGTCCCGGCCATGGTCGAGGCCGCGAGCCAGGGCGCGCGCGCCGCGCGCACGCAGGAGAGCAGCGGGAATGAGCGCTTCGAGCTTCCCGAGCGGCACCCGGGCTTCGAGTCGGCGACCCCCGGTCGGGCGTTCGTCACCGTGATGGAGGGCTGCGACCTGTTTTGCAGCTTCTGCATCGTGCCGCTCACGCGGGGGCGCGAGGCGAGCCGGCCAGCCGCGGCGATCCTGCACGAGGCGGAAACGCTGGCCGCGCGCGGCGTGCGCGAGATTACCCTGCTCGGGCAGACGGTGAACGCCTACGGCCGTCACGACCTGCGCCGGGGCGGCGTCGAGGGAACCATCGGTTTCGCGGCGTTGCTCGGGCAGCTCGACGCGATTCCGGGGCTCGCGCGCATCCGCTACACGAGTCCGCACCCGAGCTTCTTCGACGCCGATCTGATTCGCGCCCACGCGGAGCTGCCGGCGCTTTGTCCGCACGTGCATCTGCCGTTGCAGAGCGGATCGGATGCGGTCCTTGGACGCATGCGCCGCCGTTACAGCTCCGGCGACTATCGCCGCCTCGTCGAACGCCTGCGCGAGGCGCGTCCCGACATCGCCCTGACCACCGATCTGATCGTGGGCCATCCGGGCGAGACCGACGCCGATTTCGAGGCGACGCTCGCGCTCGTGCGCGAAGTCGGCTTCGTCGACGCCTATACCTTCAAGTATTCGCCGCGTCCGGGCACGGCAGCGGCGCGCGCCCCCGACCCCCTGCCGGTCGCCGTGCTGGAGGAACGTCTCGAAGCGCTCCAGCAGCTGCTGCGCGGTCTCACGCTGGCTGCGCACCGAAGACGCGTGGGGGAGATCACCGAGGTGCTGGTCGAGGGGCCGAGCCGGCGCGGGGGGCAGCAGGCCACGGGGCGCGATCCGTACCATCGGGTGGTAAACTTTCCAGTGACAAGCGATTCCGATCTGACTGCGGGTTCGCTGCGGACGCTGCGCATCGTCGAGGCGACCCCCCATTCGCTGATCGGCGAAGGCCTCGCGAGCGCCGATGCGGCCGTGGGAACGCTCACGAGCACGCCCGGACAGGCCGATGAGCGCAGCTGGAGTTCGCTCTCCGGGGCTTAGGGCGCCCGGGCGAACGCGAGGGGGGATCGTGGCCAAAGCTCGCGTCCTGGCGGTCGACGACCAGCGTTATTTTCGCGAGCTGATCGGGGAGTTCCTCGCCGCCGAAGGTTTCGAGGCGCAGACGGCGTCGAGCGGCGAAGAGGCGCTCCACCTGCTCGAGCGCTCGGCCTACGACATCGTGCTGACCGACCTCGTGATGCCCGGGATGGACGGGAGCGAGCTCGTCCATCGCGTGAAGGCCCGCAATCCCGATCAGGACATCGTCGTCGTGACCGGCGTGGTCGACGTACGGACCGCCGTCGACGCCATGAAGCTCGGCGCGAGCGATTACCTGCTCAAGCCGTTCGATCGACGCGCCCTCGCGCTGTGCCTCGAAGACATCCTCCAGAAGCGCCGCCTGCAGAGCGAGCACGCGCGACTGCTGGCCGAGAACATCGAGTTCATGGGCGAGCGCCGTCTGTTCGAACGCGCCTTCGGGCTGTTCGCCTGTGTCGGGATCCAGCCGCTCGCCGAGCGCATCATCGAAGGTCTGTGCCTCGAGACGCAGGCGCAGGGCGGGGTGCTGTGGGCGCACAGCGAGGACGGCCCGCTCGAACTCGCCGCTGCGCGCGGGCTGGTGCGGCTCGACGCCGAACCCGAAAAGCTCACGCTGGAGCAATTTCCGGCCGAGCTGCGCAACGAGCGAACCGGTTCGCTGCTCGCACCGGCCGCTGCCGACCGCGCCGATACCGCGCCCGCGCTCTTCGTGCCGCTGCGCCGTGAAGGCAGCCTGATCGGAGTGGCGCGGCTCACGGATCGCCTCGAGGGCGACAGTTTCGACGACGTCGATCGCGTTTGCGCCCAGAAATTTGCCCGCCATGCCGAGGTCGCGCTCGCGAACGCGCTGCGCTTCCGCGCCCTCGAACGGCGCTCGCTCGAAGATCCCGTCTCCGGCGCCTACACGACGCAGTATTTCCAGGACGTCGTACGCAACGAGATCGAGAAGGCCAACCGTTTTGGGCGCACCTTTGCGCTGCTCGAGATCGATCTCGGCAGCCTCGACCCCGCCCGACGCGTGGGCGGCGAGGCCGCCGTGCAGACCCTGCTGACCGGAGCCGCCGAGGAATTTACGCGCCTGCTGCGCGCCGCCGATCTGCTCGCAGCGGGCGGCGCCGGACGCTTCTACGTGCTGCTCGCCGAAGCGGACGCGCTGGGAGCCGCGGTGCTCAAACGCCGCGCCCTGAAGGCTCTCGGTGAGACCGATCTGTTCACGCGGCTGGGTGTCAGCGTGCGGCCCGACGCGCAGGTGGGAACCGCCGTCTACCCCCGCGACGGAGCGAGCCTCGAGGCGTTGCTGCGCGTGCTGGGCGAGCGCGTCGAGGAGGAGCGCCGGAGCCCCGTGCGCCGCCTCGGCCTCGATCGCATGACGCTCGCAGAAGGTTTGCAGACGCTGCTCGAAGAGGGTACGTCCGAACGCGCGGAAACGGCCTCGCAAATCGCACGCTTCGTCGTTTCGGAGATCGGGCGCCGACCGCGGGATCGCGGGCTGCTCTACACCGCGCCCGGAACGCCGCTGGTGGGCGCCGTGCGCGAGGGGCTCGAATCGTTGCGCGGCCTCGCGACCCGCACCGAACTCGTGGTGATCGCCGATGGCGAGCGGCCGCGGTTTCCCGAGCCCGCGGTGAACTGGCTTTCGCCGCAACGCATCCCCTGCCTCGCGCCGTTCGTGATCCATTTCGGGGACGGGCCGGCCTACGCCCTGGTGCGAGACGCCAAGGACGGAGGGGGCAAGACGCGTTTGTTCCACACGAACGATCGCAGCCTCGTCGAGCACCTGGCCTTCCGGCTCCAGCAGGAGCTGTCCGTGCCGAGCCATCTGCCGGTGACCGAGGGGGCACGGGCATGAGCGCGCTCGTACTGATTGCGGACGGTGACCAGAGGCGGGGGCAGAGGATCGCCGAGGCGTGCCGTGCGAGCGGTCTCGATTGCAAGCTGACGAGCCACGGTGCGGCTGCGCTCGAAGCGGCGCTCGCCGATCTCCCGGCCGTGCTCGTGGCGCAGCTCGATCTCCCGCTGATCGACGGCCCGAAGCTCGCCGCGATTCTGCGCGCAAATCCGCGCACCCAGCCGACACGGATCCTGTTCGTGAGCGAGCGCGCGGCGGCGACGATCCGCAAGGATCTGCCGGGGCGCCTGATCGCCGCACCCGTCGATCCGGATGAGGTGGCGAATGGCGTGCGCGCGCTGCTGGCCGAGCGCGACGGCGCGACGGCGCCTCCGCCGCAGGCGATCGCCGGCGAGGGCCTCGTCGAGGGCGAGCTCGCCCAGCTGCCGCTCGCTGATCTCCTCCAGCTGTTTCACGTGAGCCGCGAAACGGGCACGTTCGAGGTGACGCGCGAGCTGGATGCCGGCCGCACGACGCGCGGCCGGGTCGTGTTGCGCGGCGGTGACGTGATCGCTGCGAGCGTCGATACGGCGTTGGGCGAGAAAGCGCTCTATCGGCTGCTCGCCTGGGATCGCGGCCACTTCCGGTTTCGGCCCGAACCCGTGACGGAACCCGCGACGATCCAGCGCCCGACCCGCGCATTGCTGCGCGAGGGCAAGCGCCACAGCGAGGAGTGCGGGCGCCTGGCG
>JANNIY010000118.1:0-20583 GCA_031405455.1 Deltaproteobacteria bacterium | reverse complement strand
CGAGCGCAGGGCGTCGAAGGCGACCGTCGAGCCGAGCGAGGGCAGCGTGCGCGTCGGCAGGCCGGTGACCTCCGAGATCCGCGCGGCGAGCAGCTCCGAAAGGATGTACTGCTCGCTGAAGGTCTTGGCGCCGATCACGATCGCGCGCGGAGCGCGGCTGGCCATGGGCGCCGCGAAGCTCGCGGCGGCCCACGCGCACAGGCCTGCCAGCAACAGGAGCGCGCCCGCGGCCAGCGTGCGGCGTCCATCGCGCAGGCCCGCCTCGAGCGCACGAATCGACTGGTCGAGCAGCAGGGCGAGCGCGGCGGCTGCCGCGCAGCCGACTCCGACGGCAACGTGATTGCGTGTCTGGAGGCCGCTGAAGATGAAGTTCCCCAGGCTGGTTGCGCCGACGGGGGTCGAGAGTGTCGCGGTGCCCACGACCCACACCGCCGCCGTGCGCAAGCCGGCGACGATCACGGGCATCGCGAGCGGCAGCGACACGCGGCGCAGCACCTGCGACTCCGTCATACCCACACCGCGCGCCGCCTCGACGAGCGCCGGATCCACGCCGGCGATCCCGACCAGCGTGTTGCGCAGGATCGGCAGCAGCGCATACAGCGTGAGCGCGATGGCCGCGGGCAGGAAACCGATGCTGCGCAGCTCGAATCCGAAGCGGCGCTGCGTGAACGCCCCCAACACCGCTAGCGCGGGCACCATGATGGCGAGCAGCGCGAGCCCGGGGATCGTCTGGATCAGGCTCGTGAGCCCGAGCAGCGGCGTCTCGAGAGTGCGGCGGCGCGCGACGGCGATTCCGAGCGGCACCGCGATGAGAACGGCGAGCACCAGCGCGGTGAGCGTGAGCTGGAGATGCGCGGTGAAGTAGCCCGGCAGGAGTCGCAGCTGTTCAGCCATCGAGCGCCGGTCCGCGGGTCGCGAGAAAACGCTCGACGATGGCGGCCTGTCGCCGCGGCGTCGCCATCAGATCGGCCACGCTGGCGTCGGCCGGTGCGCCGAGCAATTCAGCGGGTGTCCCGACTTGCGCAAGGCGGCCGCGGTCGAGCACCGCGATGCGGTCGCCGAGGACGAGCGCCTCGACCATGTCGTGCGTCACGAAGATCGCGGTGAAGCCGAGTCGGCGGCGCAGTTCCGTGAACCAGCGCTGCAAGCGGTCGCGGGTCAGGGGGTCGAGCGCGCCGAAGGGCTCGTCGAGCAACACCACAGCGGGCTCCGCGGCCAGGGCGCGCGCGAGCCCCACGCGCTGTTGCTCGCCGCCCGAGAGCTGGCTCGGGCGGCGCTCGCGAAAACCGGTCGGGTCGAGTTCGACCAGCCGGAGCAGCTCGTCGACGCGCTCGTCGACGCGCGCCGCACTCCAGCCGAGCAGCTGCGGCGTGATGGCGATGTTGCGGGCGACCGAGAGGTGCGGGAAGAGTCCCACCTGCTGAAAGCAGTAGCCGATGCCGCGGCGCAGTTCGTGTGGCGCCCGCTCGCGGGTGTCGCGTCCGTCGATCCGCACGCAGCCGGAATCGGGCTCGATCAGTCGATTCACCATCTTGAGGGTCGTCGTCTTGCCGGATCCCGATCCGCCGAGCAGCACCAGCAGCTCGCCGCGCGCCACTTCGAGCGAAAGATCCTCCACGGCGACGAGCGAGCCGTGGCGCTTGCACAGGCGGTCGAGCTCGATCATCGGCGGGTCGCCTCGCGCGCGTAGAGATTCCGGGGCAGATCCGGACTCCGGCGCCAGCGCCGGTGGATCCACAGCCAGGCAGCCGGATCGGCGTGGATGAAGCTCGCGAGCGCATCGTTCAGCGCCGCCGTCAGCGCGACAATGTCGACACGAAGATCGGCGCTGCGTGGCAGTGTGATTTCGGGAAGGAACTCGATGCGGTGGTGCACGTCGTCACAGCGGCGTATGAACGCGGGAATCAGGGCGGCGCCGGTGCGCAGCGCGATGGTCGCCGGTCCGCGCGATGTCCAGGCTCGGCGACCCAGGAAGGGGACCAGGATTCCTCCGCGCTTTCGCGACTGGCGCAGGTCGATGAGGATTCCGACGGCTGCGTTGCGGCGCAGTGCGCGGATGATCTCCTTCGGATCGCGCTCGAGCAGGCTGCCACCGCCCAGGTTGCGGCGCGAGGCGACCATCGCCCGCACGAAGGGGTTGGCGAGTGTTCGCCCGCTGGCCGTGATCTCGGCGTGCGGAAGCCGGTTGCGCAGGGCGCTCGGGATCAGTTCCCAATGTCCGTAATGGGCCGACACGAGGATGACGCCGAGTCCGCGCCCGAGCGCGGACTCGAGATGGTCGACGCCGCGAAACGAGACCTTTGCGCGCAGCTCGTCGGGGGAAAGCAGCGGTTGCCGCGCCCATTCGACGACGGTGCGGCCCATCTCGGCGAAGCTCGCGCGCAACAACGCATCGATCTGCGCATCGCTCCAACCCGGATACGCGATGCGCATGTTCGTTCGCGCCTGCTCCGGGTAGCGGCGGGAGAAGCGCAGCGCAGCGCGACCGCCGCGCGCGCCGAGCGACAGCGCCAGCCGCTCCGGAAGAACGCGCAGCGGGGCGATCAGCAAACGCGCCAGACCCGCCTCGATCCGCCAGCGCAATGCGTGCGCAACGCCGTCCTCCGGATCCCTCGCCATGGCTCGACGGCCTCTGCTCGCTCGCGGCAGGTGCGAGCGGTTTTCGCGTGCTCAGGCGGCATAGAAATCCGCCGGAAGATCCGGGCTGCGCCGGAAGCGGCGGTGGGCCCACAGCCATTGCTCGGGGTGTCGGCGGATGATGGATTCGAGGGCGTCATTGGTGCGCGCCGTCGCCGTCGCCACATCGCGTCGGATGTCGCCGGTGCGTGCGAGTTCGATCTCCGGGAGGACCACGGCGCGATGCTGGTCGGGTCCCTCGCGCACGATGTAGAAGGGCAGCACCGGGGCTCCGCTGCGCAGGGCGAGGAGGGCGGCGCCGGGCGCCGTGAAGCAGCGCGCGCCGAAAAGCGGCGCCAGGATCCCTCCCGTGCGGCGCGCATACTGGTCGTTCAGGAATGCGACGCAGCGCCCCTCGCGCAGCGCGCGCAAAATGCGCGGCGCCACGTCGTGGTGTTCGAGTAGCTGTGCGCCGGTGCGCGTGCGTTGCTGCGCCATGTGACGACGAATCCAGGGGTTCGGGAGCGGGCGCCCGACCACCGTGAGCGGAATGCCCGCGAGCGGGAGCGTCAGCATCGCGAGTTCGATGCTCCCGAAGTGAAGCGTGAGCAACACCGCTCCGCGTCCTCCGGCGAGCGCATTCTGGAGCCGCTCGGGGTTTTCGAAGTGCACCCGGCGGCGCAACTCCTCGAAGCTCCAGACGCGCGAGCGCGCGGCATCGAGCATGGCCCAGGCGGTTTGCACCCAGCTCTCGCGCGCGATCTCGCGCCGCGCGGTCGGCGCGAGATCGGGATACGCGAGCGCGAGATTCGCGAGCGCGGCGTCGAGGCGCCGCCCCCCGCGCGCGAACATGCGCAGGGCGACCGCGCGTGCCAGACGCTGCGCCGCGCCCTCCGGCAGCGCGCGCACGACGCCCACGTTCGCGAGGTAGTAGCCGTACTCGAGTCGGGCCTGGAGTTGGTTCACGCCGTGTCCAAGCGTGAGAGATGCGGTGCGCACATGAACTCTACCCCGGACGCTGGGCGCGCAGCCAGAGCTTCGCGTACTTGAGTCGCACGTAGTGGGCCGCGAGCGACGCGAGCAACAGGCCGCGCCAACCGTCGAGGAAGCCCGCCTGGAGCAGGTAGGAACGCGCGAAGCGCGCCGGCGGCCGCAGGGCGAGATCGACGAGCCGGGCGCGGCGTCCCTGCGCCGCGAGGCCGTTCGCCATGGTCGTGGTGTAGCGATCAATCGTCGCGAGGTGATCCTCGAGGCTGCGATAGGGGTGATGGAGCAGCTGCCCGCGCAGCGTGCCCGGCTTGCCCTCGAGTTCGACGCGGTCGTGCGGGTCGTTCCCTCCCCAACGCCCGCGGCGGCGATCGAACAGTCGCAGCTGGAGATCGGGGTACCAGGTGCCGTGGCGGATCCAACGGCCGAAATAGGACGAGAGGCGCGGCAGCCGCCAGCCGGGCGGGCCGGAGAAGCCGGCATCGCGCAGACGCACGATTTCGGCGGCGAGCTCGGGGGAGATGCGTTCGTCGGCGTCGACGCAGAGCACCCAGTCGTGGCGTGCGGCGCGGATCGCGAATTCCTTCTGGGCGACATGGCCCGGCCAATCGCGTTCGATCACGCGCGCACCGCGCGCAGCGGCAATTTCGCGGGTGGCATCGCTCGAGTGGGAGTCGACGACGACGAGCTCGTCGCAGAATGCGAGCGAGGCCAGGCATTCGTCGATGCGATCGGCCTCGTCCTTCGCGATCACACAAGCGCTCAGGCCGGGGGCGCGCGGTTGCTCGAGCGGCATGCGGCTCAACGGCCTTCGGGCTTCGCGATGCCCCGCACCGCGACCACCGGAATTTCCGGCCGGCGCGAGTACGCGAGGTTGCGCGCGCGATCCTTGCGCGTGGGATCGGTGGGATGGTCGAGATGAAAGACGACCGCCTTCGTCCAGATGCTCTTGGGCCATACGCCCACGCGCTTGAGACGTTCGCGCAGGTCGCCATCCTCGTTGCCCCAGCCGCGATAATTCTCGTCGTAGCCGTTCACGCGCAACAGGTCCGCGCGCGCGAGACTCATGTTGAGACCGAGGTTGTGGGGGCGGCGTCGGCGCCGCGTGAGGATCTGCCAGCGATTCTTCGCGTGGCGCCGCAGCAGGGAGAGACGCTGGCGCGCGCCGAGCAGGCGTTCGTGTTCGCCACGCAGCACCCAGCCTGCGTCCGCGGAGTCGGCGATCTCCGGGGCGATGCGCACGTAGCCGCCGATCAGCAGCCTTCCGGGTTCGCGTTCGCGGTGGTGCACGGCGACGAGGTCGGCCGCCGGCACGCAGTCGCCATCGGTGTAGAGCAACTGCTCCGTGAGCGTGTGCGTCGCGGCGAGGTTCAGGATCACCGTGCGGCGGTGCCCGTCGCGCGCGTGCCAGACGTGCTGCACCGGGAAGGGCGCACGTTCGGCGAAGCGCTGCACCACCGCGGCGGTCTCGGGGCCCGAGCCGTCGTCGGCGACGATCAGCTCGAAATCGACGCCTCCGGTCTGGCGCAGATAACCGGCGAGCGCGAGCGCCAGATGCGCCGGCCGCTCATGGCTGCACATGAGGACGCAGATCTTCGGCGTCACGGCGCCGCGCTTCGGGCGCGGTAGGCCGCGAGGAAGCCTTCGCGCTCATCCGCACCGGCCCAGGCGAAGCGCTCGTCGATGCGCGCGAGCGAACGCGCCGTCAGCCCGCGCCGGCGCAGCCCTGCGAGTCGGATCGTCTCGAGATCGACGGCCAGCAGGGCTGGCTCTGCCTGCGAGCCTCCGATCCGAACGACGTTCATCGGTGTCAGATCGAGATGGTAGACGCCGCGAGCGTGGAGGTCGGCGGTGAGCTTCGCGAGCGCAGCGAGGATCCCGGCGCGTTCGTCGCGCGGGAGGCGATCGAAGTGAAGCTCGGCGAGCGTGCGGCTGCCTTCCGGCAGGTGGCGATAGACGAGCAGGCTCTCGTAGCCGCGCCGGGGTCGGGTCGTCACGCCGAAGGCGAGGGGCTCGGGGACCGCTGCGCCGCGCGCGTGCGCGCGTACGGCATTCCGGAACTCGCGCGCGCCGCGCATGCGCGAAAAAATCACGCGCAGCCAGAGCGAGAGGTCGAGGCGCGCGTACGCCAGGCGCTTCACGAAGAGCCCTCCCTGCGGCGAGGCCAACGCGTGAAACGAGCGGTGGCGGCGCACGCGCTCGAGCGCGAGCGGCGCGCCGAGATCATCGCGCAGGCGGGGCAGGGAGGCTTCGAGTTCGCTGCTCGCGCTGGCGCGGTAGACCCAACGGACACCGTTCGTCTCGCGCCGCTGCCATTCGCCGCTCACGCCGCGGGAGTCTACCGCGGCTTGCGGGCTCGGCGGGCAGTCGTAGCGGGCTTCGCTGATTTTGCGGGTTTTGCGGGCTTCGCCGCTTTCGCGGGCTTCGCCGATTTTGCAGGTGTTGCGGGCGCCGCGACCGGATTCGCGAGCAACACGTCGAGGACGGGCCACTCGATGGCGTCCTGTGCGGAAAAGGCGCGCAGCAGCAGCTCGCGGTCGCGATCGTCGGCCGCGCTGCGGAAGTTTCCGACGGCGTCGCGCAGTTTCTTTTCGCTCGGCTGCGGCGGGACGTCGGCTGCCAGCGTTCCCTCCTTGTGCTCGACACCTGCCGTGTCGAGCCACTCGATCAGCAGCTCCTTGCGGCACTCGAGGAAGTAGACGGCGAGCACTTCATCGGCGATCGGATTGGTGGCGACACGCGAGAGCGTGCGCCGAACGGCCTCGGCGCGCTTGTCAAACGGCTGGCGCTGCAGGTAGATGGGACGCGCCTTCAGCGCGGCGCTCGCCGCCGCGAGCGCCTGCACGAACATCGCGGGCGCCTTCTCGGCGAGCCGCTGAAGCAGCTCCAGTGCGTGATCGGGGGCGAGTCCGGCGAAGATCTGATACGAGCGCATCGGTTTCCTCGGGCTGGCGAGCCCGGGCGGGTTTTAGCACGCCTGGCGGCCTTCGCCCCGGCTGGCCGCTTCAGGGGGGGCGATTTTCATGGAGGGCGGGTTCAGCGCTCGAGCCAGACGCCGATGCGATCGTCGAAGACGGAGCCGAAGTAGAACCGGTTGCCGACCTCGGCGACGGACGCGACCGCACCGATGCGGCTGCCGTCGTGGGCGAAGCGCTCGCTCGCGCTGCCGCTCGCGGGATCGACTTCCATCAGCTTCCAGGGCGACGTGCAGGGCAGCGCCCCAAAGCGGCAGCGCAAGAAAGCCAGCCCGCTCGTGTGAACGGGGACCAGCCAGGTCGCGCGCGAGCTCGCGAGCAGGTTGTCGGGGTGTCCGCCCAGCGTGACATCGCGCGCGGCTCCGGCCGCCGGTGCAAGCGGCCGGATCGCAATCACGCCGGAACCCGTGAACGCGACGCCGAGCGTCGCACCTGTGGGCGTGAGCACGAGGCCGTTGGGATTCGGCCCCCGCGTCCCGGCAACGGCCTCCCACCCCGCTGCGGGCTCGCCGGGTGCGCGCCCGAGAGGCGCGGGCTGCCAGCGCAGGACTTCGCCCGTCGGGCGCCCGAGCCCCGCGGCGATCGTGTAGAAGAGCCCGCGCCACCCCGTCAGGGAAGGCTGATAGTTCGTCACCCAGATCACGCCATCGGCGGCGAGCCAGACGTCGTTGCCGACCGCATGCGACGGAAGCGGCACGCAGCCCGTCCAGTGGAGCGACGCGTCTTCCCCGGCGCCACGCAATTCGAACAGCTCGACGGCTTCGCGCTCGCCGTGTCCCACGACGGCGACGCGCACGGCCCCCGGCGGATCCGCGGGGGCGACCGCGATGCCGTGGGGTGCAAAGCTCGCAGCCGGCGGTGGTTGCGTGCAGCTGGCAACGCCGAACGCGGTCTCCGCTGCGGGCGCATTTCCGCGGGCGGCCTGCGCCGCCGGCCAGAGTTTGCGCGCCGCTGCGATCGGCTCGCCCTGCGCGCCGAGGGAAAGCGCCGCGATGGAGCCGCCGCTGCGAGCGTCCGCGTGGCGCATCTCGCTCACGAGCAGGAGCTGCGCCGCGGGCACCCAGGCGACATCTTCGGGGTTCTCGAAACCGCAGACCGAGCCGAGCTCTCCGGCACGGGGCTCCGGTTCGCAAGGGCCGCGCGGCTCGCCGGCGCAGGCGAGTGCGAGAACCAGCGGCGCGAGTCTGGACGGGGTGCGGCGGGGGCTCATGCGGGGGAACTGTATCGTCTGCGTTGAACCAGCTCGCGCACCGCGAGGGTGAGCGTCAGCGCGAGCGCGGTCGCCAGCGCAGAGTGCGCAGCCGTGATCTCGACGGGAAGCCCGAACACGACGTTCGCGACCCCCACGCCGATCTGGGCAATGCACAGTGACAGCGCCGCAAGCGTCGGGCGGCGCAGGCCCGCGTCGGCGCGGCTGGCCCAGGTCGCCGCGATCAGCGCGGCGAACAGCGCGTAACCGTTGTACCGGTGCAGCAGATGCAGACCGACACTCCCCTGCCACGAAGGGAACCAGAGCCCGCCGTTGCACGCCGGCCACTCCGGGCAGGCGAGCCCCGCGTAGCGCGAAGCGACGAGGCCGCCCAGCGCGATCTGCGCAGTGAGCAGCACGGCCGCGAGCACGAGGGTTTGCCGGCTCGCGGAGGAAGGCCGACCGCGTCGCACCGGCGGCGCCGCGAGATCACGCAACGCGCAGGCGACGCACAGCAGCACGAGCGCGAAGCTGGTTCCCGTGAGCAGATGCGCCGTCACGGACCAGAAGGCGAGCAGGTGCCAGACCGTCAGCGCGCCGAGCAGAATCTGAAGGCCGAGCAGGCTCGCTGCGATCGCGAGCAGTCGCGCCGTCACCGGCCGCGTCGCGGCGCCGCGCAGGGCGAGAACGGCCAGGCCCGCGAACGCGAGACTGACGCATCCGGCGCTGACGCGGTGCCCGACCTCGAACGCGATCTTCAGGTCGAAACGGGGTACGAACTCGCCGAAACACAGCGGCCAGTCGGGGCAGGCGAGCCCGGCGCCGTGCGCCCGCACCAGCGCGCCGAGCACGATCAGGGCCCAGGTGAGCCCGAGCAAGCCGGCGAAGCCCGCAGCGAGGCGTCGGGCCGTGCGCGCGTCGGCCGCGCCAGCGCTTTTGCCCGGATCCGACATGCGCCCCTCCCCAACCGTTGCGGAACCGTAGGAGAAGGCCTCACCGGCAACAAACGCGCAGCGGCGCTCTTCAGCTCGCCATGGGATTCGTCGATAGGGCATCATCATGGGCCAGATGGCAATCGACGGACGCAACCACGACCCGCTCCGACTGCGCGAGCTGCTGAGCCGCGCGGAAAGTCTCGCCAGCGAGCACGCCCTCTCGTCGGTGGTGGTGGGGATGGCGGGCTCCGAGGGCGATCTGATCTTTCCGGCCATCATCGACTACCTGGAGAGCGCATTGCGTGTCGATGATGCGATCTTCCGCATGACGCGCGAGCGCGCCGTGCTGGTGCTTGCCGACGTCGACCGCCCGCGTGCGGAGGAAATCATCGAGCGGCTGCTTTCGGGTTTCGCCGAGCAGTACGCGCAAGTCGGTGCGCCCGACATCCACCTCGGCTACTTCGAGGTGACCCCGCAGCACAAGCATCTCACCGTCAAGGAAGTCCTGCCGCTGGTCTTCGGCGTGGCGCCTGCTGCGAACTAGGCGAGTTCGGCCGCGAGCGCGGTTTCGAGGCGAGGGTGCGCGAAGCGGTAGCCGCGCGCGAGCGCGCGCTGCGGCTGGCAGCGGCGGCTACCGAGCAGCTCGCCTGCAAGATCGCCGAGCGCGGCGCGCAGGGCGAAGGCCGGCACCGCCAACACGGCCGGGCGATGCAGCGCGCTCGCGAGCTTCCGCGTCAACTCCGCATTGCGAACCGGTTCGGGGGCGACGGCGTTGAGCGGCCCCACGTAGGCCTCGTCGCGCAACGCGGTGGTGATCAGGCCCGTGACGTCGTCGACGTGGATCCACGGGAACCACTGCTGGCCATTGCCGAGCCGCCCGCCGAGCCCGAGACGAAACGGCAGCGCCATGCGCGGGAGCGCGCCGCCTTCGCGGGCGAGTACGATGCCGATGCGCAGCAAGACGCAGCGTATGCCGAGGTTCTCGACGCTGCGCGCTGCCTGCTCCCAGGCGCGACAGACATCGGCGAGAAAACCATCACCGGGCGCTGCGTCCTCATCGAGAAGTTCGTCGCCGCGCGAGCCGTAATAGCCGACCGCGGAAGCGCACAAGAGCATGCCGGGGCGCTGCGCCGGCGAAAGCGCGGCGAGCGTCTGGCTCAGCGAACGCGTCGATTCGACGCGGCTCGCGAGGATGCGCGCGCGGCGGGCGGGCGTGAGGCGGCCAGCGAAGACGGGCTCGCCGGCGAGATGCACGATGCTGGCGGCACCGGCCACGGCGTCCTCCGCGAAGTGGAGCCCGTCCCAGCCCAGCCAACGATGCGGCGCCGCTAGCGGAGCCGCAGCTGCGGGTCGCCGCGTGAGCGCGCGCACCGCGCAACCCTCGCGGCCGAGCGCCAGGAGCAGCCGTCCGCCGATCAGTCCGCTGGCTCCCGAGAGCAGGATTTCAGCGCGCGGAACCGCGGTGCTCACGCGTGCGCGCGCGCGGGGAATCGCAGCCGCGCGACCCTCATCGCAGCCCCGGCGCAAATGTCTCGAACACCGCTTCGATCGCGCGCGGCTCGCTGGCGAGCGGTGAAATCACCGGCGTCGTGATGCCCGCTGCGACGAACTCCGCGATCTGCTCGCGGCAGTGCTCGGCCGAGCCGAGGATCGCGATGCGATCGATCATCGCGTCGCTGAGCGCCGCGGCGCTCGCAACGCGATCGCCGCGCGCGAAAGCCCGCGCCACGGCCTCCGCCTCGGCCTCGAAGCCGCACCAGCGCAGGTAGGCGTTGTAGACGGGCTGCGCGAAGTAGCTGGCGAAGGCGAAGCGCACGAGGCCGCGCGCGGCGTCTACGTCGTCGGTCACGGCGACCTGGAAGCGGCAGACGATTTCGAGGGCGCTGGCGTCGCGCCCGACGCGTGCGGCGCCGACACGCAGCGCCGCCAGCATCTGCGGAACGGCCGTCACGGGAAACAGATTGACGATCACGCCATCGCCGATCTCGCCGGCGAGGCCGAGCATCTTCTCGCGCAACGCCGCCAGGTAGATCGGTAGCGGGCGCTTCGGCGGGTTGCCGAGCCGAAAACCGCGCGAGCGCAGCGTCTTGCCTTCGAAATTGGTTTTCTCGCCCGCGAGCGCCTGGCGGACGACCGTCACTGTTTCGCGTAGACGGGTGAGCGGCAGCTCGAAGGGCAGGCCGTTCCAGTCCTCGATGATCGCGTGGCTCGAAGCGCCGAGGCCGAGGATGAAACGGCCGTCCGAGAGTTCTGCGAGCGTGGCTGCCGACATCGCCAGCACGGCCGGCGTTCGGTTGGCCGTGGGTACGATCGCCGTTCCGAGCGTCACGCGCGAGGTCGCGCCGGCGATCGCGCCGCCCAGCGCAAAGGAATCCGGTCCGTTCGTCTCGGCGAGCCAGATCGCCTCGTAGCCCCAGTCGCATTCGGCGCGGCGCGCGAACTCGACGCATTGTCGTGCGCTCTGGAGCGGGAGCGGCAGCGAGATGGCGAGCCGCCCGAGGTTCACGCTGCGCTCACTGCGGAGCCATGCGCAGTGCCCCGTCGAGCCGGATCGTCTCGCCATTGAGCGCCGGGTTCTCGAGGATCTGGCAGGCGAGCGCCGCATACTCGGGCGGTCGGCCGAGCCGCGGCGGAAACGGAATACTCGCGGCGAGCGCGTCGCGTGCCGCCTGGGGCAGCCCCATCAGCAGCGGCGTTTCGAACAGCCCCGGCGCGATCGTGCAGCAGCGGATCCCGTGGCGCGCGAGATCGCGCGCGATCGGGAGCGTCATGCCCACCACGCCGCCCTTCGACGCCGAGTAGGCCGCCTGGCCGATCTGCCCCTCGAATGCCGCCACCGACGCCGTGTTGACGATCGCGCCGCGCTCGCCGTCTGCGTTGGCTGCGTTGCCGACCATGCGCGCCGCCGCGAGACGGATCACGTTGAAGGTGCCGATCAGGTTCACCTGGATCGTGCGCGTAAAAATCGCCAGGTCGAACGGTTTGCCGTCCTTGCCCACCGTGCGCGAGGCCGAGCCGATGCCCGCGCAGTTCACGAGGCCGCGCAGTTCCCCGAAGCTCGCGACGGCCTCGTCGAGCGCGGCGGCGACCTGCTCTTCGCTCGTGACGTCGCCGGCGACGAAGAGGCTGCCCTTGCCGATTTCCTTGACGAGCTCCGCGCCCTTCGAGCGCGGGAGGTCGAAGATCGCGACCTTCGCGCCGCGTGCTGCGAGCATGCGCGCGGTGGCTTCACCCAGACCCGAAGCGCCGCCTGTAATGAACACGCCATTGCCGTCGATCTGCATCAGCCCTTCCTTCTGCGAGTGCCGTCGTTGGGAGGCGCAAGGTACCGTTTGACGCGCGCGTGCGTCAGTCGTTGCCGAGCGCGGCTGCGAGCCGCCGCGCCCACGGGCCCGGTTGGCCGTCGCCCACGGCTCGGCCAGCGAATCGGGTGATCGGGAGCGCGCCGCGCACGGCATTCGCGGCGATGATCTCGCTGGCGCTGGTGAGCTCAGCCGCGGCGATGTCGCCCTCGGCCAGCTCGGGCACGCGTTCGAGCAGGATGGCGCGGGCCACACCGGCGACGCCGCCGCGGGCCAGCGGGGGGGTCTTCGCTTCGCCGCTCAGCGAGACGACGAAGATCGCGCTGCGCGAGCCCTCTACCAGCCAGCCGTCGGCATCGAGCAGCAGCGCCTCGTCGGCGCCCGCGTCGCGCGCCGTCTCGGCGGCGAATGCGAGCCGCAGGCGGCTCGTCGACTTGAGGCCGGCGGCGGGACCGGGCCCCGCGTGTCGGAAGGGTGCCAGCACCGCGCTCCACTGTGAACGTTCAGGGTCGAGATCGCGGGGAACACCCACCAGGTGCAGGCGGCCGTCGCCGTCGCGGCTCGCCGACAGCCGGACGATGCCGTCGCCGGCGTCGAACGCGGCCTTCGCGAGCTCGGCAAGCGCGCGCTCCACGTCGGAGGGATCGAGGCGCCCGAGGCCGAGCTCCGCTGCGCCGCGCGCAAGTCGCTGTGCGTGTCGCGCTGCGAAACGCGGCCGGCCGGCCTGGATGCGCACACTGGTGTAGCAGCCACGGCCTTCCGCAAAAGCGGAATCGTCGGCGCGCACGGCAGGCAAATCGAGCGGCAGCAGCTCCCCGTCCGCCCAGCACAGGCGGCGGACGTGCGCGCTCACGCGGCCGGACCCCGGCGGGTGCGCTGATCGAGCGGGACGTATTTCGAGAGCCGCGGTCCGATATAGATCTGGCGCGGCCGGCCGATCTTGAAGTCGGGATCCGCGTGCATCTCCATCCAATGCGCGATCCAGCCCGGTAGCCGACCGAGCGCGAAGATCGCCGTGAACATGTTCGCCGGCGCGCCGATCGCGTTGTAGATGACTCCCGAGTAGAAATCGACGTTCGGATACAGCTTTCGCTCGATGAAGTATTCGTCCTGGAGCGCAATCCGTTCGAGCTCGACCGCGATCTGGAGCAGCTTGTTGCGCACCCCGAGCTTTTCGAGCACGTCGAAGCAGGCCTTCTTGATGATCGTCATGCGCGGATCGAAGTTCTTGTAGATGCGGTGACCGAATCCCATCAAGCGCGCGGTGCCGTGCCCGCTCTTGGCTCGCTCGACGTACTCCTTGGCGGAGATGCCCTCGTCGGCGATCCGTTCGAGCATCTCGATCACTTCCTGGTTGGCGCCCCCGTGGCTCGGGCCCCAAAGCGCCTTGATGCCCGCCGAGATCGCCGCGAACAGGTTCACCTTGGAGGAGCCGACCAGCCGGACGGTGCTCGTCGAGCAGTTCTGTTCGTGATCCGCGTGCAGGATCAGGAGCAGGTCGACCGCCTTCTCGATGACGGGATCGACCTCGTACGGCTCGCACGGATTTCCAAACGTCATGTGCAGGAAGTTGCCGACGTACGAAAGATCGTTGCGCGGGTACATGAACGGCTGCCCGATCGAGTGCTTGTAGGCGTAGGCGGAGATCGTGATCATCTTCGCGAGCAGCCGGTGCACGGCGATCTCGATCTGGCGCTCGTCGCGCGGATCGAGCGAGTCGGGATAGAAGCTCGAGAGGGCACCGACGGCCGCGGAGCAGGCGGCCATCGGGTGCGCATCCTTGGGCAACGCGCCGAAGAAGCGCTTGAAATCCTCGTGGATCATCGTGTGCCGCGTGATCGAGCCCACGAAGCTGTCGAACTCGTCGCGCGTCGGGAGCTGACCGTAGATCAGCAGGAAGGCCACCTCGAGGAAGGTGCTCTTCTCGGCCAGCTCCTCGATCGAATGGCCCCGGTAGCGCAGGATGCCCTGGTCGCCGTCGATGAACGTGATCGAACTCCGGCACGAGCCGGTGTTCGCGTAGCCGGGGTCGAGCGTGATGAGACCCGTCGCGGCGCGCAGATCGCGGATGTCGATCGCGCGCTCGCCCTCGGATCCGATGACGATCGGGAGTTCGATCACCCGATCGCCGACGCGAAGTTCAGCCTTCTCCGCCATTGTGGGCCCCTCTCCTACCGTGAGTAGACTCGGCAAAATTCGGAATTCTGGGAGCCGGTATTCTAGCCGACACGGCCCTCGCCAGCTTGGATTCCCAAGGATCGAAGGTACCCTTGGGAGCCTGGAGGTGCGCCATGGACCCCGCCGACGCCGCGAGCGAGCTGCGTGCACGCATTGCGCGCGATCCGATCCAGCCGGGCGAGATTGCCCGATTTCTCGATGGGCTGTCGGCTCCCGATCGCTGCGAGGCGGTCCGCTCGCTCGGACGCGCCGCGCAGCGCCGGCTCTACCGTGCGGTCGACGGCTGCCTGCCGTTGCAGCTCGCGGATCTCGTGCCCCCGGCCTGTGCGGATCTCGACACGGTTCGACATTTCGGCCGCAATACGCTGCCTGCCTTCACGCTGTTCGAGAAGCGCTTCTGTCGCCCGCGCGGCGCCGACGCGCGCAAGCCCGGTGAGCTATGGGGCTTCAACCACCAGGCGCTCTCGTTCGCGACCGGGCCGGGCTACTTCATCGCCCGCGAGGATCCGAGCCGACCCGAGATCCTGATCGACTACACCGAGGTGCCGAGCGGGCATCCCGAAGGCTGGCCCGAGATCCGGCGCAACGAGGTCGGGCTCTCCCGTTTCGTCTACGGCCACATGATCGACACGCTGCGGCGCGTCTCCGAACACGTGACGATCGGCTCTGCGGCGCGCAAGGGCCGCGACCTCGGGAGCTGGTTCGTGCTGACGAGGCAGGCGTAGGGCGCGCGTGCACGTCCGCGACCTATTCGACCTTTCGGGGCGCACGGCGCTCGTCACGGGCGGGGGGCGCGGCATCGGTCGGCACATCGCCATCGGGCTCGCCGAGGCCGGCGCGGACGTTCTGATCGCATCCCGCAAGCTCGCGAACTGCGAGGAGACGGTGCGCGCCATCGAGGCCACCGGCCGCCGCGGCATCGCGTTCGCCGCGGATCTCGCGAACGCCGACGCAGTCGACGCGCTCGCCGATCGCGTGCTGGCGGCCGTCCCGCGTTTACACATTCTGGTGAACAACTCGGGCGTGATCTGGGGCGCGCCGACGCTCGAGTTCCCGCTCGCGGCGTGGGATCACGTCTTCGCCGTGAACGTTCGCGGTCTATGGCTGCTCTCGCAGCGCGTGGCGCGGCACATGAAAGAGGCGGGCGGAGGCAGCATCATCCACATCACGTCGATCTCGGCCTTTCGGGGCGCGGACGAAGCGGCCGAGCCGGCCATCGCCTACGGCGCGAGCAAGGGTGCCGTCAGCTCGCTCACGCTCGACATGGCCGTGAAGCTCGCGCCGGACGGCATTCGCGTGAACGCGATCGCTCCAGGCCCCTTCACCACCGACATGATGAACCACGTGCGCCACGATCCCGAACGCCTCGCGCGATTCCATGAACAGGTGCCGCAGCGGCGCTCGGGTGGCGAGGACGACATCAAGGGCGCGGCGGTCTTTCTCGCGAGCGACGCCGCGGCCTTCGTGACGGGGCATACGCTGGTGGTCGACGGCGGGACGCTGGCGCGGTAGGGCGCACACAGGAGAGGTCGCTGCGGGCGGCGGCTTCCCTGCGCTTGCTGATGAAAGTCCCGGAAGTTTTTCCACTCAAATGGGCGGTGTCGATTCTTCGCAAAAGGCGGCGCGGGCGTCGCGTGGCTCGGGGGGCACGCGCAGTCTCCAAAGTCGAGGCGCAGCGAGCAGGTTCGAGAGAAAGCGCTTCGCGGTCAGGGGGCTTGCGATCGCATCCTGCAGCTCGCGGATCGCTCCGCACTCGAGGGCGGCGCGGGCGTCGGCTACACGATCCTCGAATGGCTCGTTGCCGGCATCATCGATGGGGATGATGAATGGGTCCGTCGTGGTGAGGTCCTCGGCGCGGATGGCAGATCCCGGAGCAATGAGCTTTGCGGCGACCCAAGGCGCCGGCAGCGGCTTTTCGTGCCCGACCAGCAATCCCCGATGCGTGAGACGCAGGCGAGCGCCGAATGCATCTCCAAGGCCGAGCATGTCCTGAATGTAGACGTGGGGTCCGAGCGCATATCCAGTGGCGCCAATGCCGAGCGTCGCGACGGAGGGATCGCGTCCAGGCACGGGAATGGCAGGAATCTTCTTGAAGATGAAGTAGATCCCGCGGCCGTCGAACCAGCGCAGAGGCAAGCCCCCCATGAAGGCAAAATGGTCCTCGATGGTCACCGGGTTGGGGTGGGTGAACGGCCCCTTGGGCTGGGCGTCGGGTGAGCGGAGCGAGACGAGCGCGACGACCGCCCACGGAAGAACGAGCAGGGAGCCGAGGTACTGCTTGCGGAAGGATACGAGTGCGATGGGCGCCAGCAAGAGGAACAGCGCAGGAAGCAGGAGTCGCGCATGGTAGAAATCGCCCCCGACCCGCACGATGAAGAGCGCGTCGAGAACGCCCGCGGTGAAGCAGGCCAGGACGAACGCGATCGCCCGATGCCGCTGTCGCGTCACGAGATCGTGTAGCAGCGGGGCGTAGCCTGCGACGAGCGCGATGACGAGCGGCACCCAAAGCCAGTACGGGTCGACGGTGCCGTGCAGATACTTCCAGCCCGCACTCCAGAAGGAGCGGCCGGCCTCCTTCGCGATCCCCGAGTTGGGTGTGAGGCTCGCGTAGTAGCCCATCCGGAACAGCTCGTAGGCAACCGGTATCGCGAAGGCGGCCAGGGCGGTGCGGACCGCGCTTCGGAGCCTGCGGGGCGCCGCTTCGAAGCCAACGGTCGCTGCGAGCAGGGGAATCGACACGAGAATGAATTCCGGACGAACGAGGGCGCCGGCGCCGATGAGTGCCGCCGTCCCCACCGGGAGGCTCCGGGTGCCGTTGGCCCAGCGTGCCAGGCGCCAGGCGCACGCGCCCAGCCAGGCGAACGCGAGTCCATTCTCGAGTCCCATCGACGCGTTGAGCCACATGGCCGGCAACACTGCGAGCACCAGGCCTCCGAGTGGGAACAGCCCGCGGCTGCGTCCGCCCGTCTGCGCCAGCGTGGCTGCGCCCAGCATCGCCATCGCCAGTCCAGCCACGGAAAGCGCGATGCCGGCGATCACGGCGAGCCACTCGAGCGGCAGCGGTAGGAGCACGTCTCCGGCTGTCAGCAGCCAGGTCCAGGCCGGGCTCGTCGACGCTTCGACGCGCTCACCCGCATTGAAGACCGGGCCATGGCCGGCTTCGATCTGCCGAACGATGCGCAGATGAATGAAGCCGTCATCTGAAATCCACCGGTAGTTCCATGCGCCCGCGAGAAAGATGCCGAGCACAATGCACGCCGGGAGCACGAGGAGCCAACGCGCAGTGGTGCCGGACTCGACCCCGTCGGTGTCGCTCCGGCCGGGCGGCAGATCGTTCGGCGATTCCGCTCGCTTCATCCGCCGGCCAGCTTGACGGTGTAGCCGCGGGCTTCGAGTTCCGCGCGCAGCACGTCCCGGTGGTCGCCCTGGATCTCGATCACGCCCTCCTTCGCCGAGCCGCCGCTGCCGCAGCGCCGCTTGAGTTCGCCCGCCAGCTCGGAGAGTTCTGCTTCGGGCAGCGGCACGCCGCTGATCGTCGTCACGGTCTTGCCGCGGCGACCCTGCACTTCGCGGCGCAGGCGTACGATGCCGTCGCCGCGCGCTGCACGCGGGCTCGCGCGGCAGGCGCACTGGGCGATCGCGCGTCCGCAGTGTGGGCAGGTGCGTCCCTTGCCGGTCGCGAACACGAGCCGGTCGCGCTCGCGGCTCACGCCGCGCTCCCGAACAAGCGCTGGTGATCGATCATCAAACAGCGATCCTGCACCACGCGGATGCCGGCGGCTGCGAGCCGCGCAGCGGCGGCGGCGTGCGTGATGCCGAGCTGGAACCAGACGGCGAGGGGCCGCGGCGAGAGCGCCAGGATTTCAGCGACGTGCGCCGGCAGGTGTCGCGGCGCTCGAAACACGTTCACGAGATCGACCCCACCCGAGATTTCGGCGAGAGATGCGAGCGCGCGTTCGCCGAGAACCGTCGTGAGCTTTGGATTGACGGGGATGATGCGATGACCGTGCGCTTGCAGGTAGCGAGGCACACGGAAGGCCTCGTCGTCCGCTCCAGCCTTCATGCCGAGAACGGCGATGCTGCGCACGCGGCGCAGCAGATCACGCAGCTCCACGTCCGTCGTGGGTTCCGCGCTGCCGTGCATGCTCGACACCTCCGGAACGCGACGGTACCGTAGCGCGTCATGCGCGAGTTTCGTCTGCGAATGCGCCCGGTGTGCCTCGGCCGGAGTTTGCTCGCGCTGATGCTCCTCGCGATTTCCGCGGGCGCCAACCCGGGGATCGAGGATCCCGCGGCGCGCGTGCGCACCACGCGGCTCGAGAATGGCCTCACGCTGCTGACGCTCGAAGATCGCACGACGCCCGTCGTGTCGTTCCAGATGTGGGTGCGCGTCGGTTCGCGCGACGAGGCGCGCTACACCGGCCTGGCGCACCTTTTTGAGCACTTGATGTTCAAGGGCTCGAAGCACATCGCGCCCGAACGGCATGCGCGGCTGATTCAGGCGCGCGGGGGGCAGATCAACGCCTTCACCACCAACGATTTCACCGTCTACTTCGAGGACGTAACACCCGAATCGCTGCCCCTCGCGATTGCGCTCGAGGGCGAGCGCGTCGCGAACCTCGACATCAGCGACGCGACGCTGGCGAGCGAGCGCGAGGTCGTGCTCGAGGAGCGGCGCCTGCGGACGGAGGACGATCCGGAGGGGCGCGCCTTCGAGGCGCTGATGGCGCTCGCCTTCACGGCGCATCCCTACCGCACCCCGGTGATCGGCTGGCGCAGCGATGTCGAGGCCGCCAACGTGGAAGTGGCGCGTGCGTTCTTCCGGACCTACTACGCGCCCAACAACATGTGGATCGTGATCGTCGGCGATTTCGACAGCGAGCAGGCGCTGGCGGACGTCCGCAAGGCGTTCGGGGGGCTCGCGCCGGTCGATCCGATCCCACGCAATCCGACGCGCGAACCCGAGCAGCGCGGCGAGCGTCGGCAGGTCGTGCACGTCGACGTGCGCAGCCCGATCCTCGCCGGCGCCTGGCACGCCCCGGCGGCAGGGCATGCGGACGCCGAGGCCCTCGACGTCGCGAGCCAGATTCTGTCGGGCGGTCGTTCGGGCCGGCTCTACCGGCGGCTGGTGCACGAGGGCCAGAAGGCGCTCAGCGCCGAGGGCGCGTACTGGGAGCTCGCGGACGCCGGGATTTTTTACGCCTTCGCATCGGTGCGCCCGGACGCGAAGATCGAAGACGTCGAGCGGCTCTTCCGCGCCGAAATTGCGCGGCTGCGCACGGAGCTCGTGAGCGAGAAGGATCTCGAGAAGGCGAAGCGCCAGCTCGAGGTCTCGCTCGTGAACGGTCTCGCCACGAACCACGCGCTCGCCTCGCGCATCGCGCAGGAGACGCTCCTGTTCGGCCACGTGCGCTCGCTCGAGGATCGGCTCGCCGCCATCTCGCGCGTGACGGCCGCCGACGTGCAACGCGTGGCTCGTAGCTACCTCATCGACGAGAATCTCAGTGTGGTGCACGTGAAGGCCGCGGAAGGCAGGAAACCTTGAGGCGGCGCGGCTGGCTGCTGCTGCCGTGGTTTCTGGCGTGCGCCGGCGTTCCCGTCTGGGATCAGCCTCCGCCGCCGGTGATCGATGCTCCGGTCGTCCAGCCGGGCGCGCTGCATCGCGCCGAGCTCGGAAACGGCTTGCGGATCCTGGTGCTCGAGGATCACCGCCTGCCGCGCGTCGCCTTCACGCTGACACTGCGCCACGGTGAAGCGAGTCTTCCGACGGAGCAGGCAGGCCTCGCGAGCCTCACCGCCGAGCTGTTGAAGCGCGGCGCGGGGGCGCGGGATGCGCTCGCGCTCGCGTCGGCCACGGACGAACTCGGCGCCACGCTGGGCGCCGGGGCCGGCTGGGATTCGATCGGAGTCGGCGTGACCGGGCTCTCGCGCGACGAGGACATTCTTCTCGAGATCCTGGCCGACGTCGTGCTGCGGCCCCGCCTGGATCCGCGCGACGCGTTGCGGGCGCGCAGCGAGCGACTGGCGCAGCTCGAAGGCGCGAAAGACGACCCGGCCACGCTGCTGAGCTGGACCGCGGCAAGCGCGCTCTACCCGGGGCATCGCTTCGGAGCACCCGCCGATGGGACACCCGAAAGCGTCGCAGGCTTCGATGCGAAGGTCGCGCGCAATTTGCACCGAAAGTTCTTCGTCCCCAACGACGCCGTGCTCGCGGTGGTGGGCGACGTCGAAACCGCCGAGGTTCTGGCGCGCGTGCAGGTCGCCTTTGGCGCCTGGCCGCGCGGGTCGGTCCAGGGGCCGGGGGAACCGCCGCCGGCGCAGGTGCCGCCCGAGCGGCGCGTGATCATCGTCGATCAGCCGGATCTCGTGCAGGCGCGCGTCCTGATCGCGCATGAGGGCAT
>JANNIY010000117.1:0-1956 GCA_031405455.1 Deltaproteobacteria bacterium | reverse complement strand
CGGCCGGGCTCGACGACGGCCTCGAGATCGGGCCGTGCGGCGATGCTCGCCATCACGGCGGACGGGATCGTCTCAGCCATCGTATGCAGCTCCTGCCGAGGCATGTTCCAGGTCGGCCACCATTTCATGCTAGGGGCGCTCGCATTCTAGAGGCGCTCGGGACGGCGGGTAGTCGAAAGTCACCCGCTGTGTCCGCTTCGTCGTCGGGTTTTGAAGCGCTCGCGGCGCAAGTACCATGCGCGATCACGATGCCCGACCGCGAGAGCTACGACCTCGGAACGCCCTTCCTGCGCCTCGAGCGCGAGGGGCACCTGGCCTGGTGCACGATCGATCGGCCGGCGTCTCGCAACGCGCTTTCCGGAGCGATGTACTTCGGGGTGAAGCGGGCCGTGCAGATCGTGAACGCCATCACGGACCCGACCGCGCTGCTCATCACCGGGGTGGGGGACGTCTTCGCGCCCGGGGGCGAGCTGCGCGGCCGGGTCGAAGACCCGAATCCGCTGCTCGATCAGCTCAGCGTCGCCGACGTGCTCCCGTTCGAAGCGCTGCGCAACAGCGCTGCGCCCGTGGTGTCCGCGGTGAACGGCATCTGCCAGGGCGGGGGACTCTTGATCGCCATGCTCTCCGACGTGGCGGTGGCGAGCGAGCGCGCCAGCTTTCGGGCACCGGAGCTGCTGCTCGGGATCGCCGACACTGGCTACGCCGCCTATCTCCCGGCTCATGTGGGTGTAGCCAACGCGCGCGACCTGCTGCTGACCGCGCGTACGCTCGATGCGGAGGAGGCGCGGCGCATGGGTCTCGTCTCGCGGGTCGTCCCGCACGAGCGGCTGCGCGAGGAGGCCGTTGCGGTGGCGGAAAGTATTTTGCGCACCGCGCCCGAGGCGCGCTTGCACGTGAAGCGCATCGTCAACGAGCGCTACGGACACGTCGACCGCATGAGCATGGACTGGTCGCTCTTCCGGGGACCCGAGGCCCGCGAGGGCATGCGCGCGTTCGCCGAGAAGCGCGCGCCGAGCTGGGTCCCGAAGGCGCTTCCGACCGGGAAGCGCCCGTAGGCCCCCGCGCGCAGCCGCGAATCGCTGGCATTCGCGCGGATCAGAGCGACAGGATCGACACGCCCGCGACTCCGGGTGCGCCGTAAAGTTGTGTATATCCGACCTTCGGCTTGCCCGGCACCTGCCGATCGCCCGCCCGGCCGCGGAGCTGCAACACCACCTCGTGGATCTGACGCAGCCCCGAGGCCCCGATCGGCTCGCCGTTCGCGAGCAGCCCGCCGTCGGTGTTCACGGGTAGCCTGCCGCCGATCTCGAGCTCTCCGTCGGCCACAAGTTTTTCTTGGTCGCCGTCGGCGCAGAAGCCGTTTTCCGCCAGGTGGATCACCTCGGCGCCGGCGTCGGTGTCCTGTAGTTGGATGACGTCGACGTCCTCGGGCCCGATCCCGGCCGTCTCGTAGGCCGCTCGCGATACGTCGACGGTGGGGCCCGCCGTCTGCTCGATCGGGAGCCACGGGCTGTGGACCTCGAAGGCGCCGAGCCGCCGCGTCCTCACCGCGCTGGCACGTAGGTAGATCGGCTGCGTGGTGTAACGGTGCGCCTGGTCGGCCCGACACAACACCACCGCCGCGGCCCCCTCGTCCGGGGCGCAGAACATGTATTGCGTGAGCGGGTAGTTCAGCATGCGGGATGCGAGGATCTGCTCCTCCGAGAGCGGCTTGCGCCGGAACGCGTTCGGGTTGAGCGCTCCGTTGCGGTAGTTCTTCGCTGCGACCCGGGCGAGGGTCGCCGACGAGATCCCGTGGTCGTGCATGTACTTGTTGATCTTCATCCCAAAGAATTTTGTGGTGACGAAGTGGCCGAGCTCGCCGTACCACGACGGGCATGCGTACAGGCGCGGGTCCGCGCTGAACGCGCCGGGGAGGTGCTTGTCCATGCCGATGGCGATGCCGAGGTCGTGCTC
>JANNIY010000116.1:0-18992 GCA_031405455.1 Deltaproteobacteria bacterium | reverse complement strand
CTGAAGGCGATCCACAAGATGGCGCTTGAGGTCGGCCACCTCGGGCTCCAGCAGCTCCAGGAGGTGGCTGCCCCGTAGTCACGATCTTTGCCTGGGAGTGTACGCCGTGCGCGCGGTGTGCCCGCCGCTGCGGACCGTGATGACCGCGCCCACGCTCAACGAAGCGATGCTGTACGGCTCCGACTTCGTGCGCGGGATGAGGATGGTGGAGACGAACAAGATCGCGCTCCACGTCTCCGGAACCGCGAGCATCGACGAGGCCGGAAGGACGGCGCATCCGGGAAACTTCGAAGCCCAGGCGGACCGCATGCTCGTGAACGTCGCCGCCCTGCTCGAGGGTCAGGGCGCAACCTTCGGCGACGTGATCTCTGCGATCACGTACCTGAAGCGTCCTTCGGATGCCGGGCGCCTTCGGGAGAAACTCCAGGAAGCCGGCTTCGAGGGCTTCCCCAACGTGCTCGTCGCGGCGTCGATCTGCCGGCCCGAGCTCCTGTGCGAAGTAGAAGCGCTGGCCGTCCTGCCGAGAGCCACTCCGACTCCGCCATCGATGATTCGATCCGCAGCGGCGCGCGAGTAGAAGGCGAGTAGCAAGGCGGGCCTTCGGGCATAGAAAGAACGATGGGTACCTATCTGCGAATGAAGCCGAAGGTCTCGGAGTGGTATGCAGACGGGCTACGCAAGCAGTGTGAGCAAGAAGACCACGCCCGCGAGTTACCCTGAGGCGCAAGCTCCACCGTCAAGTTGCCAGTCTGAAGCCGGACACCAGGTGGCGCATCACGGCCCCTTTCCGCGTTGAGCTGGGCGCTCCCTACAAGACACAGTTGACGGAACGGCCCCTAGCCGGATGTAAGATGCCCGCTTATACGGACTACCCGCCTACTCGCTACTTGATGGTTCCGGTCATGAAGCAGCCCTCGAAGATATTGTGGGCATGCAACACACCCCTCATCTTCCCTTTTTTTGCAGTGCCGCTGATTCCGATAACCGGAGAGTCAACCTCGCTGGCAGGAGCAAACTCGTCGTCCACCCACGTAGCGGAGAAGGCTTCTCCTTTTGGGTCATACGATCGATCGTAGACAGCAAACGAGAAGCTACCCAGGTTCTCAACAGATATCAGACCGTCGAATCCCCAATCTGGGTCCGGCATGACTACGGTAACGATCCAGCCCTTGATCGGGATCGGAGCTACGGGGATTTCGGCCGCCACGCTGCATGCAATTGTGCCATTGAGCTGACCCGTGTAGGTGGAAGCCTCGGCCGAGAACGGCAGGATCAAAGCGAGGAGAAACGGAGTGAAGAGTCTACGCATATTCATGTCCCTTCTGTTGGCAGCGCAGGACGGTTACTGGCTCGAGGTGTGCGTGTCAATGGCCCCCCTCGGCTTCGTCCGCCTCCTGTGTTAGACCGACCGTGGGCTTGAGCCTGCCCCCTTGGTTGATCCAGCCTGGTGTTCTTGTTCTCGGCCTTGTGAACACAACTCCGGGGCATCGCCCTGGATCCGAGTCGCGGGCCGCTCGGCGGGCTCGGCTCGAAGTATGCTAGCGCTCTACGTGCGCCGGTTGCCGTTCTCTGCCCACATTTTTAGGCGTCGTCTGTAGGCCACTGCACGCCTTGCTATCGCCTGGGCGCGCGCGTCGTCCGATGCGTCCCGCGGCTTACGGCTCCGCCCAGATCCCCGATCATGCACCTAGAGTCGGAGGGCGAGGAGTGACGCCGGGTTGCGTCTCGCTGCTCGGCCAGGGCCATGCACACGCATGCAAGCAGCTGCATCGGGCGCGCCCACGCACCCCAGGCCACCCTCCAGAAACTCGCGAACACGACCCCCACCCCCTTCATCGCGAGGGGGTAGCCAAGAACCGGCTCGCGCCCTTGTGATTGAGATCTCGAATCTGCACGCAGCAGGTTTGCAGATTTCGCCGATTCGCGTTCTCGCTTCGGACGGCTGACGCATCAGCGCACTCGGCAGGCGCATACTAGACCCGCGCGTGCGGCGGATTGCGGCCCTACAGGCCGAGCAGCGCCGCCCAGGTCAGCGAGCCCCTGGATTGATGAGTTCCCATCCGGCGCCGTTCATGCAGGCCACGAACAAATCATTGTTGAACACGGGTCCTGAGTTGTAGTTTTCGCTCTGGCTGCCGCCGACGATTCCCCCGTAGCCACCGATCTGGGCGCGGTTGCTTCCTTGACTGACCTGCCCCACGTAGCCCCGTTCAATACAGTCGGCAATGTCGCTACCGATCGTCCTGGTGAACTCCGGCTCCGACAGGGAAGGATTGGCCCATGCCGAAGCGGAGGTAATCCGTGACTGCTGCGTGTCGTATGGCGTCTTTTTTAGGGCCATGCACGTTGACATGAGATCCTCTCGATAGAAATCCGGATTCGCATGATTCCCGAAGGCCAGATATTTGGCTGACCAGCGTTGGCAGTAGGCGTAGGTCTCGGCCGGATTATTCGCACATCCCGCGAGGAGAACCATGAATACGCAAATTCGCTTCATCTCGTAAGTTCTCCGGTCAAGTTCACGGTCCGAAGGTGGACTCCCCGGCGGTGATTTCCTTCGGCGTGTAGGTCAGCGGCGTGACAATCAAAAGCTGGCCGTAGAAGCTTTCGAAGCACCGTACTCCTTACGGCTGCCCCTCAGCGGAAGGGATTTCCTCAAGTTCAAACGTGTACTGGTCGGGGTATCCCGTCACCCAGAGCCATGGAATGATTAACCAGATCCCGGCGATTAGTGGGAGGAATCGTATTTCATCTTTGCGAATCGTACCGGATTGGTCGCGGTACCCGTCCTTCTTGAGCACTACGTCTTTGAAACTCCCGAGTATCGCCGCGTCTTTCTGCTTGACCGGCGCGTGACCGAGATACTGACCGTCGACATAGACCTTCGCGCCAGGAGGAATAGAGTTGATCAGCGTGCTGCTCGCGCACCCCGAGAGAAGCACGCTGAATGAAAGCACGAGAGAAGCGAATCCTCTCAACATGGCAGACCTGCCCCTCCCTTCGAATTCCTTTCAATCGATGCAGCGGCAAACCGCTCAGCGACTAAAGGCCGGCTCCGCCGCGTTCCTTAAGAAAGCGCAGGCTCGCAGCGATTCTACACCAAAGGGTGGAGTTGGCGGCAGGAGAATCGCTGGATGTCTCCTGGTGTCGCATGCGGGTGGGGGCGAGCTGCGAGACTTCGCAGCCAAATCGCCGGATGTGATTCAATGCGCGCATCGGTGCCTCCTGCCATGTCCCCTGGTCGTCTCTGTCGGAGAGAGTTGACGGAGCACTCCTATCCGGGCGTATGATGCCCGCTTGAAACGACGAGCCGCTATCCGACACCGCCCCGCGGTTCGGTTCGGGGGACGACGACTTGATCGGCATGGAGTCATTGCAGACACTCGCTGAGGTGGGAACGACCCTCGCCGGTTTTGCCGGAATCGTCGCCGTGCTAGGCCGCGTTGAAGCGTCGGCGTGGCCCGCGATCGATCGGGAGCTCCTCAAGGCGATCATCGTGTACGGCCTTTCGGCGACGATCTTCTCGCTCCTCCCGTTCGCACTGATCGAGGCCCCGCTTACAGAATCGGAGCGCTGGGCCGGCATGAGTTGTCTGCTCGCTGTCTTCCTGGGCTTCCGGCTCCTGTTTGCTGTCCGTGGATTTGTGCATCTCTCCCGCCGGAGTCTGGAGCGTGTGGGCGTGATCGGCGCCATCGCGCTGTTCGTCGGGAGCGGCGGCGCATTTGTCGTGCAGGTCCTGAACGTCTTCGGCGTGGCATTCCACAGGTCCTTCACGGGATTCTTTCTGGGCCTGCTTTGGCTGATCTTTGGGGCAGCGCTGGGCTTCGTGCGCCTCTTCTGGATTTTCCTCCGTCCGCAGCCATCGTCTCCCAGTTGAGGCGCTCTCACGACTCGTGTTTCTGCCGTGGCGTGTTAGAGCAGACAAGTCCTCAGCTCCCCGCTCCGGAGGCTCCAGCTTGTGCCATCAATTCTGCCGACTGATCAGCCGTTTCCTTGTTGCAGCCCTCTTCCTTCCTGGTGTCGCGTGCGCGGGCGAACTCACCATCGAAGTCAGGGGCTTGAGAGACGACGCGGGGTTTCTCAGAATCGCCGTGTACGGGGCGGAAGAGGACTTCTTGAATCCTACACGCATGCTCGCAGGCGTGATGCTGAATCTTCGAGTGATCGAAAAACGAGATGGCACCGTCACGGCCACACTCGGCGCAGTCCGGCCGGGCCGTTACGCGGTGTCCACCTATCACGACGAGAACGGCGACGGCCAGCTCAATATGAACGCGCTCGGAATCCCTACTGAGGGCCGGGCGTTCTCGCGGGCGGCAAAGGGCCGGTTCGGCCCGCCATCATTCGCGGATGCCTCGTTCCCGGTCGGCGATGAACCGGTTCGAGTGCGTCTGACCATCGAGTATTGAGGGACCGGCTTGGAGAGCGCACCCGAGATCTCTCTACTCGAGGGAGTCGACGAAATCGACCGGGCTCGGACGTAGAATGCCCGCCAGAAACGGATAGCAGCCGTATCAAGCCCCGCCCCTCGTCATGTAGCGGTACTCCGTTCCCCACACGTACGAAGCATTTACGGCTGCGATTCGAGAAATGTCAAGCAGCGCAATCCAGGCCGACTGCACCCCGCCCCTCAGGCTCGAAGACCGAATGGGACACAAGAAGTGACGCAACGTTGCGTCTCCTGGGTCGCGAAGGGTACGCGAAAAAACGCCTAGCGCTCTTGCGATGGATAGCTTCAAATCGCACGCAGCATGTTTATGGATATTTCGGATTCACGTTCTCGGCTCGGACGGCTGGCGCATCAGCGCACTCGACCCGCGCGTCGTCGTCCCTCCCCGCGCCGACCTGCGCTCTCTCTACCCGACGAGGTTGGGAACATCCCTCTCAGGAAATAGGCTATACACTCGAAGCGACACTCTGCCGAACAACTTGGGCTCGAGGCGGAAGGCGTGCCGAAGCGTTCATTCCAGGCTCTCCTCCTGGCGGTCGGCCTGCTCGTGGCGAACATCAGCTGGGCGAGGACGATCGTCTTCCAGGAAGGAACTCCGCTCCCGGCGGGTGGGCTCTACGCCGGCACGCAGGACACCGAGATCGAGGCCGTGGATTCGTCGACCTCGTTCGGGACGAAAATCTCCGTGCGCACCGACCTCGACTACTCGGGGGCGGAGACCCAGGGACTGCTGGGCTTCGACGGCCTCTTCGGCGCGCTGCCGAACCAGATCCCGCCCGGCTCGACGATCACCTCCGCCGTGCTCACGCTCGAAGTCTTCAATTCGAGCAACGTGCCCATCGGCATCATTTCCGTGTATCAGATGACCACGCCGTGGAGCGAGAGCTCCACCTGGAACTCGCTGGCGGGCGGAGTCCAGGTCGGGAGCGAGACGGTCGCGGTCGCCGACGATGCGCACACCACCGAGCTGATCGCGAGCACGACCTTCGACGTCCTCCCGTCGCTCCAGGCCTGGGCCGCCGGCGCCGACAACTTTGGGTGGGTATTCTTGAACTCCAATACCGACGGAATGGAGTTCTGGTCATCGGAGCTCGCGACGGTGGCGGTGCGCCCGAAGCTCACGGTCACGTTCGTGCCGCCGGCAACACCACCCGCCGTCCCGGCGCTAACCCGGCATGGACTCGTGGCGCTGCTCGTTGGGCTGACGCTCTTCGGCTGGGTCGCGATCAGGCCATCCGCGCGGCGTCGGAGCGCATCGCGGATGCCCTCTACACCGAGCTAGTTAGAGAAGACGCGATCGCTTCCCGCCGCCTGGCGCCGCAGCTTGCGAAATCAGGCCGCTGACTTCAGGTTCTCTCGGATGATCCGGGGGTGCCGCGCTGCGATCCGCAAAAGTGCAAGCGCCGGCCCCTCGGGTCGGCGCCGGCCCTGCTCCCAGTTGCGCAGCGTGTGCACGCTGATCTCGATAGCGCGAGCGAAGTCAGCCTGAGTCAGACCCACGAAGCGTCGCAGCGCTGCGATGTCTTCTCCGGATTCGAAGCGCCCAGCGATGAGCCGCTTTCGAACTCGGGCTGGAATCGCGTTCTCCAGCTGTTCGTCAGTGAGTTCGGGGATGTTGGTCATTTGTGGTTCTCATCCATGTACGAGCGGTACAGCGATTGCTCGCGTTTACTGGCCATTCGGGCGCCGATGATCCGTACCAGGTCTTCCTCCGGTTCGGTATAGACGACGACCACGAGCCCGCGTTCGATTGCGCCGATTGCGATGAAGCGATCCTCGGCTTCCGAATGGTCCTCGTCAAAGATCTCCAGGTAGTCGACCGCGGATTCGAAGAGTGCTGCGCTTCCGAAAACGACAGCCCGTGCTTCCGTCGGTTGCTGAGAGATTCCTGGCTTCGTCCCACCCGAAGTCCACAGCGAGCCAAGGTAAGCCAATGACTTAGTAAGTCAATGGCCTATAGCATGCGCCGGGCTCCCCGCTATTCGCGGGAGCACGATCGGAACCGACGCGTCGAGGAATTCGACGGCTCGGCGCGCTCGCGTAACGCGTCCGCGATCGCTCTGGTGGAATTGGCGCGCCGGGAGGGAGTCGAACCCCCGACCCTCAGGTTCGAAGCCTGATGCTCTATCCAGCTGAGCTACCGGCGCGCGAATCGAAGATGGGGGGTGGATAACCGAGGCGGGGAGAGCTTGCCACCTGCGGCCCCTCGGATCGCTCCCGGCGGCGGCTAAGCTGGCGGGGAAGCATGCGGACTCATGGCCGGGGGTTGCGAAGGGCGGCGGTGCGCGGGGCGGTCTGCCTCGGGTTCGCCGTCGGCAGCTTTCTGGGTCTTGCCTGCGCATCCGACGCCACCTCGCCGGAGGAGCGCGTGCGTGCGGTGCTCGCCGATCTCGAGGAGGCCGCCGGTAGGAAGAATGCCCCGGCGATGAGGGAGCACGTTTCCGAGGGCTATGCGGACGCGCAGGGCAACGACAAGCGCGCGATCGCGCAGCTCGTCGCGTTCCATCTGCTGCGTAACCAATCGGTGTACCTTCTCACGCGCGTACAGAGCATCGAGATCGAGCCTGCGGGTGAGGCGCGCGCAGACGTGCTGGTGGCGATGGCGGGCACGCCGATCGCGGGGCCCGAGGCGCTGCGCGGGTTGCGCGCCGATCTCTACCGCTTCGACCTCCGGCTCGGCGAGGAGCAGGACGGCGCCTGGCGCGTCCGCTCGGCGCAGTGGCGGCCGGCGGGGGTCGACGATTTCCGCTGAGCGGCGCCGCCCGACCCGCGTTGCGCGAATCGGGCGGCTGGATTGCCGGAGATGCGAGCGCGAGTCTGCGCCGCTCAGTCCGCCTTCTGGGTCCCGCGCAGCTCGGCGAGTCGCGTTGCGAACTGCTCGCCCCAGTGGTCGAAGGCAGCCTGCACCTGGCTCCAGGTGCCGAGGCCCTGAAGGCTGCGCTGGCCGATGCGCTTGTCGACGAACGCGGCGAGCCGCTCCTGCGTGAGCGAATCCCGGACGTCTCCCTCGATGGTGGCGGAGCCCACCGTGAGCGACGTGTTGGCCGCGAGGCCGCCGAGGGTCGCGACCGCTCGGATCTGCGGGACGATGGTTGCAAACGCGTTGAGCACGACCTTCGTCGACTTGGCTTCCGTGAGCGCCACCCGCAGCTTCAGCACGCCGGGCCCCGGGCTCGTCACGAGCTTGATCTCCTTCGCGAGCGCGCCATGCACCGCCGTGTAGAGGCGATCGGCGAGCATCTGCTGATCTTCGGGCGAGAGGCTCGCGAGCCCTCCGTCCTTGCCGGGCCACAGCGTCACCGATTCGAATTGAACGGCGGTGTACTGCTTCCAATCCACGTCCGGGTTGATGTAGACGAGCGCAGCCTGGTCGCCCTTGCCGGGTTCGAGCTGCGAGTAGTTGGTCAGGAAGCCCGCTTCTTCGGGTGTGCCGCGCGGCTGCCGCGAGGCTGCGCAGGCGGAGAGGATGAGGACGAGCAGCAGCGATGCTGCGACGCCCATCCACGTAGCTCGGGCCGGATTCGATCGCTTGGACATGGGAGATTTCCTTTCGGTTCGGAGGTCGTTCGACCTCGACGTCAAAATCACGCTCGGCGCGAAGACGATACGCGCGACGGCCCTTGTGATAGCGCGTCGGCCTCGATTCGGCATGCAAAATCCGGCGGCACGGTCCGCCGGCAACGCCTATCTTCGCGTTCGAGAAATAGCGACCCCTGCCTGCTGCCACAGGCGTTCCGGCCCCGATGCTCGTTGCGTGGGAAGTCCGGGAGAACCTGGTGAAGCTTCCCGATCATCTTCCGATTCTCGATCGGCGCCTGGCTCGCGAGGGTTGCCCTGGCGTCTACCAAGAACGCGAGATAACGCGTGCGGTCGATCTCTGTGACGCGCGCGGCCGTTTGAATCCCGACGCGGTCGGCTTCTCCCGCCAGCCGCTCGTGCGCGCGAACCTGTCCGGACATTGGCCGCGCAAGAAGAAGTGGAACTTCTGGAACTGGATCGGCCCGGACTTCGTGTTCTCGGTGACGCTCGCAGACATTGATCTGGTCTCGTTCTGCTCGTTCACGCTCACGGACTTCAAGGACGGCGCGCACTGGAGCGGGGCCTCGTACGGGCGCTCCGGACGCTTCGAGCTGTCCGAGGTGGTGGAGGCGGATGTCGCGTTTCAGGGCAACGGGCTCGATTACGCCAACCGTATCGAGAACGGCGATCTCGCCGTGTGCTTTCGTGGCCGCGCGAGCGATGGCAGCGAGATCGTGGCGGATCTCGCCGTGCGCCGGCCGCCCGGCCACGAGAGCCTCAACGTCGTGGTGCCGTGGACGCCGGAACGATTCCAATGCAACTCGAAGCACGCGGCGCTGCCGTGCGAAGGTGAGCTGCGCGCGGGCGATCGACGCTACACCCTCGATCCGCGGACGGGGTTTGCCGTACAGGATTGGGGCCGCGGCATCTGGCCGTATCGCTCCTTCTGGAACTGGGGCGTTGCGATGGGCTGGGCTGGAGACGAGCTGCTCGGCATCAACTTCGGCGCGAAGTGGACCACGGGCACCGGCTCGAACGAGAACGGAATCCTGTGCAATGGGCGCCTGCACAAAATCATGGAAGATCTGCGCTGGGAGTACGACGCCGCCGACTGGCGCAAGCCGTGGCGCGTCGTCGCGCCGCACTCGGGCGTGCTCGATCTCGTGCTCGAGCCCATCGCCGCCCACACGCCGCGCCTGAACCTCGGCGTGCTCGCGACGTGCGGCGTGTGCGCCTTCGGACGCTGGCGCGGCCGCGTGCGGGTCGCCGGCAACGAGCTCTGCGTGGACGGGCTCGTCGGTTGGGCGGAAGAGTTCGCGCACCGCTGGTGATGCGCGCGGCGCGGCGACCTGGGCTTTTTGCGAACCCGGAGCGGTCGCCCCGATGCGTTCTGCCGCTTTCTCGAGATCTCCCAGCCGCGCGCTCGACGTGCGGCCCCGCAGTGCGTCGAGCGGGTCACGTACGTCAGGTTCAAGTTCCAGTTCTGGCGGTTCGTCCTCGTTCAGCAGGAGGTCGCCAAGGCTGCCCAGAGCTTCATCGAGTTCCCGCCGATGCAGAAGGGTGCGAGCTTCAGACGGTCATCAGCAGGAAGAATGACTGGAAGCGCATCTTCGCGTTCGAGTGATGGCGACCCTCAAGCCGCCTGATTGCGGTGGACGCATGCTCGATCAGAAGAATGCGTCAGCGGGCGAGAATCCCCGAATCCGAGAGTGCCCGTTCTAGCAGCTCGGCGAGCCCGAGGGCCGCGGCCCAGTGGCGCAGATGCACGAGATCGAGTCGTTCGGCCTGGACCTTGAGCACGCCCAGCACGTCGCGCCACTGCCGGTCGGAGATGCCACCTCCCTGGCGGTACCAGCCGAGCTTGCGAAGGATCAGATCTTCCGGACTGGATACGAAGACACGTCGATCCGTTCCCTCGAGCGTGGGCGAGAGACGGCGCCCTTCGAGCTGCGCGCGGTCGAACGGCGCATCGCCGAGCACGAAGAAGTCGACTTTAAAGACGGTTGGCTGATGGATCGCGTTGAACGACGTGTGTCGGTCAACGGCGTGGCGCATGGCGCCCTCGTCGACGTAGAACTCGGAGCCGAGCGCTGCGATGAGAGCAGGCACGTCCACGCTTCGCAGCACGATCGCGATATCGATGTCCACGGTCGAGCGCGGCTCGCCAAGCATCGAACTCGCCAGCGATCCGCCAAGAAGGTATGGCGTACCGATCCGCTCGAGCAGTTCCGTCACGTGCAGAAGCACGCGAATCGGATCCGACGGCACTCAGTAACCCTGCTTCTCCGGGTCCCACCCGAAGACGCGGATCATCGTGTCGCGGTCGAGCCGCAGCGCGCCGAGCCGCAGCTCGATCTCGCGTTGTGTCGCGTTCGGGTGGCGCTCGCGGATCCCGGCACACGCCAATTCTTCTGCCGCGAGTGTGAGCTGTGAGACGATCGCGAGTTTCTGCGCCGAGTTCATCGCGCGCCAAGCTTCGATCTGGCGCCGCTCGATCTCGGCTGAGGTGTCTCGTGACTGGGTGCGAGCCGGCATTCGGAGCAGGATACCTGCATCTGCCCTAGCGCGGAACCCTGGAGCAGGCGGGACGCTGGGGACTGGGTAGCGCCTGTGTGATCTTCAATCCGGGAACGCTGGAAGACTACGCCAGCCTTCGCGGCCGGACGCTCGCCGCCCCGATGCGTTCGGCCGCCTTCTCGAGATCGCCTAGCCGCGCGCTCGAAGCTCGGCCGCGCAGCGCGTCGAGGGGATCGCGCATGTCGTCGACGTAGCCGAGCGCGTAGGCACCGCGCGCGTAGCCAATCAGGCGCAGCAAGGAATCCGGCAGCGTGCGGGCAATCTCCGAAGGCACGGACAAGTACTGATTTTCTTCCTGCCGCAGCCAGCCGAGCGCATAGGTGAGATTGAGGCCATAGCGCACGTGATCGGAACGGTTTGCGCCGGCGCCGTGATAGAGAGAGCCGGTGTAGAAGACGAGAGAGCCGGCGGGCATCACGGCGGGCTCCGTGTCGGCCTCGCTGAACTGGAGCTTGTCGGCAAGTCGATTGCTGCCCGGGATCACGCGTGTCGCGCCGTTCTCGGCCGTGAAGTCGTTCACCGCCCAGATCGTGTTGCACTGCACCTCGTAGCCGCTCGGGAACGGGAAAAAATCGAACGCCCACTGGTCGCGGTGAATGAGCTGCGCGGGCTCGCCGGGTCCGATCGCAATCAGCTGCGTGAGGTGCAGGTGATGGTTGCTCGCATGCCCGAGCACCCGGCCGATGACGTCGAGCACGAACGGATGTGCCACCAGCTCGCGGCAGAGCGGCGAGCGCGCGACGAGGCCGCCCGTGCGGCGCGTGCGGTGTCCCGCGAATCCGTCGCCCCCCATCGGCGTCGCGTCGATGTAGGGGGCCAGCTCGCGTCGCGCCGCCTCGAGCTTTGCAGCCGGCTCGAGCCGCTCTACGATCGCGACGCCGAACTCTGTGAGCGCGGCGGCGACGGACTCGGCGGCAATGGGAGCGGTGAAGCGCGGAACCAGCATGATGATCCTCCTGGCCAGCTTCAAGGCTCGCGCCCGGCGCTCGCCCGCGCAAGGGTAGGGCGGTGCACACCAGGAGTACCCAAACGTGCCCTCGCCCGCGGCAGCGACGCGCCGCCAAGCCGCGCGCTTGCGCGTTGGTGGAACGCTTGTACGGCTCGCTCCTGCACTTCGCGCTGGGGCGCCGCGCGGCGTGAGCGTGCTCATGCGCCGGCTGCTGCCGCTCGGCATGGCGGCGTTCACGAGCGCTCGCACGCGTTCTGCGCGTCGCTGGTTGGCCGAGAAACGCCGACGTTTGCAGGGCGAGCCGCATCGGGTCCGCTACTTCCACCAGGTAGATGATCCCTACAGCCAGCTCGCGGCGCAGGTGCTGCCGGAGTTCGTGCGTCGTTACGATCTGTTGCTGACGCCGCAGTTGGTCGCTGCGCCGAGCGATGCTGCGGCGCCCGAGCGTGCGCTGCTCGCCATGTATGCGCGCAAGGACGCGGCCGACGTCGCACCGGGCTACGGGTTGAGCTTTCCGCAGCGCGCGGAGGCCCCGTCTGCCGAAGCGATCGACCTCGCTACTCGCATCCTCGTGACTAGCGTGAACTCGGGAGACTTTGCGACGAACTCGGCGCGGGTCGGAGCGGCGTTGTGGGCGTGTGACGACGCCGCGCTACGAGCGCTCGCGACAGCGCTGGGAACCGTCGATCCCGAGCTCGCGCGCGCCGCGCAGGCGGCGGGGAGCCGGCTGAGAGAACGGCTCGGTCACTACCTGGGCGGCATGTTCTACTACGCGGGCGAGTGGTATTGGGGCGTGGATCGCTTGCAACACCTGGAGCGCCGCTTGCAGTCGCTCGGCGGGCTTCGAGCGGGTGCAAGCGCGTCGCCGATCGCGCCCCATGCAACGTGTGAGAGCTGGCGCGCGACGGCTGCGCGCGGGCGCGTCACGCTCGAGTGCTTCCTGTCGCTCCGCAGTCCGTATAGCTATATCGCAATGGAGAGGATCCTCGAGCTGGCGCGGCGCCATCCGATCGATCTCGTACTGCGCCCCGTGCTTCCGATGGTGATGCGCGGGCTCCCCGTCCCGCGCGCGAAGCAACTCTATATCGCGCTCGATACCAAACGCGAAGCGGAGAGCATCGGCGTGCCCTTCGGTCGCATCTGCGATCCGGTGGGTCGTCCGGTCGAGCGTTGCTTCTCGCTCTACCCGTGGGCCTGTTCGCGCGGGCGTGGCGCCGAGCTACTGCACGCGTTCATGCGCGCGGCCTTCGCCGAGGGAATCGACACCGGCTCCGACCGCGGCCTGCGTCACGTCGTGGAGCGCGCCGGGCTTGTCTGGGACGAGGCGCGCACGTACCTGGATGGGGAGGGCTGGCGCGAGGAGCTCGAGCGCAATCGCGTGCAGTTGAACGCGCTGGGACTCTGGGGAGTACCGAGCTTTCGGATCGTCGGCCGCGCGGGCGAATCCGACTTTTGCACCTGGGGGCAAGACCGGCTCTGGCGGGTCGAGGCAGAGCTTCGCGCGCGGCTCACGGGCTGAGCCGATCGGCCGCGCTCAGCGTCCGAGTCGCTGCGCGCTCGTGTCGAAGACGAAACTCGTCGCGGTGCTGAGCCGCATGAACGCGGCTTCCGGCGGGGCTTCGGCGGCGGGCGCGTTGGGATCGATCACGAACTCGATCACGATGCGTCCTTCCCGCGTGTCGCAAGCAACCAGCCGTGCGCGCGGCTCGACGGACTGCGCGAGCACTTCGACGCCGCGTGCGTTGCCGCGCACGAGCAGGCCCAGCCAGCCGGGATTCTCGGGTGCGAGCAGCTCCGCGCTCGCGGGCTCGAGCACGAGCCGGATGCGATCGCCATCGCCGCTCACGTTGCGGTGGAAGCCGGGAGGCAGCGTGGCGCCGAGTCTCAGGACGGCCGCGACCGTCTCGGCGCCGCGGCCTTCCAGCCCGAGCGTGCGAGCCAGCCGGGGTCCGGCGACCCAGCCGACGGCGTTCCACTGCGCCGCCAGGATCGTCCGGGCCTTGTCCGCGCCGAAGCGCTCGCTGAGCGCCAGCTCGGCCGAGCTCGCGAGCAGATGGGACTGGAGCTGAAACTCGCGGGCGACCGCGGCGAGTGTCGCCGTGGATAGATTTCCGAGTCGGAACTCCGTGTCGAGCGCACCGCGATAATCGATCATGCCGTCGGGTTCGCGCTCGGGTTCGCGCTCGTTCGGAATGCGCGCGAGCGGGAGCTTGGCGACTGCGAGCGTCTGGGCCAGCGCCTGCACGGGCTCGTTCGCCGGATCGATCTCGATCGTCCAGTGGCAGTGCGGCTTGCGATCCGCCGGCTGGCGCGGCGGCCGGTGCAGCGGGCGGATCCGCGCGCGCGGGTTGGTCGCGTAGGCGGTGGCGTCGAAGGTCGGATCCTCGATCGTGTGACACATGCCGACGACGCGCTTCTCGCCGTGCGGCTCCACGTCCATCAGCGCGCCGCAGTGGCGCAGCCAGAACTCGGCGTGCTGCGCGTCGATCAGCTTCCAGCCGACGTCCATGTACTGATGCGGGAAGCCGACGTCGAGTTGGAGCGCCTTGATGATGGCGGGGACGTCGTCGCCCTCGATCTGCATGAGCCGCCGCATGCGACCGGTATAGACCGGGCTCGCTCCCATCCATTCCTGGATCGCGACCTGATCGACCACGTCGACGTCGCGCGCTGCGATCGCGACCTGCGGCATCAGCGCGCGGTCGATCAGATGTCCGACGTGCATGGTCTCGAGCGCGACCGGCAGCAACTGCTCGCGCGAGAGCTCGTGAAAGGCGGGGCCGGGGGCGCTCACTTCGCATCTCCTCGTGGGTCACGAGCCTAGAAGATCCGCGCGGCGCACGCCGTGGCCGCCGGGAAGCGCCCCGCCGTGTAGAATCAGCCCCTTCGCGGAGGAGTCCGGACGTGAATCGCCTGAATCTCGACGACCCGCGCGATCGTCTGCTCGGCCGCTGTCTGTTGCGCCAGGCCGAAGCGTTCCCGGATCGGGATTTCCTGCTCGCGGGCGACGAGCGCTGGTCCTATGGCCGCGTGAACGAGCTCGCGAACGCGATGGCGGGAGCGTTCCAGGAGCTGGGCGTCGCGCGCGGCGACACCGTCTGCCTGCTGATGGAGAGCAGCCCGGCCTACGTCTGGACCACCCTCGGCCTCAACAAGCTCGGCGCGATCTGGGTTCCGACGAGCCCGGACTACAAGGGCCACTGGCTGCGCGAGCGGCTCGAAGACAGCCGCGCGCGTGTGCTCGTCGTCGACGAGGCGCTGATCCCGCGCGTCGTCGAATGCGGCGGACCGCTGCCGTTCGAACGCGTGGTCGTGCGCGGGCGCGCGAGCGCTGCGGCTGCACTCGGCCTGCCTGCGGTGTCGCTCGCGGATCTCGAGCGCGCGCCCGCGAAGGAACTCGACGATCGCGAGCTCTTCCTCGGCGATACCGCCGCGATCCTGTGGACTTCGGGCACGACGGGCCGCTCGAAGGGCGTGATGCAGAGCCACAACGTCTGGATCCGCTCGGCGGTCGATGGCGCGAACAACGCGGAGCTGCGCGAGGGTGAGGTGATCTACTCGTGTCTGCCGATGTACCAATCGGCGGCGTGGGTGGCGAACGTCTATCGCGCGCTCGTCTGCGGTGTTCCCTGCGCCATCGACGCGCGCTTTTCGGTGAACGAATTCTGGGATCGCTGCCGGCATTACGGCGCGACCATGGTCTTCACGCTCGGCGCCATGCACATCTTCTTGTGGCAGCAGCCTGCGCGCGCCGACGACGCCGACAATCCCGTGCGCGTGGCCGGCATGATCCCGATGCCGGACGCGCTGATCGAGCCCTTCAAGCGGCGCTTCGGGATCGAGCAGATCCACCAGGGCTACGGGCAGAGCGAGGTGATGGGCCTGCTTTCGCGCCGGCCGGGCGCCAGGTACAAGCCGAACTCGCTCGGCGCGCCGGCGTCGGGGATCGAGATCAAGCTGCTCGACGATCGGGATTACGAGGTTCCGGTCGGTCAGGTCGGCGAGTTCTGCGTGCGCTCGCAGGAGCCTTACACGATCTTCAACGGCTACTTCAACGCCCCCGATCTCACCGTGAACGCCTGGCGCAACCTCTGGTATCACACCGGCGATCTCGGCCGGCGCGACGCCGATGGCGAGCACTTCTTCGTCGATCGCAAGGCGGATTTCATCCGCTTCAAGGGCCGCAACATCGCTTCGCTCGAAGTCGAGGCCGCGGTTGCCGCGCACCCCGGCGTGGCGCAGGCGGCCGTGCACGGCGTCACCTCGGCGGAGCTCGAGGCGGAGGCGGAGCTCAAGGTCTGCGTCGTCCGCAAGCCAGGCGCGCAGCTCGCTGCCGAAACGCTCGCGCGCTTCGTGAACGACACGGCGCCGTATTTTTTTGTGCCGCGCTACATCGAGTTCGTGGACGAGCTTCCGGTGACACCGACGGGCCGCGTCCAGAAGTTCAAGCTGCGCGAGCGCGGCGTCACGCCGCAGACCTGGGATGCGAAGCAGGCCGGCTTCGTCGTGAAGAAGTAGCGACCCCAATCTCAGAGCGTGAGCACCGTCCGGATTCCGCGGCTCGCGCGCAGGTCTTCCATTGCCAGGTTGATCTCGCTGAGCGGCCGACGCGCGGTGACCAGGGCCTCGAGATCGAGCCGGCCCGCGCGCCAAAGCGCGATCAGCCGGGGGATTTCGCGGATCGAATTGCAGCTTCCGAGCGTGCAGCCGAGCAGCTTCTTCTCGCTGATCACGAATGCTGCGGCGAGCGGGATCACGATTGATTCGGCGAGTGGGGGCGCTCCCACGCACACCACGCTGCCGCCGTTGCGAACGGCGCCCAGCCCGGTTTGGATGAGCGCGGCGCGTCCCGCGGATTCGAAGGCGTAATCGACGCCGATGCCGCCGGTGAGATCACGCGCGGCCTGCACGACGTCGTCGGACGCGGGGTCGAGGAGATCCGTCGCACCGAATGCGCGAGCCGCCGCGCGCCGGCTTGCGACGGGATCGGACGCGACGATGCGCGTGGCGCCGGCGATCCGCGCGCCCTGCACGATGGAGAGCCCGATGCCCCCGAGTCCCAGCACGAGGACGGTCGCGCCCGGCTCGACGCGGGCGGTATTGAGCACGGCGCCGACGCCGGTTTGGACGGCGCACCCGATCACGCACAGGATGTCGAGCGGAGCATCCGCCGCGACTTTCACGGCGCCGGTCGCGGGCAGCACCACGTATTCGGAGAACGCAGCGAGATTGACACCGCGGTACACGACCGCGCCCTTGCGCGACAAACCGGTGCGTCCGTCGGGCAACGCGGCCGTCATCATCCCCAGCAGGTTGACGCACACCCCCGGCTCGCCCCGCACGCAGCCGTAGCATTGGCCGCAGGGTGGACTCGGCGTCAGCACCACCCGATCGCCGGGTGCGAGCCCCGCCACGCCCGGGCCGACGGCGTCGACGACGCCCGCCGCTTCGTGTCCGAGGATGATCGGAGTCGGCGCCGGGAACGCGCCGTCCGCGATGCTCAGGTCGGAGTGGCAGACGCCGCAATGGCTGACGCGCACCCGCACTTCCCCCGTTTTCGGGTCGTCGATCTCGACGTCATCCACCAATTCGAAGGGCTGGCCCGGGGTCTGGAGCAGTGCGGCGCGCATGGGGACTCCTCGTCGCTGGCGGTGGGGCGCAGAGCATACCGGGCGCGGCAGCCAGCGCGCCGGATCGGCGGGGCCCGTCAGGCGGGAGCGCATTTGATACCCTTGCCGCATGTGCGACTCGCTCGTCGCCGGCGCTGCCGAGACCGCTTCCGGCGTCACCCTGTTCGCGAAGAACAGCGACCGCAAGGGCAGCGAGTGCCAGACCTTCCTGCAGTTTCCGGAGGCGAGCCACCCGCCGCGCGCCAGCGTGCGCGCGACGCACATCGAGATTCCGCAGGTGGCGGAGACCTATCGCGTGATGGGCCACTCGCCGTGGTGGGTCTGGGGCTTCGAGCACGGCGTCAACGAGCACGGCGTCGCGATCGGGAACCAGTCCGTGTTTTCGAACGAGCCGATCGAGACGACTCCGGGCCTGATCGGAATGGATCTCGTGCGCCTCGCGCTCGAGCGGGGTCGCGACGCGCGCGAAGCGCTCGAAGTGATCGCAACGCTGATCGAGACGCACGGCCAGGGAGGCAACGCCTTCGCGCCCGATGCGCCCGGCTATCACAACAGCTTCGTGCTCGCGGATCCCAAGGAAAACTGGTTGCTCGAGACCTCGAACCGGCGCTGGGTGGCGCGGCGCACCCAACTCGGCTCGCTCTCGAATCACTACTGCCTCGGCGCGGAGTGGGAGATCGGCTCGCGCGATCTCGAGGCCTTTGCGCGGGCAGAGGGCTGGTGGCGCGGCGGCGGCCGCCTCGACGTGGCGGCGGCCTACCGGAATCGCGGCATCCCGGGGCGCATTTCCGAGGGAAGGCTGCGGCGCTCGCGCGAACTGCTCGCGGCTTCGCAGGGGCGACACGATGTCACGTCGATGCAGGCAATTTTGCGCGATCACCTGGACGGCGGCTCCGCCTGGCAGCCGGGCGCGAGCATCGAGGACGAGCGCTACTTCACGCTGTGCGCACACAGCGATCCGCTGTCCTGGACGACGGCGAGCCTGGTGGCCCCGCTGCCGGCCGACCGCACGGGACCCTGGCCGGTGTGGATTTCCTTCGGCACCCCATGCACGGGGATCTTCCTGCCCGTCTATCTGGACGGCACGCTGCCGCTGGCTCTCGTGCGGGGCGGAGCGGAGCCCGACGCGAGTTCCGCGTGGTGGACCTTCAAGCAATTGCAGGATGCGGCTTCGGCCGATCCGCAGCGACATACGCCTGTGTTGCGTGCGGGGTGGGCGGAGCTCGAAGCCGAGATCGAATCCGAGCGCGAGAACGTCGAGCGGCGTGCACGCCAGGCCGCGCGCATGGGCGACCGCGACGAGGCGGCGGAGCTGGTGAGCGATTTCATGGCGCGCAGTGTCGAAGCCGCGCTGAAGCGCGCCGACGAGCTGCGCACCCGGATCCGCTGAGACTCAGGCGCTCTTGGCGATTTCGGCGCTGGCGCGGCGCACGAGGCGCAACCGCGGGAAGTATTCGTCTCGTCGCTCCCACGGCACAGCGAGCGCGGCGAGGATCAGCCGCTTGGTCGCCTGTCGGCAGCTGCGACCCTTCTCGACGGCGTGTACGGTGCGGGCCGAAACCCGGGCCTTCTCCGCCAGCTCGTGCTGAGTCCAGCCGAGAGCCTGGCGAGCTGCGCGAACGCGGTTCATGGGGGGGGCTCCACGGGATCCAGGGTTACCGCGGCATTCTAGCGCCCGTGGGGGCCGAAAAAAGGGTGGGGTGAGCGACGGGGCTCGAACCCGCGACCTCCAGGGCCACAACCTGGCGCTCTAACCAGCTGAGCTACGCCCACCGCCGGAATCGAGCAAGCTATCGGCGGCCCAGGGGGGTGTCAAACGAGCTAATTTGCCAGGCGGCCCCGGTAGCTCAGTCGGATAGAGCAGTTG
>JANNIY010000115.1:0-3753 GCA_031405455.1 Deltaproteobacteria bacterium | reverse complement strand
CCTCCTGGCGGACCGAGAGCGGCTTGCCATCGGCGATCCGGATCTGTTCGCGGACCAGATCGACCCCGGTGTTCGCCTCGGTAACCGGATGCTCGACCTGGAGCCGTGTGTTCATCTCGATGAAGTAGAACTCGCCGTCTTCCCACAGGAATTCGATGGTGCCCGCGCCGCGATAGGCCATGTCGGCCATTGCCTTGGCAACGATGCCACCCATCCGCATCCGGTCTTCCTGCGAAATGACCGGGGAGGGGGCTTCTTCCAGCACCTTCTGATGGCGGCGCTGGAGCGAGCAATCGCGCTCGCCGAGATGGATCGCATTGCCCTTGCCGTCGCCGAAAATCTGGAATTCGATATGGCGTGGATCGCCCAGATATTTCTCGATATAGACGGTGGCGTCGCCGAACGCCGCCTTGGCCTCGCGGCGCGCCGAGCCGAGCGCTTCCAGCAGCCCCCCGGCCTCGCGCACGATGCGCATGCCCTTGCCGCCGCCCCCCGCCGAGGCCTTTACGAGCAGCGGATAGCCGAGTGCCGCGCCGCGCTTCGCGATCTCGGCGTCCGAGAGCCCCGCGACCGCAAAGCCGGCGAGCACGGGCACGCCGGCCGCTGCCATCAGCGCCTTGGCTTCGACCTTGCTCCCCATGCGGCGGATGGCGTCGACCGACGGCCCGATGAAGACGAGCCCCGCGCCTGCGCAGGCCGCCGCAAATTCGGCATTCTCGGAAAGGAAGCCATACCCGGGATGGATGGCATCGGCGCCCACCTGGCGCGCGGCGTCGAGAATCCGGGCGATGTCGAGATACGACTCGCTCGCCGGCGCCGGCCCGATGCGCACCGCCTCGTCCGCGTCGCGCACGAAGACCGCGTCCGCATCGGCATCGGAAAACACCGCGACGCTCGGAATCCCCATCTCCCGCAGCGTCCAGAAGACGCGACACGCAATCTCGCCGCGGTTGGCGACGAGCACCTTGCGAAGCGGTCGGATGGCCACGGGCGCGCTCACATCCGGAACACGCCGTAGCCTCGCGCGCCCTCGATGGGTGCGGAGTGCACGGCGGAAAGGGCAATCCCGAGCACGCTTCGCGTATCGCGCGGGTCGATGATGCCGTCGTCCCACACGCGGCCGGTGGCGAAGAAGGCGTAGGATTCCTTCTCGATCTGCCCCTGCACGATGGCGCGCAGCTTCGCGTCGGCTTCTTCATCGAACGGCGCGCCCGCGCGTTCGGCCGCCTGCCGACGCACGATCGAGAGCACGCCCGCGAGCTGTTCCGGCCCCATCACGGCGATTCGGTGGTTCGGCCACGAGAAGAGCAGGCGCGGATCATAGGCGCGCCCCGCCATGCCGTAGTTCCCGGCGCCGTACGAAGCCCCGATCATGATCGTGAGGGCCGGCACCGTGCTGTTCGAGACCGCGTTGATCAGCTTCGCGCCATCCTTGATGATGCCGCGCTGTTCGTAGCGCGTGCCCACCATGAAGCCCGTGATGTTCTGGAGGAACAGGATGGGCGTGTGCGTCTGGTTGCAGAGCTGGATGAACTGGGCGCCCTTCTGCGAAGACTCCGAGAACAGCACGCCGTTGTTGGCCAGGATGCCGATCGGGTAGCCGTGCACGTGCGCATAGCCGGTGACGAGTGTCGTGCCGTAGCTCGCCTTGAACTCGTGGAAGCGCGAGCCATCGACGACCCGCGCGATCACCTCGCGCACGTCGTAGGGCTCGCGCACGTCGAAGGACGTCACCCCGAGCAGCTCGTCGGGATCGTGCTGCGGCTCCTCCGCCGCGATGCGTTTCGTCCAGCCCTGCTTGCGCCAGTTGAGCTGCGCCACGATCTCGCGTCCGATGCGGATGGCGTCGCGCTCATCCTGCGCCAGATAATCCGAAACCCCCGACACACGGCTGTGCATCTCGGCGCCGCCGAGCTGCTCTTCATCGGCGTCCTCGTGGATCGCCATCTTCACGAGCGGCGGGCCGCCGAGAAATACCTTCGCGCCTCCCTTCACCATCACCACGTAATCCGACATGCCCGGCACGTAGGCGCCGCCGGCCGTCGAGGATCCGAACACCAGGCAAAGCGTCGGAATCCGCTCCGCCGAGCGCCGCGTCAGCTCGCGGAAGCCGCGTCCGCCGGGCACGAAGATCTCCGCCTGGTGGGGAAGATCCGCGCCTCCCGATTCGGTGAGGTTGATGAGCGGCAGGCGATTCTGCTCGCAGATTTCCATCGTGCGCCCGCTCTTGCGCGCTCCGAAGGGGTTGAGCGAGCCGCCGCGGATCGTCGGCTCGTTGGCGGTGATGACGCACTCGACGCCCGAGACCACGCCGATGCCCGAGATCAGCGAGCCCCCGAGCGCGAAATCCGTCCCCCACGCGGCGAGCGGGCAGATCTCGAGAAACGGCGAATCGCGATCGAGCAGCAGCTCGATCCGCTCGCGCGCCATCAATTTGCCGCGCTCGTGGTGGCGCGCGACATATTTTTCGCCGCCGCCGCGGTTCAGCTGCGCGAGCTGCTCGCGCAGCAGCGCGATCTCGCGCAGGAAGGCCTCGCGATTGCGCTTGTAGGCGTCTGAGCCCTGATCGACGCGGGTGCCGAGGACCTGCACGCCTGCGGGCCCGTTAGAAGCCGAGCTGCTTGGCGAGGTAGTGGATCATCGTCTCGTCCGAGCCGCCGCCGATGCTGACGAGCCGCGTATCGACGAATGCGCGCCCGGCAGGGCAATCTCGCATGTAGCCGTAGCCGCCCCAGAGCTGGATGCAGTTGTCGGCCACCATGCGGCTCATGCGCCCGCAAAAAATCTTGGCCATGCTGATCAGCTGCGTCGCGTCCTCGCCCGCGATCACCTGGCGGATGCAGGCGTAGTAGAGCTCTCGCGCCGCCGTGATCTGCGTCAGCATCTCCACGAATTTGAACTGCGTCACCTGCATCTTCGCGAGCGGCTTGCCGAAGAGCACACGCTCTTCCGCCCACTTCCGCGTTGCCTCCCACAGGCGCATGGCCCCTGCCGTGGTGCTGACGCAGGCGACCAGCCGCTCGTCCTGGAACTGCGCCATCTGCTGCTGGAAGCCGCGGCCGATTTCGCCGATCGTGTAGTCGACGGGCACGCGCACGTCTTCGAAATAGAGCTGCCCGGTGTCGGAGCCCAGGTTGCCGATCTTGTCGAGCAGCTCGTAGCGAAACCCCGGTGTGTCGGTCGGAACGATGATCTGCGAAAACCCGCCGTAGCCGGCGCTCGGGTCCGTCACGGCGAGCAGGCACATCCAATCCGCGGTGGCCGCGTTCGTGATGTAGATCTTGCTGCCGTTGATCACCCATTCATCGCCGTCGCGCACCGCCCGCGTCTTGATGCCCGCGACATCCGAGCCGGCGCCCGGTTCGGTGACGGCGATCGCCGCCACCGCCTCACCGCGGATCGCCGGCACCAGGAACTGCTGGCGCAAGGCGTCGCTGCCGAAGCGGTGGAGCGAAGGCGTCGCCATGTCCGTCTGCACGCTGATGCCCATCGTGACGCCGGCGTTGTCGCAACGCGCCATCTCTTCGAAGAGCACGGCCGTGAACGTCCAATCGAGCCCCGAGCCACCCCAGCGTGGGTCGTAGCGCAGGCCCAGGAAATCGAGCTCGCCCATGCGCTTGTAGAGGCTCTTGTCGAAGCGGCCCATCGCATCGAACTCGCGCGCCCGCGGCCGCATCTCCTGCTCCACGAACTGCCGCGCCGTCAGGCGGAAGCTTTCGTGTTCGGGCGTCGAGAACAGATCGTGGGCCATGG
>JANNIY010000114.1:0-9824 GCA_031405455.1 Deltaproteobacteria bacterium | reverse complement strand
AGCTACGTCGGCGTGAGATCCGCAACGGGGTGAAGCGGGGAGCGATTCTAGCGTTCGGGGTCGGGGGTGCCATCGACCGCTGCGCGCGGCGTCGATGCTTCGTCGACCTTTGTAACCCCGCGAGGCGCCAGCACCTCTGGCGTTGACCTGCGGGCGGGCCAGAGCCTAGGATGAGACAGCGCCCGGCCGGAGAATTCCGGTCTGCGGGTGGCGCTCCACCCTCTGGGAGATCCGCCTGTGCCCGTGCTGCCGCTGATCGATCTGTTGATCCTGGTGGGCTCGTTCAGCCTGGCACTGGGCTTCGGCCTGAAGGCCATCGCGATCACGACCCGCTACCAGCCGAACATCCTGGGCTTTTCGTCGATCGACATGGTGATCATCGCCGGCATCTGCCTGGCGTTCGCCTTGACGCTTGCGGCGCGCACGTGGGTGAAGCTGAACGAGCCGCGGCTGTTGGCGTTTCGGCGGCGCGCGTCGGAGGCGGAGCTGCGCTGGCAGAGCGGGGAACTCGCTGCCGAGGCCGTCGCGGAGCGGCGCGATCGGGAGCCGTCGGCCTCGTCCTGAGACGAGCGCGAGCCGGCTCGCGGCGGCTAGCGGCGGCGCGGAACCAGGCTCAGTGCGGAAGCGGTCATCTCGCGGTAGAGCCCAGCCGTCGAGGTCAGCATTGCCGTTGCCTTGCGGATCATTCCCTTCATCACTTCCTCCAGTAATCGAGATGTCGCCAGCTGGGATGTAGCCATTCGGGTGCTCCTGGTGTCACGGATCGGCAACTGCGGGCGAAACTTTTGCTCCGGGCCACGGGCTTCCGGAGAACCGAGCCGTACCCGCTAGCGGGCTCGCCCGCGGGGACGTGATACATTTCGGCGCCATGTCGGGCCCGAATGCGTCTGGATCCGCGTCTGCCCAGGTGAATCGTCAGATCTGGGTGGACGGCGAGCTCGTTCCCTGGGAGCGGGCGACGGTCCACCTGCTGTCGCACAGCCTCCAGCGCGGATCCCTGATCTTCGACTACATGGGCGTGCACGCGACGTCGCGCGGCCCGGCGGTCTTTCGCCTGCGCGATCACGTCGGGCGCTTCCTGCGCTCCGCCGAGCTCGTGGGCCTGCCGCTTTCCCACGACGCCAAGTCGATCACCGATGCGATCGAGGTTGCCGTGCGCGCGAATCCCGGCGCGAAGGTCGTGAAGGTGTGCGCCTATCTGGCGTCGATCGAGATCGACGTGGTGCCGCTCGACGAGCACGTCTCGCTGGCAGTCGCTGCCTACGACCCCGGCGCCGACATCGTGGCGCACAAGGCCGTGAAGCCGCGCTTCAGCCCGCTGCTGCGCTTGTGGATCGAGAAGGATCGGCGCAACCGCCGGGACGACATCGTGCCGGCGCAGGCGAAGGTCGCCGCCAACTACACTTCACCAATGTTCGCGAAGTGGGCGGCGCGGCGCGCCGGCTACGACGAGATCCTGCTCGTCGATCAGGACGGCTTCGTCGCCGAAGGCCCGACGACGAACGTCTTCTGGGTCGACTCGGCGGGCGTCGTGCGCACGCCGCCCGAAGAGAAAGTGCTGCTCGGTGTCACGCGCCGCTCGATCCTCGAACTCGCGCGGCATGACGGTCTCGCGGTTGCCGAATCGAAGGTGCGCCCCGATGAACTGATGGCGGCGCCGGAAGTCTTTCTCACGGGCACCACCGCCGGCGTCTGGCCGGTTGCGAGCATCGACGATCGCCAGATCGGCAATGGGGAGACCGGCCCGGTGAGCGCGCGCCTCAAGGCGCGCTTCCAGACGGTCGTTGCCGGGGGCGAGCCGGCGTTCGCTCACTGGCTCCATCTGGTCGCACCGGCCTAGCCGATGCGCGTCCTTTCGGGCACGCAGCCCTCCGCGAGCCACCTTCACATCGGAAACTATTTCGGGGCGCTGCGTCAGTACATCGAGCTCCAGGGCCCGCACGAAGCGCTCTACTTCATCGCCGACTACCACTCGATGAACAGCGTGCGCGTGGCCGAAGATCGCCGCCGCTTCACACTCGCGGTGGCGCTCGACTACCTGGCCTGCGGGCTCGACCCGCAGCGGGCAATTTTATTTCGCCAGTCGGACGTGCCCGAAGTCTGCGAGCTCGCCTGGTTGCTCTCGACACTCACGCCGATGGGGCTGCTCGAGCGCGCGCATGCCTACAAGGACAAACTCGCGCAGGGGCAGAGCGCCGATCACGGACTCTTCGCCTATCCCGTCCTGATGGCCGCGGACATCCTGCTCTACCACGCCGATCTCGTGCCGGTGGGGCAAGACCAGAAGCAACACATCGAAATGACGCGCGACATGGCGGCGCGCTTCAACCACGTCTATGGCGCGGACGTGCTGAAGATCCCCGAGCCCTACATCCTCGACGACGTGGCGCTGGTGCCGGGCAGCGACGGGCGCAAGATGAGCAAATCCTACGGCAACACGATCGCGATGTTCGCGCCGGCGGCCGAGATCAAGAAGGCCGTGATGGGGATCGTGACGGATTCGACGCCGGTTGCAGAGCCCAAGGACGTGAAGACGCCGCTCTTCCAGCTCTGGTCGCTGTTCGCGAGTGCGGACGAACGCGCGGCGACCTTCGAACGCGCGCGGCGCGGGGGCCTCGGCTACGGCGAGTTGAAGAAAGACCTGCTCGCGCGGCTGCTGGCCCACTTCGAGCCGATGCGCGAGCGCCGCGAAGCGCTCGCCAAGCGGCCCGATGCGGTCGAGGATGTGCTCCGCGCGGGGGCGGCCCGAGCGCGCGCGATCGCCGCGCCGGTGCTCGCCGCGGCGCGCGACGCAGCCGGCCTCGGCGGGCACGTGCGCGGCTGATCACGCTCCGCGCTGCTTCTCTGCCAGAATCTCGCGCAACTCCCGATCCCAGGTCTCGCCGCGTGCGCCGGCGCTGCGCAGGTAGAAATCACGCAATATCGCGTAGAGTTCTTGCGCGCGCGCGAGCGGAGCCTCGCGCATGGCGAGCCGGGTCTGGGCGAAGACGCGCTCGATCGGCACGAAATCGACGCCCGCGCGCCCGCGCAGCGGATCCATCACGGCGTCGTCGTAATGCAGGATCTGCGCGACCGCGAGATCGCCAAAAAAGATCTGATCGATGCGCGGCGGGCCCGGCTCGCGGGCGACGGGGGGCGGCGCGTAGCGCACCAGGAAGTGGATGCGATGCTCGCGGAGCCAGGCTGTCGTCACCTGCTTCTCGTGCCCGATCGTGCCGCGCTGCGCGAGCGGCAGCTTCGCGAGCGAATATTGCGTGAGGCCGGTGGTCTCCACCACGTACGGCAGCCCGCTGTAATAGGCGAACCCGAGCAGGCCGCCCTCGATGGCGACGCGCGCGGGCGTTCCGCTGAGCGCGCGGCCGACGGCTTCGCCCTGGCGGCGGCGCGCGTCGACGAGCGTCTCCGGGTAGAAGGAGCGCTCGTCGGCGACGTCGCTGATCACGCGGTGCTGCGCGAACAAGGGCGCGGGGAGTGCCGCGGCCAGCAGGGTCGCGGCCGCCACGGCAACCCTCAGGCGCGGCGCCGCGATCTGCACGACACGGCTTTCGAGAGCGAGCAGCACGAGCGGCACCGCCGGCAGGATCCGCCGCGCGAACATGAAATCGCCGCCCACGTGCACGAGGTAGACGGTGAAGAGCGCCGCGCTCGCCAGAAAAAACCCGTCGTCCCCCCGGCTCGCGACGGGCAGAATCCGCCGACGCAGCGCGAAGGCGCCCAGCGCCAGGCCTCCCGCGGCGAGCAGGTACCAGTTCTTCGCGAGGTAGAGGCCCACGTAGACGAGGCCCTGCGAGACATAGGGTTGCGTTGCCGACTTGGCGTAGAACGCCGTGGGCAGCAGCTCGCCGTAGTAGGCGAGCTTCCAGGGCACGAGCACCGCGAGCGCGAGCAGAACGGGTGCGATGGTTGCGAGCGAGAGCCGGAAGCGCGCCGCGAGATTCCTGCCGCCGGCGGGGAGCCAGGCCGAGGCGGCGCCCACTGCGGCAAAGAGCAGGCCATCGGGGCGGGTGAGAACGAGCAGAGCGAGCGCAGTGCCGGCGGCCAGCGCAGTTCGCAGCGAATCCGGGCGCAAGCGGAGCCAGAGCAGGGGCAGGGTCGCGAGACACGTGAAAAGCAGCGTCTCGAGACCGCCCGTGGCCCAGACGTGAAAATCGTCGCTGACGAGCAGCAACCCCGCGGCGAGGGGCAGGAAGGGGAGCCCCCGCGTGCGCGCGCGCAGCCAGCTCGCGCGCGCGAGACCGAGCGCGAGCGCTGCGTAGCAGACGATGCCGGGGATCTCGGCGGCGTGCAGCGGCGCTACGCCGAGTTTGAGCCATCCGGCGAGCATCAGCGTCCAGAGCAGGTTGGTGTAGCCCTCGACGCGCTCGCCCGGGTTGAAGACGAGGCCGTCGCCGAGCACGAGATTCTGCGCGTAGCGCAGCGAGAGGAAGGCGTCGTCGCAGACCCAGGCGAGCTGGGCGGCGCGCGCCAGCCCCAGCACCATCAGGGCGGCGAGTCCCGCGAGGAGGGCGATTTCGAGGCGACCCGCACGGCGCACGCGCGTATCTTACAGGTCCGATGCACCCGGGCGACTCACGGATCCCTGCGAAGGCGGGCCTGGCCACGAGCCTGAGCCGCCCCAACCGCGCCGTTTGGCTCGCGCTGGCGGTCGGCATCGGCGCGCTGTGTTGGAACGCCTGGCTCGCCATGCCGTTCTTTGCCGACGACGCGTTCATTTCGCTGCGCTACGCGCAACGTCTGCTCGCAGGCAGCGGCCTCACCTGGACCGACGGCGAGGCGGTAGAGGGATATTCGAACCTGCTCTGGGTGCTCGCGTGCGCGGGCCTCGGAGCCCTGGGTTTCGATCTCGTGTTCGCGGCGCGCCTGCTCGGGGGGGGCCTGTAGCGCCGCAACGCTGCTGGCCATCGCGAGCGCGGCGGCGTCGCCACGGGTCACCGGGATGATTCCGGCGGCCGCTGGCGCGCTCGCGTTCGCGCTTTCCGGGAGCGTCGCGGTCTGGACGATCGGCGGGCTCGAATCGCCGCTCCTCGTCGCGTTGCTGGCATGGGCCAGCGTGCTGATGTTCCCGTCGCTCGAAGCTGGCGCGCGCACGCGCTGGCTCGCGCCCGGGGCGCTGCTGGCGCTCGCCTGTCTCACGCGACCGGACGGAGCGCTTCTCGCCGGGGCTTGCGTGCTCGCTTTCCTGTGGGTGCGCGAGCGCGGAACCGCCGCGCTGGCGCTCGCCGCGAGGTTTGCGCTGCTGCCTGCGCTCGCGGTTTCGTTGCAGCTTGCGTTCCGTCTTGCCTACTACGGCGAATGGCTCCCGAACACCGCCTTCGCGAAGCTCGGTTTCGGGACGGCGCGTTGGCTGCAAGGCGCGAGCTATCTGCTGGCAGGGCTCGCGTCGCTGTCGCCGCTCGTGCTGCTCGCGGCGGGCCTCAGCGCAGCGTTGCCGCGCGGCGGGGCCGCGCTGCGCCGCGTCTGCTTCCTCGCCGTTCCCCTGTGCTTCTGGTGCGTCTACGTCGTTGCGATCGGCGGCGATCTGTTCCCGGCCTGGCGGCACTTCACGCCGATCGTCGCCGCACTGGCGCTGATGATTGCCGTCGCGCTCGCGGATCTCGACGCGCGTCCGGGCCGTACGCGCTCGCTCGCGCGCGCGGGCTCGCTCGTGGCGCTGATGCTGCTGGTCCCGCTCCAAAGCCTCGATCCGCAGATTCGCCGCGCCAGCGAAGAGCGCTGGGAGTGGGACGGGGAGGTGGTCGGGCGGCTGCTCGGCAGCGCCTTCGCCGCCCAGCAGCCGCTGCTCGCCGTCGATCCCGCCGGTGCGGTGCCGTACTTCTCCCGCTTGCCGGCGCTCGACATGCTCGGGCTCTCGGATCGTTTCCTGGCGCGACACCGGCCGCTGGAGTTCGGGACGGGCGCCCTCGGCCACGAACTCGGCAATGGCGCCTACGTGCTTTCCCGCGAGCCGGATCTCGTGCTCTTCTGCCTGCCTGTCGGGGGGCCGGAAGCGTGTTTTCGCAGCGGCAGCGAGATGCTGCGCAATCCACTCTTCGCGGCCCGCTATCGCCTGATCCGGCTCGAAGGCAGCGAGCCCCGCCGTGTGCGAACACAGATCTGGGCGCGCGCCGAGGGTGGCCGCATCGGTATCGAGCGGAGCCAAGCGAACGTCGTGGTTCCGGCCTGGTTCGCGACCGATTCCCCGGGCAGCGTGGCCGTGCTGGGGCCGGGGGGCGCGCTGCGCGTGCGCGTCGCGCCGGGCTCGCCGGCGGGTGTGGCGGCGCTGTCTCTCGCGCCCGGGCGCTGGCGGGTGACTCCCATCGGTGTGGGTTCCACACCGCTCGTGTCCGTCGCGCCGGCAAACACGCGAGCGTGGCGCACGCGCGCGGGAAGTCTGGTGTTCGAGCGCGCGGCGGGCGCAGATTCAGGGGTCGACGTGCAAGTCCGCGCCGCGCCATCCGGCGCCGCCTTCGAGCTCGAGAGCCTCCGCTTCGAGCGGTTGCCGCTCGCGGTGGAGGGCCAGGATCCAGCTGACGAGGACGAGGAACAAGCCGATGCTCAGCCAATAATTGTTGACGAGCGCGAGCGAGCCGCTGGTTCGGTGAACCCAGAAAGCGCCGGCGGAGAGCAGGAACAACAGTGAGCGGCCGAGCGGGACGGCGAAAGCGTGTTCGTCGTCGCCTGGCGCCACGAAGAAGAGCAGGACGAGCGTCGCGAAGTAGTAGTGCACGGGGGTGGCCACGTAGAGCGCCACCAGCCCGAAGAGAATTGCGAGATCGAGCGCGCGCAGCTTCGGAGCCAGTGAAACCGCGGCGGCCAACAGCACGGCCCCACAGCCGAGTTGCAGCGCCTGAAGCTCTCGCAGCTCCGCGAGCTTCTGCGCGAACGGCAGCCATCCTCCTGGCGGGATCGGCCAAGCGAGCACGAGCGGGAACTTCAGGCCCACCCGGTACTCGGAGAGCATGCCGGTGTGACTCGCCAGCTTGGCGACGAACTCGCGCCAGGTTTCGGGGCCCACGACGACGAGACTCGCCGCGAAGCCGACGACCAGGGTCAGCGCGTAGGCGCCGGCGAAGGGCAGGGCCCAGCGGGGCAGCCGGCGTGTGCGCAAGCCAGCGTAGAGTGCGGCGATGCCGAGGCCGAGCGCAGTCAGGGCGGGGAATACCTGAAAGAGTGTCGCAAACGCGAGGGCCGCGCCCGCGGCGCGCGGGCGCGCGCGCTGAAGCATGCAGACCGAGAGCAGCAGCAGCGCCAGATAGGCGTAGCGGAGGATCGCCCCGCCCATCAGGGCGAATTGATTGGAAAAGCTCGTGAAGAAAAAGATCGCCGCGAGCAGCATCGTGTGCGCGCCGAAGGCGCTCCAGACGAGCGCGAAGGGCAGGATCTCGAGCGCGACGTCGACGAGGCTCAGGCCGAACAGGAATTCGTAGCTCGGGGGGCCGCGCTGGAAGAGCGGTGAGGTGAGCGCGGTGAAGAAGGGCGACTGGTTGTAGCCGTTGTCGACGAACCAGCGCGCACTGTCCGGACGTTGCGGCAGGTTCTGGAAGAAATCGAGATCGCGCACGAATTCCGCCCGGCGCCCGGGCGAAAAGCGCGCCGTGCAATCGGAGCGCTGCGCCGCCGCCTGCGCCGGAACGCTCTCGAGCGGCCGCCGCAGATCGCTCACGCGCGCAACGTCGCGGTAGCGAGCGTGGTGCCCCGCGTCGAAGAGGATCATGCATTCGTAGATGCGGAAGTAGCCGAGCTCGGCCGCGTACTTCGATCCGAACCAGGTGTGCTGGACGTCCCAGGCCTTCACGAACTGGCTCGGGTGGCGGCCGAGCAGGAAGTAGTTGCTGGCGCTGATGGCCAGGACGCAGGCGAGAAGCAGGAGCGCGGGCCAACGGGCGGTCGCGCCCGCTGCGGAAGCGCGGCTAGGACGGGCCTGCGACGGCTTCGTGTCGCGCGGCCCGCGGCGAGCGAGCGAGAGCAAACCGGCGAGGCCCATCGCTGCGGCGATGAGCATCTGGATGTCCGCAGCGCCGAGAGTCAGTTGCATACGAGCGTCCGGCCGACGACACCCGGTCGCTTTGCGGCGGAGCGCGCAGCCTATCACGCGCTGACGCCGGGGGCCGGCCGGCTTCAGCGCGCGGATCCGATGTCGCTAGCGGGGGCCGCCCTGTGAGAGCTTCGCGAGGCGCTCTCCCACGCTGGCCGCGGATGCGGGCCGGTCGTCGGGGCTCTTGGCCAGCAGGCACAGCACGAGTTCCGACCACGCCTGCGGGAGGTCGGGCACGAGTTCGCGGGGGTCGGGCACCGGTGTATGGCGATGATGAAACGCGACGTCGCCATCCTTGAACGGCACGCGCCCGGTGAGCAGCTCGTAGAAGGTCACGCCGAGCGCATAGAGATCGGCGCGGTGGTCGGTGGCTTCGCCGAGGCTCTGCTCCGGCGCCATGTAGTAGGGCGTGCCGCCGATCACGGTGGTTGCGCGGCGCACTTCTTCGAGCATCTTCGCCAGACCGAAGTCCATGATCTTGATCACCTTGCCGCGCGTGAAGAAGAGGTTTCCCGTCTTGATGTCGCGGTGCACGATGCGCTGCTCGTGCGCGTAGTGCAGACCATTGGCGATCTGGAGGCCGAGCTTGGCGGCGTCGCGCGGCCCGAGCCGGCCGCGTTGACGAAGAATCTGTTGGAGCGGCAGCCCTTCGAGCAACTCCATCGTGATGTAGTACGCGTCGCCATCCTGTCCGGCGTCGAAGAGCGTCACGATGTTCGGGTGGTTGAGGGCGGCGGCGGCGCGCGCCTCGCGTAGGAACAGCTCCACCGCCTTCGGGTGATTGCGCAGGCTGTCGGGCAGCCGCTTGAGCGCGACGATGCGCCCCAGACGGCGATCGCGGGCCTTGAAGACGATGCCCATTCCGCCGCGGCCGAGCTCTTCGAGGATCTCGTAGCGCGCGGCCTCGGCGTAGGGATCGCCCGCCGTGACCGGCTTCGGGCCGCCCGCGCCGGAAAGCTGGTTGCCGCTGCGACGCTTGCGCAGGCCTTCGATGCGGGTCGCGACGTTCGGCCAGGTCGCGTCACGGTTGCGGATCAGCTCGAGCACGTCGAGGGCGCGATCGAAATCGCCGCCTTCTTCGAGCCGGCGCGCGAGCCGATCACAGGTCTCGATCGGCACGCTCTCGGAGCCCTTGCTCGCGATCACCTCTTCGACCTTGCGGGTCGCGAGATCGAGGTGCCCCTCGCGCTCGTACGCCTCGACGAGCAGGCGCGCGGCATCGACGTACTCGGCGTCGCTCGTGCTCACGAGCTGCAGACTGCGGATGGCACGGCCCCAATCGTTGCGATCGATCGCGATCTGCGCGGCCTCGAAGGGTCGGCCGGATTTTTCGAGCGCTTCGACCCAGCGCGGCAGATCGTCCGCCTCCCGGTAGGAGTCCGCGGCCTCGTCGTGGCGCCCGGCGCGTTGGAACGAATCACCCGCGCGGACGTGCTCGCCCGCTGCCTGGAACATCTCGGCCGCGCGTCCAATTTCGCCGGCGGTCTCGTAGAGCCGGGCCGCCTGCTTCCACTGCGCGAGTTCCGCCTGGAGTTCGGCGGCTTCGAGTGGCTGTCCCGCCGCCTCGAAGTGGTCGGCGGCTGCCTCGAGCTGTCCCCGCTCGCGGGCGACGCCTGCGAGGAGGCGGTGCGAAATGGCTGCGTGTCCGTCGCGCTCGAGCGCGCGAGCTGCTGCCGGCACGTCCCCGTGCAGATAGGGTTCGACCGCCGGCGGGCAGCCGACGAAGACCAGGTGCTCGCGCGATCCGAGATCGATGACCAGGCTCGTGGCCTGGAACGACGTGACCTCGATCGTCTGCTCCGCGACGCGG
>JANNIY010000113.1:0-88017 GCA_031405455.1 Deltaproteobacteria bacterium | reverse complement strand
CGCCGCCGAGAGGGCGATGAGCAGACAGAGCATCAAAATGGGCCGGTCAGACAATCGCACGCCGGGTATCACGCGAAGGCCAACCAAGACGGCCCTGGCAGAACGTATCGGTGGAATTCGCCATCGCTCGAAATCGTCGCGGGCTCGCGAACGGGCTGGGTTTCGTATCGCCCCGCGGGGCATCGACTTGGTGGTTCAAGCGGCAGCATCTCCGCGGGGTCCTGCCTCAAGCCCGCCAGGCCCCGATTCCAGCCCTTCCGCGGGCTTGCGCTGCGCAGAGCCTTGCGGGCTCGTTCGTTCTTTACCAGATTTGCCGCGGAGCGCGCAGCGGGCACTCCTGCGGTCTCCCGTCGCCGGGCCCAAGCCGCTGGATCTCCAGGGTTTACGCAACGGGCACCTTGGCATAGTGGTTGCTTGGATGGGCGGCAGACCCTCGACGTGCGGGGGCGACCGGCGACCCCTGCGAGGCGGAAGCGAGCGATGACGGATCCCCACTCTGGCGAAACCCTCGACTCCGCCATCGCCATCGTTGGGATGGCGGGGCGCTTCCCGGGCGCCCGCAATGTCGGCGATTTCTGGCGCAATCTGCGCGACGGCAGCGAATCGATCGTCCGCTACACGGATGCCGAGCTGAAAGCCGCCGGTGTTCCGGCCAGTCTGCTGGCGCATCCGGACTACGTGAAGGCCGGCGCACCACTCGCCGACATGGAACTCTTCGACGCCGGCTTCTTCGGCTTTTCGCCGCTCGACGCCTCGATCATGGATCCCCAGCACCGACACTTTCTCGAGTGTTGCTGGGAAGCCCTCGAGCGCGCCGGCCACGATCCCGCGCGCTTCGCTGGGGCGATCGGCGTCTTCGCCGGCTCCGGCCACAACGCCTACTTCCCCTACAACCTGTTGACGAATCCGGAACTGGTGCAGCAGGTGGGTTTCTTCCTGCTGCGTCATACCGGCAACGACAAGGACTTCCTCGCCACGCGCGCCTCCTACCAGTTCGACCTGCGCGGGCCGAGCGTCAATGTCCAGACCGCGTGCTCGACGTCGCTGGTCGCGATTCACGCCGCGTGTCAGAGCCTGCTCGGCGCCGAGTGCGACATGGCGCTGGCGGGCGGTGTCACCCTCGAGCTGCCGCACCGCCATGGCTATCTCTATCGCGAAGGCGAGATCCTCGCGCCCGACGCCCACTGCCGCGCCTTCGATGCGAAGTCGCAGGGCACGGTCTTCGGCAGCGGTGTCGGCATCGTCGTGCTGCGCCGGCTGGCCGACGCGCTGCGGGATGGCGATGACGTACTCGCCGTCATCCGGGGCTCGGCCGTCAACAACGACGGCGCCGCGAAGGTCGGATACCTCGCACCGAGCGTCGACGGGCAGGCCGCTGCGGTGACCGAGGCGCTCGCCGTTGCGGGCGTCGATCCCGCCGAGATCTCTTATGTCGAGATGCACGGCACGGGAACGGCGCTCGGTGACCCGATCGAAGTCGCAGCGTTGACCCGCGCCTTCCGCCAGGGCACCGACCGCAAGGGCTACTGCGCGATCGGTTCGGTCAAGCCGAACATCGGGCACCTCGATACCGCCGCCGGCGTCGCCAGCGTGATCAAGACGGTCGAAGCGCTGCGGCATCGCCAGATCCCGCCGAGCCTGCACTACGAGGCGCCGAATCCGGAGATCGACTTCGAGAACAGCCCCTTCTTCGTGAACGCGAAGCTGCGCGATTGGGCGTCGGACGGCGCACCGCGACGCGCCGGAGTGAGCTCCCTCGGTGTCGGCGGCACGAATGCCCACGTGGTGCTCGAGGAGGCGCCGGCAACGCCCGCGGCGGGAGCTTCGCGCGAGCACCAGCTCCTGCTGATCTCGGCGCGCAGCGAGCACTCGCTCGAGCGCGCAACCGAACGCCTCGCAGATCACTTGCGCGAGCACACGGCATTGCCCTTCGCCGACGTCGCCCACACGTTGCGCGTCGGACGGCGCAGCTTCGAACGGCGGCGCATGCTGGTTTGTCGAGATCGCGAGCAGGCCGTGAGCGAGCTCGAGTCGGGCGATCCGCGCCGGCTGGCGACGAGTCAGCTGACGCGCGCGCGGCGCCAGGTTGCCTTCCTATTCCCCGGCGGCGGCGCGCAGTACCCGAACATGGGTCGCGGGCTCTACGAGAGCGAGCCCGTCTATCGGCGCACGCTCGACGAGGGTCTGGCGCTGCTCGATTCCGCCCACCGAGCCGAGATCCACGCGCTGCTGTTCGCGGGGCCGGACGCGAGCGAGGAGGCCGCCCGGCGCTTCGAGCGCCCCTCGCTGCAACTCCCCGCGCTCTTCCTCGTCGAGATGGCGCTCGCGGCGCTCTGGCGCTCGTGGGGAATCGAGCCCAGCGCTCTCGCGGGGCACAGCATGGGAGAGAACACGGCGGCGTGTCTCGCGGGAGTCTTCCGGCTCGAGGACGCGTTGGCGCTGGTGACGCTGCGCGGCAGGCTCTTCGAACGCGTGCCGGCCGGTGCGATGCTCTCGATCCCGCTGCCCGCAGACGAGGTCCAGGCGCTGCTCGACAGCGATCTCTCGCTCGCCTCGATCAACGCGCCCGAGTTGTGCGCCGCGTCGGGTCCCGTCGCGGCGATCGAACGTCTCGAAGCGGAGCTCGCCGCACGCGAAATCGAGACCCGCCGCGTGCGCATCGACATCGCCGCCCACTCGGCGATGCTCGACCCCATCCTGCCCGAGTGGCGCAGCTTTCTGCGCGGCATGCGGCTCTCGCCGCCGCAGATCCCCTTCGTGTCGAACCTCACGGGCGGCTGGATCAGCGAAGCCGAGGCGACCGATCCCGAATATTGGGTGCGGCACCTGCGCGGTTCGGTCCGCTTTGCCGACGGTGTGCGCGCGCTCTGCGAGGACCCGGACCGGCTGCTGCTCGAAGTCGGCCCCGGACGCACGCTCGCGACACTCGCCAAGCTTCACCCGGCGCGGCGCGCGGACCAGGAGGTCCTGAACTCGCTGCGCCATCCCGACGAAAACGAGCCGGACGGCAGTTTCGTGCTCGGCGTCCTCGGCCGCCTCTGGCTCGCCGGGGCGCAGCCCGACTGGACGGCCTTCAGCGCGGGGGAGCAGCGTCGGCGGGTCGAGCTTCCGACCTACGCCTGGGACCACCAACGTCACTGGGTCGAGCCCGGAACGCGGCTCTACGCCGAGGGCCTCGGAGACCCGCAGACCCGTCGCCGCGACGACATCGGGGATTGGTTCTACACGCCCGAGTGGCGGCGCGCGCCGCTGTCGCCGGGTGCCAGCGAGATCGCAGTCGAACGGGTGCTCGTGCTCGGCGCCAGCTCAGCGCACGGCGAGGGCGTTTGCGTGGGGCTGCGCGACCGCGGTCATACGCTGCTTCGCGCCGACGAGGGTCCGGCCTTTGCGGCCCACGCCGACGGCCGCTTCACGCTGCGGATCGACTCGGCCGACGACTACGAGGCGCTGTTCGAGGCGCTCGCCGCCTCGGGCGGGGCACCGACTCGGATCGTGCACCTGTGGAACCTGAACGACGAAACTCCCGGCGTCGCGCTCGCCGATTACGCGCGCGCTCGCGCGCTGGCCTTCGACAGCCTGCTGGCGCTGGCGCAGGCGATCGGACGCCAGGATCTCCAGACGGCGCTGCGCCTCGACGTGGTGGCGAGCGGCGTGCAGTCCGTAGCGGGTGAGGAGCTCGCCTCACCGTTGCGCGCGTTGCTGCTCGGTCCCTGTCGGGTCATCCCGCGCGAACTTTCGAACGTGCGCTGCCGTGCCATCGACGTGAGCGCCGCGCCCCAGGGCGCGGATGCCGCGGCACGCTGGCTGGCAGCCCTCGTCAGCGAGCTGGCAGCCGACGCACCGGAGCCGACGGTCGCGTTGCGCGGCCGCGAGCGCTTCGTCCAGCACCACGAGGCGGTGCGCCTCGAGGCGGCGATCTCCCCCGAACGCTCGCGCCTGCGACGTGGCGGTGTGTACCTCGTGACCGGCGGGCTCGGGGGGCTCGGCCTCGCGCTCGCCCAGCATCTCGCCACGGGCTGGGGGGCCCGGCTCGTTCTGGTCGGGCGCCACGCGCTGCCCCCGCGCGAAGACTGGCCGGCCTGGCTCGCCGCCCATCCCGAGAACGAGCGCAGCAGCCGCCGCATCCGCGCGATCGAGACCCTCGAGCGCAGCGGCAGCGAAGTGATGCTGGCGACAGCCGACGTGCTCGATCCTGGGGCGCTGCGAGAAGTGATCGCCGCCGCGCGTTCGCGCTTCGGTTCGTTGCATGGCGTCTTCCACGCGGCGGGCGTGCTCGACGATGCGCTGCTCGAATCCAAGGATCTCGCCTCCGCCGAGCGGGTGCTCGCGCCGAAGGTACGCGGCACGCTGGCGCTCGATGCTGCGCTCGCCGGAACGCCGCTCGACTTCCTGGTGCTGTACTCGTCTTTGAGCGCGATTGCGGGGCTCGCCGGGCAGGTCGATTACACGGCGGCGAACGCCTTCCTCGATGCCTTCGCCCAACACCGTAGCGCGCGCGAGGCCACACCGACCCTCTCGCTGGCCTGGGGAGCCTGGCAGGAAGTGGGCATCGCGGCCGAGCTCGCGCGGCGGGCAACCGGTTCGGCGGAGGACGACGCGGGTGCGGCGCCCTCCCATCCGCTGCTCGGGCGCTGCCTGCGCGACGACGGGGATCATCAGGTCTACACCACCGCGTTCAACCCGGAGACGCACTGGCTTCTCGATGAGCATCGGGTAGCGGAAGGCCTGGCCCTGATTCCGGGGACGGGCTTCCTCGAACTCGCTCGCGCCGCGCTGGCCGAGCGTGTGGCTGGCGAGGCGATCGAGATCCGCGACACCTTCCTGATGGCCCCGTTCGTGGTGGCGGACGGCGCGACCCGTGAGCTGCGCATCGAGATCGACCGTGCGAGCGGCGACTTCAGCATCGCGAGCGGCGGGGCGGGGGAAGCCGGGGGCACGGAGCACGTGCGCGGAACCGCGCTCTGGGTCGCCGCCGACAGCCCCGACAAACTCTCCCTTTCCGAGCTGCGCGAGCGCTGCAACGTCCGAACGCTCGCGTTCGCGGGCGCCGTGCCCCAGGTGCACCTGCGTTTCGGCCCGCGCTGGAACTGTGTGCGTGAGATCCGCTTTGGCGCGGGCGAAGCAGTTGCCGAGCTCGAGCTGCCCGAAGCCTTTTCCGGGGATCTGCCGGCCTTCGGCCTGCATCCCGCCCTGCTCGACATGGCGACCGGCTGTGCGCACGCGCTGATTCCGGATTTCGACGCCGAGCGGGACTTCTATGTCCCGATCTCCTACGCGCGGGTGCTCGCGCGGGGCCCGCTTCCGCGGCGCGTCACGAGCCACATCCGACACCGCGAAGATCACCGCTCCGGAAGCGATTTTGCGATCTTCGACGTGACGCTCTTCGATGAAACGGGGCTCGCGGTCGTCGAGATCGAGGAATTCATGCTCAAGCGCATCGCGAGCCACGCGACGCTCGCGAGCGAGCCGGATGCCGTTTCCGCTCAGGCCGTCGCCGGCCCGCAGGCTGCGCACGCGGCGGCGAATCCACTGCTCGAGAACCTGCACGAAGCGATCCGGCCCGTGGAGGGGCTCGCGGCGCTCGAGCGCATCCTCGCAGCGGGTGCATTTCCGCAAATCGTCGTGTCTCCCCAGCCGTTGCACGCGTGGATCGAGAAGCTGACGGCGGCGCCCGAGGGCAGGGCGCAGACGCGGGCTGCGGCCGCTTCCGTCGACCCCGCGTTGCTCGAGGCTCTGCGTGAGATCGAAGCCGTGCTGCAGGAACATCCGGCGGTGGCGGCTGCCGCCGTCACCGCGCATTTCGACCGTCCGGGGGAACGCCGCCTGCTGGCTCACGTCGTCTGGAAGCCCGAGCTGCACGCGACTGTGAGCGAGCTGAGGCGCTTCCTGCGCGGGCGCCTGTCGGAGGATCGCGTGCCGCAGAATATCGTCGAGCTCGAGAGTCTGCCGGTGGATGCGAAGGGCGACGTCGACCGCGCCGGCTTGCAGGATCCCTTTGGCGTCGCCGACGACTACGTCGCGCCGCGAAGCGAGACCGAAAAGATCATCGCGAAGACCTGGCAGGAGGTGCTCGGGATCGATCGCGTCGGCCTGCACGACAACTTCTTCGACGTGGGAGGGCACTCGTTGCTCGCGATGCGGGTGATCGTGCGGACCGAAAAGAAGCTGGGCGTGCGGCTCAACAACGCGATCATGGTGCTCCAGACGCTCGAGCAGGTGGCCGCGGAGTGCGAGAAACGCCTGGGCGCGTCGCGCACACCGGCCGCGGTCGCAGCCTCGCCCGCGGCAGACGGTTCCCCCCGCGAGGGTCTTTCGGCGCGTCTGTTGCGCGCCGTAAAGCGCGGCGTGGCGCAGGGCTGAACCGCCATGAACTCGTTCTTCTTCGGCAGCTCCGAACGCCCGCTCTTCGGCGTGCACCATCCTCCGAAAGGAAAGGAGACGCGCAGCGAGGGCGTCGTGCTCTGTTACCCGATGGGCCAGGAGTACATGCGCTCGCACCGGGCTTTTCGGCAGCTCGCGAACCTGTTGCTGCGGCGCGGTCATCATGTCTTCCGTTTCGATTACTTCGGCACCGGCGACTCGGCTGGCGCGAGCGAGGACGGCAGCCTCGCGCAGTGGGTCTGCGACGTCACCAGCGCGATCGAGGAGTTCAAGGACAACGCCTCGCTGCAGCGCGTCTCGCTCGTCGGGTTGCGACTCGGGGCTGCGCTCGCCACGCTCGCGGCGGCAGACCGGGACGACGTGGAGAAGCTCGTGTTGTGGGATCCGGTCGTGAGCGGCCCGAGTTATGTCGCCGAGCTGAGGGCGGCAGCCGGGCGCTCGGACGGGGAAGCGGATCCCGCCAGCGGGACGATCGGGGTGCTCGGTTTCCCTCTCACCCGGGCGCTGCGCGAAGAACTTGCGCAGCTCGACCTCCGTAGCCTCGAGGAGACCGGCGCGCGTGCACTGGAAATCGTGGTCTCGAGCGAGCGTCCCGAGTGGAGCGCGCTGCATGCGGCTTGGGTTGCTCGGGGTCTCCCCGCGCGCCACGCGTGCATTCCGAGCGGCGGCAACTGGAACGAAGTCGACAACTTCGGCTCGGCGCTGCTGCCGCAGGAGTTGATCCAGGGCATCGTCGCCCTTTTCGAGAAGGAGGCCGCGTGAGCCGCGAAAAGGTCGTCCGCTTCGGACGCGAAACCAAGCTCGTTGGGATTCTGAGCGAGCCGGCCGCTGGGGTCGTCGGCGGCGATCCCATGGTGCTGTTGGTGAACTCCGGGATCCTGCACCGCGTGGGCGCCTGCCGCTTCCACGTGCGGCTCGCGCGTCGCCTGGCGGAGGAAGGCATCTCCGCCCTGCGCTTCGATTTCTCGGGCATCGGAGACAGCGAAGTGCGACGCGACGATCTCGCGTTCGAGCAGAGCGCAGTGGCCGAGCTGCGCGAAGCCATGGATCATCTTGCCGCCAGCAAGGGCGCGCGCAGCTTCGTCGTGATCGGCTTGTGTTCCGGCGCCGACATGGCCTTCGAGGTCGCGAAGGCCGATCCGCGCGTGGTGGGGCTCGGTGTCCTCGATCCCTGGGCCTACCGCACGACGCGTTACTACGTGAAGCACTATGCGCCGCGCCTGCTGCGCGCCTCGGCGTGGACGGGGCTGATCCGGCGCCGGCTGGCGGGCCGGCCCGCGGTAGCGCAGAACCCGGGTGAGCCCCTGCTCGAGGAACTCGACCTGCCGACCTACGTGCGCGAGTTTCCGCCGCAGAAACGTGCCGAGGATGAATTGCGGGCGCTCGTCGAGCGTGACGTGAAGCTGTGCGCGATCTTTTCGGGCGGCCAGTCGGACCACTACAACTACGAGGGTCAGTTCGCCGATGCGTTCACCGCGCTCGATTTGAGTGAGCGCCTGCTCGAGCGCTACATCCCCGACGCCGACCACATCTTCACCAATCTCGATCACCAGCGGCAGGTGGTCGACACGCTCGTGGGGTGGTTGCGCGCGACCTGGCGCTCCACGGAGCCGGCGCTGCAGCACGCGGGCGCGCAAGCCGCGCAGCGTCTCGCTGCTGCCTCGGCACACGGGTAGCCATGTCTCTCGCGGAGAAAAGCAGTCTGCGGATCGCGATGATGATCGAGACCGATGGGCCGGGCGGCGCCGAGGTGATGTTGATCCAGCTCGCCGAGGAACTGCGCCGACGCGGGCACGTGGTGACTCCGGTCGGACCCAGCGTGGGCCAGGGTTGGCTCTCCGGGCGTCTGCGGAGCCTGGGCTTCGACCGGCGCACGTTCACGCTGCGGCGCGCGCTCGACCCGCTGTGCGCCATCGAGCTCGCGCGCATGCTGCGGGAGCTGAAGATCGACGCGGTGCACAGCCACGAGTTCACGATGGCCGTTTACGGTGGTGCGGCGGCGCATTGGCTCGGCATTCCCCACGTCGTGACGATGCACGGCAACGAGACGGTGATGGACGTCTGGCGGCGACGCCTGGCGCTGCGCTGGTCATGGAAACGCAGCCAGGCCTTCGTGGCGGTGTCCGAGCACACGCGAACGGAGATGCAGGCGCGGCTCGGGCTGCCGCAAGGCTCGATCCAGGTGATCCCGAACGGCGTACCGCTTCGGCCTGGCGAACGCGACGTGACACGCCGCAAGCTCGGTGTCGAAGACGACGAGATGATGATCCTCACGATTGGGAATCTGCGCCGTCGCAAGGGGCACGCGGTGTTGATCGAAGCGCTCGCGCGGCTACAGCAGTCGGGGTTTGGCGCGCCCTGGCAGCTCGTGATCGCCGGCGACGGCCGCCACCGCGAGAACCTCACGCGCCTGGCGTTGGATCTCGGCGTCGCGGATCGCGTGCAGATGCTCGGGCACCGCGATGACGTTCCCGATCTCCAGGCGGCAGCGGACGTCTTCGCGATGCCGTCCTTCTGGGAGGGAATGCCGCTCGCGATCCTGGAGGCGATGATCGTCGGCAACGCGATCGTGGCGTCGAACATCGGCGGCATCCCGGAAATGCTGCGCAATGGCGAGTCCGGGCTGCTCGTTCCGGCCGGCGACGCGCCGGCGCTGGCAGACGCGCTGCGCCGCCTGATCGAAGATGCTTCGCTGCGCGAGCGTCTCGGAGCCTCTGCCCGTCGGCATGCCGAGGCGGAGTTCCACGTCGAAGTCATGGCCGATCGCTACGAGCACCTGTATCGGGGCTCAGGCCCCCGCCGCGCGTCGAGCTGACGGCGGCATCGCGGCGATGGCTGAAGCCGTCTCGCAACGCTCGGCCGAGGCGGCTTTGGTGGCTGAGCGCGGGCCCGTGGCGCGCGCCGTGGTGCACGCGGATCTCGCCGCGTTCGCGGCTCTCGAAGAGCCGTGGCGCGCGCTCGTGGCGCAGCGTCCGCGGCCCGGCCCCTTCCTCGCTTTCGATTGGCAGCGGGCCTGGGCAGAGTTGTTCACGAACGGGCAGAGACGCCTGCACGTGGTGACGGTGCACCAGGGCGCCGAAATCGTCGGCATCGCACCGTGGGTCGTGAGCGAGCCGGCGCGGGCCACCCAGCCGCGCTGCCTCCGCTTCCTCGGCGCCGAGCACACGGCCTTCGATTACCTCGACGTGCTGTGCGCACCGCACGCCGAGCGTGCCGTGGCCGTGGCGCTCTACGCACATCTCTTCGGCCCCGAGGCCCCGCGCTGGCACCGGCTCGAGCTCCAGGGGGTCCGGGCCGATTCCGCGTTCCTATTCCATCTCGGTGAATGCTTCGCAGAAGCCGGCAAGCCCGTCACGGTGAGCGCCGGAATCTATTGCCCGACCCGAGGCCTCGACGCCGGCAGTGTGGTCGAACGCCTGAGCGCGCGCCGTCAAAAGCGGCTTCGCTACGAACAGCACGTCCTCGAACGCGCCGGTCGCTTGAGCCTCGAGACCCGGAGCGCGCACGAACCGGAGTTCGACGCGGCGCTTGCGACTCTCGCGGCGCTCTACCGAAAGCGTTGGGGGGGCGACCGCGACGCCCTGCGCTGTGTCGAGGCCTACGCGCGGCGTGCCGGAAGCGCCAGCGATCTCCGCGTCGATCTCCTGCAACTCGACGGCCGTGCGCTGGCCGGACTCCTCCAGATCCAGCGCGGCAATGCGCTCTTCCTGTATCTCACGGGCGTCGATCGCGAAGCCTTCCCGAAGCTCAGCGTCGGCAACGTCTTGCTCGCACTCGCCCTCGAGCGCGCGGCGGGCGAGGGCGTGCAGCACTACGACTTCCTGCGCGGCGCCGAGGACTACAAGCTCCTGTGGTCGGATGGGGCGGAACGCGGCCTCGACTTCACCGCCTACCGCCGGGGCGCGGCGCTGCTCGTGCAGCTCGCTCTCGCGCGAGCCCGCGAGCTCGTCAAGGTCGCATGGCGTTAGCGGATCGTTCCGGATTGGCACACCCGGCTCTCGCGAGCGGTGAGGTTGCGCTCGTGGCCTCGATCGATACCGAGGAGGACAACTGGCATCCGACACGCGACGGGATCCGCATCGAGAACATCCGCGAATTGCCCGCGCTTCAGCGCTTTCTCGTCGGGATCGGACTGCGGCCGACGTATTTTGCCGACCATCCCGTGGCGAGTGAGCCCTGGTCGGCTGCGATCCTGCGCGAGATCGCAGAGTCGGGCAGTGCCGAGATCGGAGCGCATCTGCATCCGTGGAACACGCCCCCGCTCGAGGAAGCGCTGCTGCCAGGTCATTCGATGTTGAAAAACCTGCCGGAAGATCTGCAAGGCCGCAAGCTGCGCAGCCTGCGCGATGCGCTCACCACCGCAACCGGACGCGCACCCGTTTCGTTTCGGGCCGGCCGCTTCGGGCTCGGCCTCGAAGGCGTGCGCACGCTCGTGGCGTGCGGCTTCCGCGTCGATAGCAGCGTGACGCCATGGATCGATTGGACGTCGTTCGATGGCGGCCCCGATTTTCGCGGCGCGCCCCAGTCCTGCTACCGGATTTCGCCGAACGATCTGCTCACGCCGGCAAGCGACGGCGCGCTGCTCGAGCTTCCAATTTCGAGCGGCTTCACGCGCCGCCCCTTCGGCTGGCGCGCAACTGCGCATGGGGTGCTGCGCCAGCCAGCGCTGCGGGGCTTGCGGCTCGCCGGGCTCGCGTCGCGGTTGGGGATCGTGCGACGCGTGATTCTGACGCCCGAGGGGGAATCGGTGGCGGCGCTGCTGGCGCTCACACGGCGTCTGCTCGAGCAGGGCGAGCGCTTCCTGCACATCTTCTGGCACAGCCCGAGCCTGGTTCCAGGCCTTTCCCCGTTCGTGACGACCGCACAGGATCGCCAGCGCCTGCTCGCGACGATCGAGGCCTTCGTCGAGGGCGCCTCGAGACTCGCGCGGCTCGTGCCGATGACGGTTGGCGAAGCCGCGGATGCCCTCGATCCGCGTGCGCAGATCCACACCGCATGAGTTGCTCCGTGCGCTCCGAGGCGATGCTCCGATGACGCAAGCGACCCCCGAAGCGGGTGGGGCAGGCGAGCCCGCGAGCTCTCCGTTCCAGATGGGCAAGGTTGGTCGCCACACGATCGTCTACGCCGTCGGCATCCTGCTCAGCAAGGCCATCTCGTTCGTGATGCTCCCGGTCTATACCCGCTTCCTCACGCCGTCGGATTACGGCGTGTTGGAGCTGATCGAGATGACTCTCGATGTGATCGCCATCCTCGGCGGTGCGCGCATCGCGGCGGGAATCTTCCGCTACTACCACAAGGCCAGCAACGACAGCGAGCGGAATGCCGTGATCTCGACGGCGCTGTGGGTGCTCGCGGGGAGCTACGCCTCGGTCGCCCTGATGACGTTCCTCGCCGCGGGCCTGCTCTCGCGCCTGGTGTTCGGGACGGAGGAGCACGCATCGCTGATCCGGCTGGCGGCGGCGAGCCTCGCCTGTTCGAGCCTGATGATCGCGCCGCTCACCTACATTCGCGCCCGCGAGCGCTCGAGCGCCTTCGTGATCACCCAGCTCACGCAGGTGGTGTTGCAGCTGACGCTGAACATCGTTTTGCTCGTCCACTTCGAGATGGGCGTGCGCGCGGTCTTCATCAGCAGCCTCGTGACCAAGCTCCTGATCGGCTTTACGCTCGCCGGTTACCTCGTCTCGCGCGTGGGCTTCCACTTCACGCGCTCCGCGACGCGTGATCTGTTGCGCTACGGCGTGCCCCTGATCGGGACGCAGATGGCGACCTTCATCGTGACCTTCGGCGACCGCTACTTCCTCCAGCACTCCGCAGACACGGCAGCGGTGGGCCTCTACTCGCTCGCCTACCAGTTCGGCTTTCTCGTCGCCGCCGTCGGCTACATGCCGTTCGAGATGATCTGGGACGTGGTGCGCTTCTCCGTCGCCAAGCGGGCGGATCGCGACGCGCTGTTTGCGCGGGCGTTCATCTATCTGAACCTGATGCTCGTGACGATGGCGCTCGCCATCGTCTTGTTCGTCGACGAGATCATCATGGTGATGACGACGCCGGCCTTCTATCCAGCGGCTCAATTCGTACCGGTGATCGTGATCGCCTACGTGCTCCAGGGGTGGGTGGGAATGCAGGACGTGGGCATCCACGTCCGCGAGCGAACCGAGTACCTCACGCTGGTCAACTGGGTGGCAGCGCTCACGGCCCTCGCCGGCTACGCGATCTTCATTCCGCGCTACCTCGGCATGGGAGCGGCGGTGGTCACGGTCGTGGCCTTCGCGGTGCGTTACCTCGGCTGCTACCTGGTTTCGCAGCGACTGTGGCGCGTCGAATACCGCTGGGCCCCCGTCGGACGTCTGCTGTGCCTGGCATTGGGGGCCGCAGGGATCGGACTGTCGCTGCCCGCGCTGTCGCTTCTGCCCTCGCTCGCTGCGAGCGCGGCCCTGCTGCTGGTCTACCTCGTCTGCGTGATGAACTTTGGCATCCTCTCGAGCGACGAACGCAGCCTCGTGCTCAGCAGCATCCGCTCCCCGCTCGGCCTGCTACGCGGCGGAGCGATCGGGCAGGGGCGGCCGTGAGGGGGGCGACGTGACGGCCGCCGCCGCGATCGCCAGCGTCTGCATCGCGTGGATCGCATTCACCTATGTCGGCTATCCGCTGGCGCTTTGGCTGCTGCGCGCGCTGAGCCCGCGCCCGTTGCGGCGCGGGGATTGGTTTCCGCCGATCTCCGTGATCCTCGCCGTTCATAATGGCGAGCAAACGCTCGCCCAAAAACTCGAAGCCACGCTCGCGCAGGCCTATCCCGGCGCCGTCGAGGTGATCGTCAGCTCCGACGGATCGACGGACGCTACCGCGGCGATTGCCGCGGCGTACGCGCCGCGTGGCGTCATCCTGCTCGACCACGCGCAGCGGCAGGGAAAGGAGGCGGCGCAGGCGCGCGCCTTGACGCGAGCGACAGGGGAGATTCTCGTCTTTACGGACGTCAGCTCGGAGTTCGAGCCCGGCGCACTGCGGGCGCTCGTGCGTCCCTTCGCCGATCCCGGCATCGGCGCGGTGAGCAGCGAGGATGCGGTCGATCCCGAAGCCGGCGAGGGCGCCTATGTTCGCTTCGAAATGGCGCTGCGTCGGCTCGAGAGTGAATCGACGACGCTGATCGGTGTTTCCGGGTCTGGCTTCGCAATTCGCCGCAGCCTCGCGTCGCCGTGGCCGATCGACCTCGCCAGTGATTTCCGCGTGGCGCTCGAGGCCGCGCGGCGCGGCTTGCGCGCGGTGGCCGAGCCCGCCGCGCGCGTGCGCATCGGTGTGGTGCGCGCGAGCGGCGATGAATGGCAGCGCAAGGTCCGCACGCTGAGCCGCGGCATCGCCGTGCTGCTCGCGCATCGCGAGTTGTTGCATCCGCGTTTCGGACGCGCGGCATTTTCGGTCTGGGGACACAAGCTCGCCCGCTTCACCTCGCCGTTTGCATTGCTCGGCCTGCTGCTGGCGAGCCTCGTGCTCGCAGGCCAGGGGCCCGCCGGGCGCTGGCTTCTCGGCGCCCAGGCGGTGGCCTACGCGATCGCCGGGCTTGCGCTCATGTCGCCAGCCGTCGCACGCGCACGCCTGCCGCGGCTCGCCGGATTCTTCCTGCTCGTGAATGCCGCCACGCTCGTGGCGTGGCTCCGGCATCTTCGGGGCCGCCGCACGGTGGTGTGGCAACCGACCGAACGATGAATGCGCGCGGGTGGCGGCAGCTTCCGCCCGGCGGGGATCCGATCGGCGGCAACCAGCGCCGGCTGGCGCGCGAGATCGTCGACCCGGCGCGCAGATTGCGTGAAGGTCTGTGCGAGCGGCTCGGCGCCGAGGAGATCCAGTTTTTCGCATCGGGGCGTGCGGCGCTGCGCGCCTACCTCGTCGGGCTCGCGGATCGTACGGGCCGGCACGAGGTCGTGATCCCCGCCTACTGCTGCTTCTCGGTGCCCGCAGCCGTCGTGTCGGCGGGCCTGCGTGTGCGCCTGGTCGATGTCGATGTCCACGGCCGGATCGATCGTCAGGCACTGGCCGGACTTCCGCTCGGCGACACGGCCGCGGTCGTGGTCGCAAATCTCTTCGGGATTCCCGAGACCATCACGCCGCTGCGCGAGCTTGCCGCGCGCGCCGGAGCCGAGATCGTGGACGACGCCGCGCAGGCCTTGGGGGGCGAGGCCACCGACGGACGGGCCGGAGGCCGCGGCGATGTGGGTCTACTCTCCTTCGGGCGCGGCAAGCCGCTTTCGGGCCTCGGCGGGGGCGCGCTCGTGCTTTCGCGGCGGGGGACGACGAGCGCGGCGCCCGCGCTGCCCGCGCCGGCCCGCGGCAGCGCGCAGCTGCGTGCCCTGGCGTATGACGCCGCGTTGCATCCGAGCGTGTTCCGCTGGCTCGCAGCGCTGCCGGGTCTGCGGATCGGCGAGACGCTCTTCGACCCCGGATTCGCGCGGGGTGGCATCGGCGGCGCGTCGTTGCTGCTCGCTGCGGCGCGGCTGGCCCAGTTCGAGACGCTCGCCGCCGCGCGTGCAGAGCGGGCCGAGACGCTGGCGGCAGCGCTGCGCTCGCGCACACGCTTTGCCCCCCTCACCGCCGCGCCAGGCATACGCGCCGTCTATCCCCGGCTCGCGGTGCTGGCGCCCGATGGCGCCAGCCGCGACGTCGCCCTCGCGCGGCTCGCGCGCGCGGGTCTGGGTGCAAGCCGCTTCTATCCCAGCGCGCTCGGCGCCATCCCAGCGCTGAAATCACATCTGTGCGGACCGGCGCGGCAGCCGGGGGCGGAAGCCTTCGCCGCCCGCATCCTCACGCTCCCGACGCACGCGGGCGCGAGCGAGGCGGTGCGCGAAGCGATCGCGGAACACCTCGTCGGAATCTGAACCCCGGAGCCGTCGCCTGGCTTTCCTTCACGCGTGGCGCGTGAAACTCGCGATCAGGCTGGGGAGGGAGTGGCGAGCGCCTCGTGGGTGAGGCGAGACGCGAAGGCCTGCTCCGTGTGATACACGCATTTGAGACGGGAGGCCGACGCGAGTCCGAAGCGGGGGAGGGCGAAGCGGTCACTGCGCGGCCCGAGCAGACCCAGTTCGGTCGTGAAGGCCCCCGAACAGCCGCTGTCCGCGAGCGCGCGCATGGCGCCCGGCGAGCGATGCTCCGGGCCTCCGTAGGGATACGCGAAGAGCGACGCCGCAGATCCCGTTTCCCGCTCGATGGCGCGCAGGCAATTCCGGATCTCCGTCGCGGCCAGCGCTTCGGATGCCAGCCCGAGGTTTGCATGGCTGGCACCATGGCCCCCTACGTCGAAGCCCAGCGCGCGCCAACGACGCAGATCGTCCCAATCGAGCAGCGGTGCAGCACGCCCCTCCCGACGGTGCGGAGCGCGCAGTGCCAGTGCGAGACGGGCCAGCACGGGGTCGATCTCGTCCGGCGGAGTGCGCATCAAGGCCATCGAGATCAGCCAATGGGCGCGCTCGCTCGCGCCTTGTGCCGCGAGTGAGAGGCGCTCCGGAAGCGACCAGCGCGCCCGCAGTTCCGGAACCACGGATGCCACATCGAGAAGCTGCTCACGCGAGGCTCGCAGCATTTCGCCGAGCTGTTCCCACCAGAACAGACGCTGGGTGGCAATGAAATCGCTCGTCACGAAGATCGTCGCCGGAATCCCGAGGCGCTCGAGCACGGGGGCAGCGAGAGTGAGGTTGTCGCGATAACCGTCGTCGAACGTCACACTGAAGCGCGCGCGGCTGGCGTCGGGATCGTCGACCAACAGGGCGTGCGTTCGCACGGGCTGGAAATGCGCGAGCAGGAAACGCATCTGCGCCTCGAAGACGTCGACGGGCAGGCCGCGCTCCACGCCAAAGCCGGGCACATCCGCGAGCCCCCTGCGCGGGGCAAGCCGGTGATAGACCAGCGCGAGGCCGCAGCGTCGATAGGGACGGGCTCGCCAACCGCGCGCGTAGGCGCCGGTGAGGAATCCGAACGGGGCGAGCCACTTGCGCATCACGACCGGCTCAACCTATCGGCTCCACCACCGATTGGGTATAGGTCTGGGCTCGAAGTCGCCCTCGCCCCCCGCCGAAGGCCGCGTCGCATGCTGCGAAATTTCTCGGTTTTGGGCGTTGCGCTCGCAAGCATGCTGCTGCTGCTCGAAGCGGTCGCGCGCGTGGTCTGGGCCGTGCCGCCCATGTGGATTCAGCCGCAGACGCGCCACCTGCACAGCCCGCTGCTCGGCTGGGTGCTGCCGCCGGGGTCGGATTCCTACACGATCGACGCTCCCGTCCACGTCAACAGCCTCGGATTGCGCGACGACGAGATCCCGCTCACAAAGCCTGCGGGCGAACACCGGATCCTGTGTCTCGGAGATTCGTTCACCTTCGCTCTCGGGGTGCGTTTCGAGGATCTCTACGTCCAACAGCTCGAGAGGATGCTCGCGAAGCAGCATCCCGACGAGCGTTTCCAGGTGATCAACGCCGGGATCGCCGGCTATAACACCCGCCAGGAGTTGATCCGTCTGCTGGTGCAAGGATTCGATTTTTCCCCGGACGTGATCACCGTCGGGTTCTACTGGAACGATCTGGTAGGCAACGAGGAAGCGCTGCCGGACCTGGCGACCACGCCGATACTCGATCCCGACGCCGCGCCACACGATCGCGGCCTGCAGCACGCGCTCCCGAGCTGGATTCGGGATCGCCTGCGCTCGAGCGTTGCGCTGTATCAGATCGTGATCCGGACGAAGATGCTGATGCAATCGTTCGAGCCCGCGCTGGACGACTATTCCCGCATCCAGCGCGCATTGCTCGAGGGCGACGCCGCGTTCCTCGAGCCCTTCTGGCAAGCCACCGCGAAGCGCCTGCTGGAGATCGCGGCGGTCGCGCGGGAGCACGGCGTTCCCGTGGTGCTGGTGGCCTTCCCGATGGAGAACCACATCGCGCTCGATTTCCCGAAGCTGGTCTGGGGCCAGCGCTTGCGCGAGATCTGGGCCCCGACGGGCATGCCCTTCATCGACCTCGAGCCGGCCTATAAGGCCGAGCGGAAGGCGGGCCAGAATCCCTTCCTTCCCTACGACCTGCACCCGAGTCCGCTCGGCATGCGGATCGCGGCCGAAGAGATCCTCGCCGTCATCACGAGCCGCGATCTGCTCGCTCTGCGAACGCCCGCCGCCGCGCCCCGCTGATCCGCCTCAGGGCGTGAAGATCGGAGTCCCCGGCTTGCCGAGCGTCGTGGACGGAGGCGTCGGATCCCCACCGCTCGGCGGCGGCGGGGGAGCCGTCAAGCTCGTGAAGCCGATCTGCTGACACGAGACCGGCGCCCCCTCGCGCACGTGCATGTTGTCTTCGTAGCGGTAGGTCGTCCGCGCCGTCGCCTGGCCCGGTTCCTGATTGTAGTTCGCGTAGTGATTCCAATGGAACGCGGTGTAGCCCGCGTTCAGCATCTTTGAGGAATCGATTCGGTCGATGTCGACGATCAGCCTGCCGTTGAACCAGATCTTCATCTTCGCATTCGACGTGTTCATGTCGTAGAAGTGCGACTGGATGCAGCCCCAGGTTCCGAACGGATAATCTCGTGCCTGCTGGTAATCGGTCGTCGTCGGGCCGAAATGGAAGCCGAGACTATGATTGCACTGTTTCTGGCCCACCAGCACGCGCGAGTTGGCGCCGAGGCTTTCGCACGCCGGTGTGTCCTTCGACCATATGTAGCCAGCGAACGGAAACAGCGCCTGACCACCGGACAGCCAGTTGATGCCGGAGTTCGCGACCGGCCAGCCTTCATAGGCGCCGCCCGATCCGTTGCCGCTGGTTTCGTTGAACTTCCAGGGCGCGTTGAGAATCTTGCTCGCCTGGATGTCCGGCGGGAACGCCATCGCCCAGCTGATGCCGATGTTGGTGACGTTGCGGCTGAAGTTCTTGCTGCCATGGAATCCGCCGCTCGTCGGCGAGGTGTTTCCGATGCCATCGCCCCGCGAAACGCGGTGGGCGATGATCTGGCGCCCGTCGAACACGCCCGCTCCGCCGCCCGGCAAGGCCGGCTCCGCGTTCGTCGACAATTCGTCGTCGAACTCGCCGTTGCGCATGATGTCGATGCAAGCGTAGTTGGTGCTGTCCCAGGGATTTCCCGCGCTCCATTCGTCGGTAAAGCAGGTGTCGAACCCGCACGTCCGGCCAAGACGCGGATTGCTCGGCTGACCGCGGCGCCAGGCACAGCCGGAACCCGAGGCCCCGTACGTCTTCGTCCAGTAGGAGTTGGCGCCGCGCGCGCCGACGCTCCCCGTGGTGTCGTCATACCAGGGTCCATAGGTCGGTCCGCCGGAGCCGAAGCCGATGTTCTCGGTGAGCGTGCGGGCCTCGAAGTCCTCGCACACCAGCACGGACGCATCGACCCCGACGGCCTTGGTCGCGCAGGCTGCGCTGGCGAAGCCGTCGCCCCGGTTCGTTCCACGGACGCAGTCGCAGTAGCAATCAACGCCGTCGGTGCAGGTCTGCCCGGCCTCGGCGTCCGCAACGGCGAACACCCCGACCGCCGACAGGACCGCAGCGAGTAGAAGCTTGCGCATTCTCATTTTCCCCCCCGCGGAAGCCCGCGGCCGTTGGTCCCCATTCATCCCACGCGGCAGCGGGATCCCCTGCTTCACGCGTCGTACATATCGTGGATCCCGCGCCAATCCGAAGTGATGGCCGTCACTTCGGCTCGAGATTGCCGTGCCGGCCAGGCGGAGCCCCCGCCTCGCCTCCAGGGGGTTCGACGCTGGGCGCGGCAAAACGAGTCAACCAGCGGGTCCGAAGCCTGCGCAAACGCGTCGAGCGGGCGAGCCACCAGCGGCCCCGCGTGACCGCGAGGGCCGGAGCCGCGAGCAGACCTCCGCCGGCAGCGACGAGCTGGTGCGCGAAACGCTCGGCATTCGCCCATTTCGACTTGTAGGCCTCGTCGCCCTGGAGGAAGTCGAATTCCCGGATGCCGGACGCGAAACTGTCCCGCAACAGCGCGAGCAACAGCAAGTTGCCGACGCCCGGCGAATCCGCGCGATGCGTCGGGAGATAATAGAAGCGGGTGTGCAACCCGCGGAGCACGATCGCGAAGGCGTCCAGGCGCGACTTCTCCCGGTAGGTCCAGAGTTCGTGACGCACCGCATTCGTCGTCAACAACTCGTGCAGGAACGCCTGCCGCCGGGGGTCGCGCAGGGCGGAGAGGCCCTGCTCCCACTTCCAGCTGCTGCGCTCGACTTCGACGAGTTCAGCGAATACCGCTGGCGTAGCGGCCTCGATCCCGACGGCGACCTCCGCACTTTCGAGTCGCCGCGTGAACTGTTTGATGTGTTTCCGCTGGCGCGTGGAGCGCGCCGCCAGATACTGCTCCCAGGTCCCTGCGATGCGCAGATAGGGACACCGCTCATACACCCGCTCGCTCGCCCGGCCGCCGAGGCCGTCCTTCAGAGCCGCGCGCTGGGCGTCGTCGGCCTGCAGGCTCAAGAAATCGACGAGATCGAAGCGGTGCGCGTGCGAGCGCAGCATGCGGCCAATCGCGAATAGCGCTGCGGGTTCGCGCGCGGATCCGAGCGGACCGAGATAGTCGGACGTCCCATGCCCCATCAGCGACAGGATCCGCAGTCCGCGCACCCGCCGCAGAACCAGCGGGAGCAGGCCCGCCGCGGGCTCGCCGACGAGCGCGAGCCATGGCTCGCCGTCGCCTCCGAGGTGAGCGAGCCATGCGCGCGCCCAGCCCCAGGTCTGGAAGGGAGGGACATCTTCGTCGGCGGCGAGTCGATCCCACAGCGGCACCGACGCCGCGAGCGCATCGGCGCCGATGGCGAGTGTCGTGGCAGGGGCGTGCACTGCGGCCGCTAGCTCGTGGGGCGCAGCGCCGCGAGCACCCCTTGCGCGCGCAGCTCGCGCGCAAGGATGTCGGCAATCGCTTCGCGTCCGGCCTCGTTCGCGTGCATGGTGTCGAGAAACAAGGCCCGGCGATCGGGACGGGCGTCGATCTCGAGCGCGAGATCGACCACCGGCACGCCTTCTTCGGCCGCAACCCGACGGATCGTGTGATTGTAGGCGGCAATCAGATCGACGAAGTCGCCGACCGCGTTGGCGCCCCGGAAGTACGGAAACTGTACGTTCGCCCGCCGCACGTCCTCGACACCCATGTCGTCGCTCACGACCGAAGGCAGGGTCATCAGCACGACGTCTGCCGGAATCGCGCGGGCCGTCGCAATCATCGTGTGTAGATTCTTCTCGTAGACGGCCGGCCGATAGTCGGCATAGCGATGGGTGCGGCTCTCCGGCCCGGTGCGCGGCGGGGCCAGGCGCGGCCGCAGGTTGTAGAAGAGCAGTTTGCGCAAGCCCTTCACCGTCCACAAGCGATCGAGCCAACGCGCGATCAGGGCGAGCCGCGGGCTCTCGACCTGTCCATCAGGGTCGAACTTCATCAGATCGTTCCAGCCGATGTAGATCGTCACGAGATCCGGCTTCAGCGGCACCACGCGGCTCTCGAGCCGCCGCAGGGCGAGCTCCGAATTGAGCCCCTCGATCCCCGCGTTGACGACCTGAAAGCGTTGTTCGCCGGAGTCGAGCGCGAGCTGCTCAGCGAGCAGCGCGGCATAGGTGCCGCGCAGGGTTCCTGCGCCGAAGGTGCAGGAATCGCCGACCGTCACGATGCGCAGGGTCCCCGGAGGCGGCGGATCCTCGAACTCGGCGCCGACGAAGCCGCGGGAGTTCACCACGGTCAGCTCCGGATTCTGGGTCCGATAGCTGCCCGGCCGGAGTTCGAAGGTTTGCGTCGCGAGGTCGAATCGCTCCGCCGGTGCGCGGAACACATACACATAGGCACGCAACGAGCCTTCGATCAACCCGAAACACAAGAGCATCAGGAGCGCGCTGTAGAAGAGCGAACGGCGAACGCTGAAACGCGGCGGCGCGGTGGCGGATTCACTCATGTTGGCCTGGGACGCTCCGGCGTCGCCCCTGCCCATCGGTTGATCACGGCGCGGAACTTACCCGAAGCGCTGCGCTCGATCGACGTGACCGGAAGGATCGAGACGCGCATCTCGGCTCCCAGCCGGGCCTGCAATTCCTGCGCGACGGCCGCGCCGTCGGCCGCCGTGTAGCCGGGCCCCGGCACGAGCCGCACGACGAGTTCGCGGGCGCCTTCCTGCACGATCTGCGCCTCGCGGATGCTGCGCCGTCCCTTGAAGACCGGGTCGAGACGCCCCACGCGCCGCCCGTCGGCCGTCACGATCAAGTCGTCGAGGCGTCCGCAGAGTTGCTCGATGACGGGGAATGCTCGTCCGCAGCGACAGGCCAACGCGCCGAAAGCCGCGACATCACCGATCCGGTAGCGCAGCAGCGGGAACGCGTCGTTGCTGAAGCTCGTACACACGACTTCGCCCGGCACGCCCACGGGCGCGGGCTCTCCCCGCTCGTCGAGAATCTCGACGATCCCGTACTCCGGATGCACGTGATACGTCCCCGCCTCGCATTGCGAGATGTAGACCGCTTGCTCGGTGCAGCCATACTGGTCGAAGCAGGCGGCGCCGAAGACATCGGCAATCACCGCACGCTGCTCGTCGAGCAGCGTCTCCGACGACGTGATGATCGCGCGGGGGCGCGGCGCTGCGAGGCGCAGCTCGCGGAACAGGACGGCGAGCACCGCCACTGCCGACGGGTAGCTGTCCAGATAATCCGGGGCGAAGGCGACGAGTGCGCGCGAGTAGGCGGGCGCGTTGGCCTCGCTGAGATGGTAGGAGCTGAAGAGGCGGTTGCGCATGGCGGGATTCCAACGCCAGACGCTGCGGGGGTTCGCGAGGGCCGAGGAGACGACGGGTCGGCCGGCGAAGGTGGCGCTGCTGCCGTCTTCGACACCCGCCCAGGCCAGCGCCCGCGCGAAAAAGGCGTAGTTCCGCTGCCGAGAGGCGGCGTCGATGGGAACCGCGAGCGTCGTTCCGCTGGTTCCGCTCGTATGGTAGATCGCGGTGCCGGGCATACCCGCAGCGGCCAGATCCTCGCTGCGCGCCGCGACCGTCGCCTTGTCGAGCAGGGGAAGCCGGCGCAGATCTTCGACGCTGCGAATCTGCTGCGCATCGACCCCGACCCGCCGGCCGAGTTCCGGCCAGTAGCGCGTGCGCTGGAAGGCGTGCTGAACGGTTTCGCGCAGGCGCCGCGCTTGCAGCTCGGCCAGTTGGTCTGCGCCCCAGCGCTCACTCACCGCGAGCGCCGCGCGCGTACTGGCAAATGCGCCGCCGCGCCGCAGGCGCTGTACCCGCGCGCCGTAGGCCGCCGTCGCGAGGTGCTGGATCGGTATCGGAAGCGACGCGTAGAGCCGGCCCGCAGAGCCCGTCACACGCGCGAGGCCTCGACGGCGGCCGTGAGCCGCGCCGCGTCGACTTCCCAGTGGTAGCGCTCACGCACGGCTTCGGCGCCCGCCTCGCCGTGGCGACGGGCGGCCTCCGGGTCCGCCGCGAGCCGCGCGATCTGACGCGCGAGATCGGCCGCATCGCCGCTTCGGAATGTGACACCACACGCTGTCTCCGCCAACACGCGGACCATCGGTGGCACGTCGGACACGATCACCGGCAACGCCAGCGCCATGTACTCGAACAGTTTGTTCGCGAGCGTCGCGTTGATGTGCGGGCAGGCATGGAACGGCAGCAAACCCGCATCGGCGCCAGCGATCAGGTCGGGCAGGCGATCGTGCCCGATGAAACCGGGCAGGCGCACGCTGTCCGAAAGCGCGAGTGCTTTCGCGCGCGCGGCCAGCGGCGCGCGCATCGGCCCCTCACCGACGATCACGAGCGCATAGCGCTGCGGCTCGCGGGCGGCGAGCAGGGCGAGCGCATCGACGGCGACTTCGAGTCCCCGATCGCCTGCGAGCAGGCCCGAGAAGAACAGTTTGAAGCGGCCCTCGAAGCCGTCGAACTCGGGGGTGGGGGCGCCCTTGGGCGCGAAGCTCGCGAGCCTGGGGGTGTTGCCGACTTCGACCCAACGCCCGCGCGGAAGCCCCTGGCGCTCGAGCCGTTGGCCGGCCTCCGGGCAAACCACGAGCGCGCAATCGATGCGGCTCACGACCTGACGTTCGATGAAATCTGCGGCGCGCGGATTACGTACGAGTCGGCTTGCAAGCGAGAGTTTCTCGAACTCGAGACGGCTGCGCAGCGAGTCGGGGTAGGGTTCGGCGAGATCTGCGATCACGGGGATGCCAGCGCGCCGACCCAGGGCGAGCGCGAGCGGCGCGAGCGGCAGGTCGCGCACGACGAGTCGCTCGGGGCGGAAGCTCGCGATCTGCTCTCGCAACGCATGCACCCAGACGGGGCTCAGAAAGAACGGAAAGCTGAGGGGGCCGGGCAGGGCGGGCAGGCGCACGATCTCGAAGCCCATCGGATCGCGCTGGCGGCGTTCACGGCCTGCACGATTCCGACACAGCAGGCGAACATCGTGTCCCGCGGCGACCAGCGCCGAGGCCAGCTTCTCGACCCTCACATCCCAGGGATAATCACCGTCGAACAGCTTCAGGACTCGCACGATTCTCCCGATGCTGAAGGCGGCGCACGCGCCTGTGGGCGTCTCGCGGCTATCGGCGAGGCCTCGGAGCCGCTTGAGAAGGCTCGTTCGCCGCGGCGATCGCCGATCTGCGCCCGGCCTGAGCATCCGTGAGGGGACGGATAGGGTACCTTCGGCCGCCAGAAAAGGCCCTTCGACCATGTGCGGCATCGGCGGAATCCTGCATGCGAACCCCGCTCACAGCGTGCGGCGGGAGGCGCTCGACGCGATCGTCGCTGCCTTGCGGCACCGCGGCCCCGACAGCCAGGGTGTGCACCTCGATGGCGCCTGCGGGCTCGCCCATACGCGGCTGTCGATCATCGATCTCTCCGCGCGCGGGCGGCAGCCGATGGCGAGCTCCTCGGGCCGCTGGCTGCTCAGCTACAACGGCGAGATCTACAATTTTCGCGAGCTGCGTGATGAGCTGCGCCGCAAGGGACGCCGCTTCGATTCCAACAGCGACACCGAGGTGATCCTGCAGCTGGTCGAGGCGGGCGGAGTGGCGGCGCTCACGACCTTGCGGGGCATGTTTGCCTTCGCGCTCTTCGATCGCGAAACGCGCGAGCTGTTGTTGATGCGCGACCGGCTCGGCATCAAGCCGCTTTTCTTCTGTCAGGATGCGCAGGGCGTGACCTTTGCCTCCGAGCCCAAGGCGCTCCCGGCCGCGGCCTCGCAGGCCGGGCCAGCAGCCGCGCGCCTCGCCGAATACCTCGCGTTTCGTCATGCCGCGGAGCAGGAATCTCTCGCCCCCGGCGTGCGCACCCTGTTGCCGGGACACTGGCTTCGAACCAACGGCCGCGAGCTGCGGATCGAGAGCTGGTGGCAGCCGCCGCACGGCCGCGACGCGGATCCGGCCGACACCGCCCGCGTGCTCGACGAGTGCGTGCGACGTCAACTCGTGAGCGACGTCCCGGTCGGCGTCTTTCTTTCGGGCGGCGTCGATTCGGCGCTCGTCGCCGCCAGCTCCGCCGAAGCCCTGCCGAGCCTCGACACGTTCACCGTCGGCTTCGCCGAAGAGGGCTGGGACGAAACGGCGCGTGCGCGCATCGTCGCCGATGCGATCCAGGCCAAGGCGCACCGGCTGGTGCTCGAGCCCGAGGCCTACGTCGCGGGTCTCGCCGAAGCGATCTGGCATCTCGATGCGCCGCTCAACCACGCGCACTCCGTGCATCTGCTCGCGCTCGCGCGCTTTGCCCGCCGTCACGTGACCGTCGTGCTGACGGGGGAGGGGTCGGACGAGCTCTTCGCCGGCTATCCGCGTTATCGCCTGTTCCTGTTGGGGCGCAAACTCGCGGGGCCGTTACGCGCGCCTGCGCTGGCGCTCGCGCGCCTTTTGCGCGCAGCTCGGCCCCGCTGGGAGCGTCTGCTCGAAGCCACGGGCCCCGATGCGATGCGGGCTGCGGCCGTGAATGCGGCCTTCGTTCCGGTCGCGCAGGCCGCGGCGCTCACCGGCGTCGCAGATGTCGGGGCCGTGCTCGCGCCGCGCTGCGAGATTCTCGCGCAAGCGCAGGCGCAGGGGCGAGGCGATCTCGATGCCCTGCTCGAACTCGATCGGCGCACCTACCTGGTGTCGCTGCTCCAACGCATGGATCGCATGACGATGGCGGCCGGCCTCGAAGCCCGCGTGCCGGTGCTCGACGAGGAGATGGTCGAGCACGCTGGGACGCTCGCCATCTCGCACAAGGTCGACTGGCGCGATTCGAAGAAGCCGATGCGCCGCGCCGCCCAGCAGCGCTTCGGACGCGAGTACGCGAACGCGCCCAAGTTCGGCTTTGGCGTTCCCCTGGACGCCTGGATGCGAAAGGGCGGCGCCCTCGAGCCCCTGCTCGCACGCCTGCTCGGCGAGCGCGCCACCGTGCAGCGTGGCTGGTTCGACGTGGCTGCCGCCCGACGTTGCTTCGAGGAGCATCGCCGCGGCGAAGCGGATCGCAGCGAACTGCTCTGGGGCCTGCTCAATCTCGAGTTGTGGGCGCGCGTTTGCGTCGAGGGCGGCGGCCCCGGCGCGCTTTCGGAATAGGGGGCGCTCGCGATGGCAGATGCGGCGCTCATCAGGCCGGCTCCGATCGGGTCCGACAGCGCGGGAGCCAGGCCGCGACTGGCTGCCGCCGGCCCCGCGAGTCACGCGCCCCGCTACGTCTTCTGGATGCTCGCGGCCTTCATGATCCTCGAATACGCGCGACCGCCTGGGATCGTCCAGTTCAAGCTTCAGATGATCGTGGTCGTTCTCGTGCCGGTGTTGTGGATGCTGAGCCGGGAACGCCTGTGGTCGCCGATCCTCACGCTCCAGGTCTGGTTCCTCGCCTGGTGTGTGAAGGGGCTCCCCATCGCCAGCAATTGGTTCGCCGTCTACGTCACCACACGCGTGATGTACGGAAACGTCGCAATCGCACTGGCGCTCACCTGGGTCGGGTCGAACCTGCGGGATCTGCGCCGCATTCTCTGGCTTTGGCTCGCGTTGATGAGTTACCAGGCCGTCTACGCGCTCACGCACGCCGGGCGCGGAACGGGCGGTTTTCTCGGCGACGAGAACGATCTTGCGCTGGCTTGCGGGACGGCGCTGCCGTTTGCGCTCGCGGGTTTCGAGCGGCTGCGAGGTACGGTGCGCTGGCTGCTGGCCGGTGTCGTGGCTTTGACGCTGTTGGGGATCGTCGTGAGCTTCTCGCGCGGCGGCTTCGTGGGGCTGGTGCTCTGCCTCGGCTACCTCTTCCTCAGCTCGCGCCAGAAGGTGCGCAGCCTGTTGGCGATCGCTGCCGGCTGCCTGATCGTCTACGCATCCGCGTCGCAAGAGTACATCGACGAGATGAAGACGATCCAGAACACCGACGAAGGGACCGCCAAGGGCCGCAAGTTCTTGTGGACGGCGGCGTACAACATGTGGCTCGACAACATCTTCTTGGGAGTCGGTGCGTCGAATTCTGGTTACCAGATCGGGCGCTATCAGCCCACCAACTTCGAGGGTCGGGAGTACAACGAACGCGACTGGAGCGGCCTCGCGCTGCACTCGGCCTGGTTCACGCTGCTCTCCGAGCACGGGGTTGGCGGCGTGCTGATCTACGTGGGCATGCTCGGGACCCAGTTCGTGACGATCCGGCGCCTGCGGCGAGACGTGCGCTCGCGCAGCGACGTTCCAGACGATCTCCGACGCCAGGTCGAGAGCTTCGGCATCGGCGTGAACGCTGCGGTGATCGGCTTCATGGGGTCGGCAACCTTCTTGTCGGTCTTGTACTACCCGTACGTCTGGTATTTCACCGCCTTCGCGGCTGCGCTCGATCTTTCGGTGCGGCGCGAGCTCGCCCAGCTGGACCGGCCCGCGCCGCAGGCGCTCGCCACCGCGTGAAGCTGCTCATCACGGATGGGGACGCGCGCGCTGCGCTCGCCGCCACGCGCGCTCTCGGGCGCGTCCACCGGGTGCACGTCTGCGGTCCGGGCGAAGCCTCGCTCGCCGGCGTGTCGCGCTTCGCGGCGGCTCATCACCGCATCGCGGATCCGCTCCGCGCACCCGAAGCGTTCGTGCGCGAAACGCGTGCGTTGATCGAGTCCGAGGCGATCGATCTCGTGCTTCCGGTGACGGACGCAGCAACCCAGGCGCTGATCGATCCCAGCGTCGCGTTCGCATCGGCGCGAATCGCGGCGGCAGCGCCAGCTGCCTACGCAGCCTTGAGCGACAAACACAGGCTCGCGCAGCTCGCGCGGGCCGCCGGACTCGAGACGCCGCGTGGCGAGCTGGCGCGCGATTCCCAGACCGCGCTCGCGCTCGCGCTCGAGCTTGGTTTTCCCGTCGTGGTGAAGCCCGTCGTCTCGGTGGTTCGCGATGGCGCGGGCCGATTGCGCAAGCCCGAGGTCGTGCGCGTGGAGCATGCGGAGGCGCTGCCGGACGCATTCGAACGCGCCGCGGCGGGCGGCGCGGCGCTGGTGCAGCGCTGCGTCACGGGTTGGGGCGAGGGCCTGTCTGTCCTGCGCTGGGAGGGCCGTACGCTGGCGGCCTTCGCGCACCGGCGACTGCGCGAACAGCCGCCGACCGGCGGCGTGAGCGTGCTTTCGGAGAGCATCGCGGTCGACGCGGAGCGCCTCACGCGCGTCGAGTCCCTGCTCGACGCCAGCGGCTATGCCGGCGTCGCAATGGCCGAGTTCAAGAGCGACGGGCGCAACGCCTGGTTGATCGAGATCAACGCGCGACTGTGGGGCTCACTGCAACTCGCGATCGACGCAGGCGTGGATTTTCCGAGCCTGCTCGTCGATCTGTACGCGGGCGCACGCCCCGCGCCGGTTCGCGCGTATCGCACGGGCGCTCGCCTGCGCTCCGAGATCGGAGAGCTCGACCACGCACTCGCGGTGGCCCGCGGGCGTGTCGCAGCCGGCGCACGCGCCGGGGTGCTGGCGTCGCTCGCTGGCTTGCTGCGTCCAGCGGGGCCAGGCTGCCGCTGGGAACTCCTGCGGCGCGATGACCCACGCCCATTCATACGTGCTTTCGGCCACTGGCTCGCGCGGCGGCCGGGATGATTCGCCGGAAGGGGCTCGGCAGCCGGCAGCCGGGGAGCCCAAGCCGCGGCGGGAGCGACGCTTCCAGGCGCAATCGCGGGCCGGAAGGCGTGGCTCGAGGACTCGCTTCGAGAGCAGTTTTTGGTTAATTCTCCAGAGGTTGCGACCGCTGAAGCGAGAGATCACACGAGCTCGGCTCGCACGCGGGAAGGCGTTGCGGTCGTCGGCTCCGGGACGGAGAATGGCTTCATGAGCACACGTTCCCCCGTAATCCAGCTCGAGCTCAACGAGCTGACGCCCACGCTCATGTTCCGCTTCATGGCGGAAGGCCGGCTCCCCAACTTCCAGCGCTTCTACGACGAGTCACAGGTTTTCACCACCGATGCTGGAGAGCAGGGGGTGAACCTCAATCCGTGGATCCAGTGGGTCACGGTGCACTCGGGTCAGCCGTTCTCCGAACACGGAATCTTTCGTCTCGGCGATGGCGGACGGCTCACGAGCCCGTGTATCGGCGAGGTAGTGTCGCAAGCCGAGCGGCAGGTGCTGCTCTGCGGGAGCATGAACGTCCGCTACCCGGGCCCGCTCGCCGGCGCCTCGATTCCCGATGCCTGGGCGACCGACGTCGCGCCGTACCCGGCGGAACTCGCCCCGTATTTTCGCTTCGTGCAGCAGCACGTCCTCGAGCACACGAACGAACGCGTTCCGCTCGCGTGGCGGGACTACGCCGCGTTCCTCGCTTTCATGGCGACGCATGGCCTTTCGTCCTCCACGGTCTGGGCGATCGCGCGCCAGCTCCTGCGCGAAGCAACCGGGCGCCCGGCGTGGCAGCGCGTGACGCTGCTCGACCGCCTGCAGTGGGATGTCTTCCGTTGGTATTACCGGAAGTTGCGCCCGCAGCTCTCCACTTTTTTCATCAACAGCGTGGCGCATCTCCAGCATACGCACTGGCGCAATCTCGAGCCGGAGCGCTTCCAGATCCAGCCGTCGCCGGAGGAACAGGCGGAGTATCGCGACGCGGTGCTCTTCGGTTATCAGGAGAACGACCGTCTGCTCGGCCGCTTCCTCGATCTCGCGGGCGACGACGCCACCCTGGTCTTCTGTACCGCGCTCAGCCAGCAACCCTGTCTCGTGTACGAAGAGATGGGCGCAAAGCACTTCTACCGCCCCTACAAGTACGAGGATCTGATCGCTTTCGCGGGCGTGACGGCCCCCCACACCTGCTCGCCGGTGATGTCCGAGGAGTTCCAACTCTATTTCGAGGACGAAGCGGCGGCGAGCGATGCCGAGCGGCGGCTGCGGGGGCTGCGCGTGGGAGACGAAGCCGCGCTCTTCGTCGATCGCACCGGCAGCGAGATCTATTGTGGCTGCCAGATCTTCCACCGGCTGCCCGCCGAAGCGGTGCTGCACGACTCCGTCGCGGATCGCCGCACGGCGTTCTTCGACGTCTTCTACCAGGCCGACTCGATCAAGAGCGGCATTCACCATCCCGACGGTCTGCTCTGGATTCGGCGACCCGATCGCCAGCATGCGGTGCATGCCGAGAAGGTCCCTCTCGTCTGCGTTGCGCCGACCCTGCTGCATCTGCTGGGGATCGAGGCGCCCGCCAGCATGCGGGGCGAGCCGCTGCTCTAGTGGAGCGCCGGTGATCTCCAGCTTGTTCGCCGATCCGGTCGTGACGATCACGGCGACCGATGCGATGGCGTCCGGAGATCTGCTGCCGGAGGAAGCGGCGTGCATCCGCCGCGCCGTGAGCAAACGCCGCCGCGAGTTCACCGCGGGCCGCTTGTGTGCGCGCGCGGCTCTCGCGCAGCTCGGCATCCACGACTTCCCGCTGCTGGTGGGCGAAGCGCGGGTCCCCGTCTGGCCCGCCGGTATCGTCGGAAGCATCTCCCATTGCAAGGGCTATTGCGGGGCTGCGGTCGCGCGCGCGGGAACGGTGGGCGGCCTCGGGTTTGACGTCGAGCGCGCCGAGCCGATCGAGCCGGAATTGCTCGCGCGCATCTGCACGCCGAGGGAGCGCGCACGCCTCGCACCGCGAGCGGGCGCGCCGGATCCGGGGAAGCTCACGTTCTGCGCGAAGGAGAGCTTCTACAAGTGCTACTTCCCGCTCACGCGGGAGTTTCTCGGCTTTCAGGATGTCGAGGTCGAGTTCGATCCCGATCTGCGCGGATTCCGGGCGCAGCTCGTGCGCGCCACGGCGCCATCGCTGCGAGGCGTGCGCGAGCTTGCGGGCAGGCTCGCGTGGAGTGACGCGTTGGTATTTGCTGGCGTGACGTTGCGCACGACCTGAGCCGGCAGCGCGCAATGCGCGCTAGGGCTTCGTGCGCTGTGCGCGCCGCCGTTGCAACAGCTCACGCCGCGCCGCGCCGCGATCCTGACTCGCTTCGAGCGCAGCTTCGTCGTCGCCACCGCTCGCGAGGTGTGCGCCGAGCGCGCGAATCGTCGGGAAGCGGAAGAGATCCGTCATCGGCAGGTGCCGCCCCGTGGCTTCGCGCACTTTCGCGAGCACCTGCACGATCAGCAGGGAGTGTCCCCCGAGGTCGAAGAAGTTGTCTTCGACACCGACCTGCGGGAGCTTCAGCACGTCCTGCCAGATCTTCGCGATCCGCGCCTCGATTTCGTTCTGCGGCGAGACGTAGGCGCCTTCGCGCACGCTCGCCACATGATCCGGGGGCGGCAGCGCCTTGCGATCGATCTTGCGATTGGGGGTCAGCGGGAACGCCGCGAGCACGACCGCTGTCGAAGGCACCATGAATTCCGGCAACCGCTCCTTGGCAAAGGCGCGCAGCTCGGCGGGGGAGGGGGACTGTCCCTCCTCGGGGACGACGTAGGCAATCAGCCGTTTGTCGCCGGGAGTGTCTTCGCGCAAGGTCACCACGGCATCGCGCACGCTCGAGTGCTTCCGCAGCAGGGATTCGATTTCCCCCAGCTCGATCCGGTAGCCGCGGATCTTGACCTGGTGATCGATGCGACCCAGAAACTCCAGCGTTCCGTCGGGCCGGTAGCGCACCAGATCGCCCGTTCGGTACATCCGCGCCCCGGCAGTCTCCGCGAAGGGATCGGGCAGGAAGCGCTCGGCGGTGAGTTCGGGACGGCCGCGGTAGCCGCGGACGACACCGGCGCCCGCGATGAAGAGCTCCCCTGCGACACCGGCGGGCACCGGCTGCAGGCGTGGATCGAGCACGTAGAGCTGCGTATTCAGAATCGGTCGCCCGATCGGGACGCTGCCCTCGCCCGCGTCGAGACGCTGGCTGGTCGACCAGATGGTCGTCTCGGTCGGTCCATACATGTTGAGCAGGCTGCCCGGCACCAGGCCCGCGAGCTCCCGGGCCAGCTCGGGCGCGCAGGCCTCACCGCCGACCAGCATCTGGTCGAGCCGCGCGAGCGCGGAACGCGTCGGCGGATCGGCGAGCAACATGCCGGCCATCGAAGGCGTGCATTGCAGGTGGGTGACCTGCTCGCGCCGCACTTGCGCTGCGATCGAGAAATCTCCGGAATCGCTGGCTTCACGGACGCTGCAGCGCTCGCGCAGTTCGTCGAGGTGGCTGAGGTTCGCGAAGACCGTCTTCGAATCGATCCCGAAGTCGATCAAGCACGCGACCTCATCGACACCGATCTGCTTGAGCCGATCGACCACCGCCACGCAGTCCGCCGGCGAGCCGAACAAGCCGCTCGTCTCGTAGTAGCGCCCGAAGGAATGCTCGAGCAGGGCTTCCATGTCCTCGTCACCGAGGGCCTGGAAGGCGCGGTCGACGTCTGCCGCCGAACCGGCGGTGATGCCCTTGAAGGCCGGGAAGGTCGACGCGTACTGCTTGATCAGGCTCGCCGAGCTGCGCAGATAATCCTTGAGCGGCTCGTGCACCGTTTCGCGCACCTGCTTCGCGTCGCTCGCGACGAAGGTGTGGATCATCAGGGTCACGTACCCCGATCCCGCATGCCCCGCGTCCTGCCAGGCCTTGCGATACACCTGGAGCTTCTCGCCGACCTCATCGATCGTCTGCCCGAGCAGATGCGTGAGCACGTTTGCGCCGATTTCTCCTGCCAGGCGGAAGGTCTCCGGATTGCCGGCGGAAGTGAGCCAGACGGGTAGCTCGGGCTGAATGGGGCGCGGCAGCGTGCGCACCTCGACATCCCCGCGCGGCCCGGGGAACGTGAGCTTCTCGCCCCGCCACAGCCGGCGCACGCGGTCGATGTCGTCGAGCATCACTTGCTTGGCCTGCGCATGGTTCTCCGGGCGCAGTACGAAGTCGTCGGGCTGCCAGCCCGAGGCGAAGGAAATGCCTACCCGGCCCTGCGAAAGATTGTCGACGAGCGCCCATTCCTCGGCGATGCGGATGGGATGGTGCAGGGGAGAGACGCAGCTGCCGGCGCGAATCGCGACGCGCTGGGTGATCGCGGCGATGGCCGCGCTCGCCACCGACGGATTCGGATACAGCCCGCCGAAGGCATGGAAGTGGCGTTCCGGGGTCCAGACTGCCGCGAAACCGTGCGTATCGGCGAAGCGCGAGCCGTCGAGCAACAAGCGGTACTTGTCGGCCGCGTTCTCGCCTTCGTCGCTCGCGAAGTAGAAGAGGCTGAAGTCGATCGCCTGCTCCGGGTAGCGCGTGCGCCCGGCGGCGCCTCCCGCCGCCCTGTGCTCCTCGTCATGGATCACGACGCGGAAGCCCCGCGCGAGCGTCCAGAACAGCTCGAGCACGGAGATGTCGAACGACAAGCTGGTGACCGCGAGCCAGACGCTTCCGGGCGTGTTCGTCACGCGCTCGTCCATGCCCGCGAAGAAATTGCTCACATTGCGGTGCTCGACCATCACGCCCTTCGGGCGCCCCGTCGAGCCCGACGTGTAGATCACATAGGCGAGATTCTCCGGACCGGCGCCCCCCGGAAGACTCGTCGTGGGCCGCTTCGCGATCTCCGCCCACTCGCTGTCGAGACAGACGACGCGCGCCTCGTGTTGCGGAAGCCGTCCGAGCAGGCGCTGCTGCGTGATCAGCACGGGCACCTGCGAGTCCTCGACCATCAACGCGATGCGTTCCTTCGGGTAGGCGGGGTCGATCGGAACGTAGGCCCCGCCAGCCTTCTGCACGGCGAGGGTGGCGACCATCATCTCGAGCGAGCGATCCGTGCACACGCCGACGGGCACATCGGGGGCCACGCCGAGTTCACGCAAGAAGTGTGCGAGCGCGTTGGCGCGCGCATCGAGATCCCGGTAGCTGAGGGATTGACCGCGAAAGACCAGCGCGACGGCATCCGGCGTGCGTTCGACCTGGCGCTCGAACAATCGATGCACGCAGGCCTCGCCCGGGACGGCGCGCGCGGTGTCGTTCCACTCGACCAGGACGCGCCGCCGCTCGGCGGGCGACAACAGGGAAACGCGTCCGATCGGAAGCGACGGGTCCGCGGCCAGGCCCTCGAGAAAAGTGCCCAGCTGACGCGCGAGATCCTCGACGACTCCGCGCGCGAGCGCGGACGTCTCAAAGCTCCAGGCCGCCGCGCCCTCCGGAACCACGAGCGTCAGCTCGACGCCGCGCGCCGCGTCGTCGGCCTGCCCGAGAGTCCCCTGCGCCATCACCACCGGCAGGCGGAAGCGCGGAGTTTCGACGCGCAGCGCGGCAAGCCCCGGCTGCCGCGCGATCACGTCGCGCGCGAACGTCGCGCGCCGACGCACCTCGCCGAGACGTTCGCCCACCTTCGCCAGCCAGGTTTCACCCGGCGCGTCGAAATCGATCTCGAGAGCCACCGGAACTTGCGCGGCATACAAAGCTTCGAGCCCGCGGACACGCTCCCTCAGGCTCGCATCCGAGAGGCCGAGGTCGAAGTTCGAGGCGTCACCCACGCGCGCCAGAAAAGCCGCCATGACGGCAAACAGCGCGTCCTCCGGCGCCAGGCCTCCCGGGCGCTGCGCGAGCCAGGCTCTCAGCGACGAACTCGGCTCGAATGTCACGCGCTCGGACGCCGCGGAAATCTGCGAATCGGCCTGCGAGATCCGCGCGGGCGCGAGGGCGGCGAGGCGCTCGGCCCACCAGGCCTCGTGCGGCGCGAGCGCCGTGTCGAGTTCGGAGAGCCGCTGCGCGAGTGCGGAGTCGAGACCCGCGAGCCGCGCCCCCGGGCGCAGCGCGAAGCGACTCGCAACATCGCTGACAGACAACGCGGCGCCCTGAACCGACGAGAACCCGCGCAACGCGACCGGAACGCTGCCGGTGCCGACGACGAGCGCCGCGTCCGTGCCCGACACGATCCCGCCCGGCTCTACCGGCGCGCGCTCGGCGAGCGTCTCGAGCGCACGCACGAGCACGACCTCGCTGCCAAGCCAGAGCTTGGGAAGGCCGAGCGGATTTGCGTAGGTCCCGAAGTCGAGCGCGCGCACCAGGGCCGAGAGCTCTTCGGCAGCCTGCGTCCAGTCGAGCGAGCAGGCCGCGGCGGGTCGCTCGTGGCGCCGATAGACGCGTCGCTCACCTTCGGCTTGCGGGCGACCCTGCGCGCGCCCGGCGGCGAGGTCGGCGATCAACGCCGGGAAGGATTGCATCGCCGCTTCGTAGCAACGGGTGTTGAGGGTCAGCGCCGTCTCTCCCGCGGCGATGGCGAAGCGCTCTTCGCGCAGGACCTGACCGGCATCCACGGATTCCGTCATCCAATGCCACGTGATGCCCCAGCTGCGCTCGCCGTGCAGCAACCCCCAGACGGGAGTATTCAGGCCGGCATACTGCGGCAGCGGTCCATCGTGAAAGTTGATGGCGCCGGCGCGAGGCAGCGAGAGCAGATCGCCCGGCACGACGGAAAGGTTGGTGATGCTGAAGAGATGATCGCAGGGCCGCTCGCGCAGCGCGTCGCGCAGGCCGGCCCAGCCGCGCACGCAACGGATGCCGTGTTCGGCGGCCCACTGCTCGAGCGCCGGCGCGCGCGTGTGCAGGCCGCGAATCTCATGCCCCGCGCCGAGCAACAACTCCCCGCACTGGATCAGCAGGGATTCGTCACCTACCAGGAAGCAGCTGAAGTGGCCCGGTTCTGCGCTCGACACCTGCTCCTCGGCTTGCTGAGGCGACACGGTAGCGCCGTTGAACACTCCGGCTCAGCCGAGCATGAAGCGTGGAAGCTTGCGGCGCCGATCCTCGCTGCGTATCGGTCGTCCCTGAATGCGGCTTGACGGCCGCGACGATGCGGCCGTCGGGAGAGGCCGGTAGGCTCTCGCCCCAACGTGCAGCGTCGCCCGGGCCACGGATGGTGGCCGTATCTCGCACCGCTATTCAGCTTTCTCGCGCTCCTCGAGATCGGGCGGCGCGTAGAGCCCTCGCTCGCGCCGGGCTTTGCGCTCGCGAGCGTGCTCGTGCCCTTCGCCGTGCTGCTGTACCACGCTTGGCGCAGCGGCTATCCGGAGCTTCGGGGACTTCCGCCGGGTGTGATGGGAAGCGTGGGCGACGTCGCGGTGGGCGTGGCCGGTGCGGCGCTTTGGGTCGCTCCCTACCTGTGGATCGCAGCCCTGCGCCCCGAGCCCGGCTCGGAGTTCGATCCCCAGCAGTTCGGAGCGACGCACGCGTGGCTGGCGCTTTCGCTGCGCGCGTTCGGGTTCGCCGTCGTAACCCCCTTCATCGAAGAGATCTTCGTGCGCGGCTGGTTGGCGCGTTACGCCGACGTCTTCGATCGGCCGGGAGATTTCCGCGATCTGCCGATCGGCCGCTACAGCCTCCGGAGCTTCCTGACGGTGGTGATCTTCTTCAGCTCGAGTCACATGACCTGGGAATTGCCGGTTGCGGTGGCGTGGATCGTGCTGACGCAGCTGTGGTTCTATCATCGGCGAAACCTGCTCGCGCTCGTGATCGTGCACGCGGTGTCGAATCTCTCGATCTTCTTGTTCGTGGTGCTTGCGGACGGGCGGATTTTCGACGCGGGCGGAGCGCCGCTCGACCTGTGGTTTTTCTTGTAGGCAGGGCGACGCGCGAACCGCGCGCCTGGCTCAGGCTGCGCCGCGGTGCCCCGGGCGGACGCAGCGCGCGAGCTCCGTGAGTTCGAGCAACGCCTGATAGCTGGGCTCGATCTGTTGCGCGAGACTCGTGGTTTCGATCAGCGATGCACCGCTCGCGAGCGGCTCGAACCCGGCAGCGGCCGCCTCGCCGACGAGGGCCGCGGCGAGACTCGCGAGCTCTTTGAAGTCCCGGCGGCTGTAGGCGTCTTGCGCCGCATCGATCCGCTCGGCGAGCCCCAGGACGAAGCGGTCGATCACGGGAACCAGCGCCGGATCGTCGGCGAATGCCGAATACAGCGGACGCGCCCCGTTGATTTCACCCATCCAGCGGACTATCGGAAGCTGGCCGATCGAACTAAACGCCCGGGTCGTCGGGTGCCGCGAGCCGGGCCAACAGGCCGTCTGCGGCGGCGCGGCTGCGGGCGTCTCCCGGGCGACCGCCGAAACGAACGGCATGCGGGGCGACGAGCTGCGCTCGCACGCCGCCCCTGCGGTCCGGGAGAAGCGCGAACATCCCGCCGGCGAGCGAGGCGTCCAGATCGCCGAGAGCGGCCAGCTCGACGAGCAGCCGGGCCAGCGCGCGCCGCTCGCCGGGTTCGCTCGCGATCGGCCCGAGCGGGCGCATGCCCGGCGCGGCCTCCAAGACCAGCAGCGTGCGCTCGCGATCCGAGATGCAGGCGAGCGGTACGGGGGCGAGCCCGCGCGCAGCCAGGGTGTTCGCGCGGGCCCAGAGGCGGCGTGCGCCGCGCGTCGATTGGCGCCGGTAGACGACGCGCCAGACGCCCGCAGCGACTTCGACCCGGGTTCCACGGACACCCGGCGCTGGCCCCGGAGCGGACGCCCGCAGGCCCGCGACGGGATCCACCCCACGGCGCGCGAAGCCGCGCCAGACGCGGCCCTCGATGCGAGCGAAACCGCGTCCAGCGCGGGTCGCGCTGCGCCGCCAGCGCAGATCGTCCCGTCGCGCGAGCGCAGCGGCCGCACGGCGCACTCGCGCCCACCAGACACGCGCGGCGCGGTCATCGTTTGCGTAGGCGCGCAGAAAGCGCAGTCGCTGTGTCGCAGGCAAGCCTGCGGCCGAGCGCGCGAGTTTTGCGAGCATCTGGCTCCGCGCGCGGCTGCCCGCTCGCCGGGCAAGCCGCGCACGTTCGAAATCCACGAGCCGCAGGTCGCCCGCTTCGGCGTCGCATACGAGCACGTTGTTTGGCGCCAGGTCGTGCTGGTGCAGACCCGCCGCATGCGCGCGCTGAACGACTCGACCGAGTGACACCATAAGACGTCGGAGCGTGCGCGGGGCCAGCCCCGGATCCAGCCACAGCTGCCGCAGATCCTGCGCATCCGCGATCAGCGGCACCAACAGGAAACATTCGCTGACGCGCCCGAACCTCCGGCGCTCGCCCGCGGCCAGGGGCACGACGACCGGAACACCGCGCGCGGCGAGCCGCTGCGCGATCTCGAGTTCCCGCCGCGCCTTCGATCCGTCGGCGCGCCGCAACCAGCCACGGGCAAAGGCATAGCCACTGCGCTTGAGCAGATGATCGGGCGCCTGGTCATTTTCGAGCGCGACCCGAAACAGCCGCTTGCGGCGGCCGGCGCGCTGGTCGGCCGCGGTGTCGAGTTGCGCGAGGACGCGCTCCAGGCCGGGCGCCAGCGCCATGGGATCGACGCCCGCGCGCAGCCACCAACGCACTCCCGCAACGTCCAGCGTTCGTTCATCGCTCACCCGCGCAGCATACGGCGTCGGCCGTGCGGTCCGCGCGAACAATCGGCGCCCGCGCGTTGACCGGGGCGCGGGCCTGGCGCAGGCTGTGCGGGTGCGTTGTTTCGCGTGTGGCAAGAGCTTCGAGCTCGCGGCGGGCGAGCGCGTCGGATTTCGGGACGCTTGTGAGGCCTGCCAGGCCGATCTGCATGTCTGCCGCAACTGCAAGCTGCACGATCCCGCGGCCTACAACGAGTGCCGCGAGCCCAACGCCGAGCGCGTCGGCGACCGCGACCGTGCGAATCGCTGCGACTACTTCACCCCGGGCGAGGGCGTGGCGGGGCCGGGCGCCGCCAACAAGGCCCAGCTCGACGCGCTATTCCGTAAGCGCTAGCGCCGCACGACCGCGCCGGGCAGCGACGACGCCCGGAAAATCGATCGCTGTGACGCCGTCGCTGCGCGCAATCTCACGCAGCGCCGCCCCGATCTCGCTCGCCTGAACCGGGCGCGCGACGAGCGGCTCTCCCGGCCCTCGCTCCCACGCGAGGGGAGGGCGCACCACAACCTGTAGTGGCGGCTCGTGCGCAGCGCCGGTCCGGACGAGCAATACGACGGTTCGCAGCGAGAGCCCCGACTGATCGAGATACTCGAGCAGCGCAACTGCGGCCTCGTCCGCGCGAACTTTCTCGGCCGGATCGACCGCGGCGAGCCGCCGAAAATCGACGAGCAGGAAGAACGGACTCGGCGAGGCGCTACGCCGCAGCAACCAGGCGCGCGCGTCCGACGCGAGTTGTCCGGGGGTGCGCGCGTCGCTTCCCCAACCGAGCCGATCGAGCGCTGGCCTGCCCGGTCCGACGAGCCAGGGCGCAGCGGCCAGCCAGCGGAACTCGCGCTCGAGCCGTACACGTCCGCTCGGTCGCGCATCGATCTCGCGCGCGGCGATCGACTGCGCGAGCTCCGGATCGCCCAGGATCGCCGCCGTCGCATAGCCCTGTGCTGCGAGCAGCGGGACCAGCGCGGCGCCATCGGGAAGTGTGAGCAGCGCCTCGAGCGCTCGCGCCGGTTCGGGGACGCTGGGCGTGTAACGGATGCCGCTCCAATCGGCGAGCGCGCCCATCCCGCGCGCCTCGCTGGCGCCGGGGGCGCCGAAAGCGGGGCCGACCGCGAGCATCAGGATGTGCGCCGGAGTTCCGTGCTGCGGCGGTAGTTCGCGATCGGCGAGGATCCACGGCAGGGCATTCGGAGCGAAGGCCGCCGCCAGCGCCAGCAGGCCGAGCAGGCGGAAAAGGCGCGCAAACGACATGCGCGGCCGGCTCGATCCCCGTCTGCGTGCGATCAGGTATGCCGCGCACGCGACACCGGCGCCAACCAGAGCGAAGCCTGCGAGCAGCGCGAGCGTCTCGACACCCAGACGCGTCGGTCCGAGGGATGCGCGTTCTCCCGCCGCAATCACGCTCGCGGTGGCGCCCCAAACCCAGAACGCGTTGGCCGGAATTCCCGACCGCTCCGAACGATCGGCGAGGCGCGCAGCCGCGAACGCGGCTGCCGCCAGCAACGCGGCTGCGAAGGCCAGCACCAGCAACGCGAGCAAGCGCGAAGCGCGCATGCCGGGCAGCAGGAGGGGGGTGGCGGCGGCAAGACCGATCAGGCCCGCGACCCAGGCCACCAGCTCCGAATGCGACGGTCGCGAACGGAGTCCGTGCAGCACGAGACCGAGAAGCGCGGCAGCGAACGCAACGAACAGGGTGGGAATGGCGACCGCGAGCAGGGCAAGCGGCGGCGGCAGGGCGGACGGCGCGGCGAACGCGAGCTCTGCGAGCCCCAGCAGCAGGCCTCCGCTCGCCCCCGCGAGCGGCCAGTCGCGCAGCGCCGGGCGCGGCGGCAGCAGAAAAACGGGGGCTGAGGAGAAGCTCATCTCGCCCGCGACGGCGGGCTTTCCGGTTCCGGCCGAGCCGGATTCGCGCCGTTCACGCGGTTGCGTTCGAGCCAGCCGAGGACGTCGGTGCGGCGGTAGCGCAGGCTGCTGTTGCGTCCCTCGCCGATCCGGTAGGCAGGGAAGGCTTCCTCGCGTACGAGCTCCCAAAGCTTCGTGCGGCCGATTTGCAGCAGCGCGAGCACCTGCGCGGTGGTGAGCAGCTCGAGATCAGACACGCTGGGCCTGCTCTTCCGTGGCCTCCGAGGCCGGCGGATCACCGTACGCGTAACGCGAATAGGCGTCGTAGTAGTAGTAGCGGCGGAAGGATCCAGGGCTCACCTGGTTGAAGACGACGCCCGCCACATCCCGCATGCCGGCGAGTGAGCGGATCACGCCATCCCTCGGCGTCGCGTCGGCGCGTACCACGAACAGGACCATGTCGGCCATGCGCTTCAGGATCTTGGTGTCGACGACGGGCAAGAGCGGCGGGGAGTCGATCATGACCACGTCGTAGTGCTTCTTCGCCTCGTCGAGAAGATCGAGGAACGCGGCGCCCGTGAGCAGCAAGAGCGGATTGCGGACCGGCCTGCCCGCAGGGATCAGCGTGAGATTCGGGACCTTCGTATTCACGGCGCAATCCTTCATGACCGCCTCGCCGCGCAGGATGTCCGACAGGCCGAGCTTGGCGCGGATCCGCAGCAAGCGGTGCGCCGACGGGCGACGAAGGTCCCCGTCGATCACCAGCACCTTTCGGCCGAGATCCGAAGCCAGCGAGAGGGCGAGATTCATGCATGTGAGCGATTTTCCGTCGCCCCGCGCAGCGCTCGTCACCAGGATCACACGACACTCCGGAGACTCGAGGAAGACCGGCAGGAAGCCGCGATACTGTTCGGCTGGCGCCGACTCCGGCGCCGTGTTGACGACGAGCTTTGGATCGATCTCGCCCGAGGGCACGGTTTCATAGATGCGGTCGTTGTCGATCCGGGGGATCGAGGCGAAGACGGGCAGCCCGAGCGCCCGCGTCAGGCGATCGACCGAGCGGAAGGCCGGATGGCGGAACTCGTCGATGGCGATCAGCAGGCAGGCAATCAGCAGGCCAGCGGCGAGGCCCCCCGGCAGCAGGATGCGCAGATCGGGCCAGCTGGGAGTGCCTGGAACGCTCACGGGGCGCAGCACCTTGAAGCGTTCGCCTTTCTGGGCCTGCTCGAGATTGCGAGCGAGCGCCGCCTCGTATTTCTTGGTGAGCAGGCTGCGGTAGGTGCCCATCAGGTTGTCGTAGTCGCGTGTGAGGGCGAGCTCTTCCTCCTCGCGCCGCGGCGTTTCTTCCACCCGGGCCTGGAGCGCTTCGATCTGGTCGCGGACCCGCGTTTCCTGGCGGCGCCGCCCTTCGAGTTCGAGAGACGCCGCCGCCGCTTCGCGATCGAGCGCGGCGAGCGCCGGGTCGCTCGACGAGAAGTCGGTGTCCGGGGCGTCGTTCGCACCCTTGCGCAGCTCCGATTCGAGGCGCGCGACTTCTTCCCGCAAGCGACGCACGTTCGGGTGCTCGTCGGTGTAGACGCGCTGCGCCTGCAGCAACTCCTGGCGCGCCGCGTTGAGGACCGAGGAGAGCGTCGACGGTGCACCAGGCGACCCGCTGCCCGCGCTGCCGCGTTGCTGGCGCAGCAGGGCCAGCCGTTGCGTCGCCGATTCCTGCGCCTCGAGGTTTCCGGCGAGCTCGAGGTTCAAGCGATCGAGGGAGCGCAAGTTGGTGTCGAGCTGCGAGGGCAGGGAGCCCATGCGATCGATCCGGAACTGGCGGACGCGTTCCTCCTGCTGCGTGACCTCGGCGCGCAGCCGCTCGAGTTCGCGATCGAGGAACTCCGACGTGGCGGTCGCCTGCTGGGCCCGATCCTTCATGTTCTCGTCGATGAAGCGACCCGTGATGTCGCGCACGACCTCGGCGGCGACGTCGGGATCCCCGTGCACGTACGAGATTTCGAAGACCGGTGCCGTATTCGGGCGCGATGCGCGAATCTCGACGCCGAGGTTCCCGCGGATCTGCGCCATCAGCGCATCGCGCGAAAGCTTCCCCGAAGCATCGATCCGCTGGGCTCCCACCAGATCGATCAGTTGATTCAGGTTCGAGTGGCTGGTCACCCGTTCGTTGAGCGTGTTGAGGCGCTGCTCGATCTCCAGCGTCACCGTGCTTTCGACGTAGGCCTTCGGAATCTCCTGCGGCTCGACCAGGATCGTCGTCGTCGCCTCGTAGCGTGCGGGGAGCACCCAGTAGAGCCCGAGCCCCACCGCAGACCCGACGACGACCCCCAGCAGCAGCCACCAGCGCCTGCGCTCGATGATCTCGATGGCATCGTCGAATCCGAAGCTGGCCGCTTGCGGCGCGTGTTCTGACATGAGTCCTCGCCTATCGCTCCCGCCCCAAATGGGGGGGCCGGCAGGAGGAGGGGCCCTAAGAACTGAGGCCCTTCCCCCGCGCCTGGTCAATAGTATCCCGGAAGCTACGAAAGGTGACGAACGAGTTCGAACTAGGCCGCAATCTCCCAATCGGAGATCGCGACCTCCGGGAGCCGGTCCTGCGCTTCGAGCTGCGCCAGCACCTCGGCCATCGGCGCGAAGCGAAAGCGCTCGAGGAGCCGCCGCAGGCGCCCCTCGGTGCGGTGGAGGTTGTGGTAGTGATTCACGCGCACCAGCCAGCCCACCGCCTGGCGCGGCTGCTCGGGATCGATCTCCCAGGGATGCACGTAGAGCACCGTGGGCTCGCCTGCGGCGACCAGGCGCCCGAGGCCCCACGCAAAGACGGCTGGGGGCAGGAACCGCAGGTAGGCCCCGCCCGCGAGCGGCAATGACCAGGGCCCGGCTGCGAGCGTGGTGAGCGGAAACTCGTCGATCGACTGGCCCCCTCCGAGCTCGATCCGCACCGGGCGCCGCGCGAAGCCTGGGATCCCGTAGCGGTGGTGCCGAATGGGAAAGATCGAGGAGTCGTAGCGGAAGCCTTCCTCGACCAGGATCCGCAGGGCCCAGAGCGACGCCTCGGTGATCGAGTAGCTCGGGGCGCGGTAGCCATGCACCGGAGCGCCCGTCGCCTGCTCGATCGCCGCGCGGGCGCGGCGCAGATCGGCGCGAAACCGCTCCGGACCGATCTCGTACACGAGCTCGTGTCCATAGCCGTGACACGCGATTTCGTGACCGCGCGCCGCGATCTCGCGCACCAGCTCGGGATGCCGCTCCGCGATCCAGCCCAGCACGAAGAAGGTCGCGCGATTTCCGGTGGCGTCGGCCGCATCCAGCAGGCGCCGCGTCGCGTCGCGGACGCGCGAGGGCAGGGTCTCCCAGCGCGACCGCTCGATCAGCTTCGTGAAGTTCGAAACCTGGAAATACTCCTCCAGGTCGACGCTGAGCGCGTTGAGCGTCACGTCAGACGCCGTGCAGCAGAACCATGGTCTTCGCAGTCTTCCAGAGGATCAGCAGGTCCATCATGATCGAGCGGTATTTCAGGTAATAGAGGTCCAGCGCCAGCTTCTCCTCGAAACCGTCCACGTCGTTGACGTAGCCATGGCGGATCTGCGCCCAACCGGTCAGCCCAGGCTGGAGGGCGGAACGCAGGCGGAAGTACGGGTACCGCTCCGACAGCGAATCGACGAACTCCGGGCGCTCGGGGCGCGGGCCCACGAGGCTCATCTCCCCGATGAGTACGTTCCAGAGCTGCGGCAGCTCGTCGAGCCGCGTCTTGCGCAGGGTGCGACCCACGCGGGTGATGCGGCTGTCGTTCGCGGAGCTGAACACGGCGCCCGTCGTCCGCTCCGCGCCGTGCCGCATCGAGCGCAGCTTGCAGACGTGGAACAGGCGGCCGCGGCGGCCGACGCGCTCCTGCCGATAGAGGATCGGCCCCGGCGAATCCAACCGGATGGCGAGGGCGCACAGCCCGATCAAGGGCGCGCAGAACAGCAGCCCGAGCCCCGACGCGGTGATGTCGATCGTGCGCTTGAGCCATTTCGAAATCGGGCTCACCCGGAAGCCCTCGGTGAAGATCAGGTAGCTCGGCCTCAAGTCACGCAGGTAGACGCGTCCCGTGATGCGCTCGAAGAAGGAGACGCCCGATTCGACACGTCGGCCCGCGAGCTTCGCGCCGAGCAACTCCTCGGCGGGGAAGTACTCGCTGCGGCTCTTCGACGCGACGACGATCCGGCCGACCCGCTCCTGATCGATGACCTTTTCGATCTCGTGAACCTTGCCGAGCACCGGCACGCCTTCGATCGTCGCTCGCTGGTAGTTTGCGTCGTCGGACAGGAAACCCACCAGCTGGGTGCCCAGGTTGCGGCGCTCGCGCATCGCCTTGGCGATCGCAAAACCGAGGTCGCTGGTGCCGATCAAGAGCACGCGCTGCGAGAAGCGCGGCCGTCCCGACACCATGCGAAAGAGAATCCGCCCCCCGAGCATCAACGGGAAGTAGATCGCCGCGGTATGCGCGAGCACTTCCATCGTCCGGGGCGGCGTCCGCAGGCTGAAGTAAACGCCCAGGGCGACGACGAACGCCGTGCCCATGGCACCAAAGACGCTCTCGATCGTGCGACGTCCGCTGCCAAGACTCGTGAGTCCGTAGGCGCCGGTGTAGTAGAGGGTGACGAAAGTCGCGAAAACGCCGCCTGTCGTGACGAGCGCATACTCGAAAAGCGGAAAATCGGGTTCGAGCACGAACCACGTCAGCACGGCGGCTGCGACGAAACACACCGCATCCGCGAGCACGGCAATCAACACGCGACCCAGGTATAGATTCAGCAGGTAGTAACGCATCGTTTCTCCAGGGCTCCTCGACAGCTGCTACGACACCCGCCCAATGATTCTCCCTGCGCGACGCGCCCGCCGTGAAGTACTTCACAGTGCGGCGCGATTTTGCCACGCGGCCGCGAACCCCCGGTCGCAGCCCGCGCCGATCCCCATGCTGCCGCATTCCCCCCCAGGGTCCCGACACCTGGTGAGTGCCAGAAACGCCCGAGGAGGTGTCACGATTCCTTCGCAAATCAGGCGGTTAAGCCGCGGAAAATCCAGTGATGGTCGAATCATACGATGCAGGCGGGCGGGATTCCAGCGAAGGACCGCATGCCCCCCTCGCAGCCGCTTCGGATCGGCGTGCGCGCACCGCCACGCACGAACCGCAAGCAGCGGGAGGACAGGGTCCACCAGCGCGCAATCAGATCGTCCGGAACCCGGAGCGGATTGGCAAATCCCAGCGACCGCTGGCCGTGGCGGCGGCGCCTCGGACCCGAACTGCGCACCGGCGGGGCCGGAGCTCAGCCCCCGATGGCGACACCCGCGACCGTGGTTCCGACGCCGAGCAACGGGTTGAACGGGAAGAGAATCGCTTGGATGACGTAGCCGATCTTCGCCCAGAAGGTCGGCGGCACGTACACGATGTCCCCCTCCATCAACACGATGTTCGTGCTCTGGTCCCCGGCCTGGATGGCGTCGAGGTTGACGCGATAGACGACCGCCTCTCCGCCGCCGCTGCGCACGACCCGCACGCGCCCCGTCGACGCGGTGAAGACCGGCCCCCCGACCTGGCCGATCGCCTCGATCACCCGCGTGTCCTTGAACAACGGGAAGGTCTGCGGTGAGCGGACCTCGCCGAGCACCGTGATCGCGTTGCTGTTGGCCACCCTCAGCGAGATCGTCACCGCCGCGCCGCGCTTGAAGCGGGCGATGCGTTGTTCGACATCGGAAGCGATCTGGGAGACGGTGCGCCCCGCGGCGGGGACGTCACCGATCAGATCGAGCGAGATCACGCCATCGGGCCGCACGGTCACGTCGCGCTCGATCGCGGGGTCCGGAAGGATCGTGACGTGCAGTTCGTCCGGCGCACCCACGACGTACGCCGAGAACACCTCGCGCTTGGGCGGAGGCACGGGAGTGCTCGCACAGCCGAGAGCCGCGCCACACAGAAGGAGCGCAGCGGCGTAGCCCGCTCGCAGCCGTCGCTCCCGCGCGACCCGGATTCGCGCGAAACCGCGAGAAGACCGATCCTTCGAAAGCGAACCCATGCTCCCCCCCAATCATCTTGCCGCTCGCGGCGATTTTCGGCGCGACGGCCGTTTGGCTTGACGCATCTTCTAGCTCAAGATCCGCGAAAACCCCTCCGTTATAGTGAAATCCATGCAGATAGAACGGGTCGCGGATCCCGGTGACGAGTGGGACGCGTTCGTGGAAGCTACGCCCGGCGCCAGCCTCGGTCATGCCGCGGGCTGGCAGCGCGTACTGCGGGACGCCTACGGACTCGATTCCGAATACCTCGCCGCCCGGGACGCGGCCGGGGCGCTTGCAGGCGTTTTGCCCCTGGTGCGCTTTCGCACGCTGCGGGGTCGCATGCTGCTCGTCTCGCTCCCGTACCTCGACACCGCCGGGATCCTGGCGCGCACGCCGGCCGCCGAAACCGCGCTGCTCGAGGCTGCCGTCGCGCGGACGCGCGAGACCGGCGCCGACCGACTCGAGCTGCGCCTGCGCGAGCCGCTCACAGGTGCGCCGCCCGCAGGCGAGTTCAACCGGATCGACCTGTTCTTGAAGCTCGCTGCGAGCGAGGAAGAGCAATGGACCGCGCTGCCCGCGAAGGTGCGCAACCATACGCGCAAGGCCACGCGGGAGGGCTTGCATCTCATCGAAGGCGGGCCCGATGAGCTGCTGCAGGCCTTCTACGGTCCATTCCAACACAACATGCGCGATCTCGGATCGCCGGTGCATGCCCGCCGGTTCTTCGCCGCCGCCGCCGAAGCCTTTGGCCCGCGGCTGCGCTTCGTGTGCACGCGGCTGAACCACCAGGCCATCGGCGGTCTCGTGGCAATCGACTTCGCGGGGACGGTGAACGTGCCGTGGGCGTCGACGCTGCGCGAGCAACGCCATCGCTGCCCGAACCACATCATTTACTGGGAGGCGCTGCGCTGGTCGATCGCGCGCGGCGCCCGGGAATTCGATTTCGGCCGGTCGCCGCGCGGCAGTGGCACCCACATCTTCAAGCTCGGATGGGGCGCCGTCGAACGGCCGCTGGTATGGCTCGCGTACACCCCCGACGGTCAACCGCTCGCGGTCGCCGGCCCCGACCCGGGGGTCTGGCTGAAGCGACTCTCTCGTGTGTGGACGCGACTCCCCGTCGCGCTGACGACCCAGCTCGGCCCGCGCATTCGCCAGCGACTCTCGAACTGAATCGATCCGCAGCGCTGGCCGCGCCGCTAGTGCCGGAGCTCGAAGCGGAAGCGCGTGTGGCCGACTTCGATCGTGTCGCCATGCGCCAATTCCGCCGAGCGCACGCGCTTGCCGTTCACCTTGGTGCCGTTGGTCGACTGGAGGTCTTCGATCGTGAACGCGCACGACGCCTCATCCCGCAGGATCAGGGCGTGTTCGCGGCTGATCCCCTCATCGAGCAGGGTGATGTCCGTGGTCGGATTGCGGCCGATCAGGGTCTCGTCCCGGGAGAGCGGGTGCTCGGTCTGCGCGAAATCGCCGGTCTGGATCACGAGAAATCCGTGCGCCGGCGCCTCGGCGCTCTTGGACGTGGACATGAGCCCCCCTGGCTATCGCTGCCATCGGTATCGGAGGAGCTTTCGGCAGCCTTGAGCCGGGCGCGGGATCAGAGGCGGCGGTGCGCGAGCGCGGGCAGGCTGGCGCGAATGCGCGCGAGCTCCGAGAAATCACAGTCTGCAAGCACGACGCAGGGGCGATCTCCGCCCTGCGCCAACACCAGGCCCCAGGGATCGATGATCAGCGAGCGTCCGTGGCTCGCGCGGGTCTCGCTGTGGCGACCGCACTGGGCGGGGGCGAGCACGAACGCCTGATTCTCGATCGCCCGGGCGCGCAGCAACACCTCCCAGTGGTCCTTGCCGGTTTCGCGCGTGAATGCGCTCGGCACCACGAGCAGCTGCGCGCCGCGCGCCGCGAGTGCGCGGTAGAGCTCCGGGAAACGCAGGTCGTAACACACGGAGAGCCCGATGACGGCGTCGGGGGTGTGGGCGACGACGACGTCATCGCCGGCCACCACGACGTCCGACTCGCGATAGACGCCGCCGCCGCTCGCGGCGAGGTCCACGTCGAACAGGTGGATCTTGCGGTAGACGGCCTCGATCTCGCCTGCGGGCGAGAGCAACACGCTGGTGTTGTAGACCCGCTCGCCGTTCTCCGTCGCCTCTGGAAACGTGCCGCCGAGGATGCGCACGCGCAGACGACGCGCGAGCGAACGCAGGCAGCCCACGATCTCGCCGTCGAGCCCCTGGGCACAGGGGATCGCGCCGCCTTCCCGCCGCAGGAACGCGAAGTTCTCGGGCAGGGCCACGAACGCCGCGCCGCGCGCCACGGCCTCCTCGACCCCCGCGCTGGCCGACGCGAGGTTCGCCGTCACGTCGTCGGTCGAGGTGGTCTGCACCAGTGCTACGCGCATGCGCGCAGGATACCGGAGGCGGGTTAGCGGAACTCGGAGGGGTCGATGCCGGTGCGGCGGATGACGTCGTAGAAGTCCTTGCGGTCCTTCTTCGCGAGCCGCGCCGCACGGCTGATGTTGCCGCCGCAGCGCCGCAGCAAGCCGACCACGTAGCGCGTCTCGAAGGCGCGCTTGGCCTCCTTGAACGACGGGATTTCATCGCCGTCGGCAGCGAGCAACAGCGCCTCGGCGCTGATGGCACCGCTGCCCGCCAACCGGATGGCCTGGCGGACGCGCTCGGCGAGCTCGCGCACATTGCCCGGCCACGGCTCGGACAGCAGCGCACTGCGCGCCTCGGACGTGAATCCAATCGGTGTCACCCCCGCCTCGTCGGAATACAGCCGCAGGAAGTGGGCTGCGAGCGGCAGCACGTCCTCGCGGCGCGCCGCGAGGGGAGGCAACTGGAGAACGTGGTGGGCGAGGTCGCCGAACGGAGAACGTGTCGGCACGCTCGCGCTGGTCGCGATCACGCGCGCGCGCAGCGCCACGCCTGCGCTATCGCCATCGCGCTGATAGCGACCCTCCGCGAGCGCCTTGCTCAAGCGTTCGCGCAAGGCTTCGGGGGCCGAGTCGATCGCGTCGATGAGCAACGTGCCCGTGTTCGCGCGTGCGAGCGCTCCCGCGTGCTCCTCCGGAAGCTGCGGATGCGCGCCTTCGGCGCAGCCGAAAATCTCGCGGGAGAGCAGGGGCTCGGAATGCGCGGCGCAAGGAATCGCAACGAAAGGCTGCGCCGCCCGGCCGCCCCAGGCGTGAATCGCGCGCGCCAGATGATCCTTGCCGCTGCCGGAAGCTCCGACGATCAGTACCGGACGCTCCGAGCGGGCGAGCGCCATCGCCTGATCGACGAGCTCCTGCGTCGCGCGACCGGCGCCCACGATCCGGTCGCTGCGGCGGCGACCCATCGAACGATCGATCGCGAGCCCCCCCTCGGAACCCGCTGCCTCGCGCAGAACGCCCACTTCGCTCATCGCACCCTTTCCCCAACCGCAGGTCCAAGCCAGCCAACGCAACCCGGAAGCAGACGAAACCTATTGGGAGACCGGGCTACTTGTCAATGAAATTGCGGGTTACATGCAGCCCGCGATCGCTGTGGTTGACGCTCGACCGGGTCTCATGGTACTCGGCCGGCAGGGGGGAGTGTGGGACAAAACGAATCCGTGGGCCCGCCCGCCGGCGGGCGGATCCACCTGCTGCCCGGAGGCTTGATCGACCAGATCGCAGCGGGCGAGGTCGTCGAACGCCCCGCCTCGGTGGTCAAAGAGCTGGTCGAGAACGCCCTCGACGCCGGCGCCTCGCGCATTCGCGTCGAGGTGCGCGACGGCGGGCGCGACTTCATCGCCGTTGCGGATGACGGCTGGGGCATGACCCCGCAGGACGCGCAGCTCGCGCTACAGCGCCACGCCACGAGCAAGATCGCCGCCATCGAAGACCTCCAGCAGATCCGATCCTATGGCTTCCGCGGCGAGGCGCTGCCTGCGATCGCGTCGGTTTCGCAGCTGCGCCTGTGCACGCGGGCGCGCGGTGCGAGCGAGGGATTCGAGCTTCGCATCGAGGCCGGCCGGGTCCTGCACGCCGGAGCGGTGGGAGCGCCGGAGGGCACCCGCATCGAAGTCGCCGATCTCTTCGCCGCGGTGCCCGCACGCCGCAAGTTCCTCAAGACGGCGGCGACGGAGTGGGGGCACATCGCCGAGGGTCTCGTGCGTTGCGCGCTCGCGCTGCCAGGCGTCCATTTCGATGTCCAGCGCGAGGGTCGGCCTTCGCTCGCCTGGCCCGCCGTCAGCGCGCCGCTCGACCGGATCGCGGCGGTGCTGGGAGAAGAAGACGCAGCCGGCTTCGTCCCGGTCGAGCATCGCGAGGGACCCGCGTCGGTGTCGGGCTTCGTCTCCCGGCCCGATCGCCCCCGCCCGACGCTCGCGGGGATTCACCTCTATGTGAACCGTCGCCCGGTGCGCGATCGCACGTTGCAGCACGCGCTGATCGATGTCTATCGCGATTGGTTGCCGCGCGGGCGCTTCCCCGCGGCCGTGCTGTTCGTCGATCTGCCGCCGGAGGCCGTCGATGTGAACGTGCATCCGGCGAAGTGGGAGGTGCGCTTCGCCGATCCGCAGGCGCTGCACCGCTTGGTGCGGCACGGCGTAGCCGCCGCGATCGAGAGCCGACGCTGGCTCGCGCCCGGCGGCGCCGTCGCGCCGCTGGCGCCTCGGCCTGGCACACACGCCGAGTCGTCGCCCGCGGGCGATTGGCTATTCGCCTCGCGCGCGACGGCGCCCGCCTCCGCCGCGCAGGGCGCCGTTTCGCTTCCGCAGGCGGCGACGCCGTTCACGCCGCTGCGTTTCGGCGAGCTGCGACTGCTCGGCACGTTGCTCGCAGCCTACCTCGTGCTCGAGACCAAAGAGGGATTGCTGCTGATCGATCAGCATGCCGCGCACGAGCGCGTGCTCTTCGAACGCCTGCGCGCCGCCTGGGGCGGGCGCGAGGTCGAGAGCCAGCGATTGCTGGTTCCGCTCACGCTCGCGGCGTCGGCCGGGCAGGTGGCGCAGCTCGCCGAGAGGGCCGGCGACGCCTCGGCGTTCGGTTTCGACCTCGAACCCTTCGGCGCCGAAACGGTCGTCGTGCGCGCGATCCCGGCGCTGCTCGCCGGCCGGGATCCGGGGACGCTCGTACGCGGTCTGCTGGAAAGCTGGCTCGATGCTCCGGCGTCCGGGGCGAACGCGTCGACGGCCGAGGCTGCGGATCGCTTGTTCGCGTCGCTCGCCTGCCATGCGGCGCGCCGCCGGGGCGATCTGCTCCAGCCGGTGGAGCAGCGGGCGCTCCTCGACGCTCTCGACGCGATTCCCTGGGCACCTACCTGCCCCCACGGCCGCCCCGTCGCGGTGCCCTTCGAGCTCGCCGAGATCGACCAGCGTTTCGGTCGCCGTTAGCGCCATCGGGTACCTTCCCGCGATGTCCGCCACCGCCACCGCCAGCGCTTCGAAAGCCCCCGTGGTCGTCGTCAGCGGCCCGACGTCGGCGGGGAAATCCGCGCTGGCGATCGAACTCGCCGAAAAATTCGACGGCGAGATCGTGAACGCCGACTCGATGCAGGTCTACCGGTACATGGACATCGGCACCGCCAAGCCGACAGCGGAGCAGCGCGCGCGCGTGCCCCATCACCTGATCGACGTGGTGACACCGGACGTGAGCTACAGCGCAGGTCGCTATCTCGTCGAAGCGCGCAGGGCGGCCAGCAGCATTCTGGCGCGCGGGAAGACCGTCGTGTTGACAGGGGGAACGGGCCTCTACATTCGTGTGTTTCTCGAAGGGTTGCTGGCCGCGGGCGCGGCGGACCCGGGACTGCGCGAACGCCTCGAGCGCGAGGACGCCAGCGCGCGCGCCGAGGGGCATCCGGAGCAGCTGCACGAGCGGCTGCGCGGCGTCGATCCGGAAGCCGCCGCGCGCATTCATCCGAACGACGCACGCCGGATCATCCGCGCGCTCGAGATCGTGCAGCACACCGGCCAGCCGAGCGCGTGGCTGCGCGAGGCCCAACGCTGCGCCGAGCATCCCTACCGCGCACTCCAGATCGCCCTCGACCCGGGCCGCGAGACCCTCGACCGGCGGATCGACGCCGCCTGCGCGCGCATGATCGAAGCCGGGCTGTTGCGCGAGGTGCGCTGGCTCTGCGATCGGCGCTATGGACCCGAACTCCCGCCGATGCAGTCGATCGGATACCGCCACCTGCTGCCGGTCGCGCAGGGTTCGGACACGCTGCTCAATGCGCTGGCGGCGATGCAGCGCGACACGCGGCGCTTCGCCCGGCGACAGCGCACCTGGCTGCGGAGTGTTCCCGAGGCGCGCTGGTTCGACCCGGCCGCCCGCAGCGAGATCTTCGCGGCGGTGGAGGATTTCTTGCGCCCCGGCGGAGCCGATCCGGCCTACTCGGTGTAGGTGAGCCCGAACTTGAAGTTCAGCGGCGGCGTGTCGTAGTCGACGAGCGCCGACGCCTTGTCGACGGGCGAGAAGAGCGGGTCGAGATCGGCGTCGAAGAAGAGCAGGCCGAGGCCCGGTACGAACTCGATCACGCCGGCAATCACGCGCACCGTGCTCGCACCGATCTGCACGCCCATGTTCCAGACATAACCCGGAATCACGTAGGCGATCCGCACGCCCATCGTGTCGTCGACGTTTAGGATGTTGGTGTAGACGTTCTGGGCTGCCACGATCGGAGTGAAAGCGACGTCGAGCGGCGCCATCAGGATGTTCGAAACCGAGCGCTTGAGCGTCTCGGGCGAGGCAGACGCAGAGCCGGCCAGGCCGGCCAGCAGCACGACCCCCGAGGCAACCAAGCCGAGCCAATTGGCGCGCGAACTCAAGGTCGACACCTCCAGGCGCCCGACGCCCTGGCGTACGAGGAGCCGGTAACACGGGAACCGAGCGAGGCTAAGCGGCGGCGGCCCGAAAAGTCAAGCAAAGCCGCGTGGAATTGGCCCTGGGCGCTCCCAATTGGTATGTTCCCGCTTCGCCAATCGCCGAATCGGCGCCCCAGCCCATGATCCTCCAAACGCAGATCCCGATCGTCGCGATCGTCGGACGCCCGAACGTCGGGAAGTCGACGCTGTTCAATCGCTTCGCGGGACACCGCCGCGCGCTCACCTACGACGAGCCCGGCATCACGCGCGATCGCATCGCCGAAGAAATCGAAGCGAGCGGCCGGCGGCTGCTGCTCGTCGACACGGCGGGCCTCGATCCGGACGCCGAAGCCGGCCTCGGGGCGGCGATCCAGGCCCAGGCGCACTCCGCGATCGAAGGCGCCGACGCCATCATCTTCCTCGTCGATGGCCAGTCCGGAATGCTGCCCCAGGACGAAGATCTCGCGCGCGAGCTGCGGCGCACGGACAAACCGGTGATGCTGATCGTCAACAAGATCGATCAGCCCGAGCACGCCCCGCGCCTCGGCGAGTTTCATCGCTTCGGCTTCAAGCTCACGCGCGGCGTGTCCGCGGAGCACGGATCCGGCGCGTGGGATGCGCTCGAAGAACTGGCCTCCCTCCTGCCGGAGAGCCCGCCGCTCGCCGCGCCGGAAGCAGGGGAGGGGGTGCGCATCGCGATCGTCGGCCGCCCCAACGTCGGCAAGAGCTCGCTCGTGAACCGCCTCGTCGGCGAAGATCGCGTCGTCGTCTCCGACGTACCCGGCACCACGCGCGACGCCATCGACGTGCACATCGAGCACGAGGGAGAACGCTACCTGCTGGTCGATACGGCGGGATTGCGGCGCGTGGGGCGCCGCACGCTCACCGCTGAGCGGGGTAGCGCGCTGATGACGGTGCGCGCGCTCGAGCGCGCCAACGTCGCGTTCGTGGTGGTCGACGCCGCGGAGGGCGCCTCCGACCAGGACGCTCGCGTCGCGAGCCTGGCCCTCGAGCGCGGCTGCGCGGTGGGTGTGCTCGCGAACAAGTGGGATCTCGTCTCGCCGCAAGGCGAGAAACACATCAGCTACGTGCTCGGCGAAATTCGCCGCCGGCTTCGCTTCCTGGGAGATGCGCCGCTGCTCACGGTTTCGGCCAAGACCGGCGCCGGGGTCGGCCGCATCTTCGAGCCGGCGCGCAAGCTCGCCGCCGCCTGCGAACGCAAGATCGGAACGGCCGAGCTCAACCGTTGGCTCGCAAAAACGGTCACCCTCCACGACCCCGCGATGGCCCAACGGGGGCCCCGGCGCAAGCCGGTGAAGTTCTACTATGCGACCCAGATGGGGACCCGACCGCCGACCTTCGTGTTGTTCTGCTCCGAGCCCGATGCGGTGCAGAGCTCCTACCGCCGCTTCCTCGAGAATCAACTGCGCGAGGCCTTCGATCTGATGGGAGCGCCGATCCGCTTGCGCTTGCGCGCGCGCCGCTGAGGCTGCCGGCAGCGGCGACGCGCAGTCGCGGCTGCTTCCGATACACTCGCGCCCCCAACGAACCCGCTGGAAGGAGCCCCGCGTGGCCGAGAAGACGAAATCGCACGGCACAGACGAATCGCGGACCCAGCTCGAATCCGGTTTCGAGCGGCTCACGGGCTGGATCGGCGAGAATCCGGTGACGGTGATCAGCGCGATCGGGATCCTGCTGGCGTGCGTGGGCGCGTTCGAGTTCGTGCGCCACCGGGCCGAGAACCGCCAGATCGAGGCCTCGAACGCCTTCGACGAGACCCAATCCGCCTATCTTGCGGCGATGGGCGCCGAGCCGGACGCGATCGAAGTTCCTCAGCTCGCGAACCCGGCAGCGGCGAAGCAGATCCGTGAGGAATACGTCCAGAAGTACCGTGACGTTGCCGAGGCGCATCCCGGCACGCTCTCCGCCGCGCTCGCCTGGCTCGAGATCGCGGACCTGCTTGAAGCTGCTGGCGAGTCCGACGCCGTGCTCGAGAATCTTCAGAAGGGCCTCGCGGAGCAGACAGGCAACGCTCGCCTCGCGGGCCTCGTGCACCAGCGCATCGCCCAGGTCTACGAGAATCGCGGCCTGCTCGCCGAGGCCGCCGCCGAACACGAAGCCGCTGGCGCGCTGCCCGATTTCCCGCTGCGCTGGCTCGCACTCGCGGATGCCGCGCGCTGCTACGCGCAGGCCGGCGATCGCGCGCGCGCGCGCTCGCGTTGCTCGAGCGCATCGAGAGCGAGGCCCAGGAGGGCTACTCCTTGCCGGCGGCGCAGCGCGGCCTGCTGCGTGAGCTGCGAGCCGGAAGCGCCTCCTGAATCGCCTACCCTTTACGTCCGATAAGAATGATTCTGTCAAATAGGATATCCGGGGCTCGGCGGGCGTTCCGGGCCTCGTCAGGACCCCTGGATCCCCTGCCCGGGTTCCGCGCCCGGCGGGCAGCGAGGCGCACGGACGGCCGGGGAATGCGTCGCGCGGGATCTCGAATTCTGTGAGCGCCGGCGAGCGCGGCCGGCGAAGCGAAGTCGCAGGAGCCGATCGACGCGCCCGCCAACGGATCGCTCGTCTCGGCATGCTTCTGACGGCGGTCGCCTCGCTCGCGGCTGGACCCGCGGCGGGCGAGACGAGCCTCGAAGTGTTTTCGAGGCCCGGTTGCCCTCACTGCGCCGAGGCGCACCGCTTCCTCGTTGAACTGGCCGGCGAGCGCTCTGATTTCTCCATCATCGAGCACGACGTCACGCGCGACGCCGTCGCTTTGCAGCGGCTGCGCGATCTGTCGGCCCGCGCAGGCATCAAAACGCCCGGAGTCCCCGCGTTCGCCATCGGCCCGAGCCTGCTCGTCGGCTTCGATCCCCAAACCACTCCGGCACGCTTGCGGGCGTTGTTGGATGCCGCCGGGCCCCCCACGCGTGAATCGGACGCCTGCTCCGTCGATCCCTCGCGCTGCGAAACGCGCACGCCCGGACCCGCGTCCAGTTCCATCGAACTCCCGCTCGTGGGCACGTTGGACGTGAACCGCCTGGGCCTGCCGCTGTTCACCATCGTCGTGGGTCTCATCGACGGCTTCAATCCCTGCGCCACGTGGGTATTGCTGTTCCTGCTCGCGATGCTGGTCAACCTGAAAAGAGCCGCTCGCGGATGGCCCTCGTCGCCGGCACATTCGTGGTCGTCAGCGGCGTCGTCTACTTCGCCTTCATGGCCGCGTGGCTCACGTTCTTCATGGTGCCATCTTGGTGGCCATCGGGGTCGTGACGCTCGGGAGGCACAAGCTTCAGGAGCGCGCGGGGCGCTGGCTCAAGCTGGTTTCAGGCTCGCTGATCCTCGCGCTCGGCGCCCTGCTCCTGGTTCGCCCGGGTTGGCTCGGGTTCTGAATCGAATCCGGCCAGCCGACCGGGATCACCGCGGGTCTGGTGCGAGCCCTGCTCTTCCGGATCGGACGTCGCTCAGCCCGCCGGCGCGAAGCACACCACGCTGATCGCGATCGCCGTGCGCCGCGGGTCGCGATTGCGGTAGCTGTGACGTTGGTCGCCGCGAAACACCAGCGCGTCGCCGGGGCCGAGTTCCCAGCGTTCGCCGGAGGCGACGAGTTCGATCTGGCCGCTCTCGCAGGTCAGGTACTCGCGCGTGCCCGCGGTGTGCGGGATGCCGCTCAACTGGCCCGCGGGCGCGAGCTCCATGCGCGAGATGTCGAGGCCCGGAATCGCTTCCGGGAGCAACGCGCGGATGGTCGCGCCCTGCCGTTTGCGCGTGCGCAGCTCGGCTGCGGCAAAACGCCGTGCGGCCGTGCGCGGCGGGCCGATCAGCTCCTCGATCGAAACCTGGAGAGCCGACGCGGCGCGCGAGAGCACCGCGAGCGTCGGATTCGCGGCGCCTGACTCGAGGCTCGCCCAGGTCGGGCGCGGCGTGCCCGCGAGCTTCGCGATCTGCTGTTGGGAGAGCCCTCGTGCCTCGCGCAGGCGACGCACGTTGGCGGCGAGATTCGCCGCCGTGCCAGGTGATGTTTTGTCCGACATGTCGGCAGAATAGCTAGCTGCTGCTTTACCAGCCATCCAGTCGCTTTTCCATCTGGCTCGCCGCAAGCTCCCGAGTGTCGCGAAACCATCGCGAAGCCAAAGGAGCCCGCCATGCTCGTCCGACTCGAACACGCCAACCTCGCCGTGCGCGATCTCGCCGGCGCCCTGCACTTCCTACGCGCGGCGTTCCCGGAGTTCCGGGTCCGCGGCTCGGGCCGAGGCTTCGGCGGCGCCCGTTGGGTCCACTGCGGCACGGATACGACCTACGTCGCCCTGCACGAAGCGAGCGAAGAACCGCCCGAAGCGTGGCTGCCCTATGCAGGCAAGCCGGGCCTGAATCATCTCGGCTTCGAAGTCGACGATGTCGCTGCGCTGCGCTGCGCGCGCGGCTCGCCGCCGCGGGCTATCGCGAAACGACGATTCCGAACGAGCACCCGCACCGCAAGCGGATCTATTTCGCAGACGCTGCGGGCAACGACTGGGAGTTCGTCGAGTACGGGAGCGCCGATCCCAGCCTGCGCAACGACTACACGATCCCGGATGTCGCATGAGCGCGACACACCCGAAGCGAAGAGCCGGCCGCAGCGCGCTGGCTGGCCGCCCGGCGCTTACGGCCTGGCCTTCGAGACCGTCTCGATCGAGGTCGCATCCCCGCCGTACCGCTCGTCGCGTGCTGGATCCCCGCGGAAGCCCCGCGTGGCCTCGTCGTGTTGCGCCACGACGGCGGGTCCAACCGTTCGTTTCTGTGGAGCAACGGGCTCGGGCTCGCGAAGGCGCTGCATGCCGAGGGCTAAAACGTGCTGGCGCCCGACCAGCGCCAGCACGGCGATTCCGGCAGCGGTCGCGAGGGCCCGCCCGTGGGAGCGAATCTCGCGCCGGACGTGAGCGCCTGGATCGACTTCGCCGAGCGACGCGCCGGGGCCCTGCCCGTCGCGGTGGTCGGATTTGGTCTGGGCGGATCACCCGCTCTACGCGAGCGCGGGAACCTGGGGGACCCACTCGCGCTCGAACACGCTCTATCCGCAGGAATACGCGCGACGCATCGCGGCGTTTCTCGCGCCGCGACTCGCCCGTTAGTCCCGGTCCACGCGCCACTGCGCGCTACAGCTGCTCGCGCCGAGGCAGGTCAGATCGACTCGCGTCGTCTCGTCGCGGCACAACGCACCGCTGGCGCCGATGGCGAGGTCGATATTCGTGGTGCTGGGAGTCGCGTCCACGACGCTCAGCCGGACGGCGGATTTCCCAGCGTTGACCACGGTTACACAGGTATCCGAGTTCCCGGAGGTATCCGTGTAGACCGTCGCCGTGGCGTTCAGACCGAGGTTCGTGGTGCCCGGACCGGCCAGCGTGTTCCCCCCGGCGGTGAGACCGCTGGTCTTTGCCGCCAAGGCGGGCGAGGCCATTCCGAGGACCAGCGCCGCGACCAGCGCGATGTGATTCGACTTCAGCATGTGTTCCCTTCCTTTTGATCAGCGAGAGTCAACGGGGTACGCACCTTCGTTTCCCCAGGATCCGGTCATCAGCCGTCAGTTGTCGTCCACGCGCCATTGCGTGCTACAGGCGGTTCCGCCGAGGCAGGTCAGATCCATTCGGACCAGGCCGTCCTTGCAAAGCGTGCCGCTTCCCCCGGGTGAAACGTCGAAGGTCGCCGTGTTGGAAGCCGGGCCTACGAGGGTCAGCCTCACGGACGACGACTTCGAGCTGTTGACCAGCGTCCCGCAGGCATCCGTGTTCGTAGCCGCATGCGTATAGACCGTGGCCGTCGCACCCGCGCCGAGGTTCGCCGTGCCCGGCCCCGCCAGCGTGCGACCACCGGCCGTGAGCGCGACGCTCGACGCCGCCACAGCCGGCCCCGCCATTCCGAGAATCAGCGCCGCAACCAGCGCGATACCGTTCGACTTCATTTGAGGTTCTCCTTCTCGCGTTTCTTCTCGAGGGTCGAAACTACGACCCGCCTCTTGATGATCTTATCGGCCACCCGCAGTCACAGCTAGATCCCCTCCCGCGCGAGTTCCGCGATCCGTGCGACGGCAAAAACACTGGGGCGTTGCACCCCATGCTGAAGGCCTGCATCGGATCGGCAAGCCTGGCGCCGGCGCTCTGCGCGGCTCAGGGAGAGGTTGAATCGAACGACGAATCACCACTTGGGTGTGAAATTTCCGCGATCGCGCGTCGCGTGGCCTCAGGCGCCCCTTTCATCGCGGCGGACGCCTGCGCGCAGGCGCCCGCAATAGATTCGTCCGCGCCGAGGCCGCAATCGCGAGCACGCCCGGGTGGCGCAGTCGCCGCTCCACGGTGATTGCGTAGAAGCGCTCGCTCACTCCCTGAAGCGTCGCGATCCGACGCACGCGGTATTGACGCTCGATCTCCGCCGCGATCGGCTCGGGGGCCGCAAACGTCACGTCGCCATCCTGCGCAAAGGCTTTGAGCAGGGCGCTGTCTTCGAACTCCGCGACGATGCGGGGGCGAATCTGGTGGGCGTCGAACCAGTGGTCGAGCGCGCGGCGCAACGCGGTGTTCTCGGTCGGCAGGACGAAGGGGGCCGCAGCGAGCGACTGCGGAAAGCCGCGCGCGAGACGTCGCGCGACGACCGGCGCCGCAAAGAGGGAGACGGCGCATTCGCCGAGCAGGTGCGAGTACGCGCGGACGCCCGCGCCCGAGGGAACGGGAGCATCGGAGAGCACGACGTCGAGCTCGTGCAGCGCGAGCGCGGCGAGCAGGCGCTCGGGCTTGTCCTCGCGGCAGACGAGCCGCAGCGGCTCCGGCAGGCGCTGCGCCGGCGCGAGCAGCGCGCGGGCAATCAGCTTGGGCACTGCGTCGGCGACGCCGACGACCAGGCGCAGGAGCCGGCCGCTCGCACCGCCGCGCAGCGTGTCCTGGAGCTCGGCGCCGAGCGTGAAGATCTCATCGGCGTAGCGATAGGCGGTGCGCCCGACCTCGGTGAGCACGAGGCGGCGCCCCTGCCGCTCGAACAGCTTCTCGCCGAGCGCAAGCTCGAGCGCGTGGATCTGCCCGGAGACGGTCTGGTGCGCCAGCCGCAGGCGCGCCGCCGCCGGGGCCAGCCCCCCCTCGCGGGCGGCGAGCCAGAAGTACAGGAGGTGGTGGTAGTTGAGCCATTCCACGCTGGAACACTATCCTGAAAAACCTGCAGATTGGTACCAAATTTTCTGATTTCCAGAGATCTTGCCGTCCGCTACAAACCCGCGCATGGAATCCATCGGCTCGCCCGCCCTTTGGGTCGGCTTCATCGCCTTCGTGTTCGCGATGCTCGCCCTCGACCTCGGCGTGTTTCATCGCAAGGTTCACGCGGTGGGCCCGCGCGAGGCGCTCGTCTGGAGCGCGGTCTGGATCGGCCTGGCCCTGTTGTTCAACGTCTTCGTGGCGTGGCGCTTCGGCACACAGCCGGGTATCGAATTCCTGACGGGCTACCTGATCGAAAAATCGCTCTCGATCGACAACATCTTCATCTTCCTCGTGATCTTTTCGGGGCTCGGAATCCCGCTCCAGTCCCAACATCGCGTGCTCTTCTGGGGCATCCTGACGGCACTGATCCTGCGCGCCGCCATGATCTTCGCCGGTGTCGCGATGCTCGCCCGCTTCCACTGGCTCATCTACGTGTTCGGCGCCTTCCTGGTCTTCACGGGCATCAAACTCTTCTTGAACCGTGGCAAGGAGGAGCACCCCGAGCAGGGCCGGGTCATGCAGCTCGTGCGCCGCTGGATCCCCTCGACGACGAAATTGCATGGCGAGCGATTCTGGGCGCGTGAGAACGGCCGTTGGGTTGCGACGCCGCTGTTCATGGCGCTGATCCTGGTCGAGATCACCGACGTGATCTTCGCGGTGGATTCGATCCCCGCCATCTTCGCCGTGACCAACGATCCCTTCATCATTTTCACATCGAACATCTTTGCGATCCTGGGTCTGCGGTCGCTGTTCTTCCTGCTCACCGGGCTGGAGGAGAAATTCCGCTACCTGAAGCTGGGCCTGTCCGGCGTGCTCGTCTTCGTGGGCGGAAAAATGGCGCTGATCGACTTCGTGAAGCTGCCGGCGCTGGTGTCGCTCGCGATCGTGTTGAGCCTGCTCGCGGGCTCGATGCTGGCTTCCCGGTGGATGGACCGCCGCTCGCGCCCCAACCCGCACGCCGGAGGCTGAGCGCCCGCCGCGGGGCGGCACCCGGCTCGGCGGCGCTGGCTCTGCACAGGACGTGCCGCTTGTGCTATAGGCCGCGACCACTCTACCCGGGAGCCACCGGTGCTGAGCGACGTGTCCGGCAATTCTGAGTTCGAAACGCTGCGGAGCCAATTCCAGAGCCACGGCCAGGGTCACGTTTTTCGCTTCTGGGATCGCCTGGATGCGACGGCGCGGCGTTGCCTGCTTTCCCAGGCCGCCGGAATCGACCTGCCTGCCGCGCTGCGGGCGATCGCGCTCGCCCGCGAGCCGCAGGCCCCGGACGCGCGCACGCTCGAGCCCGTGCCGGTCGAGCGGCTACCGGAGCACGGCGGCGATGCCGCACGCTGGGCGGAAGCACGCGAGATCGGCGAGGCCGCGCTGCGCGCGGGGCGCGTCGCCGCCATGGTGGTCGCCGGGGGGCAGGCCACGCGGCTCGGCTATGCGGGCCCCAAGGGCCTCTACCCGATCGGCCCGGTGACGCAGCGCTCGCTCTTCGAACTCCAGGCGCAGAAACTCCGCGGGCTCGAGCGCCGCTTCGGTCGCCGCGTGCCCTGGTATGTGATGACGAGCGAAGCGACGGATGCGCAGACGCGCGCGTTCTTTCGGGGCTCGCAATGCTTTGGACTCGCCGAGAACGATGTCTTCTTCTTCCGTCAGGGCATGCTGCCGAGCTTCGACTTCGACGATCGCATGCTCCTCGAAAGCCCCGGTCGCATCATGCTCAATCCCGATGGCCACGGCGGTTCGCTGACCGCCCTGCACGCTTCGGGCGCGCTCGACGACATGCAGCAGCGCGGAATCGACACGCTCTTCTATTACCAGGTCGACAATCCCCTCGTGCAGATCTGCGATCCGATGTATCTAGGGTTCCACTTTGGGGCCGGCGCGGAGATGTCGTGCAAGGTCGTCCAGAAGCTCGAGCCGATGGAGAAGGTCGGAGTGCTCGCACGCGCAGATGCCGAGACGCTCGTCATCGAATACACGGAGCTGAGCGACGCATTCCGCAACGCGCGCGACGCGAACGGAGAGCTGCGTTACTGGGCTGGGAACATGGCGCTCCACGTTTTCTCGCTGCCGTTCTTGCGCCGCGTTGCGAGCGCGGCCGATCGCTGGCTGAGCTTCCATGCCTCGGAGAAGAAGATTCCCACCGTCGATGATGAAGGTCGTCCCGTGTTGCCGGCCGCCCCGAATGGTCGCAAGCTCGAGCGCTTCGTCTTCGACGCGCTGCCTGCGGCGCGCGCGGTGTGCGTGGTCGAGACCAGCCGCGAACGCGAGTATGCTCCGGTAAAGAACGCCGATGGCCCGGATTCCCCCACGACGGCCCGGCGCGCGCTGATGGCCCGTTACCGGAGCTGGCTGGCCGCTGGCGGGATCGAGCTTCCGCCGCCGGGAACGCGCATCGAGATCGACCACTCCCGCCTCGACGGCGAGGAGGATGCGCGCAGACTCGGGATTCAAAACCTCGCCCAGGCGAGCGATTTCATCCGCACCGCCACGGGAGCCGAAGCATGAGCCCTACCAAGAAAATCCCGAAGACAAAAACCAAGAGCGCGCCGAAGAAGGCTGCGCCCGTGAAGCCGACTCGCTCGCGACCGGCACGCGGCGAAGCCAAGGCGAGCGAAACCGCCGCGGACCGCGCAGCGCCTCGGGGCGACGCCGATCGGCGACGCAGCGGCGCGCCGAGCGCGACACGACCCCAGGAGAAGAACTTGCAGAAGGCCAAGCCGGCCAAGAGCGAGCGGCCCTCGCGGGCGCGAAAATCAGGCGCCCGCAGCGAGGTCGGCCGATCCGTTGGCCGCGGTCTGGTCGCGGGCGGCGACGTCAAGGCCAAGCTCGGCGTGAAGCATGCGTGCTTCAAGTGCGGTGCGAAGTTCTACGACCTGAACAAGCCCGAGCCGCTGTGCCCGAAGTGCGGCGCCGATCAGCGCGAGCGCCCCAAGGTCGATCCCAAGGCGAAGCTGACGACTCCGGCCGGCCAGCGCCGTCCGGCAGCACGCCCGATGTCGCCCTTGCTCGAGGACGACGAAGAGGACGAGGTGGTGGTCGATGACGAACTCGATCTCGGCCTCGAGGCGGGCGACGACTCCGCGGATGAAGTCATCGAGGAAGAGGAAGAGGAGCCCGAAGAGCCCGGGGAGTCCTAGGCGGAGTGCAACGAGCGTAGCCGCTGTGCGCCCGGCGAACCGCCGACGCGCCGATGAGCGCTAGATCGTCGTCAGGCGCCGGAGGAAGACGGCCGTCGGGTCGCGCTCGCCGCCTCGGCGGCTCAGCTCCTGGTTGATTCGTTCGACCATCAGCTCGACTTCGGCGACGTCTCCATGCGCATCTCGCACGCGCCGGCTGGCACGCTGCACGCGCTCGAATTCGTGCACGGATTCGCCGACGAGCTGACCCTGCGTGTCCCGAGGCGAGGCTCGCCGCGTAGCCCCTGCCCGGCTCGCCAGCCGCTGCGCTTCCTGCTGATAGGCGCCGAGCAACTTTTCGAGATCCGCCTCCGCATAGCCGCGCAACGGTCGATCTTCCTGGCTTTCGAGCTCCAGATTGCGCTGATAGTTCCAGGCGCCCGCTCCAACGAGCAGAAGCAGGAGCACGAGCAGCGGAATCAGCGCACCGCGGCCGCCTTTCTCATTCGCCATCGGCATCTCTCCTTTGCGGTCTCATCCGTCGCCGCCCAGCGGGTCGCGCCACGCGGCGGGCCTGTGCTCGCGCAGGAACGCCTCGAGCTCGTCCCGCGTCGGCAGCCCCCCCTGCGCGCCATGAGCGCGGCAGCTCATCGCCGCCGCCGCGTTCGCCGCGCGCAGCAGCGGCTCGACAGCCAGGCCCTCGAGCAGCCCCCAGGCGAAGGCGGCATGGAAGACGTCGCCCGCACCCGTCGTGTCGCGCACGGCGACGCGGAAGGCCGGGCTCTCGATCACCCGCTCTCCGTGACGCGCGAGCGCGCCAAATTCGCCGAGCGTCACCACGGCGAGCTGCGCCCCCAACGCGCAGAGTTCGGCGAGCGCCGCACGCAGCCCTCCCCGCCCGCCCATCGCTTCGGCAAGACCGCGCGAAACGATAGGAAAATCGACCTTCGCCAGGAGCTTCTCGAGGCCCGGCCCGGCACTGTCGGCGTCGAGCACCACCGGAACCCCGGCGCTGCGCGCGGTTTCGGCCGCAAACCCGCTCGCCTCGAGATCGACCGCATCGAGGTGCAGACAGCCCGCGCGCGTGATCGGCGCGACCTCCAGGTCCGAAGCAGCCAACGCGAGGCGCGGATCCCGGTAGCCGAGGATCGTGCGCTCGCCCGTGCGCGAGTCGACGAGGATCGTGGCGCTGCGCGTGGGCGCGTTCGCGACGCGCTTCACGCCGCTCAGATCGACGCCGGCGCGCGAAAGCGGCGCGAGCACGCGATCCGCTGCCGGGTCGTCGCCGACACTGCCGACGTACGCCGTAGTCAGACCCAGGCGCGCACACGCGAGCAACGCCGTGGCAATCTGACCGCCAGGCAGATCCTGGCTGTCGATCAGCGCGCTCTTGCCACCCGCGAGCAGCGGACCCGCGAGCAGGCACACGCGATCGAGGGAGTTCTGCCCGACGCCGATCACGTCGCAGCCCCCTGCCCGCTCGCGCGCACGCAGGATCGGCTCCGCGCCGGAGCGACTGCTCAATACAGCACCTGATAGGCGTGCAGGCTGCGCAGCACACGTTTCACGTACGCGCGCGTCTGGTCGTACGGAATCGCCTCGACCCACTCATCGTCGTCGAGCGTCGAGCCGTCGAGCCAGCGCGCGACGGCCTGCGGGCCTGCGTTGTAGCTCGCAATGGCAGCGGAAGCGCGGCCACCAAAGCGGTTCATCAGTTGCGCGAGATAGCGTGAACCGAGCGCGATATTCACTTCGGGATCATAGAGCGAGGCGAGGGACGGCGCGGGAAGCCCGGCATCGCTCGCGAGCCGCGTCGCGGTTTCCGGCATCAGTTGCAGCAGGCCGCGCGCGCCCGCAACCGAAAGCGCCGTCGGGCGGTAGCCGCTCTCCTCACGCATCACCGAATACACGAGCGACGGCTCGACGCCGGCATCCCCCGCGAGCCGCTTCACGTCGTCGGGCCACGGCAGGGGCCAGGCGTGCCACCAGACGTCGATCTCGTCGGGATCCGGCGCGCGCGAGAGCGCGTCTTCATACGCCTCGACCATCAGACGCTGGGCGCGATTCTCGTTGTTTGCATCGCTGTAGAGCTCGGCCAGCGCGAGCCGATCTGCAAGCCCGCGCGCCCGCGGAAACAGCCGATCGAGCTCGGCGAGCGCTTCCTCGCGCAGCTCGGCCTCGAGCAGGATCTCGGGCCGTGCGAGCGCGGCGCTCGAAACCGCGGAGGTGCCGGCCGGAATCGACCCCTGCTCCAGCTCGCCCGGGTCGCCCGCGACGAGCTGACGCGCGCGCCAACCGTAGTACGAAAGCGGATAGCTGCGCGCGATTTCCGCGAGCGCGGCTGCGTAGTCGGGTTTCCCGGCGCGCTGCGCGGCGCGCGCGCCCCAATAACGCGGGCGCAATCCGCTCAACGGGTTGGACGCGCGCGCTTCGAGCCCCGCGAAATGCTCCATCGCCGCTTCGAAACGCCCTGCGCGGTAGGCGCTCCAGCCGAGCTGCCAGAGCGCCTCGTCGGCCCAGTTGCTCTTGCCCCCCGTGCGCACGACGGCGTCGAAGAGTTCGAGCGCGCGCCCGGTTTCGCCTTCGCCATCGAGCAGCAGGCCCGCGAGCAGCTTGGCCCGTGCCCCCTGTTCGCTACGCGAGCGCTGTCCGATGGTTTCGAGTTCGCGCGCGCCCTTCATCACGTCGCCCATGCGCGCGAAGCAGCGGGCGCGCGCGATGCGCGTCTCGTCATCGGGGGTGAGCGCCCCAAAGGCCTCGGCCGCTTCGGGATAGCGACGCATCCGGAAGAGGGTCTCGGCGCGCTGCCGCTGCGCGCGCGCGCGCTCACCCGGCGACAGCGAGCGCGAGGCGAGCGCGTGATCGTAGGCGGCGAGCGCTTCCTCGTTGCGGTTGCCGCGAAAAAACGTGTCTCCGCGGCGGCGTTCCTGTTCCGGCGTGCGCAACGAGCGGCCGAGTTCGCGCTCGATCTCGCCGAGTCTGCGGGTCGCGTCGCCCGCAGCGGGCGCCAGCGGGTAACGCGCCCAGACGTCGAGGTACGCGGCCGCCGCGGCGGCGCTGTCCTGCGTGCGCTCGAACGAAGCCGCGATGGCGACCCACAGTGCGGCGGCCTCGTCGTCGCTCTGCGTCGCCTTTCTCGCCGTGTCCCACAAGCCTCGCGCGCCGAGCTCGTCGCCGAGCGCGGCATGCGCGTCGCCGAGCAGACGTGCGAAATCCGATTCGAGTGGGGATTCCGAGTGGCGCCACACACCGACTTCGCTGGCCTCGCGCCAACGCTCGCCTTCGACCAGGAGCCGCAGCCGCAGCCACTCCGCGTAGTCCGCGATCAGCGGATGCCGCTCGGCGACGGCGACCAGCAGCGCTTCGGCCTGCGCCACTTCGCCGTCCGAAGCGAGAGCCCGAGCCGCACGCAGCGCGGCACCCGGGCGCTCGAGCAGGCTCTGGGTGGCGGCATCCGTTCCGGCGACAGGCTCCGCCGCCTGCAAGCCCACGGGCCCCACGAGCGCGCTCGCCAGCAGCAGGCAAGTCAACGCAACGGTCGACGCCGCGCGCCGCGCGCCGCCCACGACGGCGTGCGAAAACTGCGCGCGATCCGGCAGCGAAGACGGAGCCCCCATTGCGCGCGGAGTGTGCTGAAGCGCCCTGGGGTGTCAACGCGCGTTGTGTCGACCGGGGCGCTCGGGTAGGTTTGCCCCGCTTGCCCCGCCCTACGCACACCGCGAGCACGCTCGCCGTTCTCCTCTCGGCCTGGCTGCTCGCATGCAGCGGCTCCGAAGTCGTTGCGCCCCCGGAAGTCCGGCCGGCGCGCCGCGGGCTCTGGGTACTCGCTGAGGGCAGCCAGCGTGTGTTGGAACATCCCGATCGCATTCCCCGCCTGATCGACACCGCGCGCGGCGTCGGCGCGACGGATCTCTTCGTCCAGGTCTACCGCGGTGGCCGCGCCTGGTTCGACTCGAGCCTGGCGGATGCCACTCCCTTCCAGACCGCTCGCGACGCAGCGGGCGCCGACCCGCTCGCCGGCCTGCTGCGCGATGCGCACGCCGCAGGCTTGCGCGTGCACGCGTGGGTCAACGTGCTCTCGCTTGCGGGGAATCGCGATGCGCCGCTGCTGCGCGATCTCGGGCGCGATGCCGTCCTCGTCGATCAACGCGGTCGCTCGGTGCTCGACTATCCGAATCTGGAGGTGCCGGCTCCCGACGGCGCCTACTACCGCATGGGAACGCCGGCCGTGTGGCTCGATCCCGCGGCCATCGGCGTCGCGGAACGGCTGACCGCCTGTTTCGCCGAACTGGTCACGCGTTATCCCGAGCTCGACGGTCTCCACCTCGACTACATCCGCTATCCGGACGTGCTGCCCTTTGCGCCGGGCTCGCGCTTCGGTGTCGGAATCGATTTCGGCCACGGCAAGGCGACGCGTGCGCTGTTTCACGAACAGACCGGACTGGATGCGCCGGGGCTGAAATCGCAGACCCATGCCAACGCCTGGGACGCCTGGCGCCGCGATCAACTCACGGCGCTGGTCGCTGCAATTCGCCGCAGCGCGCGCGCGATCGACCCGCAGCTCGAAATCTCGGCCGCCGTGATTCCCTACGCCGATCGCGCCTATCTCTCGTTGCTCCAGGACTGGCGGCGCTGGCTCGAGGACGAGCTGCTCGAATTCGCGGTTCCGATGGCCTACACGCTCGACGATCGCCTCCTGCGCTACCACGCGCAGGCCTTCGCCGGGTCTCCGCTCGCCGATCGCATCTGGGTGGGCCTCGGAACCTGGCTGTTCGCGAGCGAACCCGCGCAAGCGCTCGAACAGCTGCGCAGCGTGCACGCCGCCGGCGCTCGCGACGATGCGCTGTTCTCGTACGATGCGATCGCCGAAGCGCCTGCCCTCGAGCAGGCGCTTCGCCAGAGCGCCACAGCAGGGCCCTAGGTGGATCTCGCGGATTACGACTACCTGCTGCCGCCGGAGTGCATCGCCCAGCAGCCGACACCGCAGCGCGAGGCCGCACGCCTGTTTCGGCTGCCACGAGCGCACGGCGCTTGCGCACACGCACACGTGCGCGATCTGCCCGAGCTGCTGAATCCCGGCGATCTGCTGGTTCGCAACACGACGCGCGTGATCCCCGCGCGCCTGCGGGGACACAAGCCCACGGGCGGCGCCGCCGAAGCCTTGCTGCTCGGAGCCCTGCCCGGCTCGCCTGGCCGCTTTCACGCGCTGCTCAAGGTCAGCGGCCGCTCGCGCCCGGGCGCGAAGCTGCGCTTTGGTTCACCCGGCTCCGAACTCGACGCCGAGGTCGTCGAGCGCGGCGAAGCCGGTCAGGTCGTGCTCGCCTTTGCGCCGGACGCCGACCCCTACGCGATCGGCGAGACCCCCCTGCCTCCCTACATTCGCCGGGAGGCCGCGCGCCCCGAGGACGCGCCTCGCTACCAGACGGTGTATGCCCGTGAACCCGGCTCGATCGCGGCGCCCACCGCGGGTCTGCATCTTTCCGAAAGCCTGCTCGCGAGGCTCGCCGCGCGTGGCGTCGAGATCGCCGATCTCGTGCTGCACGTCGGGCCGGGCACGTTCCGGCCGCTCTCGGCAGCCCAGCTCACGAGCGGCCGCCTGTCGCACGAAACCTTCTCGCTGCCGGCCGAGACCGCGGCGCGCGTCGCCGCGACGCGAGCGCGCGGCGGGCGCGTAGTTGCGGTCGGAACCACGAGTGCGCGGGTGCTCGAGTCCCGCGCCACGGTGGGCGGTGGGGTCGAGCCGGGCGCGGGTGAAACCGATCTCTTCCTTCGGCCCGGTTCTCGCTTCCAGGTCGTCGACGCCCTGCTCACGAACTTTCACCTGCCCCGCTCTTCGTTGCTGTTGCTCGTCGCCGCCTTCGCCGGCCGCGAGCGGATTCTCGCGGCCTACGCCGAGGCCATCCGCGCGGGGTACCGCTTCTACTCGTACGGCGACGCCATGCTCGTGATCTGACGTGCGTGCGGCTTTCGGCTTTTCGGTGCTGGCGAGCGACGGCGCGGCGCGCAGCGGGCGTCTATCCACGCCGCATGGTGTCGTCGAGACGCCGGCCTTCATGCCCGTCGCGACCTACGGCGCCGTGCGCGGCGTATCGCCCGTCGAGCTGATCGAGGCGGGCGCGCAGATCGTGCTGGCGAACACCTACCACCTGCACGAGCGGCCGGGGGACGAGATCGTGGCGGGCCTCGGCGGGCTGCATGGCTTCACGGGTTGGCGGGGACCCTGGCTCACCGACAGCGGCGGCTACCAGGTGATGTCGCTCGCCGACCGCTCGCGCATCGACGAAGACGGCGTGACGTTTGCCTCGCCGCTCGATGGCCGCAGCCGGCGCATCACGCCCGAAATCGCCATGCAGATCCAGCAACGGCTGGGCGCCGACATCGCGATGGCGTTCGACGAATGCCCGGCGCGGGAAGAGCCGGGGGCGGGCCCGAGCCTGCGCGTGCAAGTGGCGACCGAACGCACGCTGCGCTGGGCCGAGCGTTGCCGCCGCGCCCATACGCGGGCGGATCAGGCGCTGTTCGGAATCGTGCAGGGAGGGTCGGACGAAGCGCTGCGCCGCCGCAGCGCGGCGGGCACGGCGGCGCTCGCGTTCGACGGCTACGCCCACGGGGGCCTCGGCCTCGGGGAGGAGCGCGCGCGGCGCGCCGACCTCGTGAGCGCGGTGCACGCCGAGTTGCCTGCCAGCGCGCCGCGTTATCTGATGGGGATCGGACGGCCCGAGGATCTCGTTTCTGCGGTCGACGCAGGAGTCGACCTCTTCGATTGCGTGCTGCCGACTCGCCACGCGCGTCACGGCGTGCTCTACACGAGCCAGGGTGCGCTGCATCTACGCAACGCGCGCTTTCGCGACGATCCCGCGCCGCTCGATGCCGCCTGCGATTGCCCCGCCTGCAAGCTCCACTCGCGCGCCTACCTGCATCACCTGCTGCGCGGCAACGAGGCCCTCGGCGCGCGCCTCGCCAGCCTCCACAACCTCCGCTTCTACCTGGGCCTGCTCGCCTCGGCGCGCCGCGCCATCGCCACCGGGACCTTCGCCACCCTGCGCGGCCGGATCGAGGCGCTGTTCCAGCGCTGAGCGACCCGCGCCTGCCGGCTCAAGAAGCGGCAGGCGGGATCCGATTGGCTTGCGAGCGCCGCATTTCCGCCGCTGCGGAGGACTTCGTTGACGTCTCGATCGAGCTTCTCGCGCCACGTGCCGTTTGGATCCATTGCACGGGTGGGCCTCGCCGCCCTGCTCCCCGGAGCGGCTGCGATCTTCGTCTACGCCTTGTCCGCGAGCGTGGCCGAGGCCGCGCTGGCCCTGTTGGCCGGTGTGGTCGTCGTCGGCTTCGTGGCTGCCAGGACGCTCGCAAGCGAGCGGACGAAGCTCGCCGAGATCGACGCTGCCCTGCGCACGCTGTGCGAGGGCAAACCCAACCGACCGCTTTCAGCCCTGAATTTTGGAGATCTCGCTCCGCTCGCAGTCGCCAGCAACGACGCCTCGGCCGCAATCGTCGCGAGCGCGGAGCGCGTAAAGGATCTTGCCCAGCATTTGAGCGGCATCCGCGACACCATCGTCAATATCCACGCCTCACTCCTGCGCGAGGCCCAGAGCCAGGAAGCGGCGGTCGAGGAAACCGCCTCCCTGCAGGCCAACATCAACAGCTCGATCGGCGCCATCACCAGCGAGGTCGAGAGCCTCGCGCGCTCGAACGAGGAGTCTGCTTCATCGATCCTCGAGCTCGGCACCGCCGTCGAGCAGATGGCGACCAGCGCCGGAGCCCTGCATCAGACGGTCGAATCGTCGACCAGCTCCGTGCACGAGATGGGTGTCAACATCCGCCAGGTCGCCCACAGCACGGATTCGGTCCAGCAGATGGCCGAGGAAACCGCCGCTTCGATCGCGCAGATGGATCGCGCGATCCAGGAGGTCGGCGTTCACGTGCGCGGCGCTTCGGAGCTCACGGAGCTCGTGAGTCAGAGCGCGGAGGACGGCTCGCGCGCCGTCGGCGCGACGATCGAGGGCATCGCCCGCATCCGCGACGTCACCCGCGATTCGAAGGCGGCCCTCGAAGGCCTGGCGGAGCGCATCGGAGAGATCGGAAACATTGCGACCGTGATCGGCGGTATCAGCGACGAGACCAACCTGCTCTCGCTCAATGCCGCGATCATCGCCGCGCAGGCGGGGGAGCACGGCAAGGCCTTCGCCGTCGTCGCCGACCAGGTGAAGACGCTCGCCCGCCGCACCACGGCGAGCACCCAGGAGATCGAACGCCTGATCGCCGACGTGCAAGCGCGCAGCGCCAAGACGATGGGCGCGATGGGAATGGGTTTCGAAGCCGTCGAGGAGGGCGTGACGCGCTCTCGTGTGGCAGGCCAGACACTCGAGGCGATCCGCGTTTCGGCTCGCGACGCGAGCGGTCGCGTTTCCGAGATCGCGCGCGCCGCCGAAGAACAGGCACGCAATTCGAAGTACGTGGCGGACGCGGCGCGCCGCACCTCCGAGCATGTACAGCAGATCTCCACCGCCATGGCCGAACAGTCGAAGGCCGGCGATCAGCTCCTGAGCAACGCGACCGCCTCGCTCGAGATGTGCCGCCAGATGTCGCACGCGACCGAGGAGCAGCGCGCCTCGGGGCAATACATCACGAGCAACACCGAATCGATCACCGAAATGATCCGCTCGATCCAGACGAATACGCGCTCGCATGAGCGCGCGAGCGCGGGGGTCGGCGAGACGATCAGCGCGCTGATCGACAGCACCCGTTCGAGCACGCGCAGCCTGCCCGAGCTGGCTGCGGCGATCGAGCGCCTGCGCGAGTGCGTCGCGACGTTGAGCGCGAAACCCGACTAGCCATTCTCAGGGAAGTGTCGCTTCGATCCCCGCACAGATCCCTGCGAGAAACGGCAGCCGTGGGCCGAGCCCGCTCGCCACGATCCGGAGCTCGCGTGCGAGCACGGGCCAGACCCGAGCGAGCACCTGCTCGCGCACGGGCCCCAGGCACAACTCCTCGCCGGCCGCGCTCGGAATCGTGCCGAGGATCACGACTTCGGGCGCCAACAGGAACACGAGATTCGTGATCCCGCGAGCGAGGTGATCGTTGTAACGGGCCAGCTCCGCGAGCGCGAAGGCATCGCCTTCCCGCGCCGCCGCCAACACATGCTCGGGTCGCGCCTGCTCGGGCGTTCCCGCGAGCGCCGCGACGCGGCTGGTCGTGGGCGTCGACCGCGCGAGACGCCGCGTCCAGGCCGCGCCGCCGACGTAGGCCTCGAGGCAACCGCGGCCTCCGCAGGCGCAGGGCTCACCGTCCCAGACGATCGGCGCATGCCCCACCTCGCCCGCCGCAGCGAGCTTGCCCGTGTAGAGCCTGCCCCCGAGCACGAGGCCGGCGCCAACGCCCGTCGACATCGTGAGATAGACGACGTGCTGCGCGCCGCGGCCTGCGCCGAAGCGCCACTCGGCGAGCGCCGCGGCATTCGCGTCGTTCTCGACACGCACGGGCAGACCCAACTGCGCTTCGAGCAGCCTGCGGATGGGCACCCGCTTCCAGCCGGGAAGGTTCGGGGGATTCAGCAGATCACCGCTCACGGGATCGAGCGGCCCGGGCGCGGCAACGCCAACACCGCTCAGGTCCGAGAGCGAGACACCGGCCTCGCTGCACAGCGCGCGCGCTTCGTCGGCGATCTCTGCGAGATCGTGCTCGGGATTCGGCGTGGTCCGCGCTGGGCGGCGACGCTGCGCGAGCAGCCTGCCCTGCTCGTCGCCGAGCGCCAGCGCGAGCTTCGTGCCACCGATATCGATGCCGAGCCAGAGCGGAATGAATTCCCCTTGCACACCAAGGAGTTAAAGGAACGTGTCGCGAGCATATCATAGGCCTTGAGCGGCGCCCCCGAAGCGCCGATGGAGAAAGCCGAGACCCTGCGAGTACGTGCCGTCGAATCTGCCGGTCCGCGCAGGGAGGGGGGCGAATGCGACCTGCGAAACTCCTGATCCTGTGCGCGCTGCTGCTCGCGGGCCCCAGCGGCTGCATCACCTGGTTCACCGATCCGATGGGGTGGCACGCGTCGTTCGACGACACGCAGCGCCAATACACGCAGTGCCTGCGCTGGGGCCAGGTCGAGAAGGCGAGCAGCTTCGTCGATCCGGAGCTGCGCGCAGCGTTTCTCACGCAGGCGCCTGCCTTCGATGCCATGCGCATCACCGATTTCGAGCTCGGCGAGATCGACTATCAGAACAATCTCGCGACGGTCACCGTCACGTACGCAGGTTATTCCCTCGAAACGTTCATCGAGCGCAAGATTCGCGAGCAACAGGAGTGGTACCGCGAGGACGGAACCAATCGCTGGCGCGTGCGCAGCGACGTCGCCGTCTTCGGCCAGGCGTTCGAAAAGGCGCAGCGCTAACGGCGATCTCGCCAGGCACTGTGCAGGAGACCGCGGGTGGACACCAGACGCAGCATCCTGATCATCGACGACGCGCCGCTGTTTCGCGATCTCGAGTCGCTGTTCCTGGCGCGCTCGGGCCGCGTGATCACGGCGCGCGACGCCACCGAAGGCCTCGCAGCGCTGCGCCGCGAGCGACCGGACGTCGCCGTGATCGACCTGCACATGCCCGACATGAATGGCGACCTGCTGTGTCGCGCGATCAAGGCCGACGCCGAAATTGCGGCCACGCCGGTGATCCTGGTGACGGGCCCCGACGCGCCGGAGGATCGCGCCCTCGCCATCCGCGCCGGCGCCGACGACGTGCTCTCGAAGCCGCTCAGCCGCGTGACGCTGATCCATGCCGTCAACCGCTTCCTGCGCTCGCCGGTCCTGCGCGGCCTGGCGCGCGTGGATCTCGAAACGGCCGTGCGCATCCGCCTGCCCGACGAAGACGCCTGGGGCACGGCGCGCAATCTCTCGCGCGGCGGCATCTTCATCGAGCTCGAACACGCGATCTCGCCGCACACCGAGGTCGCGCTCGAGTTCCGGCTCCCCGACGCGACGGCGCCGCTGGCGCCGACGGCGCAGGTGGTGTGGCATCGCCCGAGCGCGCCGGGGGCGCCGATGGGCCTCGGCCTCCAGTTTCTCGCCCTCGATGGCGCGAGTGCGCAACAGATCGATGCTTTCGTCTACGAGAACCTTCCGACGGCGGCGCTGACTCAGCCGCCGCGGGCCGGCATGGACGCGCGCTGATGCGCTGGCTCGGACTCGTGTTGTTGCTCGCACTGGCCTTCGGCGCCGGGCCGACCGTGGCCAACGACGACGAGGAACTCGCGGCCTGGCGGCAGCGCCTCGACGCCTCGCAGGCGGAAGTGACGAAGGCCGAACAGCGCGCCGCCGCGACCGAGATCGCCTACGTGAACATGCGACACGATCGTTCGATTCGCGGCGACGAGAAGGCGAAGATCATCGCGGCGCGCAGCAGCACGAAGCTGGAGCTCGCCGAGGCGAGATCGCGCTTCGATGCGGTTCGAGAAGAGGCGCGGCGCGCTGGCGCGCCGCCGGAATGGGTGCTCCCGAATCCCTCCGACGCGCCGGCCGACGATCTCTGATTCGCCCCGCTATTCCATCAGCTCCGACTCGTCGTGGATGTCGGTGGCGATGTTCCACTCGCGCAGGCGCGGCCTCACGATCGAGAGGATCTTGTCGCCCTGACGCACCACCGTGGTCTGGCGCGTGACGATCTTCCCGGCCGGCTTCGTGAACAAAGTGTCGACGACGATCGGTTCATTGCCGGTCGCCTCATTGATCTGCACCGCCGGGTTGAAATCGTCATCGCTCTGCAGCGAGATCGAGGTGCGCGGCTGCGCGCCGCCTTCGGCGCGCGGGGCATTCGCCGCCACGCCATCGGCGTTCACCGCACGCAGGTGCTCGAGGCGGGCCGTGAGCTGCTCGGCATAACGCTCGTTCGCCGCGCCATCGGAGGGCGTGTAGCGCTTGTAATCCGACAGCCGCCGCGTCTCCCGGACCGTGACCTGGTCGCGGTAGCGCGCGGGAACGGCCTTCGGGTCGTCGCTGAAGGCATAGCCGCCGTCCTCCGTGCGCCAGGAATAGACGGATTCCGCGGCAGCCGGCACGCCGACGCTCGCGATCAGCGTCGCCGCCCCTACCAACCGGAAAAATCGTGATCGCATGACATTCCACTCCATGGGGGTTTCTCTACACCCCTATAGTGGCCTGCCGGTGACAAAAAATGTCAACTTTTTCAATCACTTGACAGCGCAGGCACGGCGCAGAACGGGTGCAGGCGCGGTGGTTTGACACGCATGCCCGCAGGGGATATAGATGTCGACCGCTTTGTTGCGGGGTAGAGCAGCCTGGTAGCTCGTCGGGCTCATAACCCGGAGGTCGTGGGTTCAAATCCCACCCCCGCTACCACCGAGTCGAGACGCCCGTCCGGTCCCCGGACGGGCGTCTCGCGTTTCTAGGGCCAGCTCGAGCAGCGGGATGGCGACCAGCAGCAAGCTGGCGGATCGATTCTCGCCCCTCCCTCGCTAATCCCTCGACGGTTGGTCGTATCCCCGTCCGAACGCGGCGACCGCCTCTCGCCGGGTCTGCTCGATGATCGCTGGCAGATCGGCCTGCGTGATGCGGCGAGTCTTTCGGCGCGGGAAGGGGAACCGGTTGCCCGCGAGCCTGTCGTCGACATCGATCTCCAAGGTCGCGACGTGCTCGAATCGCACGCCTTCGAAGCTGGAGGGACTCCGCAGCCGAAGCGGCGGGCCGGCGCTGTCGCAGCCGATGGACGGGCCTGGCTCCGGAGAAAACGCCATCGAAACCAGCCACGGCTCGAGCGACGGCCCGGCGTCGAAGTTTCGCCGTAGCAAGATTTGCCCATTGGGAAGGCGCTTGCTCGAGTCCCACCATTGTCCGTCGACGGCGTGGATCGCTGCGGTTGCCGACTCCTTCGTGGTCGTCTGCATGCGATTGAGCGCCATCTCCATCCAGGCGTCCATCGCGTCTTGGTACTCGACAACGTCGCTGGTCTCGTGGAACAAGATGATTCCGCCGGCCAGCTTTATGCCGAGAAGGCTCGAGTAGAGATCTTCGGGCGAAAACGCCGACATCTTCTCCGGCCACCACGGAATCTGGGAGTCGCCATACCAGCTCGCGAGCTCGTGCCACGTCGAGATCTGGAACGCGAGCCATTGTGCCAGCGCTGTCGCCAGCGGGTGGCGACCGACCACGGCAATGCGCTCGGCGTCGATCGGCTGAAGCAGGATGCGGCGCTCGCCGCCCTGATCGGCCAGCTCGATGACACCGCCCGTACCCATCTGACGTTCGACCTTGGCAGCCAGATATACGGTCAAGTCGGCGAAGTCGCGCAGGTGCGCCAGATCGATGAAGCCGCTGCGGCAGGCGTAGACCAAGCCGTTGTTCTCGCGCGTGAGCCCACCGGGCTCCTCGCTGGAAATCGACTCGAGAAGCCCGGCGTTGTACTTGTGCGGGCCGATCTCTTCGGGACCGCGCACGTTGTCGAGCACGTACCCGGGGATCGGAATGCCGGCATAGACGATCCTCAAGTCGTCGCCGAACATGCAGCAGGGTCGAATGTTGGTTGGCTCAGGGGGTTCGGGAATCGCGGCCGGGTCGAAAGCATGCGTCGAGGCGCCGGAGGAGTCGCCCAATGCTGCGGCAACGTCGTCGTCGGGCGCGCGCACTTCGACCGGTACTCGCCACAGCGGATTCGTCGCGTGCCCGGCGCACCCGAGAATCGCAGCCACGAGGAGGACACCGGCAGGCGGTGCACGTCGCCGTCGGACACGACACGCGGCGCTACGCTGCATCATGTGCCGACATCCACGCTGTTCTGTGCCCTCTTCGTAACCATGGATTCCATCCCAACCATACGCCGATCGCCACTGGAACGCCTGCCACGAAATGCTTCCAACGAGGCCCCCAAGCTGCCCCCCGCTACCTGAAAAGCAGGCTCCAGACTCGAATCGCCTAGGCGAATAGATATTCGAGCAGGTCGATGTTCGTGACGATTCCGATGAGCATGTCATCGCCGTCGAGCACCAGGATCGAGTGGATCCGACCGTCGCCGAGCGTGTCGATCGCCTTTTCGATGCTTTCGTCCGACCGCATGGTGACGAGGTCGGTCGTCATGGTGTGCGAGACGCTCGGCTCTTCACCGAGCTCGAACTCGTTCGTCTCGCATCGGTTCGCAGCGAGATGTCGATAGACCTGGACGAGGTCTCGAGAGCTGATGATTCCGACGAGCTCTCTTCCATCGAGAATCGGTACGTGATGAAAGCCACCCGCCGCCACCATCCTTCGAACGGTCGAAAGGCTGTCCCTCACGTCGGCGGTCTGGACCTTCGTCGTCATGACTTGTGAAACGGGTGCCTTCTGCGGCAATGCGATTCTCCTCGGTTCCTGGTGGCGCTTGCAGCGCTCGCACCCGCCAGAGGAATGCAAGCGACGTACCCTGGGTCGCGGCCATAGGTGCGGCGTGGCACGAGGAAGTGTGCCTAATCGCGTCAGGCAGAAAGCGACTGGGTCAATTCGCCTCGTCCGCGGCGCTGCTTTTCACGCGCGACGCAATCAGCGACCTCTTGTGCTGGCACGAATGCTGCTCTTCGATGAGCACTGTGCACTGCACTCGATGAAGACCGCGGGAAACGAACGAAGGAGAGGTGGAAGTGATGAAGTTGGCGAAGGACATCATGGAGACACAGGTCGTGCGGGTTTCGGTAAATCAGCCGGTGATCGATGTGTGCCGGATCTTCTATGAAGAGGAAATCAGCGGGGCACCCGTCGTCGACGAATCCTATCAAGTCGTTGGCGTCGTGAGTCTCACCGACCTCGCTCGTACGATGCAGTCCGATCACGTCGAACTGACGGGTGGCTCGAACTTCTATCGTCAGATGATGGCCGCTCCACCGGCATGGTCGCGCGATGCGGGTGAATTCGATGGCCACTTCGCAGACACTCTCGTGTCGGAAATCATGACGCAGGAGGTAGTCTCGGTTGCGCCCGATACGCCAATCCCGCTCGTCGTGAAGAAGATCCTCGACCATCACGTCCACCGGGTTCTCGTGCTCGATGAGACGCGCGACTACGACCATCTGGCGGGCATCATCTCTGTGTTCGATCTCGTGAAGCTGCTCGCGTAGCGCCTGCGCGGTGGCTCGACGCCGTCGCGTGTGCGGTCGTCCCGCGCTTCGCCTGCACCTTCGCTGCGCCCGCTGCCGGCTCCCCGGTGGGACTCCACATCAGACCCACACTTGATTTTCTCATGAAACGGAGCCCCAGCTGTGGTTCCCCTGAGCATTTCCCACCCCCGGTGGCGAGGGTGAGATGGTCCCAGATGCTCATCGCGACGCGTGCCGAGATTCGCCTGGTTGGAGCCGGAGCCGCGATAGTTGATGGCGACGGCGCGCACAACCGCCCCATTTCCTCGTCGAAGCAGATCGTCGACTCAGACAGTATTCACATTCTCGTGTATGGGCGTTCCGTCAACTCCTGCCGGTAGCGAGCGAATCCAGCTGGATTCACCGATCCTCGGAGATAGTGCATACTGGAGGCCCCGAACTTGCGGAGCGGGCCCAATCCCATGCAGCTGATCGAGATCGCACTGAAGATCCGCTACGGAGGTCTCACCTGCCTGGCTGCGGCGTTATCTGCAGTGCAGCCCGCGTATGCGGTGTCGTCGCCTGATTGCGTGTCGCTCGGCGCCGACCATCGATTCATCGGCCCGCCCAAGGCAGGAACGACCACGATCACGTCCACGTCCTGGGTGCCCGCAACTGCAAGCGTGGCGGAGCATTGCGGGGTGAACGGCTATGCAACCACCGGCAACCGTCTCGAAGGATACAATCGGGTGAACATTCAAGTCGATCTCCCGACGGATTGGAATGGCAGGCTCTATTTCATCGGCAACACCGGGTTCGCGGGATCGCTCCAGGGCATGTCCGTCAGTAGTGACCAGCTAACCGCTGGTTACGCCACGGCTCAAACTGACACCGGTCACCAGGGCAGTTCCCTGGATGCCAGTTGGGCGCAGGACAATCCCACGAAGATCAAGGATTTCGGCTATCGCGGCGTTCACCGCGCAACGCGGGCGGCCAAGGCAATCTTGAAGGCATATTACGGCGAGTCGCCGCACCATTCCTATTTCGAAGGATGCTCGCGGGGCGGCGGCCAGGCGCTGATGGAGGCGCAGAGATATCCCGGCGACTTCGACGGCGTCATCGCCGGTGCTCCCGCTTACGACTGGTCACACTTCATGATGGGCTTCGCCTGGGGGCAGGCGAGGATGTTTCCCAGCGCTGGGGACATCGGTGAACCGCGACTGCCCGACAACAAGCTCGCATACATCGAGTCCCGGGTAAGCGCCAATTGCGACGCCATCGATGGCATCATCGATGGCATCATCGACGATCCGAGAAAGTGTAGATTCGATTGCGACCGCGACTTGGCCATTTGCGCCGCCGGTAGTGAGGCGAGCCCGTCCTGCTTGACGCCCGATCAGATCGAGACCGCTAAGGCGATCTACTCCGGTCCATCGAATACGAGCGGCCAGATCTTTCCGGGCTTTCCGCCCGGCGGAGAGGGCGGTGCCGGTGGCTGGTCAGCCTGGATTACCGGATTCACCGGGTTTCCCAATCTATTCGGGCCCGGTATTCCAAACTTGCATCACGCGTTCGCCGGAGGTTTCTTCAAGTACCTCGCGTATGCGGATCGCGATGACGGGAGCTTCGACTTCCGCGACTTCGACTTTGAGACCGACGTCGATTCGCTTGGCCCGATCGGAAGAATCCTGAACGCCAGCAACCCCAACCTGAGAAAATTTCGGAAGCTCGGCGGCAAACTGTTGATCTGGACGGGTTGGAACGATCCCGCGATCACATCACTCGGCACGCTCAAATATTTCGACCGCGTGGTCGATGCAATGGGCAGCCGGACGACCAATGGGTTCGTCCGAATGTATCTACTGCCCGGGGTGTACCACTGCGGCGGTGGACCGGGACCGGATACGTTCGACCGTTTGACTGCGATGGTGCAATGGGCTGAGATGGGAATTGCGCCGCAGGCATTGATTGCGACGAACTCGTCCACCGGCTTGCAGAGACCGCTGTGCCCTTACCCGCAGGTGGCTCGCCTGATCGACGCCAACTCCAACCCGACGCGGGCCGCGAGTTTTCAGTGCGTCATCCCGCCCGTGCCGGACGCCCCCGGCGAGACTGTTGACGCGTACGGCGAACAAGACTTCATTTCCCGCTCTTCCAACGGACATCACGACAACGAAGCTCAGCGGCAGGCCCCGACCTCCCGCTCGCGAATTCCAATGCAAAATCGCACGCCCGAGTTGTAGCTGCCGCTTTCGACGGCGACGGGCTGGCTGACGCCGGCAACCTCGGCCCACATTTACGAATGGGGCGCTGATGACCGCCGACGCGCGTCCCCCGAGCCGGATCGGGGCGCTCGGGACGACCGCAGCGCCGTTTTCTAGGAATCTTTGGTCCCGGGAACCCCGGCAGGTCAGTCCCCTCAACGCGTCGGGGGTGCACTCGGAGCAACGGTGATGCCGGGCTCAACGGCAGCGCGGTAGTCAGCGGTCCGCGCAATCTCAGGGCGCGCAGCCGAGGCGGGCGGCGGCTTCGGTCACGGCGGGCGGCTCCACATCGCAGCTTCGGGTCGCGTCGCGCATCACCATGCAGGCGGCATCCACGGCGGCCGGGTCGCTGGCCTCTAGCGAGCGGACCTGCTCTGCGTTCTGGGTGGCGAGACAGCAGGCGCGTTCTTCGGGGCTCCGCTCGCCCAGGCAATTCTGGTCCGGCGCCAGCGTTGCGCCGAGCGGCGCGACCATGCTCTCCCCACTCGGATGGGCTGACACCAGGAAGCTCTGCGCGCCCGCGTCGCACTCGATGAGGTGGGCGACGCGGGTTCCCTCGTGGGCGGCCAGTCGCGTGCGCGTTACGTAGCGGCACTCCCACCCGGCGTCGCGGAGCCGTGAGGCGATGACCTCCGCCGGACGTGGAGGGCGGCCCAGGGCGTCCAGGGGAAGCGGATCCTCGGCGGGCACCTCGATCGTCTCCGGCTCCGGCTCGTTCGACGCCGGGGTGGGAATTGGAGTCTGCGCGGCCGCAAGTGCGTCGGTCCCGCGGCCCGGCGCGGCGGGCGCCGGGGGCTCATCCCCCATCCGCAGCCAGAGGGCGATGGCCAGAACCAACACGATCAAAGCCGCCACGATGCCTGCTCGTTGCATGTCTCCCCTTCGACTCCGGATGCCCGGGAGCCTACCACCCGCAGCGCCGGGCTCCCCCCGCTCCGTGCTACGACGCGTACCCTCGGCCGGCCTCACCGGAGGAGTCTTGCGTGGGCCATCCGCGCGTTCATGCTGTCGAGGTTGTCGGTGCTCACGCATTGACACGCCTTCTGATGATCGGCCAACCTGGAACCCAGTGCCCGACCGTCGCAACGCAGGGGCGCTCGACCCCAATCGTCCGGAAGAACGCGTAGGGGCCCTGCCCGAGCCGCCGCGCAACGTCTCGCTTGCCCAGCGGGCAAGTCGGCTGATCACACTCCTGGTGGCTCTCGACGCCCTCGGGATCTCGCTCACGGGCATCGCCCGTTATCGCGCTGGCGTCACCCACTTCTACGATCTGGGCGTGTACGACAACGTGGTCTGGCAGGCCGCGCACGGCCGATTCTTCTATTACCCGCAGTACGAGATGAACTTCTTCGGCGACCATTTCGCGCCGCTGTTGTTCCTCTTCGTCCCGCTCTATTGGGTATTCGCTCATCCCTGCACGCTGGTGATCCTCCAAAGCGTCGCCCTGGCCCTGGGCGCCATCCCGCTCTCGCAGGCGACGCGAGCCATCCTCACCCGAGCGAGCGGATCGAGCGGCGCGCTCGGGTCGGAGCTCTTTCGCGAGGCAGCGGGCATCGCCCTGGTCCTTCTCTACTTTGCAAACGTCGCGCTGCTGCACATCAGCATGTTCGATTTCCACCCGATCGCCTTCGCCATCCCGCTCTCGCTGGCGGTGTACCAGGCGGCGCTGGCGGGACGCTGGCCACGCTTCTGGGTGTTGAGTGGGCTGCTCCTCGCCTGCCAGGAGGAGAGCGCGATCACCGTGGCCACCTTCGGCCTCTTTCTCCTGCTTTTCGGCGAGGAGAGTCCTCAGCGCCGGCGCGGCGCGGTGCTGGCGCTGGTGGCGACCGTCTACTTCGTCCTGGTGATGACACTCGTCATCCCTGCCTTCCAAAGGCCGGCTGCCCAGGCAGGCTGGGTCTACGTGACACGGTATGCGCACCTGGGCGGAAGCTTGAGCGAGGTTCTCCGCACCATCGTCCTCCATCCCCTACACACGCTCGCCGTATCTTTTGCGCCCTACAAGCTGGAGACGCTCTTCCAGCTTTTCCTGCCGCTAGGCCTACTGCCGTTGCTCGGCTGGCGCACGCTGCTGGTTGCGCTGCCGTCGCTCTTCTACGGCTACATCAGCGGTCGCGACGAGCAGTTCCGCATCCAGTATCAATATTTTTCCGTAACCCTGCCCTGGCTCTTCATCAGTGCGAGCTGGGGCCTCTACGCCTGGTGCCGCGCCTGTACTCGCCTGACGGAGCGCTGGAGCCAGCGACGCTGGCTCTCGGCGGCGATCTGTCTGGTTCCGCTGCTCGTGGCTGCTGATTCAGCCCGCAGCTACCTCGTGAAGCTGAGACCCATCCGCTCGGAGTTCTTCGCCGTCTGGCCCCATTGGAAGGCCATCGAAGAAGTGCGCGCCATCATCGGCCCCGACGCCTCCGTGTCGGCTACCAACAGTCTCGCTCCCTTCTTCTCGCATCGACCCGAGATCTACCTCTCCCTCGATTTCATCCTCAACCGCGACCTGGTGCGCGTGCTGGGATTGCGCGATTACCACGACTCGCGCTTCCACCTGTTCGACGTGAGCGATCTCTCTGGCAGCCGGGATCGCGAGAAGCGCGTTCTCGAGCTTCTGCACGACCGGAACTACGGACTTCGCTACCTCGACCTGCCGATCGTCCTGTTCGAGCGGGGCTACCCGCACGTCGATTCGCCGCTCCTCGAGAATGCCTTCCCGCACGAGCGCCTGCTGGCCGATGGCAGCCGTGCGACCACCTATTCGACCCGGGAGTTACTCCGGAACGACCCGCGCGCGGTGATCATGCGAAAGGATGAGAGCGGGTCGGACACGGTATTCGAGATGCTCCCGGGGGCCCGCGGCGTCATCTTTGGCCCCTACCTGACGCTCGCGCCGGGGCGCTACAGGGCCCTCTTCAACCTCGAACTGGGACAAGCCGAGAACGCGGCGAGCGAACGCGCGCCGGTCATCGATGTCGCGGCCGGACTCGGGACCGACGTGCTCGTCTCTGCCACTCTCGACACGTCGCAGCTCGCCGGGGACGCAACCAATGTGCCGCTCGACTTCACGCTCTCGGCCGAGACGCCCAACGTCGAGTTTCGCACCCACTCGAGACGTACAGGGCTGATCCTGCGCTCGGTCACGCTGCTCCGGCTCGATCCGCCGCCCTGAGCGCACGGGCGAGCGCCTCGTCCGATGCGCTCCGCGCAAATTGTGTTCGTGAAGACCCACCCCCGCCACCACGAGTCGAGACGCCCGGCTGCGGATAGTCATTTCGAGCGGGCTTTCGAGATCCGATAACGCTCGTTCCGTCAACTCTCTCGGGTACAGGGCCCCCGGGGCGACGCGAGAACGACCCCCCGATGCGCTGGTATGGGCACTCCGTGGCGATTCAGCAGCCGCCGCCTTTGATGACTTCGTCTCTTCCATTGCGTTTGATCTTGGCGGTCAACGTCTCGATCTCCGCGGAGGTTTTCCCGTACGCGACACTATAGTTGTCAGGGGTGATCGTGTTTCCTTTGGCAATCGCGGCAGCGTGGAGTCCGCAGCGGTACGCGCAGTAGTTGGTGACGTGCTCCCAGATGTCCCCCCAGTCCTTGGTACGGGAAGCGACCAGCTCACCTGATTTTCCCTTCCCGCTATCTGCTTTGTAGGCGGCATCGAGGAGAGCGGCGAGCTCCGCGGAGACAGTTGGAATCTTGGCTCCGCCGCGTTCGACGGCATCGGTGAAATAGGCCCACAGGACGCTGGCGATGAGCCCATACTGATTCTCGTCGAAACCATCGCAATTGTTTTCCTTGCAGTGCTGCTTGGCCTTATCCTTGAATTCCTTCAGCTTGCCGGGCGGAATCGGAGTCTTGACCAACCCCACCGCTGCCGTCTCCAACTCCGCGGGACTGGCACCCCTCGCCTCCATGGCGAGCAGCGGTGCCAAGATGCCCATCTGCATCACCCGTCGCCGAGAGATCCGAATTCGATCAGGCACGCCGATTCCTCCTTATAAATAGGGATAGACAGTCTATCTCGCGCAAATCAGTCGTGACCACAGAAAAGTGACGCCGTACCTATCTTGACCGCATTCGTCGACGGCCATCTCGAGTACCGCACGGCGCGTGACACGGAAGCGTGGCGTTGGCCCCACGACCGGCCGAGCCCTGTTAGCGCGCCGGGACCCAACCGGCTCCCTGCGACTCCGCATCGGCGATCCACTCGGCCATCTCCGCGGCGCTCGCAGGGCGACGAGCTGGATCGCCGGAGAGGAGTCTCGCAAACAGTTCGCTGAGCGCTTCCGGCCACTTCGAAATCAATGCCCGGCTCTCGTCGTCGAAGCCCCGGCGGATTGCCCGGAGCGTCTCGGAAGAGTCCACGCGCTCGAAGGGGTGTGCGCCTGACGCGGCCTCGAACGCCACCACGCTGAGGCTCCAAAGGTCGAAGCCGGCCGCCGGACGCGCCATGTCGAACGCTTCGGGGCACATGTACAGCGGCGTTCCGGCGAAGCCTGTCTCGCTCTGAGCTTGGCCGAAAGTGGCGCCCGCCCCGAGGATCGCCTCGCCGGCGATCCGAGCGAGACCGAAGTCGAGGAGCTTCGGTACGCGGTCTGCCGTGAAACCGATGTTGCTCGGTTTCACGTCGCGGTGCAGGATCCCGGCTCGGTGGACCTTCTCCAGCACGTGCGCCATCAATCGCGTGAGCTCGAGCACCTCGGCGAGAGGGAGCGGGCCCGACTCGAGACGCCGCTCCAGTGTTCCGCCAGCGAGATACTCGAGCACGAGGATCGGGATCCCTTGCCACGTCTCCACGCCGAGGATCAGCGCGAGGTTCGCGTGTGTGATCGCCGCCATCGTGCGCGCCTCGCGCCGTAGACGCTGCGCGTCCTCGGGACTCCGGGCCGGCAGCGTCTTCAGCGCGACGCTCCGCCCCAGCGTGACATCGGCCGCGCGGTAGACGACGCCCATCCCGCCATGCCCGATCCTCTCCTCGACCCGGAACTTCCCGAAGATCTCGCGCGGCAGCACGCTCTTCTGAGTCGGGCTGCCACACGCCTCACAGGCCGCGGCACTTGGGCGGTTCACGCGGCCGCACATCGTGCATTCCGAAGCGGGGTCTTCAGAAGCCTTCGCGCGCCGACGGCTTCCCGCGGATTCGCGGAGCAGCCGGTTCTCGAGGCTGATCCCGATCGAGGCTGCGGCGGTTTCGAGCATCAGCAGATCTTGTCGCGAGAACGGGAGCTCGCTCCGCTTGGGCCCCAGCGCCAGGATGCCGGACAGCGAGCCCCCTGAGCCGGACAAGGGCACGAGCAACTCGATCTCACCATCGGCCAGCCAGACCTGTGCGTCGTGGGGCAGCGAATTAAAGAAGTCGCCCGGGCGCTCGACCGCGATCCGGAGCGGCGAGCGCTGCGCCTCGAGCTGTCGCGCCAGTATCGAATCTCGTGGCAGACGGCGCAGCCCCCCGGCAACAGGCTGGTACTCCTCCCCCTCGAGCGTCGCGACCAGCAGGCCGCCGGTTTCGACATGGAGCGCCCGGTCGATCTCGCCGATCAGCAACTTGGCCCAAACTTCGATCGCAACTTCGCCGCCGCTGTTTTTCGTCAGCGCGCCCAGCACACTGCCCGCGTCGTACGCTTCGCGAAAGAACAGGCGATCGATCGCGAGGATCAGCCTCTGTCGGATCCGCACGACGACGAGGAACGCGACGACCGATCCAGTGATCCACAGCAGCCGCCGTGCCTCGAAGATCGATGCGACCCGTTCGCTGCGCACGTAGTAGATCTCGACGCCGATGAAGACGAGCGGCATCGCGACCAGCGCACCCACCGCAAGCCGCGCAAGGCCATACTGCGCAGCCTTCCGAAGCACGGTTCGAACGTCGAGGACCTGGCGGACCGCGACCGAGTAGGCGGTCGTTGCCGCCATCGCGAGGATGGAGGCGAGACTGATCGGAACCAGCACTGTCGCGCCGAGCTCTCCGTGAACCTTCTCCGCGAGCGAAGGAAACCAGGGCGGCACAACGGCCAGCAGTACTGGGAAGATACCCGCGAATGAGCAGCCAACCCCGAAGAGCGTCACGCGCCGACGCTCATCGAGGGGCGCGTGACGCGTGCGCCATAAAATGAAGGGCGGCACCGGAACGAGCAGACCGAAGCAGATGGTCCAGTAGTGTCCGAAGGCCTCGTTGCGATCGAAGAGCGCCAGTCCTCCGGCGCTACCGCGGACTGCGATTACGAGATTCGCGGCGATCAGGAAGACTGCCGCCGCGACCGATGCGCGAATCGCGAAATCGACGACGCGCGCACTCGCACGCGACTCGAGCGCTCGCGGGAATTCCCGTGCAAACAGCCACGCCAACGCCGGCGTGAACGCGTCGACCGTTACGGCTCGGACCAGCCGAAGCGCGTACGCGGGCCCTTCGGGCAACGCCAGCGCGAGCGCGCGGCTCGGGGGATGCGCGAAGAACACTGCGATCAACAGAAACAGCGCACCCGTGTACGCCGCTCGGACATCGCGTCCGGCGCCCTGCAGCAGATAGAGTGCGAGTGAGCCGAGCAGCACGATCTCGACCGCACGCTGCCAGTTGCGAACCATCGTGGGAGGTGTCCACTCGACTCCCGCCACAACGGCGACGAGACCCGCCAATCCAAGAGCGATCTGCAACAGCGCGAGGAGACAGATCACCTGCAGCCCAGGGGTCCCGGGCAGGTGGGTCGTGAAGCGGGAGGTCAGGCGGCGCGCCACAGTCGCTGGAGTCCCGGAATTCCCTTCAACTCTGTCTCGTCACTCGCGATCCACACGATCTCCGAGGCGAACCGCTTCGCCCCCGACTCCATGGCCCGGCGCGCGGCGTCGCTGACCCAGAGTTCCGGATCATTGCCGCGCTGCATCACCCGGGCGCAGTAGTGGACGTTACGACCGATCAGCCGCTTCCCTTCGGCGCGCACGGATCCCACGTGGACCCCCACCCGGATCTTCAGGTCGCGATGCCCGGTGTCGGCAAACAGGTCGCAGCCGAAATGGAACGCACCGGCGGCGTCCGGAAACACCGCAAGGATCTGATCGCCGGTCTCGTCCACGATGCGCCCACCGTAGACTCGCGCCCGGGCGAGCGCCCGATCACGGTGCATGCGAATAAATTCGGAATAGCGGGCCGTCTGCTCCTCGAAGAGCAGAGAAGTCGAGCGCACGACGTCGGTGAATGCGAGGCCCACCTCGTCTCCTTGCCGGGCCAACCAATCCGCGAGCCCCATCCCGATGCCGCTCCATCTTCTTCACAAGCGCGTGACGCACCATAGCGTGCATCGGTTCGTGACCCGCCCCCGGTTTCGTCCGCGTTCTATGTTAGCCCGACCGTGGCTTGAGCCTGACCCTTCGTTGGTCCAGCCTGGCGCTCTTCTTCTCAACCTTGTGAATCCAGGTTCAATGCAACGTTCTGGATCTGCGCCGCACTCTGCGGGGCGCGTTCCCCGAGCCCCCTGCCCTACGCATGGCGTATCAGGTCCCAAGCGCCGCGTGAATGCGGCGGGTGGAGTCACCAACGCGGGCGCCTACACGGGATCGGCGAGCCCCTACGGAACCTTCGACCAGGGTGGGAATGTCTGGGAGCGGAACGAGCAGATCGCGGGCTCGTTCCGGGGCATCCGGGGCG
>JANNIY010000112.1:0-96612 GCA_031405455.1 Deltaproteobacteria bacterium | reverse complement strand
CGGAGCGTCGCACTTCCTCGAGGCAGAACTCGAGGGCGACGCGCAGAGGCCAGCGTGACGCGGGGCTCCTCGTAGTGGAAGACGATTAGGAAGACTCTGCTGCCGCGGCCGTGCTTCGCGGTCTTTAGGAGGTCGACGACGCCTTTGAAGCCTGAGCGCCGCGCGAGCTCCGGCGTGATGTCCGCGAGCTCGATCTCGAGCAGCGAGTCGACCACGATCTCGCCGGGCGGCAGCGCATGACGACCCCCGAGCTTCACGTGGGGCTGCGTCCAGATGCGAACGCTGCAGGTGATCTCTCCGCTGCGAACGCGATCGCGGACCTGCTTCGCGAACTGCACTCCGATGCCCTCTACTTTCGCTGACGACGCCTGACTACTTTCGTCTTCCAATAGTCGAATTCTTCCTGATACCGCGCGCCAGAGAGGTCCGAGACCTTGTCCTGGAAGTATGTCTGCGCATCGGCGATCGCTTGGTTGTAGATGCTCGGCCCGATCTCGCGCGCGAAGAAGTTCAAGATCAGCGTGGCTTTGAGATCTCCGATCTCGACGTCCATACTCTCAGCGAAGAAACGCTTGATCGAGCCGAGGAGATACTCCTCGGTTTCGGGCTGCAGCTTGATTGCCATCGCATCCCTCGCTCACCGGTTGACCGCGCCACGGGCTGGCAACTCGATCTCGACCCCTCGAGTCCCTCAGCCCGCCGCAGGCGGAACGACTTCGAGCTTCCACTCCAGGATCACTTGTCTCGTCGCCACGAGATCTCTCACCAGCGCCTGAATCCGATAGCTACCCGCCGGATCGTGGGCTCCGATTCGGAATTCGAGGCGCCCGTTCGAGAGCTGGAGATTGCGCCCGGGCGGCGGGGGGAAGTCCCAAACCGAAACGCCTCGCTGCTCTCCGTAGACAGACCCATCCGGACGAAGAACCGTGAAGTCGGCGTCGCAGCTGCAATTCCCGTCCTCCGCCGGTGAGCAGCCGCTGAAGAGCACGACTGCGGTCACGACTTCGCCTCGCGCGGTCTTCTCCGCCGGCTTGACGGGCGGTGAGTATCCCGGTGCGGCCGGCTTGGACCACGCCTCGAGGAAGGTCTCGATCTCGTCGGTGACGATCAGCAGCGCGCCGAACTCGCCGTCCGAGCGCTGCCAAGTCTCGCTCGATTGCGCGTGTGCCGCGGTGACGATCAGCGCGAGCAGCAACGGCTGCCACGCGCGCCGGAACGACCCGGTGCGCGTCATCTTGCTACCTCACTCCACTTCACGACTTCGGCCTGTGGTGTCTCGATCTCTCCCTCCGGCAGCATGAAGCGCCAGAACACGAGACCAAACGCGCGGCCTTCGCTGTCGAGCCAGTTCGGCACACCCGGATCCTTGTGCGCGATCACGACGCGGAAGCTGCCGTCCGCAGCACTCGTCATTTGCGCCCGGTTCAGCGACGTGCGGCGGTGACGATACTCGAGCGTCTGCATGTGCATGTTCCAGAGCATCACGTTCGCGAAGCGGCAGGCGGGCAGGCGCCCCTCCATGACGAGCGCGTCGTCGGGCCCGAGCAGATAGGGCGACATGGCGTAAAACAAATCGACGGCGCCGAGCGTCGCGGCGCCCGAGGCCCCGAAGCTCGCTGGCACCGGCAGCACGTTGGGTACGCGCGACACGAACGCATACGGCGGCGCGTCCGCTGGCGCCCGCATGCCGAGCGTGTTGGCGCGCAGGTGCGCGGCGACCGCGCGCAGCCGCGCCGCCATCGCGGCATCGCTGAAAGGCGCCGGCGGGCCAGGATCGGCGAGCGGATCGATGCGCAGCGGGATCACGACGCCGGGATCGTTCTGGACGCTGGTCGCGCGCTCGAAGTAGTGGCGTGTGATGATCGACGTGGCGTCGGGCTCGAGACGCAGCCAGTTGCCAGCCTGTTTCTCGGGGGAGACGAGGATCTCGTAGCCACCGTCGGCGGCGATCGCGAGTCCGGCGTCGTTCACGTCTGCGATCACCCGCTCCATGCTGCCGCCGGAAGGATCGCGACCATGCACGGTGAACGACGTGTAGGACGCGCCAGCGATGTTTCCGCGAATCCTGTAGGCACGCGCACCGGCAACCCGCGTCCAGTAGTAGATCGCGTCGGGGTTGTCGCCGAGCAGTTTGCGCTGGGGGGACACGATGCGCGTGAACAGGGGCCGCTCGGGATCGCCTTCGAGGTGATGCTCGACGCCCGCGGCGAGCAGGTGCAGCACGAAGCGATACGCCTCGGCGGCGGTCACTTCCTCGATGACGCCGCGCTGTGGCGTGAAGTGCGTATCGCCCACCTCACGCAGCAGGTCGAGGAGTTCGTGATAGGCCTGCCGCGACGCGGGCGCCAGATTGGCCATGGCGGTCCGGTGCGAGCGCTACTTGATGCCGTCCTCGTTCGGATCCGCGTCGACGCGGATCACCTTCGTGCCACCGGAATAGCGGCTGCGGCTGAACGACACGAGGCCGAGGCCCTTGTAGCGATAGTCGAGGCGACCCGTGTCGGGGCCGTAGTAGAAGGGAATCCACGCCTTGCCGGTCATGTAGTTCTGCTGGCTGGTCGGAGCGCCCAGGATTTCGATGACCTGCGCTTCGGACATGCCCTCCGTGATGAGCGCGAGCTTCGTGCCGGGAGCCGGTTTCCGTGCGGCAGCCTGCGCCGGAGCCGGCGCGCTCTTCGCGGCGGGAGCAGCCGTTGCGGGGGCGGCTTCAGCGGGCGCCGACGCAGCGCTCGCATCGAGGAACTGCACGTACTTCGAAGACACGTAGCCCTTCAGGCCCGCGCTCGACTCTACGTAGAGCCAGCCATCGGCTGCGGCCTCCGGTGCGCTCGCGCGCTCGCCGCGCTTGAGCGAACCGACGACGGCGCCCGTCGGGCTCGGCGTCGCGCGAACGTTCAGGCTGTTCACAGTGATCTCGACCTCCGGCGTGCTCACCTGGGCCGCCGGCGCTGCAGCCGGCGACTCCGCCGGCCTGGGCTTGGCGCAGCCTGCAAATGCAACAGCGAAGCACGCGAGCGCGATCACGACCTTGAAACGTGTCATGCCGAATCCCCCCTTTGAAAGATGCCGAGGCGACACCGGCGCCCCGGACGCCGCATGCTACCGCGCCCGCGTGGCAATGGGGAGCGCGCCGATCCGCCGCACGGGCCGAACGAGGTGTCGCGAAATCACGCTCGCGGCATCTGCCCGCGAGCGCTTCGGACGGCCACCCCCCTTGGAAGGGCGGCGGGTCACACCTGCACGCCGAACTACGCCGAGGGATCCGCCGGCTTGCCCGCGCCCGACGCCGCGGTCAGCAGGTCGCGCGCGTAATCGAGGGTCGAGGCGGGGCTCGCAAAGAAATGCTGGCTGCCGGCGTGGATGTCGCGGAAGCAGCGCTGCAGCGGCCCATCGCGCAGCGCCGTGGTGCCCGCCAGCAGGTAGGCCTCGCGCACGATCTCGGCGCCCTCCTGCGTGACGTGTACGGTGGCCTGACGCACTTCGATGTTTTCATGCAGGTCGAGCCGGCCGGTGGCGTTCGCCGTCGCTTCGATGCGCGCGAAGGCATCCCGCACCCAGGCCCGGGCAGCGCGATAGCGCGACTCGAGCGTGCCGAGCGTATGCAGGAAGCGCGTGTCGTCCTTGAGGAAGGACCCGGCGCCCATCCTGGCTTTGGCCTGGGCAATCGCCGAGAGCTCATCGAGCGCGCGACGCGTCACGCCGAGCGCGAAGCCCGCGTGTCCGGCTGCCGTCTGCGCGATCACGCCGAGCTCGTAGACACATCCGCCACGGCGGCGTGTGGGTGCGGCAAACAGGAAGGTCGCGCCCTCGGGCACGAAGGCGCCGCGAATGCCGTAGTCCCAACTGGCGGTGGCGGAAAGGCCGAGCACGTTCCAGTTGCCGCGCGGCTCGATCTGGTCCGCCGGCACGAGCCCGAAGAGATACCGCATGGGGGCATCGGACCCGGCGGGCGGCGGCACGAGGAAGCCCGCCCCAACCCACTCTGCATAGTGGAGGCCGCTACCGAACTGGTAGTCGCCCGTCACGCGATAACCGCCCGCTTCGGCGATCCCCCTGCCGTTGGGGGCAAACTGCCCGGCCAGCAGCGGCACGCCGTCCGCGAAGAGCTCGGCGACGAACGCGTCGCTCGCGTAGGCACCGAAGTACGCGACCGCAGAAGCGCCGGCCATCAGGCACCAGCCGGCGGAGCCATCCGCGCGCGCCACTTCGGCGAAAACCTCGCTGGCATCGACCAGCGCCAGCTCGGCGCCGCCCAGCTCGCGCGGCGTCATCACGCCGAACAAGCCTGCACGCCGCAGCGCGTCGATCGTCTCGGCGGGCACCGGGGAATCACCGGCTTTCGCAGCGCGCGCGTCGACGCTCGCGTAGAGATCGCGAGCGACGACGAGCAACGGGTGGGGATCTTGCATCACTCCCTCACCCGTCGTTCATGCCTTCGCTGTGCGGGGCTGCCAGCGGCAACCATCCCGGGTTCGCCGGGCACGCCGCAGCGGCCTAGCTCACCTTCTTCTGCCAGGAGCTGCACCAGCCCTTGGCACAGACGCTCTTGCCCGGGAAGAGCGCGCACGCCCCGGACTTCGCACCCGCCGCGGCGGTGTAGAACATGCAGCCATCGCAAGCTGCCGTGGCGTCCGTGCGCGCCGCGTTCTTGCTGCCATCGCAGCGGTAACCGAGCGCCTGCGCGGTGGGATCGGCCTCGTCCACCATCGGTGCGTCGGCCGCACGCGCCTCTCGCGCGAAGATCGACCCCGCAAACGGGGCCGCGGCCAGTCCGAACGCAGCGAGCTTCAGCAGGCGACGCCGTTCGGCGTCAGGGGTTCCAGTCGAGCGAGCCATGCGAGATCTCCTCATGGGAAATGAAGCGCTGAAGATTATCGCAGCGCTTTGCGCGGGGTAAAGGCCCGGCGGGGTTCAGGCTAGGGCGAAGCCTCCGGCAGCGTCCCGAGAGCGATCGCAACGCCCGGAACACCCGAGAGCGGGTCGCTCACCGGCGGCCCGAGATTGAGACGCTCCGGGGCGATGCCATATTCAGACACGAGCGCCAGCTGCGCGGCGGCGGCGCGCGCGGCGGCGAGCGACGCGAGCTGCCCCGGCGCGACGCTCTGCTGGGCAATTCGCGCCTCCAGCCAATCGCGCTGCGCGGGCTCGAGGGGTGCGGCGTTACCGGCCAGGCCGGCCTCCAGGTACTCCCGCACGGCAGTGCGCGTGCCGATCTCGCCCAGATTCCCGAGCGCGCGCAGCCCCGAGGTCTCGCGCAGCTCTGCGAGCAGCACCTGCTCCTTCAGCCAGCGAATGTCCGGCGGCGCCGTCACGCCGCTCAAAATCAGCGCGATCACGGGCGAGGCCGTGAGCAGGGCCGCGAGATCCTCGATCCGCTCTTCACCCGGCTCGGCGAACTCGGCGAGCCCCGGCACGCACACGATCGGCTCGGGCGCGAGGCGCTCGACCTTGCCTCCCGACACGATCGCCCCGAACAGCTTGAGCGGTGCGGCAAGCGCTCCGATCAGCGCCTTGCGCAGCGCCTGGCCCACCAGGCCCGCGAGCCCGACCTTCGCACCGCCGCGATCCCCCGCCAGGGGAATCGCGAGATCGATCCTGCCGTCGAGGTCTTCGAGCAGCCCGACCGCCACGGAGAGCGGAATGCCAAAGGTCTTCTGGAAGCGCGAATCGGCGTCGGAGCCGCTGCTGATGTCGAGATGGGAGAGGACTATTTGGTTCGACGTGTCGTAGGCGTCGCTCGCGATCGTGGCCTGCGTGTCGATCGAGAGAGCCCCGCCCGCCAGGTTGTAGCCGCTCGCCTTCGCGTAGCGATCGAAGCGCTCGAGCGGAACCCGGGCGAGCTTCACGTCGAGTCTCGAATCGGCAGACCCCAAGTCACCGCTGACTGCGAGCGTCGCGTCCTTCAGTCCGCGCGTACTGAGCGCGAGTTTCTCGACGACGGGGCCGGGCCAGCGGACCCCGCGCGCCCGGAGTTCGATCTGCTTGAGCGTCGTGACGAACTTGGGATCCACGGCGCGATCGACGATTCGCGCGCGTCCGCCTTCGATCTGCACATCCGCCACCTCTACCCGGATCACCGGAGCGGGCGACTCGCTTGCGACGGACTCTCCCGTAGCGGGCGCAGCCGTTCCCGGCGGTAGCAGCAGGTTCCCGTCTTGCGTGCGGGTGATGCGGAATGCGGGTTGGACCAGATGCACACGCTCCAGAGCGACCGTGATGGCGAGCGGTTTTGCGGGATCGCGCGCGCCGATCAGCTCGGGAATGGCGAGCTCGCGAATGGCGACATCGAAGTCCTTCCACGCCACGCTGAAGTCCTTCGCCGTCGTCTCTTCAGCGACGTCGATGCCGGCGAATCCGAGCGACCCGCTGGCCTTCAGATCGGTGGGGGCTGCGCCGGCGTGCGCCTCGCCATGCGGTGCCAGCGCGACGCGCAGCGCTGCGCGCGCCGTGCCCTCCCGCAACCAATGCACGCCCGGCGCATCTATTCGCGCGAGCAGCGGCGCGAGGGCGAGATCGGCGATCCGCAGCTCGCCCGCGAAGGTGAGCGGTTCGATGCCGAGCGCACCGTCGAGGGCGAGCGACCCCTCGCCTTGTGCGAGCGAGAGCTTCACGGACGCCTGGCGATTGCCGCCGCTCGCCAGCTTGCGGACGTCGAGGGCGAGAGCGAGCGGAAGCGGTTGCGCGGCGCCGAGCAGGTCGATTCCGGAGTCGGCGACACGAAGTTTCGCGACACGCCAGCTCCAGGGCCGCGAGGCTTCGGCAGCCGGCTCGGGGGAAGGCGCGGGGACTTCTCGGTCTTCCACCGCGGCCAGCGCTCGCACGAGCAAGGGCAGCGGCGGGCTCGCCTTCGGGTCGATCGTGATGCGCGCGCCGATCAGTGCGACGTCCGCGACGGCCACGCGCTGCTTCACGAGATCGATCTTCTCGAGACCGACGTCGAGTTTTTTCCACGCGAGCGCCGGGCGGCCGAGATTCGGGACGCTCACGACGACGTCCGAAAGCGAGGCGGAACCTGCGATCTCGTGTGCGCCTGCCGTCTCGAAGTGGTGCTCGATCGTGGCGTCGAGGGTTCCGACGAGATCGCTCCAACCAAACATCGCGAGGTATACGCGCACACCATCGATCGGAAATTTTGCGAGCGTGAGCTTCGAAGTCGCCGCGGGGCCGCCGGGCCGCAACTCGAATTGCGCGTCGAGTCCGAGCGAGCCTCCGCCGATCTGCGCGGCGATTCCGACGTGCCCGGCAGAAAGACCCGACGCATCGGTCGCGAGCGCGAGATCGCGTGCGGAAACGTCTGCCACCGCGAAGTCGAACTGCTGCGGCCCGTCTCTCACGGTGAAATCACGGAAGACGATCTCCCCATTCCGGAAGGCGACGCTGTCGAGCGCGAAGTGCCAGCTGAACGGCTCCTCGGGCTCGGCTGGCGCCGGCGCATCCCCCGGCGCCGCGCCAGGCAGGACGAGGCCATCCTTCAGGCGATCGAGCCGCACGCTGAAGCCAGCGAGATCGAACTCTTCGATGTCGATCGTCTTGCGCAAAAGCGCGAGCCAGCTGATCTGCGTCCACAATCGTTTCGCTGCGAAGATCGGCGGCTTCACCTCCGGTGCGGGATCCCCTTCCGCCGCCGGCGGCGGAAGCTCGTCGACATGCATCTCGAATCCGTGCAGGGTGACGCCACCGCGAAGCAGCGAGAGATCGAGATCCGCGAGCACGATGCGCCCGACGAGCGCGGCATCGGCCTCGGAGATGATCAGCGGCCGCAGCAGGTAGGGCAGCGCGATGCGCGCGGCCACGCCGAGCACGAGCAGGCCGAGCAGCACGCGGTTGCGGGGGCGGCGCAGGCTGCGGAGCAGGCGTTCGACGGCGGGAGGGCTCATGCCACGAGAATACCGGCCTCCCGGCCCTCCCGAACCGGCGACGCGCCGATCAGGCCCGATCCCGCCCGAGCTGCCGCAGGCTCGCGTCGAAGGCAGCGCGCAGCCAACGCCCCAGCCCCTTCTGCGCGTCGTGGACCAGCGTGTAGACGATCGGGACGATCAGCAACGTGAGGAAGGTCGACGCCATCAGCCCGCCGATCGAAACGACGCTCATCGGATTGCGCCACTCCGAGCCGTCGCCCTGGCCCAGCGCGAGCGGGATCATGCCGAAGATCGTGGAGACGGCCGTCATCAGCACCGGCCGCAGACGCACCGGGCCGGCTTCGAGCACGGCTTCTCGCGCCGACACGCCGCGCGCGCGCACGGTGTTCGTGTAGTCGACGAGCAGGATGCCGTTCTTCATCACGACACCCATCAGCATCAGGAAGGCGATCTGGCCGAGCGTATCGAGCTCGTAGCCCATCACCGCGATGGCCGCGAAGGCGCCGATGAAGGAGAGCGGAGCCGAGAGCATGATGGTGAAGGGATGCAGAAAGGAATTGAACTGGGCGGCGAGGATCATGTAGATGGCGACGAGCGCGAGGATGAGCGCGAAGGTGATCGCGGAGAGCGACTCGCGCATACGCTCGGAGGGGCCGACGGCCGCGAACTCGTACTCGCCGTCGATTCCGAGATCCTTGGCGAAGCGCATGATCTCGACGTCGGCATCGCCCGCCGCCTTGCCATCGAGATTGCCGCGCAGCGTGATCGAGCGCGTGCGGTTCTCGCGCTCGATCTGCACGGGCCCGCTGCCGACGCGCAGCGTGACCAGGTTGCGCAGCGGGACGAGCGCACCGCTCGATGACCGAACGTGCACGAGCGAAAGCTTCTCCGGATCGTCACGGTATTCGGGTAGCACCTGCACGCGCACGTCGTAGCGCTCGCCTCTCTCCTCGAAGGTGGCGGCCTTGTAGCCCGCGAAGAGCGCCGAAATCGTGCGGCCGATCTGAAGCGCGGGAACGCCGAGATCGGCGGCGCGCTCGCGCGTGATCTCGAGCGCGACCTCCGGCTTGCCCGTCTCGTAGGAAAGCATGAGGTCGGCGTAGCCTCCGGCCTCCCTCATGCGCTTCACCAGTGAGCGCGCAAAGAACTGGAGACGATCGCTCTCGGGACCCTGAACCGAGTACATGAGCTGCGCATTGCGCGAGCCCGCCAGGCTGAAGAAGCCGATCTCCTCGACCGCGAAATCCTGGAGCGGGAGCCCTAGCGCGCGAATGCGCCCGCGCAGCGCAGCCATGAATTCCTGCTGGGTCGACTCGCGCTCGGCCTTGGGCACGAGCTCGATGAAAAGCTCCGCTTCGTTCACGCGTTGGGTGGCGCCGGCGCCGATGGTCGAGAAGACGGCCAGCACTTCCGGGCTGCGTCGCAGCTCCCGCACGACATCCGCCGTCAGCGCCTCCGTGCTGTGGACGCTGCTGCCGAGCGGAAGCTTGAGCCAGACGTTGAACTCGCTGCGATCCTCAGGAATGATGAACGTGACCGGCACCGCGCGCGCCACCACGATCCCGGCGACGACGGCCAGCAAGCCGATCGCGAGCGTCGCCGGCCGGTGGCGAAGCCCCCAGGCGAGCATGCGCCGATAGCTGCTCTCGAGCTGGAGATAGAAAGACTCGAGCCCCTCGTAGACGCGCCCGTGCTTCGGCGTCGGGCGCAGATAGCGGGAGCACAGCATGGGGACGAGCGTCAGCCCGACGAGCGCCGACATGAAGACGGTGCAGGTGGCGACGATGCCGAACTCCCGGAAGAAGCGTCCGACGACACCCGACATGAACGCGATCGGAACGAAGACGGCTGCCGTCGCGGCCGCGCTCGCGATCACCGCGAACCCGATCTCTTCGGTGGCCAGGGATGCCGCCTGCTTGGGTGTCTCGCCGAGCTCCATGTGGCGGAAGGTGTTCTCGATCACCACGATCGAATCGTCGATCAGAAGTCCAATCGACAGCGACAGAGCCATCAGCGTCATCGTGTTGAGCGTGAAGCCGAAGAAATAGAAGAACAGGAAGCTCGCAACGATCGAGCTCGGGATCGCGGCCGCGGTGATCAACGTGGCGCGCACGTCGCGCAGGAAGAGCAGTACGATCAGCGATGCCAGCAGCGAGCCAAAGATCAGCGCGTAGACGACGTCGAGGATCGAGCTGCGGATGAAGCGCGAGGCATCGCGCGCCACCAGCATCTCGTAGCCGGGCGGCAGGTCCGCGCGCACGGCCTCGAGCTCGTGCTTGACGGCGTCCACGACGGCCACGGTGTTCTCGCCCGACTGGCGCCGGATCTCGAGCGCCACGCCACGCCGGTCGCCCAGCCGCGAGATCGTGCGCTCCTCGGCCATGCCGTCTTCGACGTTCGCTACGTCGCGCAGGTGGATCACGCTGCCGCCCTGCTCGGCCACCACCACGGCCCCGAACTGCACGGCGCTGGTGAGCTTGCCCTCGGTCCGCAGCGCCCACTCGCGTTCTTCGGTCTCCAGGCGGCCGCCCGGCAGCTCGACGTGTTCACGCTCGAGGGCGCCGAGCACGTCGTCTACCGCGAGCCCGTAACCGCCAAGACGCAATGGGTCGATCCAGATGCGGATCTCGCGCTTGCGGCTGCCGACGAGCGTCACGCTGCCGACGCCCGAGATGCGCTCGAGCCGCGGCTTCATGCGCTTGTCGGCGAACTCGCTGATCGCGCGGATCGACTGCGGTCCGGCGAGCATCACGACCAGGATCGGTTGGGAGTCGGGATCGACGCGCTCCACCACCGGCATCTCGGCGTCGCGCGGCAGCTCGCCACGCACCGAGGCCACCTTCTCGCGCACCTCCTGCGCCTTCTCCTGGATCTCGTACTCGAGATCGAACTCCACGAAGATGATCGAGAGAGAGTCGCTCGAGATGCTGCGCAGGCTGCCGATCCCCTCGATGGTGTTGATCGATTCCTCGAGCACCTGGGAGACCTCGCGCTCGACCGTTCCCGGCGCTGCTCCCGCGAGCGTGGTGCTGACCACCACCATCGGGAATTCGACGCGCGGCCAGAGATCGATGCCGAGCCGGGGAATCGAGACGATGCCCAGCACGACGAGGGAGCCCACCAGCATCACCGCGAAGACGGGACGCCGGATCGATGTGTCCGCGAGCTTCATGACGCGGGGCTCGCCGGCTCGGCGACCACGCGCACCGACATGCCGGGAGCGATCTCGCGCGCCGCCGTGCCGACGATCACTTCAGCATCCGCGTCGAGCCCCGTCAGCACCTCGGCGTCACTTTCGGAGACGACACCGAGTTGCACGGAAATGGCCTGCGCGCGTCCGTCGCGCACGACGAGCACCCGCGTGCCTCCGTCCTCGCTGCGAACGGCCTCTCGTGGCACGAGCAGTGCGTCGCGCGTCGCGTTCGGAACGATTTCGATGCGCGCGAAGATGCCGGCCTTGAGGGCGTGATCGTGATTGGGAACGAGCATCCGCACACGATAGGTGCGCGCCTGCGGATCGATCGTGTCGCTCACCGCGCTCACCGTTGTCTGGATCGGCTGCGGTAGACCCTCGACATGGACGAACGCCGAATCGCCGGCTCGAACGATCAGGAGCTGGCTCTCGGGAATGTTCGCTTCGGCTTCGAGCTCGGTCGTCTCCTGGAGCACCACGACGATCGTCTGGGGTTGAACGAGAGCGGTGGTGCCTTCGTCGACCAGCCGCTGCGCGACCGAGCCGCCGAAGGGCGCAACCACGAGCGTCTGCTTCAGATGATGGCGCGCGAGCGCGACGCCCTCGGCCGCGCGGCGCTCATGCGCTTTCGCGACGGCGACCTGTGTGCGCATGCGCTCGAGTTGCTCGGCCGCGACGATGTCGCTGCGGCGCAGCGCATTCGCGCGCCCGAGGTCGGCCTCGATCTGGGCGCGCTCCGCGCGCGCAACGTCCAGCAGGGCGCTGGCCTGGCGCAGCGCCATCTCGTAGGGTCCGCGGTCGATCTGGAAGAGCGGCGCGCCGGCCTCGACGCGGTCACCGTCCGTCACGAAGACCTGTTCGATGCGCCCGCTGAGTTCCGCTCCGATGCGGCTTTCGCGGCGCGCGCGCAGGCTGCCGGGCGCAGATACGCGCTCGAGGATCGAGCCGCGTCGCACGCGCGCCGTGCTCACCTCGATGGCGGGCTCGAGCGCGCGCTCGACGCCTTGGCTCGCTGGACCTTCGTTTACGACGGTCTTCGCTTCGTTCGGGGAACTACAGCCGAGCCAGATCGCGACGAGAAGTATCGGCGCGACTGGGGCGCAGCACCGCATACGTGCACCTCCGATGGGTAAGAAAGCCCCCGCAGAACCGGGACCCTAGCGCGCAAGCGACCTCCGCAGCCTCACGCTTCGATGTCTGCGAACGGCATGCCACCCGGAGCGCTTCGACCGCGTTGGCATTTTTCGTGCAGTCTCGGCGTCGCTCGACCTTCCGGAGGAGCGGGTGACCGAAGCGAGGGCAGGCATCGGACGGGGAACGGAAGACCTCTACGACATGGCGGTCGTGCGCGGCTTCGCGCTGAGCGCCCTGCTGTGGGGCGTCGTCGGAATGAGCGTGGGCCTGCTGGCAGCGCTTCAGCTCGCGTGGCCCGAGCTGAATTGGGGTCCCTATCTGCACTTTGGGCGCATCCGCCCGATTCACACGAATGCCGTGATCTTCGGTTTCACGCTCGGTGTGGTGTTCGCGGGCAGCTACTACGCCGTGCAGCGACTCTGCCGCGTGCGTCTTTTCTCGGACACGCTGTCGCGCATCCACCTCTGGCTCTGGAACGCGATCATCGTCGGCGCGGCGATCTCGCTGGCGCTCGGGCATTCGACCTCCAAGGAGTACGCGGAGCTCGAGTGGCCGCTCGACATCGCCGTGGTCGTGATGTGGCTGACCTATGCGACGAATTTTTTTGGAACGATCGCGCGCCGGCGCGAGAAACCGATGTTCGTTGCGCTCTGGTTCTGGATGTCGACGATCCTCACGATCGCGATGCTCTATGTGTTCAACAATCTCGCCATGCCGGTTTCGTTCTGGAAGTCGTATTCGATCTACTCGGGCGTCCACGACGCCAACATCCAATGGTGGTACGGACACAACGCCGTCGGTTTCGTGCTCACCACCCCGATCCTGGGGCTCATGTACTACTTCCTGCCCAAGCAGGTGGGACGACCGATCTATTCGCACAAGCTGTCGATCCTCCATTTCTGGTCGTTGATCTTCATCTACATCTGGGCCGGACCGCATCATCTGATCTATTCGCCGTTGCCGGATTGGGCGCAATCTCTCGGCACGGCCTTCTCGATCATGCTGATCCTGCCGTCGTGGGGCGGCATGTTGAACGGCTTCCTCACGCTGCGCGGCTCGTGGGACAAGGTGCGCACCGATCCGCTGCTCAAGATGTTCGTCGTCGGTCTCACTTTTTACGGCATGAGCACCTTCGAGGGGCCGATGATGGCGCTCAAGACGGTGAACTCACTGTCGCATTTCACGAACTGGACGATCGGACACGTCCATTCCGGCGCCCTCGGCTGGGTCGCGCTCACCGCGTTCGCCACCCTCTACTACTTGATTCCCCGCCTCTGGCACACGCAGCTCTACAGCCTGCGACTGGCGGAAGCCCACTTCTGGGTCGCGACGCTGGGGATCGTGTTCTATGTAACACCGATGTGGATCTCTGGCGTGACGCAGGGACTGATGTGGAGAGCGGTGAACCCGGACGGCAGCCTTGCCTACACCTTCGTCGAAACCGTGGCCGCAATCCGCATCTATGACGTGATCCGCGCGGCAGGCGGCGCGTTGTTCCTCTCCGGCACGCTGCTGATGGTCTACAACGTCGCCCGCACGATCCAGCAGGGGTCAGCGGCGCTTCCCGAACCGCGGCTCGCAGCCGCCGCCGTGGCGGGGGGTCGCTGATGACGTGGAGGTGGCATCGGCCGCTCGAGGCGAAGCAGCTTCTGCTCGCGGTGCTGACGTTCGCGGCGATCAGCGTGGGGGGTCTCGTCCTGCTGATCCCGCCGTACTTCCTCCAGGGCACGATCCCGCTGATCGCGGGCGTGAAGCCGTACTCGGCGCTCGAGCTCGAGGGACGCGACCTCTACATCCGCGAGGGTTGCAACACCTGCCACAGCCAGCAGGTGCGCCCGTTCAAGACGGAGACCGGACGCTACGGCCCCTTCTCGATGGCCGGCGAGGGCATCTACGACCGGCCGTTCCTGTGGGGCTCGCGGCGCACGGGGCCCGATCTCGCGCGCGTCGGTGGGAGGTACCCGGACTCCTGGCATTGGATCCACCTCGTCGATCCGCGCCAGATCGAGACGCGCTCGAACATGCCGGCCTTCGCCTTCCTCACGCAGCGCACGCTCGATCTCTCGCTCACGCAGCGCAAGCTCGAGGTGCTGCGCGGTCTCGGCACGCCCTACACGGACGCGGAAGTTTCCGGCGCCGCCGCTGCGGCGCAACGGGAGGCCGACGTCATCGCGGCGTCGCTGCGCAAGGACGGCGTGGATCTCGGCGAGGCCGGCGCAGGCAGCGAAGCGATCGCCGTGATCGCCTACCTCCAGCGTCTGGGCCGCGACATCGGCTGGCGCGAACGTCCGATCGGCAGCGCCAGCCTCGGGGCCGCGCAATGACGGATTGGGTCGCGCTCTACAAGTTTGGGCGGCTCGCGCTGCTGGCCCTGGCCCTGCTGGGAATCGCGGCCTGGGCGTTTTCCGGGAAGCGCCGAGATCGCCTGGAGCTGGCCGCGCAGCGCATGCTCGAGGATGACGACGCGTGAAGCCGATGGCATCGCCCGAGGAAATCGCCGAGCGCCCGACGCCGGCCGAGACGCCCAACGATGGCATCGGTGAGGAGGACAACGCGATCCCCCTCTGGTTCAACCTCGCCTTCCTCGCGACGATCGCCTTCGCCTTCGTCTACATGATCTACTACACGGCGACCGGTTGGACGGCGCAGGGGCAGTACGCTGCGGAAGTCGCCGCGGCCGATGCCATTGCCTCGGTCGCGAAAGCCAACTTGCCGAGCGTGAATCCCTATCGCGGCGACGCGGCCGCGATCGCCGAGGGGCAGCAGGTTTATTCACAGATCTGCGTAGCCTGTCACAAGGCGGACGCATCGGGGCTCGTCGGGCCGAGCCTCGTCGATCCATACTGGAAGTACGGCCACTCGGATGCGGAGCTGTTCGCGACCGTGATGGAGGGAAGGCCGGCGGGCATGCCGGCCTGGGGTGCGCAGCTCGGGAGCGAGAAGGCGTGGCGCGCGCTCGCCTACCTGGAGACGCTGCCGAAGTCGGATGCGCCCGGCGTCGGCGCCCCCGATTTCGTGCCGCCGCCACCCACACCGCCGCCCGGTAGCTGAGGCGAATCGATGTGGACCGCTCGCCCCGTCGAGGGCTTCTTCCGACGTCTGCGCTGGGCGGCCGATGGTCTGCTGATCGCGATCCTGTTGCTGGTGCCGTGGATCGAAATCAGCGGCGAGCCGCTGGTGCGCTTCGATGTTCCAGCGCGAAAGTTTCACGTCTTCGGGCTCGTGATCTTCCCACAGGAGCTCTACTTCCTCTGGCTGATCGTGATCGGTCTCGCGCTTTCGCTGTTTTTCTTCACGGCGCTCGCGGGGCGGGTCTGGTGCGGCTGGGCCTGCCCGCAGACGGTCATCACCGACGTGTACGACGGGGTCGCGCGCTTCATCCAGGGCTGGTCGCGCGGATCACCACCGAAGCGCGTTGCGATGTGGCGCAAGCTCGCCACCCACGCCGTGTGGCTGGTCTTCGCCGCGGTGCTCGGCTTCCACCTAGTCGCCTATTTCACTTCGCCCAGGTGGCTGCTCGCGGGAGCCGTCGCGGGGACGCTGACGCCGACCGTAACGGGCTTTTTCGCGGTCTCGAGCCTGCTCGCCTATCTCGATTTTGCGCTGGTGCGTCAGACGTTCTGCAAGTATCTCTGCCCGTACGCGCGCTTCCAGGGCGTGTTGTTCGATTCCGACACCCTCGTGATCGGTTACGACGCGCGACGCGGAGAGCCGCGAGGAAAGCTCGGACAGGCAACGGGGGATTGCGTCGACTGCGGCTTGTGCGTCGCCGTCTGCCCGACGGGCATCGACATCCGCAAGGGCCTCCAGTACGAGTGCATCGCCTGCACGCATTGCATCGACGCCTGCAACGGTGTGATGGAACGCGTCGGTCGCCCTGCGAATCTGATCGGCTATCGCTCTCTCGTCAGTCTGGAACGCCTGCGCTCCGTGCGCATCGTCCGCTCGCGCGTCGTGATCTATGGCGCGCTGCTCGCGCTGGTCGGCGCGGGCTTCGCATGGGCACTCGGCACGCGCGAGCCGCTCGATCTCCAGGTCGCTCACAATGCGAGCTCGCTGTACGGTGCAACGGCGGACGGGCGGCCGTCGAACGCTTTCGTGCTGCACATTCAGAATCGCGACCGTGAAGCGCACGCTTTTCGGATTCGGATCGAAGCGCCTGAAGGATTCGAGCTGCTGGCGGGACAGAATCCGCTGGGCGTCGAAGCGCTCGGCTCTCTCGAGGCGCGCGTCTTCGTCGTCGCCGGGACGAGCAGCGAGGCGCAGCGCCCGAGCGCACTGCGCTTCGTGCTCGAACGGGTCGACGAACCCGGCCAGCGCGTGGCGCGCGCGGCAAACTTCGTGTTCGCACCCGGGATCGCACGTGGCCGTTGAAACCGTCCCGATCGCGCACCGCCACGCGCAGCGCCGGGAGCCCTGGCCGCTCGCGATCGGCGGCGTGCTGCTCGGGATGGCCGGCGTGCTCGCAGTCTTTTTCGGCGTGGCCGTGTCGCACCCGGACCCGGTGCTGGTCGCCGACGCCTACGCGGCAAGCGGGCGCTACGACGCCGCCCTGCGGGCTGCGGGGCGCGCCACGGCGCTCGGCCTGCGCCTCGACCTGACGCTCGCCCCGGCCCCGGGTGGAACGCGGGTCGCGCTGCGATTGCTCGATCGCGAGGGAGAGGCGCTCACCGCGGATCGTGCCTGGGTGCACCGCGAGCGGCCGACGCAGGGAGGTCTGGATGCCACCGTCGAGGCGATTGCGGACGGCGCTGGCTGGAGCGCGTTCGTGCCGTTGCCCCTCGCTGGCCGCTGGCTCCTCGAGGCCCGCGTCGAACGCGGCGGCGAGACGATCGTGAGTCAGATTGGTGTCGAGTCGGGGCGATGACGGCCGGCGCGGCGCGTCCGCACGCAGAAGTCGGGCTCATGCTCGACGGCCTGCGCTGCGCCGGCTGCGTGAACCGTGTGGAGCAGGCGCTGCGCGCGCTGCCCGGCGTCGAGAGCGCAACCGTCAATTTCGCGACGCACCGCGCAAGCGTGGGGTTTGATCCAGGCTGCGTCGACGATGCGGCGCTGCTGGCGTGCGTGGCGAGCCTCGGATACCAGGCGACGGCCTACGATCCCGACACGGTAGACCGACCGGCGCGCGTAGCCGCCCGTGCCGCGTTGATCCGGCTGCTGGTTGCCGGATTTCTCGCCGGCAACGTCATGCTGCTCTCCCTGGCGCTCTATTTCGGGACGGACTCGATCGACGAGGCGACGCGGCGCGCATTGCGCTGGCTCGTCATCGGGCTCTCGTTGCCCGCCGTCAGCTGGTGCGCGCATCCCTTCTGGCGCGGCGCCTGGACCGGCCTGCGCCGCCGCGAGCTGACGCTCGACGTTCCGATCGTGCTGGGCTTTGCGACCGCCTTCGTCGTCAGCATCGCCGGCACTCTCGCCGAGACCCACCACGTCTTTGCAGACTCCGCATCGATGATCGTCTTCCTGATCCTGCTCGGGCGCACGCTGGAGGGCAGCGCGAGGGCGCGCGCCGCGAGCGCGGTGGATCGCTTCCTCCAACTCGCTCCCGAGACCGCGACGCGCAGGACTTCGAGCGGGGTCGAGACGGTTCCGGCGGCGTCACTGTGTGTCGGCGACGTGGTCGTGGTGGCGCCGGGACAGGCGCTGCCCGCAGATGGTCGCATCTTGCGCGGCGTCAGCGAGCTGGATGAATCGCTGTTCTCCGGCGAATCACAGCCCGTCCTGCGCGGCCCCGGCGATGCCGTCACGGGGGGCACACGCAACACGCTCGTCGAACTCGAGGTTCGCGTTACGGCCACCGCGGCCGGGGGAACGCTTGCCCGCATCGCGGCGCTGCTCGAGCGGGCCGGAACCGAACGCCCCCAGGTGCAACGGCTCGCAGACCGCGTGGCGGGGATCTTCGCACCGGCCGTGCTGTTCGCCGCTGGCGCCACGGCGCTCGCGTGGCTGTGGAGCGGGGCGCCAGCGCTCGACGTGGCGATGATCGCAGCTTCGGTGCTGATCGTGGCCTGCCCCTGTGCACTGGGGCTCGCGACGCCCGTCGCCATCACCGCGGCGATCGGCCGCGCGGCGCGTTTCGGAGTGCTGTTCAAGAGTGGCGCCGCAGTCGAGCGCTGCGCGCGCGTCGAGGTGGCGTTGCTCGACAAGACAGGAACACTGACCGAAGGCCGCCTGGCTGTCGCCGAGCTGCTGCCGGCGCGCGCTGGCGCTGCGGCGGCGCGCGGGCTGCTCGCCGCCGCAGCCGCAGCCGAGGGCGCGTCGACGCATCCAATCGCGATGGCGATCCGCGCTGCGGCGGAACAGGCAGCCATCGCGGTGGCAGATCTCACGCCGCGAACGATCGTTCCCGGACAGGGCGTGATCGCGGGAGCCGCGGATGCGGCCGCGATCGGCTCGCAGATCCTCGTCGGTTCGCGCCGACTGCTCGAGAACCACGGGCTTGCGATCGATCCGGCGCTCGCCGAAGCCGCGAGCAAGGCGGCGGAGCGTGGCGAGAGCCTCGCCTGGGTGGCGCGACGGGAAGACGGGCGAGCGGAAACGCTCGGCGTGCTGAGCTTCTGCGATCCGCCACGCCCGGACGCCGAAGCCGCCGTCGCGCGGTTGCGCGCGCTCGGATTGGAGGTGGCGCTGTTGAGCGGCGATCACGAGCCGGCCGTCGCCTCCGCAGCAGCACGAGCGGGGATCGCGGAATGGCGCGCGGGCGTTTCCCCCGAAGACAAGCTGGAAGCGGTGCGCGCGCGCCGTTCGGCCGGACCGCGGGCTGCGCAACGCCGCGTGTTGATGGCCGGTGACGGAGTCAACGACGCCGCAGCGCTGGCCGCTGCCGACGTCGGGATCGCGTTCGCGCGCGGCGCGGATGTCGCGATCCACGCGGCCGATGTGATCGTGCGCGCGCCCAGGCTCGGCGCCGTCCCCGACGCGATCGAGCTCGCACGCGTCACGCTGCGGCGAATTCGCGAGAACCTGGCGCTCGCACTGCTCTACAACGCGATCGCCGTTCCGCTCGCTGCGAGCGGCGTCCTCCACCCGCTCGCTTCTGCGATCGCGATGGGTCTGTCGTCGCTCGTCGTGACGGCAAACTCGACGCGGCTATTGCGCTGGCGGCCGAGCGCAGCGGCGCGCTCGCCCGCAGGTGCAACGTGAGCTTCCTCGCCCTCACGATTCCGGCGACGTTGTTGCTGGCGGGAGCGATGCTGCTGCTCGTCGTCCGATCCGTGCGACGTGGCGAGTTCGACGATCCCGAGGGTCCCGCCGAACGGCAGGCGTTCGACGACGACCGCTGCCCGGAGCGCGCGAGTGGCTTCCCGCAGGCCCGATCGCTAGCCCCCGGAATTCAGGAGCCGAGTTCGGCGAGCACGCGCGATCAGACGGTTCGCGGGCCCTCGGGCAGACAGTCGTAGGCGCGCAGATCCGCGCGGCGCGTCTCCCACCAGTAGCGCAGCGTCGAACCCGACCAGTTGTTGGTGATGCGGCCGGATTTCGTCTTGTACCAGCTGTGATCGGTGCGCGCCCAGACTGTCTCGGCGAGTTCGCGTTGCAGCTTCGCGTTGAAATCGCTCATCGCCTGCCGGCGCACGTCGATCGCCGCGAGCCCGCGTTCGCGCATCTGGCGCAGACAATCGACGATGTAGGTCGTCTGGCATTCGATCATGAAGATGATCGAATTGTGACCCAGGTTCGTGTTGGGCCCGTACATCAAGAACAAGTTGGGGAAGCCGGCCACCGAAATGCCACGAAAGGCTTCGGCGCCGTCCTGCCAGGCATCCTCGAGACTCTGGCCCACGGCCCCCTCGATCCGCATCGGCGCGAGGAAGGACGTCGTTTCGAAACCCGTCGCCAGGATCAGGACGTCGGCGCGCTTCAGGTTGCCGCCGCGCGTGATGACTCCTTCGTCTGTCACACGCTCGATCGGATCGCGTACGACGTGCACATTCGCGCGCTCGAGGCTGGGAAAATAATCGTCGGAGATCAGGATGCGCTTGCCGCCGATCGGATAATCGGGGATCAGCGTCTCCTGCAGCTCCGGATCGTGAACGCCAGCGAGGAGATGCCGGGTGGCGAACTTCCGCACCTGTCGGCTCAGGTAGGCGTTGCCGCGGAACATCGGCCAACGCAGCTCGAAGGCGAACCAGATCCACGATCGGTAGAGCCGCGCCAGCCACGGCCAGCGCTTGAATCGCGCCTGCTCTCGCTGCGTGAACGGACGGTCGAGCTTGGGAAGCATCCAGTTGGCGCTGCGCTGGTACACGGTGAGGTTACGCACCCGCGGCGCGATCTCCGGAATGAACTGGATCGCGCTCGCCGCGTTTCCGATCACGGCGACGTCCTTGTCCGCCAACTCGCAAGCGTGATTCCAGCGCGCGGAATGGAACGAAACCCCGCGGAAATCCTCGAGGCCGGCAATCTCGGGCGTGTAGGGACGGTTGAGCTGTCCCGTGCCGCTGACCAGAATCTCGGCTTCGCTTTCTTCACCCGCTCGTGTGCGCAGGCGCCAGACGCTGCGCTGCGCATCAAAACGCGCAAACACGATCTCGCTGCCGAAGTGGATCTGCGGCAGCAGCCCATACTTGTGCGCACAGTGTTCGAGGTAGGCGAGAATTTCCGGCTGCAGCGCCCACTTGCGCGACCAGTCTGTCTTCTGCTCGAAGGAAAAGCAGTAGGCGAAGGAGGGCGAATCGCAGGCGGCGCCCGGATAGGTGTTGTCGCGCCAGGTTCCCCCGACGCGATCGGCCTTCTCGAAGATCGTGAAGTTTCGAAAGCCAGCCTTCTGGAGCTGGATCGCGAGGCAGAGCCCCGAGAAACCGGCTCCGATGATGGCAATGCGCGGGCGTGCGCTCGTCGCGTCGTTCAATTTCGATCCCCACCCCGTGGGTCTGGCAACCCCGGGCCCTCTCTATACGACGGTGCGCCGCAGAGGTCCAGTGGCGTGGGGACCGGCCGGCGCCAGGCTACCCTCGGATCCCCGCGCCAGGAGGTCCAATGCGCGACACCTGCGTCATCTTGCACCAGTTCGAGCACTCCCATTTCAACGAGAAGGCGCGCTGGGGCCTCGACTGGCAGGGAATCGTGCGCGCGTTCGAGCGCACCCGGCGCGCGCTCGATTTCGTGGAGAAGCAGGTTGGCCTCGTGCGCCGTGGCGGACTGAGGCGAGCCCGTCGGAGCACCGCTTGGGCTGCGGGAGCGACCCGCCGATGAGGCAGGGGCGGCGCGCAGCCCGCCGCCGCGGGGGCCTGCAATGACGACGCTTCTCGGGTTCGTCGCTGCGACGCTCGCTGGCTACGCTGGCTGGAGTCTCGCAGCCGGCTTCGGGCCGATCACCGGACACCTCGTCAGCAGCGTCGCGAGCGGATTCGGATTCTTCTACGGGCGCAAGCTCGCGGCCAGCCTGCTCGCCTGACTGTATCTCCGGAGCCGACGCAAACGCACGCATGCTAGGGTAGCCGCGTGCGCGCCCGGATCTTCGGCATCGCCCCGCTCGTCTGCTTCCTCGCGTGCGGCGGCGAGCCGCCGCAGCCCGCAGCCGCCCCTGGCGCGGACGCGCAGGGCTTCAGCGATCCGACCCAGATCACCGTCGAAGCGCAGGCCGTCGTTGCGCGCTCGCTTCCGCTTGCGGATGCGCAGGATTTCGAAGATGCGGCGCGCGGGCTGGTCGCGAGCGATCCCGACGTCGTGATCGAGGCTGCAAACGGCGGGCGCATCTGGGACACGCCGGCCTACGCATTCGTGAAGGGCGACGCGCCGACGAGCGTGAATCCGAGCCTCTGGCGCCAGGCGAAGCTGAACGGACTGCACGGCCTCTTCGAGGTCGCGGAGGGCATCTATCAGGTTCGCGGCTACGACGTTTCGAACCTGACGTTGATCCGGGGCCAGACAGGCTGGATCGTCGTCGATCCCCTGACGAGCGCGGAAACCGCCCAGGCGGCGCTTGCGCTCGCGCGGCGGCATTTTGGAACGCTGCCGATCGTCGCCGTGATCTTCACGCACAGTCACGTCGATCATTTTGGCGGCATCGCCGCGGTGCTCTCCGATCCGGAGCGGGTCGCAGGCGCCGTGCGTGTCATCGCCCCGCTCGGGTTCATCGATGAAGCCACCAGCGAGAACGTGCTCGCGGGCGAGGCGATGGGCCGCCGGGCGATGTTCATGTTCGGAACCAGCCTGCCGCGCAGCCCGCGCGGGCATGTCGATTCCGGCCTCGGCAAGGGGCCCGCCCGCGGCACGATCGGGTTGATCGGCGCCACGGACCTGATCGACCGCACGCCGCAGGAGATCACTCTCGATGGTGTGCGATTCATCTTTCAACACACGCCGGATTCCGAAGCACCCGCCGAGCTGGCCTTCTACCTGCCCGATGCGAAGGCGTACTGCGGCGCCGAGATCGTCTCGCATACCCTGCACAACCTCTACACGCTGCGCGGCGCCAAGGTCCGCGATGCGCTGCGTTGGAGCGGCTACATCGACGAGGCCATCGACCGCTTCCCGGACGTCGAGATCGTGTTTGCGAGCCACCATTGGCCGGTGTGGGGCCACGAGCGCGTCGTCGACTACCTGAAGAAACAGCGCGACAGCTACCGCTACATCCACGATCAGACGCTGCGTCTGGCGAACCAGGGGCTGACGCCCCAGGAAATCTCCGAGCAGGTCGAGCTGCCAGCATCCTTGCAAATGGCGTTCGCCGATCGCGGCTATTACGGCACGGTCCGTCACAACGCGAAAGCGGTCTACAACTTCTACTTCGGCTGGTACGACGCGAACCCCGCGAATCTGGACCCCCTGCCGCCGGCCGAAGCGGGCGCCCACTACGTCGAGGCCATGGGCGGCGCGACCGAAGTGCGGCGCAAGGCGCAAGCCGCCTTCGATCGCGGGGAGTACCGCTGGGTCGCGACACTGCTGAATCACCTGGTGTTCGCGGATCCGGACGACGCCGACGCGCGCGGGTTGTTGGCGCGCGCCTATGACCAGCTCGGCTATCAGGCGGAGTCCGGCCCCTGGCGCGACGTCTATCTCAGCGGAGCCTACGAACTGCGCCATGGCACGCAGCCTGCCGCGATCGATCTCGCAGCCGCGATCGGCATGCTGCGCCAGGTGCCGATCGATCGTTTCTTCGCATCGATGGCTGCGCGATTGGATGGCCCGCGCGCAGCCGACAAGCCGATGACACTCAATTTCATCTTCACCGATCTCGGCGAGTCCTACGTACTCGCGCTCGAGAACGGCGTGCTTCATCACAAGCGCGGCGAGCCGGATCCGGATGCGGCGGCGAGCGTGAAGCTCACACTCGATTTTCTGCTGCGGCTCGCCACGCAGCAGGCCGGGCTGCGCGAGATGCTCTTTTCCGACGACCTCGCCGTCGAGGGCAGCCGCCTCGATCTGCTCACGTTCTTCTCGTTGCTCGACCGGCCCGCCGGAACGTTTCCGATCGTCACGCCGTGAACCGGGGCGCCGTGCATGCGCCGGATCCAGAACGCTAGAAGAAGCCCCGCGGCAGCGTCCCGTTCTCGCGCGCCTCGCGTTCGAGCGGCTCGCGGAAGCGGGGATGCGCGATCCCGATCAGCGCCCGGGCGCGTTCGGGAATACTGCGCCCCTTGAGACACGCAATGCCGTACTCGCTGACGACATACATCGTGTCGGTGCGCGGAGTCGTGACGATGTTGCCCGGCGTGAGCGCCGTCACGATGCGCGATACGGGCTCTTCGCCGCGCTCGTAGGTCGAGGCGAGGCAGATCACCGAGCGCCCGCCGCGGCTCGCGTAGGCGCCGCGCACGAACTGGAGCTGGCCTCCCGTTCCGGTCAAGTGCCGAAAGCCCGCCGTTTCCGAGCAGGCCTGGCCCTGGAGATCCATCTGGGTGGTGTTGTTGATGGAAAAGACCTTGTCGTTGCGCGCGATGCGATCCGGGAGATTGGTGTAGTCGACCGGATGCGCGGCGCACACCGCGCTGCGGTCGAGAAAATCGTAGAGTCGGCGCGAGCCTGCCGCGAACGTGTAGGCGAGTTTTCCGGGGTCGGTCGCTTTGTGGATTCCGGTGACCGCGCCGCTCTCGTAGAGATCGACGATCCCGTCCACCATCATCTCGGTGTGGATGCCGAGATCGCGCAGCCCCGAGCGCGCGAGCTCCGAGCAGACGGCGTTGGGCATGGCGCCGACGCCGACTTGCAGGCACGCGCCATCTTCGATCAACGACATCACGTGCGCAGCAACCTGGCGATCGACCTCGCTCGCAGGCGGATTCGGCAGTTCGGGCAGCGCGCCACTGCCGCCTTCGTCGATGATGCCGGCCACCTCGGAGAGATGAACGCCGTTCTCGCTCCCCGACACGACCGGGAGCGCCGGATCGACTTCGACGAAGATGCGCTTGGCGACGTCGCAGACCGCGCGTAGATAGGTGGTGACCGCCGAGAAATTGAAGTGACCCTGCTCATCGATCGGAGCCACCTTCAGGCACGCGATGTCGACCTCGTCGCGCAGGAAGCGGCGATAGAGATCCGGACCCTCGCCGAAATTGAACGGGATGTAGGCGACCTTGCCGGCATCGTGCTGGCGCCGCTCGTAACCCGAGAAGTGCCACGACAAATACTGGAAGGCGCGCGAGCCGGAATTGTGCTCGAGCACGGCGCGCGGACGCATCGCAAGACAGGCGCGGATGCGGACGTTTCGCAGCTCGGCCTGGCGCGCCGCGAGCGCAACGTCGAAACGATCCGGCTGCCCGATGCCGAACCCGAAATCGAGCCAGTGCCCACTCTCTACGAGCGCGGCCGCGGCTTCCGCGGAAAGGCGCTTGCGTTGGTACTCGCTGCGATCGTACGTCATGCTCACTCCAAGATTGGGCCGCCAGGCGCGTGCGCGTCCGCGGCGCCGTTGCCGTAGACAACGTAGCCTCCGAAATCGCGGAGCGGGCGGAGGCCTTCCAACGCAGCGGAAGCCAGCCGGCGGAGGTCGCGTTTGCGCAGCGCCACGAGCCGGCATTCAGGAGCGACCCCGAGCGCCTGGAGCCGGGCGACATCGCCCTCCATCGCCCGAATCTCGCCGCGGAGATAGAAGCGCGCGCTCGCCGGGACTTCGCCAAAGAATCCGAACTCACAGCGCCCCGCTCCGGTGATCGCGTCGACGCTCGCGCAAAGTTCCCGTGTAGACGCGAGCGCGCCGATCTCGCGCGCCAGCAGCACCCGCCCGCCGGCGTCGACGAGTGGCAGGCACAGCGCCGTCGCCAAGACGAGTGCGAGCGGACGCGCGCCGCGCGTGCCGCGCCAGAGCCAGACCGCGCAGGCGGCGAGCAGGGCGGCCAACAGAGCGAGCGTGCTCAGCGACAGCGGAATCCGATGCGAGAGCACGGCCGCGCCGATCGCGACACCCACGAGAACGAGCCCCGCGCCAAAGAGCAGGGCCATCCGGTCCGCCGGACGCGGCTTCGCTTCGCGAGGCGACCCAGCCCCGCCGGCCGCGCGCGAGACCAGGGCGTCGGCCAGCAGCAGCGCGATCGGTGGAAGCGCCGGCAGCACGTAAGTCACCACCACGTTGCGGCTGGCTGTGAAAAACAAGAGTGGCGCGACGCTCCATGCAAGCAGGAACGCGCGCGCGGGATCTTCGCGCAAGCGCGCGAATGCGCCGGCGCGCCAACCGCCCCAAGCGAGCGCCAGGATGGCCGGCGACCAGGGCAGCAGCGCGATCAGCGCGAAGCCCCAGATCGTGCCGTAGGGCAGCGTGTGGCCGTGGCCATAGCGATCGCCGTATTCCGAGACGAAGAACCGCAAGAAGTTCTCGTGGACCAGAAAATAATCGAGGAAGCCGGGGGTGCTGCGCTCGGCCGCGAGGTACCACGGCACGCCGATGGTCGCGGCGATCACGAAGCCTGTCCGCCAGGGCACGCCGCGCAGCCAGCGCAGATCGCGCTGCAAGAACGTCGCAACGGCGAGCGTCCCGGCCCACAGCGCGATCACGACCGGGCCCTTCGCGAGCAGGCCGGCGCCCAGGGCCACGAATCCGAGCCAATGTAGACGCCTCGCCGCTTTCGCGTCGGCCGCGAGGTTTGCGAGGAAGAACGCCCCGAGCGCGCCGGTCGTGCACGCGGCGAGCGTCAGATCGAGCGAGACCTGCGCCGCGAGTGTGTAGAAGAGCGCACTCGACGCGAGCACGAGGCAGGCGAGCGGAGGCACGAGATCCGATCGCAACCGCCGCGCGACGCGCCAGGTCACGAGCAACACCACGAGCGCACCAACAAAACCAGCCAGCCGCGCCGCGAATTCGCTCGTGCCGAACACCTGCAGTCCGAGCGCCGTCGCCCAGAAGTGAAGCGGCGGCTTCCCCCAGAACGGCACGCCCGCCTCGAGCTGCGGCGTCAGCCAGTCGCCGGTGGCCAGCATCACGCGTCCGATCTCGGCGTAGCGGGCCTCGCTGCGATCGAGCAGCGGGATCACGCCGAGAGTGGCGAGACGCAGGCCGCCGATGCCAAGGAGCGCAACGATCAGCAGCCCGCGCAGGCTAGCCCCCGGCCCGGAAGGGATCCGCGGGGGATGGGTCATGCGCGCGCAGCACCCCCGCGCCGCGAGGCCACGATGAACAAGCCGAGCGCGAGCACGAGGAAGGGCGCGAGCGTCCACCACGCGTTCGCGACGAGCGCCGCCGATGCCTCGGGGCCGAGCATCCGCTCCGACAGCACCAGCCCCAGGTTCCGAAGCAGCGACTCGGGCCGCGGAATCCCATCGGGCCCCGGACTCGAGGTTTCGAGGCCGGCGAGCGCCGCGTAGAGCAACCCCGCGATCGCGCCGCCCGCGATCAAGCCCGAAGCGAACAGGACACCCGGTGATGATTCCGCCTCGGCCGCGCTGCGCGCCGCGCGCCGATCCGCGAGATGGCGCACGAAGCCGCCGAGCGCGATCGACGTCGAGGTCGAAAGCGGAAGATAGGCGCCCACCGCGAAGGGCAGCGAGGGAACCCCGCACAGCTCCATCATCAGCGCGATCGCAACACCGATCAGCACCAGCTCCCAGGGCAGGTTGCGATCGAGCACGCCGTCGATGATCAGCCGGAAGAGCTGCGCCTTGGGCGCGTCGAACTTCGAGACCACCTTCTCGACGCGCCCGTCGGCGGAGCGCTGCTCGGGCTCGATGCCGCACACACCGGGATCGACGAGATAGGCGATGCGATCGTCGTCTCCGACCAGGTATTTGCCGGTCGGCACGCCGTCGGTGAGCTTGCGCACGTAGAGCACGCGCCAGTTTTCGCCGCGCCAGACGCGGGGTTCGGCGCCGAAGGCGAGCCTTCCGGGATCTTTCGCGTCGTGCGCCGCGACCGCCGCCTCGCTGGCAACGAACGCCGGATGGCTGCGCGGCACGAAGGTGGTGGCGGCCTCGTTCAGGTAGAGCAACGTCAGGCCGATCACGAGCGCGCTGGTGACGACCCCCACCGTGATCGCGATCTGCTGCGCGCGGGGCGTGGCGCCGACCAGAAAGCCGGCCTTCAGATCCTGCGAGATGGTGCCGCCATTGCTCGCTGCGACGCACACGAGCGCCGCGGTGGCGAGCGCCATCTCCTTGTAGGCCACTCCCGTCCAGCCGACGGCTGCGAACAGCAGGCAGGTCGCGAGCAGGGTGGCGACCGTCATGCCCGAGATCGGGTTCGAGGACGAGCCGATTTGTCCCGTGATGCGGCTCGAGACCGTCACGAAGAAGAAGCCGAAGAGCAGCACCAGCAGCGCCGAGGAAAAGCCGAGCCCGAGGCCGGGCGCGAGCGGAATCGCGAGCAGGAGCGCGAGCGCGCCGCCGATCACCAGCGAGATCGGAAGATCGCGCTCCGTGCGCACGCTCGTGTCGCCGCCCGCGAGCGAGAAGCTGCCCGCCGCGCCCCGAAAGGCCGCCCACAAGCTCGGCAACGCGCGCACGAGCGAGAGCAGCCCGCCGGCGGCGACCGCGCCGGCGCCGATGTAGAGAAGATAGGCGTTGCGGATCTGTCCGGGCGTCATGTCGCGCACCGGCAGCGCGCCGCCGCCGATCAGCGGCGACGTCAGGTCTGGCGCGAAATGCGTGATCGCGGGCACCAGCACCCAGAAAGAGAGCAACCCGCCGCCGAGCATCACGAGTGCGATGCGCGTCCCGATGATGTAGCCGACACCGAGCAGGGCTGGATTCGTCTCGAATGCGAGCGAGCCCCCGCGATAGAAGGCGTTGAAGCTCCAGCTCGCGACTTCCCCCCAGAAGCGCGCGATCAGCCCGAGCAGGTTGAACAGCGCCCCCACGCCGAAGCCTGCGAATACCGTGCGCGCCGTCGCGCCGCCGCGCTCGCCGACGATCAGCACCTGCGCGCAGGCGGTGCCCTCGGGATAGGGAAGCGTCGCGTGCTCGCGCACGATCAGTCCGCGGCGCAGCGGAATCATCAGCAGCACGCCGAGCAGGCCACCGAGCAGCGCCACGGTCGTCACGCGCCACAAATCCAGCTCGAAGCCCATCAACAGCAGCGAAGGCAGCGTAAACGCGATGCCGGCGGCAATCGATTCGCCCGCCGAGCCTGTGGTTTGCACGATGTTGTTTTCGAGCACCCCCGCCCGGCCGAAGGCGCGAAACAGCGTGATCGAGAGCACGGCGATCGGGATCGAAGCCGAAACCGTGAGGCCTACCTTGAGGCCCAGGTAGACGGAGCTCGCCGCGAAGGCGATGCCGAGCAGGGATCCCACCACGAGCGCGCGCAGCGTGAGCTCGGCAGGCGCTTCCGAAGCCGGCACCCAGGGCGCCGGCGGAGGGGTCTCGTCCTGGCTCGCGCGCTCCGGCATCCGAGCACGGGGTAGACGCTGCGCCGCGCGGTGTCAATCGCTACCGGGCTTGGTCGCCGGGCTCCGGGAACAGGGCGTTCATCTCGGGGTATGCCACCGGCTCCGCGTAGAGGCTCTCGTAGCGGCCCGCTTCGAGCAGCTGCTTCACGGCGCGCCGCGCCGCCCCGAGCGCCGCGGCCGCCACTCCCGAACCCGCGCTGAGCCTGCGCACACCCCAGGCGCGCAGATCCGCAACGGGCGCGAGGTTCGGCAGCACCAGAACATTGAGCGGAACCGAAACGGCGCCCGTGATCGCTTCGATCGCTTCGCGCCGCGACACGCCGGGCACGAAGAGACCGTCGCAGCCGGCTTCCTGATAGCGCTTGGCGCGCGCAAGCGTTTCCTCGATGGCGCGCTCCGGCGGTACGAGTCGCTTGAGGATCACGTCCGTGCGCGCATTCACGAACAGGTCCACGCCCGCTCGCCGCGCGGCCTGCTTCACGGCGACGATCTTCGCCGCGAGCTGCTCCGGCGCAGCCTTGCCATCCTCGAGATTGATGCCCACCGCGCCGGCGTCGATCAGCGCCAACACCGTCTCGCCGACGCGCTGCGGATCGTCCGAATAGCCCGCCTCGAAATCGACGCTCAGCGGCAGGCTCGTGACACGCACGATCTCCTTGATCGCAGCGATGAGCAATGCCAGCGGAATCGATTTTCCGTCCGCATAGCCGTGCGCCCAACACAAACCAGCGCTGGTCGTCGCAATCGCCGTGGCGCCGACGCTCTCGACGAGGCGAGCGCTGCCGGCATCCCAGGCATTGGGCAGCACGAGCAGCTCACCCGGAGCGTGAAGACGGTGCAAGGCGGCGGCACGATCCTGGATCGACATGCGGCGGTCTCCTCGCTGGAGCAGGTTCGCCCCCTGGCACGCCGCCTGCTCGTGGGGTCTCGCGCGAACGTCAGGATCGCGCGAGGTGCGCCCATGATGTCACGTTTGCTGGCGGAAAACTGGCGATTCCCGGACGTCGGCGCTCGCCGGCGCGGCTGGCCGCCCGCGGCGCGAGAGATCGGGATCAGCCGACCTCGAGCACCAGACCCGCAAAGCCGCGCACGTTGCTCGAGTGCATGCGCTCGATGCCGTCCTCGGGCACTTCGTAGGTCGGCCAGCGGCGGAAGAATTCCTCGAGCGCCACGCGCGATTCCATGCGCGCCAGGAAGGCGCCGAGGCAGACGTGTCGGCCGTAACCAAAGCCCAGGTGAAATTCGATCTCGCGCCGCACATCGAGACGGTCCGGATCGGGGAAGCGCCGCTCGTCGCGGCCGCTCGCCCCGTTCACGAGCATGACCTTGGCGCCCTTGGGAAGCGCCTTGCCGTGCAACTCGAGATCGCGCATGAGCGTGCGGCCCTGATACTGGGAAGGCGGATCGAAGCGCAGGAACTCTTCGACCGCATTTGGAATCACCGCCGGCTCCTCGACCAGGATCCGGCGCTGCTCGGGAAACCGATTCAGCCAGTAGTAGGCGCTCGCCAGCAGCTTCGTCACGGTCTCGTTGCCGGCCGTGGCGAGCAGATTGAAGAAGCCGATGATCTCGTTTTCGGCGAGCTTGTCGCCATCGACCTCCGCCTCGATCAGGAGCGTCATCACGTCGTCTTTCGGCTGTCGGCGGCGCTCGGCGATTTGTTCCTTGAAATACGTCTGAAGCATCGCCATCGATTCGAAGCCGCGCTTCGTCGGCAGCGGATTCCCGGCATCGCGATGCAGGATGTCGTTCGACCAGCCGCGTACGGAGTCGCGATCCTGCTTCGGAATGCCGAGCAGCGTGCTGATCACGTCCATCGGGAGTTTCGCGGTGAACTCGCGCACCACGTCGAAGCGGGGCAGCCCGACGAGCCGGTCGAGATGCTCGATCGCGAGCTCGCGGATGCGCGGCTGAAGCGCGCGCATGCGAGCCGGCGTGAAGGCCTTGGAAACCAGATTGCGGTAGCGCGTCTGCTTGGGCGGATCCATGAAGATGATCAGCGATCCGGCGAAATCCATGTCGCCCATCAGCTCGAGCACCGTGCCCTGCGCCGACGAGTAGCCCTGCCAGTCGAGGAAGGCGTCGTGGCAATCCTGAAAGCGCGTCAGCGCCCAGAAATCGAGCCGCGGATTGTAATAGGCAGGCGCCTCGTCGCGCATGCGTCGGTAGAGCGGATACGGATCGAGGTCGATCTCGTAGGAGTAGGGGTCGTATTCGAATTCGGTCTCACCCATGGCGGTATTCCTCATCCCCCTGGAACTCGTATGCCCCCAGCCACTTCGCTCACGTGGGATTTCGCAGCGCGGGCAAGACCCGCTTGGCGACGAGCTCGAGAGACTCCCAGGCGAGCGCCGGCGGAATGCCGCCGCACAGGGGCTGCATCAAGAGCACGCCGCTCCGGCGCACGTGGGCGATCGCTTCCTCGGGCGTGAAGATGCGATAGGGCCCGCGCTCGGCGCGCAGTTCGTCAACGCTCGCAGCCGCAGATTTCGTCACCGAGCCGCTCTGGCCGAGCCAGTCGGCATACATGCGGGCATCGTGGAGCAGGTGCGGGCCGAGGCGCTCCCATGCGCGGTCGGGATCCTCGGCGACGAATGCGGACGCGACCGTGTCGGCCGGCGGGTCGATGAACAGACCCGGGGCGCGGCCGAGCTTCTCGCACTCGGCGCGATAGAGCGCGGCGAGCGAAGGATCACCGCCCTGCGTCAGCATGCCGAGCCCGAAGCGCGCCGCGCGGCGCGCCGCGGCGGGGCTGCCTCCGCCGAGCAGCAGCGTCGGCCCGCCGGCGGTCGCCGGGCGCGGAAGCACGCGCACCGGTCGGCCCTCGAACGAGAACGGCTCGCCGCGGAAGGCCTGCTGCAACGCCGCGAGGCAGACATCCATGCGGCGGCCGCGCGTCGCGAAATCCCGACCGCAGGCCGCGTATTCCGCTTCGCGATAGCCAACCGCCAGCACATACGTGACGCGCCCGCCCGCTGCGAGATCGAGCACCACCATCTGCTCCGCGAGCTCGATTGGGTCGTGAAGTGGCAGGATCAACGCGGCGATCTGGATCGGAAGGCGGCGCGTGCGGCCTGCGAGCGCCGCGGCGAGCACGAGTGGCGCCGGCAGGTAACCGTCCGGCGAGCTGTGGTGCTCGGAGACCTGGACGGCGAGGCAACCGTTCGCCTCGCCCCACTCCGCCATCTCGAGCGCCGCCCGATAGAGTTCGGCCGCAGGCGCACCTGCGTCGGGCGCGCGCATGTCGAAGCGCAGCATGAACACGGGTCAGTCTCCCTTCGGAAGCGTCCCGTACCAGTCGAACTCGGACAGCCGCACCCAGCCCGGCATCTTCGAGCCCTGCGACATGCGGCGCTGCATTTCCTCGCTGAGCCTGCCGTCCTTCGCCATCGCGATGAAGACGTTCGCGGCGTTGCCGTGATCGAAAAAGTCCCGCTGCCACGACCACTGGTAGTTTCCGCCATAGCGAAACCACGAACCGCCCGTGCCAGCGATCTCGTATGGCGAACCATCCGCCTTCTTCACGGGCGCGATCTGGCGCCAGATCCCGATCAGTTCACCGATCTTCTCGTCGATCAGGACGCGCACGTACGGATACGTCCACTTCTCGAGACCGGCCATCTCCGTCCCGAAAACGAACTTGCGGATCTCATCGCGGCCGCGCGCGACGAATTCGTGCTTGGGTCCGTTGTTCCAGCTGTAGATGGCATCCGGCGCGTAGAAGTCGCCCATCGGAGCCCAGTCTCCAGTGTCTCCGGCGCGGTCGTTGGCGGCGACCCAGCGGCGCATCATTTCCTCGAGTTCGTGTCGCGGGAAGGCAGGCATGTCTCATCCTCCGGGCGGCATGCGCCGCTGTCGAATCAGTCCTTGCCGAGCGAGAGCGCGTGCGTGGGGCAGTAGCGCACGGCGTTCTCCACGCGGGCGCGCAGCGCCGCGGGCGGCGGATCCAGCAACAGCTCGACCTTCCCGGTGCCCGGATCGACGCGGAAGACATCGGGGGCCTCGCCCGCGCACACGCCGTGCCCCTGGCACAGATCTGCGTCGACGCGCACGCGCATCTGGCCCGCCTCGGTCGCCGCGCTCGACTTCTCGACCCGGGCGACCGGCGCCGTTTTCGCAATGCGCCGGCGATAACGCACGCGACAAGGCTGCTCGAGCTGGACGACCATCTTCGAGTGATCGTTGCGATAGCTCTCGGACGGCTGCGCCATCTCGAATTCGAAACGCCGGAGCAGAACGCTGAAGATCGCCTTCAACTGCATCATGGCGAAGGACGCGCCCACGCAACGGTGCCGGCCACCGCCGAAGGGGATCCAGGCGAAACCCTGCTTGTCCTCCTCGCGCGGCGCGGCGTAACGCGCCGGGTCGAAGCGCTCCGGTTCCGGAAAACACTCGGGCATGCGGTTCGAGATCGCCGGCGAAACCGCCACCGTGCTTCCGGCGGGGACCGTCCAGTGCTTGAAATGAAACGCGTGCTGGACCTTGCGCATCAGGATGATCAGTGGCGGATGCAGGCGCAGCGTTTCCTTGATCACGGCTTCGAGCCGCGGCATCTCGCGCAGCGCCTGGTAGCTGACCTCGCGCCCGTCCAGATAGAGTTCGTCGAGCTCGCCGGCGACGCCGCGGCGCACGTCCGCATGGCGCAGCAGCTCGATCAACATCCACGACGCCGCCGTCGACGTCGTATGGTGTCCGGCGAACATCATCGAGATGAACATTCCCGTGATGATGTCGACGGGATAACGCGGGCTGCCGTCCGGGTGCTTGAGCGAACGCAGGACGGAGAACAGATCCTTCGTGGGGTCGCCCGCCGCCTCGCGCCGCTCGAAGATGCCCTGCAGGATCGCGACCATGCGCCGGCGCGCGGCGTCGCGGCGCCGGAACGACGGCAACGGCAGATAGGGGTTCACGTAGGCGAAGGCATCGGTGCCCTTCTCGAGATCGTGGAAGAGGGGAACCAGTTCCGCCGTCAACTCCTCCCGAAACTCCTTGCCGATCAGGCACGCGCTCGAGGTGTAGAGCGTGAGTTCCGCGAAGAAATCCAGGAGATCGAACTCCCCCTGCTCCCCGAGACGCGCGATCGCGCGCTCCGTCTCTGCCGCGATCACCTCGGCATGCCCACGCATCAGCTTGTCGCGCAGCGATTGGTTGCGCAGCGCCTGCTTGCGTTGCTCGGGCGTCGCGTCGAAAACCACGCCGCGGCCGAAGATCGGCGTCATGAACGGATACGCCGCCGCCTGATCGAGCTGCTCGTCGGAAGCGCGGAAGAAGGCCTCCTGCGCCTCCTCGCCGTAGAGCATCACGACGCGATTTCCCGCCAACCGGATCTCACCCAACTCGCCGTGCTGGTCGCGCACGCGCTGGAAGAGTGCGATCGGCGAGCGGCGCATTTCGAGCAGATGGCCGAGCAGCGGCAGCCCGCCCGAGACGCGCGGAGGCGCATCGCCGCCCTGCCATTGGGTGCCAGGAGCGAGATCGGCGTCTTCCGCCGGATTCGCGTCTCCCATGGCCAAAGTCATGCGCTCACCCCTTCTTCACCGGCAGCGCGATCACCTTGGTCTCGAGATACTCTTCGAAACCCATCAGCCCATTTTCGCGCCCGACACCGCTCTGGCGGTAGCCGCCGAACGGTGTGTCCACGTCGAACCACATCGCGCCGTTGACCGAAAGCGTCCCGGTGCGGATGCGTCGCGCCATCGCGAGCGCGCGCTCCTCACTCGCCGAGGTCACGGCGCCCGAGAGGCCATAGATCGAGTGATTCGCGATGCGCACGGCATCGTCGTCGTCCTCGAAGGGGATCACGGCGAGCACCGGTCCGAAGATCTCCTCCTGCGCAATCGTCGCGTCGGGATCGACGTCGGCGAACAGCGTCGGCTCGATGTAGAAGCCCTTCTTCAGGTGCTTCGGCACGCCGCCGCCCGTCACCAGGCGCGCCCCTTCCCGCTTGCCCTTCTCGATGTAGGCGAGCACCCGCTCGTGCTGTCGGCGGCTCACGACCGGGCCCATCAGATGGGCCGGATTCGTGGGATCTCCGTAAGCGAGCTTTTCGAAGGACGCCTTTGCAAGCGCGAGACCCTCGGCATAGCGCGAGCGCGGCAGCAGCAGCCGCGTGGTGATCGCGCAACCCTGCCCGGCGTGCGTGCAGATCATGCCGATGCCCGCCAACACCTTGGCGAGATCCACGTCGTCGAGCACGATGTTCGCCGATTTCCCGCCGAGCTCGAGAAAGACCTTCTTCACCGTCGCCGCTGCGCACTCCATGACGCGGCGGCCGGTGGCCGTCGAACCCGTGAAGGTCACGAGATCGACCCGCGGGTCCGTCGACAGCATCTCTCCCACGAGGTGATCCGATGAGGCGACGATGTTCACGACACCGGCGGGGATGTCGGTGCGTTCGGCGATGATCCGGCCGAGGTTCGTCGCCGACCACGGCGTGTCCGGTGCGGGCTTGAGCACCACGGTATTCCCGGCGGCGAGCGCCGGCCCGAGCTTGCACAGATTCAGGTAGAGCGGGAAGTTCCAGGGCGTGATCGCACCGACCACCCCGGTGGCCTCGCGGCGCAGCAAGCGGCGGTTCAGCTGGCCCATGAACGTGATGTCGCGCATCGGCTTCTCGTACTCGTAGCTGCCCGCGAGCTCCGCCCAGTAGGGCATCGCATCGATGTACGTATTGCACTGCACCGCGTAGGTGAGCAGCACGGGTGAGCCGGCTTCCGCCACGACGATCGCGCGCAGCTCTTCCTTCGCTGCATTCAGGGCATCGGCCAGCTGCGTCAGGCAATGCTTGCGGAAGGCCGCGTTCGTCGACCAGTCGGTCTCGTCGAACGCGCGCCGCGCCGCGCCGATCGCCGCGTGCATGTCCTCCTTGGTTCCGTCCGCGCAGACGCCGAGCACTTCCTCCGTGGCGGGATTCACGTTTTCGAAGGTTGCGCCATTGCTCGCAGCGACGAGCTTGCCGGCGATCAGGTTTCGCGTTTCGGGGTTCAGGGGCGCCAGGGCCATGAGATCTCCTTCGGGTTCGTTGACTTCGCCCGGCCTCGCCTCGCGCCGGCCGACACGTGTTGGGCGGCTAGGCGGTGGAGGCCTTCTTGCGTCCACCAGGCATGACTTCGATCAGACTCGGATAGCTCTCCTCGACGGGCGCGGCGACCACGCGCGCGATCGCCTTCGCGACGCTCTCGGAAGGCATGAAATGCACGTGGCGCTGCACACCCCAGTAGCGCCAGGCCTCGAGCGCGCGCTTCAGCACGCCGTGATCCATGCGCGCGCCGAATTCGCTGCCGGTCGGTCCCACGCGCACCACGATCGAGCGCACACCGGTTCCATCGAGCTCCATGGCGAGCACGCGCGCGAGCCCTTCGAGGCCCGCCTTGGCCGCCGTGTAGGCCGCCTGATAGGGGCGCGGACGCACGGCGTTCTCGCTGCCCACGAAGACGAGATCGCCGCGCCGGCGCTCGAGCATGCCCGGGATGGCGCGACGGCACAGCAGCATCGGTCCGAGCAGGTTCACGTCGAGTTCGGCGCGCAGATCCTCGACCTTGGCATCGGGAAGCAGATTCAGGATCGACATGCCGGCGTTGTTCACGAGCAGTTCGATCGGCCCGAGCGCGGCTTCGGCGGCCGCGTAGAACGCGTCGATCGATTCCGGCTGCGAGACGTCGAGAAAGTGCACGAAGGCGCGGCCGCCCCCGGCCTCGACGCGCGCCGCCACTTCGCCGAGCCGGTCCACCCGCCGTGCGCCGAGCGCGACGCGATAGCCGTGCTGGGCGAGTTCGACCGCGGTGGCGGCTCCAATCCCGGACGAGGCGCCCGTGATGATCGCGGTGCGGGGTGCTTCGTTCATGCTGCGAACCGCATGGGAAGCGCAGCGAAGCCGCGCACGTTGACGGAGTGGACGCGCACGTTGCCCCCCGGCTCGAGCTCCCAATCCACGAGCCGCTGCTGCACCTCTTCGAGCGCGACACGCCCTTCGAGGCGCGCGAGCGCCGCCCCGAGGCAGAAGTGCGTGCCCTGACCGAATGCGAGGCTGCGCTGGGTGTTGCGGTTCACATCGAAGCGATCGGCATCCGGAAAGGCGCGCTCGTCGCGGTTGGCCGAGCCCAGCAACAGCACGGCCTTGTCGCCGGCGCGCAGCTTCTCACCGTGGAGCTCGATGTCGCGCGTCACCAGCCGCGCCAGCGCCTGGGTCGAATTGTCGTAGCGCAGGGTTTCTTCCACCCAGAGGGGGATCAGCGCCGGATCGCGCCGAACCTTCTCGCGCTCGCCGGGATTGCGCGAGAGCCAGTAGATCGCGTTGCCGAGCAGCTTCGTCGTGGTCTCGTTGCCGGCGATGATCATCAGGAACAGGAAGCCGATGATCTCGCGATCCGAGAGCCGGTCGCCGTCGATCTCGCTGGCGACGAGCGCGCTCGTCAAATCATCGTGTGCGCGCCGCCGACGAACCGCGAGCATCTCGCCGAAATACTGGAGCATGCGCAGCGCCGCCTGCGCGGCCGCTGCGGGAAGGCCGCGCACGCCTTCCTCTCGGTGCACCACGGTGTCGGCCCAGGCGCGCAGCATCGGCCGATCCGGAGCCGGCACGCCGAGCAGCTCGCTGATCACGTCCATCGGGAGCTTGCCCGCGAAATCCGCGATGAAATCACAACGCCCGCTGCCGGCGCAGGCAGCGAGGTGCTCCCGCGCGATCGCGCGAATCCGCGGCTCGAGCTCCGCAACCCGACGCGGCGTAAAGCCACGCGAAACGAGCGCGCGCATGCGCGTGTGGCGGGGCGGATCCATTGCGAGAAACGACATCGTGGCGTCGGCGTGTTCGTGGAAGACGTCCTGGTCGAGTGAGACGCCGTGGCGGCTCGAGAAGACCTCGATGTCCTTGAAGGCGGCGAGCACATCCGCGTGCCGCGAGAGCGCCCAGAAGCCGAGCGCCTCGTTGCGATAGGCGGGCGCCTCGTCGCGCAGCGCGCGATACACGGGATAGGGGTCCTCGTGGACCGCATAGGCATAGGGGTCGTACTCGACCACGCGCACCCTCGGCAGGGGCTCCACTCTATCAGCATTTACATATCAGATCCAATGTAAATTATGATAGGCTGAACCGATCACGAGGAGGTTCTCCGTGGCGCTGCGCGTCGGCTTCGTCGGACTCGGAAACATCGGCAAACCGATGGCCCAACGGCTGGTCGCCGCGGGTCTCGAAACCAGCGTCCTCGACGCGCTCCAGGCGCCGGTCGACGAGCTGGTGCGCGAGGGCGCCAAGGCCGCCGGCTCCCCCCGGGAGCTCGCGGCGCGCGTCGACGTGATCGGCGTTTGCGTGCGCGACGATGCCGATGTCCGCGCTGTCTTCGAAGGCGACGATGGCCTGCTCGCGGGCGCCGCCGCGGGCACGGTGATCGCGCTGCACAGCACGATCCTGCCCAGCACCGTACGCGAGCTGGGCGCCGCGGCGGCGGCGGCGCGCGGCGTCGGCGTGCTCGATGCGTGCGTCACCGGCGGCGCGGCGGTCGCGGCCCAGGGCAAGCTCACCTACATCGTGGGCGGCGAGAGCGCGCATCTCGAACGCTGCCGGCCGGCCTTCGAAACTTCGGCCGCGAAAATCGTGCACACCGGCCCGCTCGGAAGCGGAGCCTCCACCAAATTGTGCAACAACCTGATGACCTATCTCGCCTGGCTTTCGGCCTTCGAGAGCCTGCACCTCGCGCGCGCGGCGGGCCTCTCGCAGGAGAAGCTCGAAGAAGTGACGCGCTCGAACGGAAATCTCACCGATCCGATGCTGGCCTTTCTGGCGCTGCACAAGGCGCCCGCCGAAACGCGCAAGAGCAGCGGCTTCCAGGCGACGATGCGCGGATTCGTGACGCTCGCCGAGAAGGATCTCGCCGTGACGCTCGCCTTTGCGCGCGAATGCGGCGTCGCGCTTCCCGGCACGGGCCTCGTCTCGCAGCTGATGGCGCGTCTGTATGGGCTCGACGACGATGCGCGGCGCTAGCGCAGAGGCGGAGTGATGGCCGAGCGCGCTGTCGCACTGCGATCGCGCCGCCGCCCGCAGCCGCGCCGCTCGAACGCCGAGCGGACGGCGCAGACGCGCGCGCGTTTGATGGACGCCGTGGTGGAGAGCATCGCCGAAGTCGGACTCGCACGAACCACCGCGCCCGAGATCGCGCGCCGCGCCGGCGTGACGTGGGGCGCCGTGCAGCATCATTTCGGCGGCAAGGATGGCATGCTCGTCAGCGTGCTCGACGATTCCTTCCGCCGCTTCACGGAAGGTCTCGAAGGCATCCCCCTCATGGGCACTTCACTCGAGAAGCGTGCTTCGCTGTTCATCGACCGCGCCTGGGAGCACTTCGGAAGTGCTCACTATCGATCCACCTACGAAATCCTGATCCACTACCTCGGGCGCGAGGATTCGCGCGCCAAACGCGACTGGCGGGATCGCATGTCCCGGGATTGGGATCGCATCTGGCGCAGCCTCTTCGCCGACGCGCGCCTTCCCCGCCGGCGCCATTTCGTGCTCCAGCACTACACCATCGCGGTGCTCTCGGGGCTCGCCTCGACGCTCATGCTCGAAGGCAGCGAGACGGCGCTGCGGCCTGCGGTGCTCGATCTCCTGAAGGAGAACCTGGCCCAGCAGCTCTCGCGTGGGATCCGCGCCGAATCGCCCTGAACTGGCGTTCGCTGTCTTCGGGAGTTCAGCATGGAAGCGCGCGACAGCGATCCGAATGCCCTCGTGCTCCGCAGCGACGAGGCGGGCGAAGCCCGCGAGGCGCAGGCGAGTGAAGTTCAGCGAGCCCGGCGGCGGTAAAGGGCGAGTGCGACGAGGCCGAAGCCGAGCAGCGTCGCGGTCCCGGGTTCCGGCGCCGCGACGAAGCCGCCGTTGATGAAGACACCGTCGGCCGTGATCAGACGCGCACCCGCACCCGGATAATCGTCGGCGGAGAAGAAGCTGAGGGCGCTATCCAGGCCCATGCGCAGCGCCGCTTCATCGCCTTGAAACGCGCCACCGTTGGGATCGACGCTGCTAGCGCTCGCGGTGAAGCTGAAGTTGAGGATCACGGCCTGCGCGAAACCCGTCCCGATGCCCGAGAGAATCGCGGTAGTCGTCTGGCTGAAAGGAGAATTGACGCTGGGTGTTCCGCTGGTCGCGGCGTTCGAGAGTGTCGTGACCAAAGCGAGTCCCAGACTGCCGCTGGTGATGGATCCGGCTCCGGTCTCGCCCCCCGTCAACGCGCCGAGCGAAACCGACGCGTTGCCCGACCCGTCGCTGACGATCGTTTGCGCGCCGATCCGCAGTATGTCGAGTGTGAGGGCCCAGGCGGTGCCTACCGTCTCGGTGACGTTGAGCGTGATCGTGAAGTTGCCCGTAAAACTCTGGGTGGTCGTTCCCGATGGGCCGCTCGTGCCGCCGCGATCGGCCGACACCACCGCCGCGTAACGGGTTGCAAACGCGCTCGACGAGCTCGAACTCACCACCGCCGTGCTCTGCACCGCGCTGGCCTCGTTGCCCGTGTTGTCGAAAAAGTCAGCCGAGTTGCCGGCATTCTTCACGATCGAAACGCCGGAGAGGGTCGCCGCGAGAGCCGGAAGCGGCGCGAGCAGCAGCGCCGCCGGCAGCAGCCATCGAAGGCAGTGGATTTGGAGGCTCATGGAGTCCGATCCTTAGCCAGCCTAATCGGCTGATTCCCCAGACAAATGAAGTGGAAATGCGGAGGCCGCTTTAGAGGGTTTCCGGGCGATTCCAATGCTTCCGAACGGCGGCCGCTCGCGCGTGATTTCCCCTGCCTGCGCGCGCTGGAAGCCAGCCTGATTGCGCGCTCCCGGTGGGTCGGCCTGAAGTAAGCTCCCGCGGCGTGACCCCTGCGGCCCCTCCCCCTCGCGCTGCGGCCTCTGCAGCCGCCGCCCCCCGGACGGGAGCTGCGGTGCTCGCTGGAGTCTGGGTCGCGAGCGCGGCGGTGATCGCCGCCAGCACGCTCGCAGCCTTTCGCCTCGGCTTCGCCGATGACGCCGCGACGCTCCTGCGTGTGAACGGGCCGCGCGTGCTGCTCGGCGCGGCGGTCGGAGGCGCGCTCGCCCTCGCCGGCGCGCTGCGTCTCGTGCTGGATCTCGATCGCAGGCTGCGCGAACTCGAGATCTTCGCGCTCTCGACGGGCGCTGCGGGTGGCGGCTTTCTCGCCGCGCAGGGCCGCTCCGGCGTCGCCGCCCTCGTCGCGTTTACGCTCGCTGCGATCGTCGGCGCCGCCCTGCTGTTTGCGCTCGTGCGCGCGCTCGATCGCGCGCAGCGTTGGACCAATCTCGCCGCCGGGATGCTGCTCGCGGGCCTGATTGCCGCTGCCGCGCTGGCGGGAACCTACGCACGCGCGCGTCATGATCTGGTGGCGGCGGGCGTCGCGTGGCTGCTCGGAGATCTCACCCGCGCGAGCTTCGCGAGCGGCGGCGCGCTGCTCGTGCTCGGCGTCGCCGCGCTCGCTCTCGCCTGTCGCGCGCTGCGCGTGGGATCGCGCTCGCAGCTCGCGACGCTCTCGTTGGTCGCCTTCGGCATCGGAATCGGCGCCGCCGGCCCGCTCGCGTTCGTCGGGTCGCTCGCTCCCCGTTGCGTCCGCTGGCTCGCGCGAGGCGCCTCGCCGCGGTCCCTGCTTGCGGCCAGCGTGGCAGCCGGCGCCGCGGCGGTGGTGGCGATCGATGCGGTCCCGCGTCTGCTCGTCGGCGGTTACGATTTCCCGTTCAACGTGGCCGCGGGGATGCTCGCCATCCCCATTTTTCTGGGCTGGAACCGCGCGCGGCTGCGGACGCTCGTGGGACCGGCGAGTCTCGCCTTCGAGAGCTTCGAGATCGCCCTGATCGCGGGCATGACCGTCGCCGGGGCCGGGCTCGCCTACACGCTCGCACGGGTGATCGCCTTCGCGACGTGAGCGCTCGCCGCGAATCTCAGGCGTTCGCGCCCGCGAGGCCCCCGGCGCGCAGATGGGCGACGAGCGCATCGCGCAGCAGTAGATCAGCGCGCTCGATGTCCGCGGGATCGCCGAAAATCTCCGGCCGCGCCGCGAAGTACTGCGTGCTCGCGACCCGGTAACGACGCGCGGGCTCGATCACCGCGCCCGCCGCCGCGAGCCGTTCGCGCAGCGTCGTGCTCATGGCGCGCCCCTCGATCGTCGCCACGACGACGTGGTTGCGATACGGATCGAGCGAGTACGCGAGTCCGGTCGTGATCTCACCAGGACAGAAGCGGCCCGGCACTTCATCGGCGTGGAAGGCGAGCGGCTCGCCACTCGCCCGGCGCAACGCACCCTCGAGAAGCTGGCGCATGCGCTCGCCCTCGATCGTCGTCGCGGTCGCACCGAGGGTTTCGCCGAAGTTGGCGCGGGCGGGATCCCGCACCACCTGGACGTAGGCGTGCACATGCGGATAGCCCTGGAAGTGCACGATCGTGCCAGGGCCCTCGATGCGCCACACCTGCCAGTAGGGGTCGCCGCGTCGAGCGCGCTCCGCGGGATCGAGCGTCTCCCACGCACGCAGATCGGAGTAGAAACCGTGCGAGCCGTAATAGGCGACGTGCAAAGCTTCGCGACCGCCGTTCGTCTCGATGCAGGAAAGCGCGCGCGCGCGCGCGGCCTCCGGATAGAGCGAGAAGACCGTGTCGAGCAGCCGGGCGGCCTCCGCCTGCGCGCCCTCGGACAGGGATCCCACGCGCACGCCGGGCAGGCGGGCGGCCGCGCCCTGCACCTGGAGCACGAGCTCGTGCGGAGGTCGGGGTAGAACGGCGCGCACGCGCTCGTCGGGCGCAAGGCTCGCGTACAGGCGGTTCGCGGCGTCGCCGTGCGGCGCGAACGCGTTCCCCTGCACACGCCAGCGGTGGTTCCCGACCTGATGGCCGTACGCGAGGCCGCCGCCGAAGGCCGCGCCCTCGGCACTTTCTCCGCCCCCGCGCAGCATCACGTGGCCGCCCATCAACACCGTCTGCGCGCGTCCCGTTTCGGGTTCTCCATAGAGCGCGAGCACGCAACCCGCGAAGCGGCCTTCGACGGCGAACGTCCCGGCAAACGCCTCGCGCCCCTGCGCGGAGAGCATGTCGAGGCACAGCCGCTCGACGCGGGCGAGCTGGCTCGCCGAGAGCAACGTCCCGAGGTGCGGACGCTCGAGCACACTGAGGGTGTTCGCGACCTGGCGTGTGGGATGATCGGCGGGAAATACCAGAAGCTCGCGCTGCCGCTGTGTGAGAGACCCGGCGAGCGCTTGGAGTCTCGCCGCGTAGCTCGCGTCGCGTTCGTCGCCGGCTGCGAGCGGCGAGATCCCGAGGCCGCGCGCCAGCAGCCAGCCGGCTCCGGCGCCCGCGCCAACGAGGAAGGCGCGGCGACCCAGCGCAACTCGGGAGGGATCGGATAGTCCGGGCATGGCGCGTCCTCGTCGCTGTTGCAGACTAGCAGTGGCCGCGCGGACCTGCGCCCCGCTCTAGCGTGCGGAGTCGTCGCGAGGCCCGGCCCGCTCCGCGAGCGGCCCGCGCGTCGTGGTGTCGTAGCCAGGTCCATTCACCGGAAGGAGTCGAACTGCCATGTTGAATCTCACGGGAAAGGTTGCGGTGGTGACGGGCGGAGGCAGCGGCATCGGCGCCGCGCTCGCGCGCGCGTTTGCCAACGAGGGGATGGACGTGGCGGTGGCCGACATCGACGTCGCGGGCGCCGAAAAGGTCGCGGCCGATGTGCGCGCGGCCGGGCGGCGCGCACTCGCGGTGGCGACGGACGTCTCGAAGCTCGCTTCCGTCGAGGCCCTCGCCGCGCGCACCTACGCTGAACTCGGCGGCTGCCACGTGCTCTGCAACAACGCCGGTGTGCTCGTGATGGGCGCGCTCGAAAACCGCAGCGTCAAGGATTGGGAGTGGGTGCTGGGTGTGAACCTATGGGGTGTCATCCACGGCACGCTGGCCTTCCTGCCGCGCATGCTCGCGCAGCCCGGCGAGAAGCACATCGTGAACACCGGCTCGACGGCCGGGCTGATTCCGACGCCGGGCGTGGGTGTCTACGCCACGGCGAAGTACGCCGTCGTGGGACTCTCGGAGCACCTGCGCATGGATCTCGCGCGTCACGAGATCGGCGTTTCGGTGCTGTGCCCCGGCGGGGTACAAACCCAGATCCTGCGCAGCGAACGCAACCGGCCGAGCGCGCTCGACTCTCCCCCGGTTTCCGTCGATGATCTGCGGCGGATGGTCGTCGGCGCGGAGCCCCGCCCGGACGAGATGCAGACGCCCGAAATGATCGCCGCCGTCGTGCTCGACGGCATTCGCGCGAACGACGCATACATCCTCACCCACGCGCACTACCGCAAGGGCGTGCAAGCCCGCTGCGCGGCCCTGATGAACGCCTTCGACAAAGCCGACGCCCGCAAACCCGGTTGACTCCGCTTGGCCCCACGGACTGGACGTCGCTCGCCCGCCTCGCCGCGCGGATGCCCTGCGGCATGGCGGAACGACTCCGTCAGGTGTCGGTCGCCACGCGTTGCGCCCAGCGGTAGTCGGGCTTGCCGGCAGGCGAGCGTTCGATCGCTGTGACCAGCGTGAGCTGCCGCGGCAGCTTGTAGCCGGCGAGGTGCTCCCGGCAGTGAGCCTGGATCGCCTCGAGCGTGAGTGTGGCGCCAGCGCGCGGCTGCACGATCGCGGCAACGCGGCTCCCCCAACGCTCATCCGGCACGCCGATCACGACGGCGTCGTAGGCGTCGGGGTGCGACTTGATCGCGTGCTCCACTTCCTCTGGATAGATCTTCTCGCCGCCCGAGTTGATCGAAACCGAGCCACGCCCGAGTAACGTGACGCGGCCGTCGGGCTCGAAGCGCGCGAAATCTCCCGGCATCGAGTAGCGCTGGCCGTCCGGCGCAGTGAAGAAGACCTGCGCGGACTTCACGGGATCCTTGTAGTACGCGAGCGGGATGTGACCGGTGCGGGCGATCTTTCCGATGCGGTCCGAGCCGGCCGCCAGCGGACGCAGATCTTCGTCGAGGACCACCGTACCCTCGCCGGGCTTGAACGTCGGCCCGCCGCCGAGCATGGCGGTGTGATCCTTCGTGCAGATCAGCATGCCGTTGCCGCCGACCTCGGAGGCGCCGACCGCATCGATGATCAACAAATTCGGGAAGTGGCGGAAGAAATCGTCCTTCACCGTGGGCGAGAAGACCGCGGCCGTGCTCGTGATCAGGAACAAGGACGAGACGTCGGGGACCGCCGCAGCTTCGGCCGAAGTCTCGCGGAGCGCCTCCACCAGCGGTCGGCCCATGGCGTCGCCCGTGATCATCAACGCCTCGACGCGTTCCTGCGCGACCAGTCGCCAGACCTCCCCAGGCTCGAACTTCGCCATCAGCACGTTCTTGTGTCCGACGAAGGAGCGGCCCATCACCGACCACTGCGTGGCGCCGTGCATGAGCGGCGCGATCGAGAAGTAGCAACGCGGACCCGGCGCCTCGGCGCGCGCGAGCATGTCCTGCGGGCGGCCCGCCTTCCAACCGCTGGCGATGTCGATGCCACCACCGAGCGCGAAGAAGACGTCCTCATGGCGCCACACGACGCCCTTGGGCATCCCCGTCGTGCCGCCGGTGTAGAGGATGTAGCGATCGTCACCGGAGCGCGGGCCAAAATCCCGCTCGGGAGAACCGCCGGCCATCGCCGCTTCGAAATCGATCGCCGCGAGGCCGCCGAGTTCGGCGGCACTTCCGTCCTCGATCCAGATCAGGTGCTCGAGCTGAGGCATCGCGTCGCGCACGGCGGCGACGCGCGGCGCGTACTGGCGCTCGGCGACGAGCGCCTTCAGATCCGCGTTGCCCACCAGGTAACGCAGCTCATCTTCGACGTAGCGATAGTTGATGTTGATCCAGACGGCGCGCAGCTTGAAGACGGCCCACAGCGTCTCCACCCACTCGACGCGATTCTGGGCATAGATGCCGACGTGATCGCCCGGTCCGATGCCGTGCGCCGACAGATGGTGTGCGAGCCGGTTCGCCCGCGCTTCCATCTGCGCGTAGCTGCGGCGCACACCGTTCGCGATCAGGCATTCGCGCTCGCCGAAATGATCCGCCGCCTGCTCGAAGAGATCAGCGAGATTGAACTCCATCTTGGGGATTCTCCTGCGTCCGCGCCGGTTACTGCCAGTGGACTGCGCCGTCGGCCGTGATCTTCAGATCGCGGCCGCAAAATTCCTCCTGGGTGGCGCGCAGCGCGAGCGCGGCGTCGTCGCTCGTGACGAGCGATCGCCTGCCATCCGGAAGATCGCAAAGCAGCACCGTGCGCTTTGGCTCGGCGCCTTCATAGAACACCGTGTAGGTCGCAGCCGTCGCGCTGCCTTCGGCGGCCGGCACGAGTTCCACCGCCTTCGTCTCGCGCGTCGTCGCTTCGCTGACGTCGTCGTGCGCAAAGGCGGCCTTCCCCGGCTCGCTCGACCACAGACTCACGCCCTGCTTGGTGAGCATGCCGGAAACCGCCGTGACGAGGCCCGTGCTGCCCGGGTCCTCGCGCAGGACATTCGCCATGCGCACCAACGCCTGAAACACGAAGTGGTTGAGGGGCCCACCCGCAAAGCTCATCCCGCCCGTCACGCTCGGCGGACGCTCGTCGCGAATTCCGATCTCGCGCAGCTGCATGCGCACGGCGGACGGGAAGCAGGAGTAGAGCTCGCGGTGAGCGACTTCCGCGATGCCGCGTCCGGCCCGCTCGAATGCGCGCTCGGCGGCGCACGCGAAGCCCGCGCAGCGGTGGATCTCCCGGCGCTCGCTGAGCATGAGCATGTGATTCGCGTCGGCAACCGCCAGCGGGAAGATCCAACGCGCACGCGGGATGCCCAGGGCGCGCGCCGTCGCCACGGAGCAGAACACCAGCCCCGCGGCCTGATCGACGTTCCACTGCGAGCAGTGCCGCTTCCCGTAGGGAAATGCGAGCATCGGGTTCCGGCGCGCATCGGAGATGGCATCGGCGTCGAGCGCCTCGCGGGACCAGGCATCGGGGTTTCCCGCCGCGACGTGCGAGAATGTCGACCAGAGCTCCGCAATCTCGCGCCGGTGCGCTTCGAGAGAGATCCCCTGCGCCGCGCGCAGCGCATTCTCGATCATCGCGTACTGTCCGACGGGCTGCGCAATCCCCGCGCGCAGCTCGCGTTCGCTGAGGATCGTTGCGTGCGGTCGCAGCAGCGAATCCGGTGTCGCGGGCGCCTGCTGTGTGAGCGGCGCTTCGATCCCGGCCGCCTGCGCACGCCGCGCGCGGTGCCGCGCCTCCGCCCCGACGACCAGCACGACGTCGGCGTGTCCGGCGGCGATGTCGGCCGCCGCACGCCCGAGGAGGGTCGATTGCAGCACACCGATCTCGGCGATCTCGGTCCGCGCCCTCGAAGATCCGAAGCGTGTAGCGAGCAGCCGGCACGGGTCTGGGTATTTCCAGAATCCACGCGCCGCGCGAATCGAATCCGCGCGCGCGAGCAGGCCGCGGCTGCCAGCGTCTTCGGCGGCGCGTTCGAGCGCCAGCGCCATCAGCTCGAGCGGCTCCTTCGCAGCGGCCGGGTCGACCGCGCGCTGGCTCACCGCGCCAACGCCAACGAGGACCGGAGTGCGAGAATCGGGCGTCATCGCGAGGCGGCGCTCAGACCAGGTCCGCGAGGTTCTCGCGCATGACCCTGCGCACGGCGTCGGGCGCGAGTGCGCTGAGCTCGTTCGCGAACTCCGCGGGACGGGCGAGACCCTCCGGGTGGGGGTAGTCCGAGCCGGCGAGCACGTGTCCGACACCCAGCAGCTTCACGAGCCCCGCCACGTCGTCCTCGAAGAAAGGCGTCACCCAGATGTTGTTGCGAAACGTGTCGCTCGGCTTGCACGGCGGCGCGCCGAAACGCCACATGTCGAGGCTGTGAAGCCGCGCAATGTGATCGAGCTTTCGCAGCAGCGCCGCGGCCCACGACGAGCCGTACTCCACCGTCAGCACCTTGAGCCGGGGGAAACGACCGAAGAGGTTGTCGGCGATCAGGGCCGTGAGCGTGTCGACGATGGGCCGCTCGGTGAAGGAGATCGCATACTCCATCAAGGAGTGGCGGTGCGAAGGCGGATGCGGTCGCAGCCCCCACGGAACGTTGTAGATCTCGCTGAAGGGCGTGCGTCCGATGTGATAGACGACGTTGATGCCGGCTTCTTCGCAACGCGCCCAGAACGGATCGAAGACGGGATCCGCTGGCGAGCGGCCGTCGATCGGGCCGGCGGTCAGGATCACGAAGCGCGCGCCACACGCGAGCAGGCGCTCGAGCTCGCGAAGCGCCTCGCCGAGGTCGACGAGCGAACACAGCGGCGCGGCGAAAATGCGGCCGTCGGCGCCGAAACCCCAATCTTCTTCGAGCCAGCGATTGAAGGCGCGCAGGCTCGGGTAGAGCACGTCGCGGTGCTGCGGCTCGCGCAGCTGCGGCTCGACGCCCACCCCGGTGGTCGGGAGCATCAAGCAGGCCTCGACGTTCTGCTCAGCCATTTTCGCGAGACGCGCTTTGCGCAGCGTGAACTCCGGCACCGCGAGACCGTCGATCGGGTGCAGGCTGGGGCTGCCCCCCTGATCGCTCACGCCGCGTAAGAATTCCTTCATCGCACCCGGCGACCCGACGCTGTCGCCTGCGCCGACGCTGAAGAAATGGCAGCGCTCGTCGCCCACGTACATGCGCCCGGGAACACCCTTGCCCGCGCGACGATCGATCCAAAGTGTGCGCTGCGCGAAGCGCGCCTCGATGTGACGCGTGAAGCAATCGTCAGGCTCGTAGTAGTGATTGTCGGCGTCGAACATCGCGTAGGGCAGCGCGGACATCGGAGACCTCTCGCACACAGAGCCTGGATTCGGGCGGCGCCGCTGGCCGCGCCGGGGGTACGGTAGCCGTCGAAACGACCCGCGCGCGAATTCCGGCCCCGGTCGCGAAGGAAGCGCTCGCGCGGGCCGTTCAGCCCTCGGACAACGAGAAGCGGCGCGGGCGCTGGAGGCGCGAGAGCGTGTGCGGCAGATCGCGGGTCAGCCGCCAGATCCAGAATCGCCAGTGGGAGCGGGGGTGGACGCGCCGGAACCAGAGGCGGTTTTCGGCGTTTCCGCGCGGGCGCTCCATCAGGGCGAGCGCCTCGGCGCCATCCCGCAGCACGACCCGGCGCAAGCGCGGCGCGAGCGAACGGACGATGCCGGGGAACTCCTCGGCGCAACCCCACAGATTGAAGAAAACGGCGAGCACGTTGACGGCGAGCGTGAGCACACCCTGCTCGCGCTGACGCTCGAAGAAGCTCTCCCAGTTCACGGCCGGATCGAGTTCGCGCAGGATCAGGTAGAGATCGAGAAAATGTTTCGCTCGACAGGCGCCGCGCCGGAGATCCGCGCACAGCGAAGCGAGCAGGAACGCGAGCGTGTCTTCGTCGGCGAGCGTCTCGAACTCGCAGCCGGCGAGAACGAAGGGCCGCCGCTGCGCCCACAAACGCTGCTCGTCCGTATGCGCCACCGAACGGCTATCCAGGCACCAATGCAGATCGAGCCGCACCGCGCCGCGCCGCACGCTGACCGCATGCGGCGCCTTCGCACGGCCGGCCCCCCGGATCTGGCGCAAACGCTCCGCCACCGGCTTCCCGTCGTCGAGATTGGTCGCGGTGTCGAAGCCGAGTTCCGCGAGTGGTTCGAGCGCCGCTTCGAAGTGGGCCGATCGGACCAGGATGTCGATGTCTCCCTGATGGCGCCGATTCAAATCCCCGTAGAATCGCTGTCCGAAATAGAGGCCCTTCAAAAAAAGGCACGCGAGGTCGCGGGCCGCGAGCGCGGCAAGAATTTCTTCCGACGCGTGCCGCAGCTCTTCGTTGACGGCGCGTCGCGTGGCCTGGTGCGCGATCAGGCTCGCCCGAAGACTGGCGGGAATCAGGCGCTCAGCGCGCTGGCTGGACAGGGCGGGGGCCACCCAGTCGAGGAGTTTATGCTGGGTGAGAAAGGCTTCGAAGGCGCCCGCGTCGAAATCGGGTTCGCGTTCGAGCGCGCCGAGAAAGGTCTCGGGACCGGTAGCAAGCGCTCGCACCGCACGTACGCTGGCTCGATGCTCCAAACAGGGATCTCCCGGCGTGATGCGACTCGCAGGGTGGAGCGGAGCGCCATGGCTTGCAACGCCGCTCCGGCGCAGCGGCCCTCGCAGGGCGGGCTGGATGCGACCGGGCACGTCTGCGACGCTTGCGCACGCAATGCGATCTGGGATCGAGTGGCGCAGAGGCGGGTTCGATGCTGAGCGGTGAGAAGCAGCGTAGCGCCGCGCGAATGCTCGCCTTCGTCGCCGCCAGCGCAGGCGCGCTCGCGCTGATTTCGCTCGCGACCATGCGCGGGCTCGAAACCGCGGGCGTGCCCGCGCCGTACGTCGATTTCGACGGGATGCGGATCCAGTTCCAGACCCTCGAACGGCTCCGAGCCCGGAATCCCGCCGCACCTGCGCAGCACATTTCATTTCTCGGGGACTCGACCTCCATGATGTTCCCGGACGGGAACCTCGGGCTCGACCACCAGTTGGGCGTGGTGCTCGCATCCCACGAGTCCGCGCGGCTTCCGGTCCAGGTGTTTTCGCTCGCCGCGCCGGGTTACACGCAGTTCACGCAATATTTCCTCTCCCACCGGGTGGCCGACGCCCGACCCGACGCCGTAGTGCTCGCTTTCAACCTGGCGTCATTCTCGAATCAGTGGCGCGAGGCCGACCGACCCATGCTGGCCGCCTGGCTACCCGCGCGTCATCTGGGCGAAGCGCTTGCGCTGCCGCTGCATTGGATCGGGCTTTCGACCGACGAAATGCTGCTCTACACGACGGTGATTCGCGTCGGCGGATTCGATGCCTGGCAAAAGCTCACGCGCGCTCAGGCACGTTGCGTGCGCGGCTGGGGAGCCCTCACAACCTGGTTGCAAGCGAAAAGCGGATCTCCCAACGGTCTGGTCTATCCGAATCTGCTCTTCTTCCATCGGCGTCTGGCGCAATACAGCGTCGGACCGCCCGAACGCGAGTCGTCGGCTCTCGCGCATTCTCGGCTCGACGCAGTCCTCGCGGGCGTTGGCCCCGATCACCCCGTGTTGCAGGTGCTGCGCGCAACGCTCGCGGTCTTTCGCGCGCGCGGGATCCCCGTCTTCGTCTACATCGCCCCGCTGAACGTCGAGCATCTCGAACGCATCGGCCTGTACGATCGCGAAGGACTCCGCCGCGGCGTCGAAAGCGTGCGCCGCGTCGTGCTCGCCGGCGGCGCCACGCTGATCGACCTGCACGATCTCCTCCCCGATGCTGCCTTCGCCGACGGCGGCGGCCATCTCGTCTCGAACGCGACGCTGGACGCGCCGCGCATCGCGGCCGATCGCATCGCGCAGGCGATGGCGACGGCAGACGGCGCCCGCTGATGCTGTTCAACTCGTTCCAGTTCCTGATCTTCTTCGCGGTCTTCGGGCTCGCCTACCGCCTCGCACCGCGAAGCGCCCGCATCCCATGGCTGCTCGCGGCGAGCCTGCTCTTCTATGCGCTGTGGATCCCCGCCTATCTCCTGCTGCTCGTCGTCGAGATCGGCGTGAACTGGCTGCTGTTGCGCGCCATCGCGCGGGGACCACGACCGAAGCTCGCGCTCGCAGCCTCCGTCACCTTCACCCTCTCGCTGCTCGCCTACTTCAAGTACGCCGCGTTCTTCCTCGCCAGCGTTTCGCCGCTGATGGATCGCATCCTCGGCTCGCACCCCGCGCTCTCGGAGATCCTGCTGCCGCTCGGAATCTCCTTCTACTCGTTCAACATCCTGGCGCTCGCGATCGATACCGCGCGTGGACGCGAGGGCGAGCCGCCGAGTCTCGGGCACTATGCGCTCTTTATCTCCTTCTTTCCGCACCTGATCGCAGGTCCGATCCTGCGCGGGCGCGATTTCCTGCCGCAACTCGCGCGAGGCGAACACATGTCGCCGGAACGCACGCGACGCGGCTGGTGGCTGATCGCCTCCGGGATCGGCAAGAAGATGATTCTCGGCGATTTCATCCTCGCACCGTTCGTGAGCGACATCTTCGCGACTCCGGGCGTCGCGAGCGCACCCGTGCATTGGCTCGCCCTCTACAGCTTCGCCTTCCAGATCTATTTCGATTTTGCCGGCTACACCGACATGGCGCGCGGGCTCGCATGCCTGCTCGGTTACGAGCTGCCAGCCAACTTCCTGGAACCCTACCTGTCGCGCAACCCGGCGGAATTCTGGCGGCGATGGCACGTCACGCTTTCGACCTGGCTGCGCGATTACCTCTACGTTCCACTCGGAGGCAACCGGCGCGGGCGCCTGCGCACCTACTTGAATCTGCTCGCAACGATGCTGCTGGGAGGACTCTGGCACGGAGCCGGCTGGAACTTCCTCGCCTGGGGAGGCATCCACGGCCTGCTGCTCGTCCTGCATCGCGCCTTCGCCGGGCGCGCGGCGGCGCAGGACGCGCCGATCGCGTGGCGCGACGCTCCGAAGATCCTGTTGTGCTTCCACGCCGTGATCCTGCCCTGGGTGTTCTTTCGTACGGCGAACTTCGCCGACGCAACCGCGTTCTTCGCCGGATTGTTTTCGAACAGCTGGGGAGACTGGCCGGCGCTTCAGGCGCTCGCCATCGGCGCCTGCGTCGGACTGCATCTGCTCGAGCGCTTCGCGCGTCCGCGCCTCCCGCGGCTGCGGACGGCGCTCGGCGACGGCCCCGTCGGCGGGCTCGTCGAGGGGCTCGCCTTCGGAACGCTCCTCGCCCTGGCCATCGCCGCCAGCGGAACGGGCGCCGAGTTCATCTATTTTCAGTTCTAGAGATTTCGCACGCCCGTGGCTCGCTGCGCGATGCGAGCGGCGGCGGCTAGACCGCCTCGTAGCCTTCGTTCACCCAGGCTTCGAGGTCGTCGGGCAGCTCGGCCGATGAATTTGCGTAGCGCTCGGCGGCCTCGCGCCCCTGCGTCTCCGTCCACATCTGCTTGAACAATCCGGCCGTGCGCTCGCCGTAGAGGCCGAGCGCGCGCAGGGTCGGGATGATGAAGCCCGACACCGGGCCGTAGCGGCCCCCGCTGCGCGCCAGCTCGCGGCCGATCACTTCGCGCTCGGCGGCAAGCGCCGCGAGCACGTCGTTGGGATCGACGCCGGCATCGCTCCACATCCGCATCACGCGGTCGCGCATCGTGTTCGCTGCGCGCGACGCCATCAGGCTGCGCGTGCACTCGAAGGCGAAGTCCTGGAGCTCGCGGTTCTCCTTCGGCGAGAGCGAGGGAACCACGTGGCTGAGATACTTGATGCCGTAGCCCGTATGCCTCGCCTCGTCGCGTGAAACGTAGGTGAGGAGCTTCTTCAGCAGCGGCTCCTGCGTCTGGTTGCGCATGTCGCGAAAGAAGTAGAGCGCCAGGCCTTCGGTCACGACCTGCATGCCCACGGCCTTGAACTTCCAGTCGGGCGCGGCGACGATGGCGTCGAGGAGTTCCTTCAGCCCCGACGTGATCGGAAAGACCTGGCCGAGCTGTTGAATGTAGGCTGCGAACACCTCCACGTGTCGCGCTTCGTCGAGCGTCTGTGTCGCCGCGTAGAGCTTGCCATCCATGTGGGGCACCGCGTTCACGAGCTGGCCGGCGACCATCAGTGCGCCCTGCTCTCCATGCAGGAAGTTCGAGAGCATGAACGCGGCCGAGGTGCGCGAGACCTGCCAGCGCGTTTCGAAGGGCAGCGCCTGCCAGAACTTCGTTTCCGCCACCGGGAGCCCGCCCATGCTGAACGTGCGCGTGAGGGCTTCGCGGTCGATGCCCTTCTCCCAATCGAGATCGCGCAGGGCGATCCACTGACGATCGAGCGCGTTCACGTACAGCGTTCGCAGCTGGTCGATCTCGGGCTCGTAGTTCCAGTTGTAGATGGCCGTGAGGGCTGCATCGACTTCGTCGGTGCGAAGCGTGGGACGCTCGGGGAGGCTCGGGGCGGGTTGCAGGCTCACGCGTTCTCCTGTCGCGGGCGCGACGCGAGCAGTTCACGTCGGACGCAGGTGGCGGCCCGCAGCCTGCTCACGGGCAGGGCGGCGTTCCGGCGCAGGCCAGACCCGACGGCCCCGGCACCCCGCCGAAGTTGAGCTTGAACATTCCGAAGTCGAGGAGGCCGACCGCGCCGGTGCCCGTCGCGTCCACGTCCGGATTGTAGGCCGGGTCGCCGAGCAACCTGCCGAACGACGCCTTGAAGATCCCGTAGTCGGTGAGTCCGACCGTGCCGTCCTGATCGTAATCCCTGTCGCAGATGTTGCCGAAGCCGTCGAAGTTGGTGTCACGCTGGTCCGTGTTGGAGACCACGAGACAGTTGTCGAGAGGATCATCGACGCCGTCGCCATCCTGGTCGGGGAGCTCCGAACCGTCGAGTTCGGACGCGCAGCCGGGATCCGCCGGCCAATCGACGAAGGTATCGCCGTCATCGTCGATTTCGTTCGCACACTGGGGACGCGTCAGGCTGATCAACTGGGAGCGATACTGCGGGAGATTGGCGGCCCAGGTCTCGTTGCCATAGAGGGCGGTCCCCGGGGGTTGGCCCACGTACGACCCAACCGCGATCAACACGCCCGCGAGTTCCCAGTTGACCCCATTCTTGATGAACACGGCGCCACCCGAATCGCCATCCGCACCCATCGCCTCGTTCGTGGTGCTCCCGCCGCCGGGGATCTCCGTGAAGGTCGACGAGAAGGCGAGCGTGCCGTTGGCGTTCCCCGTGGCAGCGAGCTTGTTCGTGCCCCACCGCATCGTCGAGTTCGAGCCCCAGAGATACCCGCCGACTCCCATCCAGCTCGTCGCCGCTCCGCGCGCGATTCCGCGCGAGACGTAGGTCAGGGCCGTGTTCACGCTGGGCGTGCTCGCCCGGATTCGCAGCAGCCCCAGATTCGGGCTCGGGTCGATGCGAAAGATCTTGAGGTCGGCGGGCGAAGTGTCGGGATTCTGGAGTTGCACGACGGAGCCGGGAACGATCGGATAGATCACGCTCTGGAATTCGGGATTCGAGAGGATCACATGGTTCGCCGTCAGCACCCAGCCGTTGCCGAGATAGATGCCCGCTGGACCCCCGACGCGGCCCACGTGGCTCCAACCCGGGTCGTCGGCGGGAGGCGTCGTATTGCCCTGCCCATCTCCGGAATCGAGGATGAGCGCGCCCGCAGGGACGGCGAGCAGCAGCGTCAGCAGGAACAGGAGCAGGCGGCGCATGGGAACCCTGGGGTGGATCATCGAGTATCGCAAGTGCGGCGGCGGCGATCAACTCGACGCCGCACAGCCGCCAGCGCCGCGAGCGCGGCGCCCAGGAGCGCGGCGGACGCCGGCTCGGGAACCACACGGTAGAGCTCGCCGCCGCCCGGCGACGGAACGAAGACGCCGCCGAGATCGAGGATGTAGAGGTTGCCATCCGCGTCCTCGGCGAACGACGAGATGTCGCCGATCGTACCGACGTCGGGCGCGAGCAGCTGGGTCCAATCCTCGAAATCGACGAAGTTGCTGCCGTCGAAGCCGCTCGGATCCGAGCCATCGAACCGCAGCGACCAGATGTTGTTCGCGCTCGAGAAGTCGGCGAAAAAATATTTCCCCTGAAGCTCGGCGACCGGTCCGCGATAGACATAGCCGCCCGAGATCGAGCGAAACGGAACCTGGCTCGAATGCGCGTACTCGTGAATCGGATCGATCGCGCCCGGCGGCTTCTCGCCACCGACGGGTGTGCCCGGCGGGAGCGGCGTCGGCGTCGCGATCGTTCCCTCGCGCAGCCGCCAGCCGTAGTTCTCGCCCCCCGTGCTGCCCGCCGGCTGGAAGTTCACTTCCTCCTTCACGAGCTGCCCGACGTCGGCGATCCAGAAATCGCCGGTCTGGCGGTCGAAACTCGGGCGCCACGGGTTGCGCAGGCCATGGGCCCAGATCTCGTCGTCGCCATCGACGCCGACGAATGGGTTGTTCACCGGAATGCCATACCCGAGCCCCTGGCTCGGGTGGTCGACGTCGAGGCGCAGGATCTTGCCGAGCAGGTTGTCGCTGAGGTCCTGGGCGTTGCCAATTCCCGGTGTATGGCCGGCAGCGACGTCGTCGCCACCGCCGCCATCTCCGGTCGCGACGTAGAGGTAGCCGTCGGGCCCGAAGCCGAGCCAGCCGCCGTTGTGGTTCGCCTGGGGCTGCGCGATCGAGAGCAGCGACGTCGCCGCGGGGTTGGCGACGTTGGCATTGCCCGAAACCTGGTAGCGCTCGATACGCGTCGTTCCCGTCGCATCCACGCGGTTCACGTAGAAGCTGCCGTTGGTCGCGTAGTCGGGATGGAAGGCGAGCCCCAGCAGACCCTGCTCCTGGCCGAGTGCGAGATCGCTGATCTCGAGGAAGGGCGTGGCCGCGATCTGACCCGTTGCGAGGTCGAGAATCTTGATCTTGCCGGTCTGCTCGACGACGAAGAGGCGGCCGTAGTCGCCGGCGGGAGCCGTCGCAAAGACCGGGCGCGTGAGCCCCGACGCGACGCGCACCGTCGAGACGAGCGCCGAAGCCGGCGCCGCGACGAACAGGCCCGCAGCCGCGACGAAACCGCAGCCGGCCGCCCAAAGGGGCGGCGTGGCACGCCGACGCGGGCCGCGCGAGCGGGCGCTGTGACTTGCGCTCATGAGAGTGAGTGGCACCCGGCGCGGGGAAAGCGCGGATTTCAGCGAGGCTCGGGGGCGGCCGCGCGCTGACAGCGCTGGCAGATGCAGGCCCGGCCCGCGCTCGCCGGAGGTACGCGCGCGAGCAACTCGCTCTCGAAACGCAGCGCCGCGCACCAGCATTCGGCGGCGGAGGCGCCCGGGGTGGTGGCCAGGGCGCAGGCGTTCGGATGGCCACACAGGGGACAACGGGTCGGATCCAGCGGCTCGCTCATGACTCGCCCCCCGCTCCGGGCGCGGCGGCGGATGCCGCGTCCCGCAGGCGGAGGCTATCACGAGCTAGCTCTCCGGTTCCCCGTGCTTCGGGTTTTGGGCTTGCGTCGCGTCGCCGAAGTAGAAGCCCTGGCCGTAGCGGACACCGAGCTCGCGCAGCGCGCGCAGCTCCGCTTCGGTTTCGATTCCCTCGGCGATCACCTGCGCCCCGATGCCGCGAGCGACCGTGGCGAGCGCACGCACCACTTCCTGGCGCGGCGGATCCGAATCGATGCCGCGGACCAGACTCATGTCGGTCTTGATGAAGTCGGGGGTGATCTCCATGATCGCTTCGAGGCTCGCATAGCCGGTGCCTGCGTCGTCGATCGCGATCCGCACGCCGACCTCGCGGCACGCGTCGCTGACCTCGCGAAACACACCGAAATTTTCGATCGACTCGCTCTCCGAGATCTCCAGCACGAGATCGCTCGGACGCAGCGAATGACTTTCGAGCACTTTGCGCAGACCCTCGACGCGCAGATTCGGATCGCCGATCGCCGTCGGAAGGCAGTTGAGGAAGAGCATTTTGCCCGGCGGCAGCACGCCCGCTCGCTCGAGCGCGAGGGTGCGGCACAGGCAATCGAGCTCGAAGAGCAGCCCCGCGGCCTCGGCCTCGTGAAAGAGCTGCATGGGATTCGCGAGCTCGCTGCGCTCTGGACCGCGCGTCAGCGCCTCGAAGCCGATCACCTGCGCGGTCTCGAGGTGCACGATCGGCTCGTACCGGACTGAAAGCGCGCGCGAGAGAATCAACTTGAGAACCTGGCGGGCGCCGCGCCGCGTCTGGAGGCCGACCTCGAGCTTCGCATCGGTGCGCGCCTGTTCGATCGCACGCAGGAGCTGGCGCTCGGCCTTGATGGTCGGATTGTGAAGCGCGATGGCGACGCCCACCGGAAGCGCGAGCGGCTCGCGCAGGAAGGGATACACGACCCGACGTCCCTGGCGGCGGATCTGGCTCGCAATGCGGTCGGCGAGAGTCCGAATCTTCGCGGTGTAGAAGTGGGAATCGCTGCGGGGCTGGAACATGAAGACGAGGATCGCGCCGCGTGGGCGCTCCTCGGTGACCAGCAGGTTCTCTGCCGGAACCACCTCGAGCGCGACGTCGCGCACCAGGTTCACGAGGCCGTCCATCGCCTGCTGGTGGGCCGCACCGCCGTAGCGCCGCTCGATGCGTTCGAGCGGCCCGGCTTCGATCAGGAGCAGCCCGACGGCCCCGCGGCTGGCGAGCCCCGCCACGATCTGATCGAGTTTTTGATCCGGCTGGAGCGAGAACATGGGATCCCCGGCCTGCGCATTCGTTGCCGCCAAGCTCTTCGGACGATCGCACGGGGCCGCTTGAGCGCGGAGGCACAGGCAGGGGCAGCAGCGAGGGATGCGATTTACTTCGGTTCCCGAAGTTCACTCATTTCGAAGTCGGAAGCTGGCGCGCGCCGCCGGGGAGCGGGAGGCGGCGAGCAGCAGGTCGCCATCGGTTTCGCTGACGTCGCCGAGCACACTGCGCTGGGCCTGGGCGCGCAGCTGACTCTTCGTCATGTGGACCGCAACCTCGGGCTTCGCCGCCAGGCGTTGCGCCCAGGCGTCGACCGTCGCATCGAGCTGCGCCACCGGAACCACGCGGTGCACGAGCCCCCAACGTTCCGCCGTCTCGGCATCGATGCGGTCGCACAGCAGGATCAGCTCGCGGGCCCGCGCGGCGCCGACCTCGTTGATCAAACGGGGTGTCGCTCCCCACGTCAGCGGGATTCCGAGATCCACTTCGGGAACCTGGAAGACGCTGCCCTGTGCAGCAATCCGAAAGTCGCAGGCCAGCGCAAGGGCGACACCGCCACCGATGGCGTGGCCATGCACACGCGCGAGAGTCACGACCTCGCAGGCCTCGATCGCGCGACAGGCGCGCAGGCCGGTCTGCGCCGCGAACCGGCGTTCGCGCTCGCTCGCGCCCGAGGCTTCGGCCATGCGCTCGCGGCCGGGAGGCCGATCGCGGTCGGCGCCCGCACAGAAGCTCGGCCCCCGCCCTGCGAGCACGACGACCCGCGTCTCGAAATCACGCGCGAGACCCGTGTAGAGCTCCGCCAGGCTTTCGAGCGTCTGCGTGTCGAGAGCGTTGCGGCGCTCGGGGCGGTCGAGCCACACGTGCATCACCGGACCGTTGCGTTCGACGACGATCCCGGGAGCCGCCGGGTCGCGCGCGGCACCGGCGCGTGTGGGGTGCTTTCGACCTCGGCTGGACTTGGCCATCGACCACCTCGCTTTCAGCAACGCGCGCATCCTAGGCGCTCGCGGGAGCGGCGCCAGCGGGCCCAGCTCGCGCCCCGCGGGGTATCGCGATTCCATTCAGACGCTATGAAGCGTAGACTCGAAAGTCCCAACGATGGAGGCGTCGCCATGCACGGTCGGTCCTTCGTCCAGCTCGCCAGCAGCGTTCTCTTCGGTCTCGCCTGCGGCAGCGATCCAGACAGCGCAGCGCCGGAGGCTTCCGCAAGCAACGCACCGATCTCGGGCATGTACGCCGTGGAAGGCGTGACCACCGAGGCCGGCTCCGGCCACCAGCGCAAGCTCGCCGGTACGATCATCCTGTCCGAAGAGGGCTCGCGCTACACCGCGACGTTCAGCCTCGCGACGACGTATCCGGGCGGAGATCAGGCGCTGCCGGCGGAGGTGATCGGCAAGGGCGAAGGCAGCGTCGAGGGACGCACGCTCAAGGGCTCGAACCACACCCAGCTCGTGGTGACGACAGTTCCGGGTGTCGATCCGGGTTTCGCGTTCATCCCGCGCATGGTCAGCACGCGCATCTACTCGACGTCCGTGACACAGCTCGCGCCGGATGGAAGCGTCGAAATCGAACTCGAGAACACGCCCGAAGAAGGCGCGGACTACACGCCCACGCGCACCGTTCTCAGCGGGCGGCGTGTGTCGGCCGCCGGTGTCGCCAGCGGGCCCCGCAGCGGGTCCTAGGCCCGGCCGTGCGCACCCGTCGCCGCGACTGATTCGACGGCTTCGCTGCGGCCCAGCAGGCGCCGCAGCAGCCGCCGCGCGCTGAGCACGGCGTCGTCGAGCACCAGGTAGAAGACGGGAACGACGACGAGCGTGAGCAGCGTCGAGGAAACCATCCCGGCGCCCGCCGCAACGGCCATCGGCGCGCGGGTTTCGGCGCCGGGGCCAACGCCGAGCGCAGCCGGCAGCACACCGAAGACCATCGCAACCGCCGTCATCAGCACGGGCCGCATGCGGATCGGCGCCGCGCGCCGCATCGCCTCGACCTTCTCCACGCCCTCGCTGCGCAGCTGGTTCGCATGGTCGATCAGCAGGATCGAGTTCTTGGTGACGAGTCCCATCAGCAGGATCATGCCGATCAGGCTGAAGAGATTGAGCGTCATCCCCATCACGAAGAGACCGCCGAAGGCGCCGACCAGCGCGAGCGGCAGCGCCATCATCACGGTGAGCGGGTGCGTGAGGCTCTCGAACTGCGCAGCGAGCACCATGTAGATCACGAGCACCGCGAGCAGCATCGCGATCCCGAAATCCGCCATGCCCTCCTGGAACGCCGCCGCCTGCCCGGAAAGCCCGAGCGAGACGCCTTCGGGCAGGATCCCGGCGGCGATCTCGCGGGCTTCCGCGACGGCCGTGCCGAGCTCCTTGCCTTCGAGATTGCCGCTGATCGTGACACTGCGCTGGCGGTCGAGCCGCGAGATCGCCGACGGCGCGGCCCCCGTTTGGATCGTCACCAGATTGCGCAGTTCGACCACACCGCCGGTGTTCGTACGCACGAAGAGGCGTTCGATCGAGGCCGGATCGTTGCGGGCTTCGTCTTCGAGCCGAACGCGAATGTCGAACCGCTCGCCGCCCTCCTTGTAGGTGGCGATGTCCATCCCGCCGATCATGGTCTGAATCACCGTGGCGAGGGAGCGCGCATCGACGCCGAGCGCGGCCGCCTTTTCGCGGTCGGGAATCACGCGAATCTCGGGCAACCCGAGCTCGAGCGATTTGTGGAAGTCGAAATAGCCGCCGCGTTTCTGGAGCTCTGCAATGAAGCGATCCGAGAGCGAGTCGAGGTCGATCAGATCGACGTTGCCGCGGATCTCGAAGGAGAAATCTCCGCCCCCGACGTTGCCCATCATGCTCGAGAGGTCGAATACCCGCGCCTTCTGCCCGGGAATCTGGGCGAGCGCCTCGCGCGCGAGCGGAACGAGTTCCTGGGTCGTGCGTTCGCGATCCTTCCGGCTCTTCAGGATCGCGAACATCATGCCCTCGTTGGAGCTTCCCCCCTGGCGGCGGTCGCCGACGCCGACGCCCGAGAACAGCCCGGCGAGTTCCGGCAATTGCAGCATCCACTCCTCGTTGCGATGCAGGAAGGAGTGCGTGGTCTCGAGCGTGGTTCCCGGCGGCGTGGTGAAGCGCACGAAGAACATGCCGTTGTCCGACGGCGGAAAGAACTCGGCTCCGAGTGAACGTCCGAAGAGCATCGCCAGCCCGAAGGAGGCGAGCGCGATCCCGAGCGTCGTCTTGCGGTGCACCAGCACCCAGTTCACGAGCAGCTTGTAGTGGGAGTCGATCCAACCGAAGCCGCGTTCGAGGCGGTGATAGATGCTGCCGTGGGCGCGCACCTTGGGCGCGGGCATGCGCGCCGCGAGCATCGGCGTGAGGGTCAACGCCACGACCAGCGAGATCATCACCGAGGCCGCGACGGTGACGCCGAACTCGGACAGGAAGCTGCCGACGAGGCCCTTGACGAAGATCACCGGCATGAAGACGACTGCGATCGAGACGGTCGAGGCCGTCGCGGCGAACGCGATCTCCTTTGTGCCCTTCGAGGCGGCTTCGAACGGCTCTTCGCCGAGCTCGCGGTGGCGCTCGATGTTTTCGAGCACGACGATGGCGTCGTCGATCACGACTCCCACCGCGAGAGCGAGCGCGAGCAGCGTCATGGTGTTGAGCGTGAAGCCGAAGACCCACAGGACGCCGAAGGTCGCGATCAGCGAGATCGGAATCGCCGCAGCGACGATCAACGTCGGCCGGGTGCGGCGCAGGAACACGAACACCGTGAGCACCGCGAGCAACGCCCCGAAGACGAGCGCAAACTGGGTCTCGTCGACCGCCTCGCGGATCGGCTTCGAGAAATCCGCCGCCGCTTCGTTCTCCTTGAACGAGAAGCCCGCCGGCAGCATCGGCTTCATCTCGTTGATGCGCCGGTAGGTCTCATCGACGACCGCCACGGTGTTGGCGCCCGATTGCTTGCGGATGCCGAGTCCCACCGTCGGAACGCCGTCGAAATCCGCGACCGTCCGCGGGTCCGCCGCGCCGTCCTCGACGCGCGCGATGTCGCGCAGGCGAACCGGCGCGCCATCGACATAGGCGACGATCAGGAGCGACAGCTCGTCGATCGAACGAAACTCGGCATCGGTTTTGACCGTGTACTGGACGCGGTCGCTCTTCACCTCGCCACCCGGCAGCTCGACGTGCTCGCGCTGGACGGCGTCGAGGACGTCGGTCGCAGCGAGCCCGCGCGCGCGCATGCTCTCGCCATCGAGCCAGATGCGGATGGCGCGCTCGCGCTCGCCGAAGAGCACCACCGACGCCACGCCCTCGATCGTCTCGAGACGGGGTTTCATGAAGCGGCGCACGTATTCGCTCGCCTCGACCAGCGGGCGGTCCGAGTTCACCGGAACCCACAGCACGGGCTCGTTGCCGAAGTCTTCCTTGTCGACGACCGGGGGCTCGACGTCCTTGGGCAGCTGGTAGCGCGCGCGCGCCACCTTGTCGCGCACGTCCTGCGCGGCGATGTCGATGTCGCGGCCGAGCACGAACTCCACCCGGATCACACTCGTGCCCTGATACGACTTGCTGCTGATCTCGCGCACTCCGGCGATCGTGTTCAGGTGTTCCTCGAGCACATCGGTCACGTCCTGCTCGACGACTTCGGGGCTCGCGCCCTGGAGCTGGGCCGAGACGGTCACGATCGGGAAATCCATGTCGGGGAACTGGTCGACGCCCAGGCGCTGATAGCCGAGCACGCCGAACACGATCAGCGCCAGCGTGAGCATCAGCGTCATGATCGGACGCCGGATGAAGATGTCGTAGGAACTCATTTCGCGGGTCCGGGCGCCCCAGCCACGTCGGGGGTGCTGGGACCGGGGTTCGCTCCAAGGCTGGTCCCATCGGCGTTGCGCGGCGCCACCAGCTCTCCGTCGACGAGCGCGGCCTGGCCGCGCCGCACGACGAGATCGCCCGGCGCGAGGCCCTTCACGACCTCGAGCATGCCGTCGCGGTGCAAACCGACTTCGATCAGGCGGCGTTCGACGCGGTTGTCGGGGCCCGCGCGAAACACCACGGCGCCGTCAGCGCGCTGCAAGACCGCCTCTTCGGGAATCATCGCCACGCCATTCCGCTTCGCGATGCCGAGATCGACGCGTGCGAAGAGCCCCGGACGCAGCCGCTGATCGGGGTTCGCGAGCTGCGCCTTCACGCGCAGCGTGCGCGTGCGCGAGTCGATCGTCGGCGACACGATCGTCACGGTCGCGCTGAAGGTCTCATCGGGAAATGGGGAGACGCGCACGGCGACGTCGTTGCCGATCTTCACACGGCTCGAATCGACTTCCGTGAGATTGAACTCGACCTCGATCGGATCGAGCGAGACGAGTTCGAAGAGCTTCTGTCCGGGCGCCACGAATTCGCCGCGCGAGACGAGACGATCCGCGATCAACCCTGCGAACGGGGCGCGCACGGTCGCATCGGCGAGCGCGCGATCCTGCATTCCCAGCTCCGCCTCGGCTGCCGAGCGGCGCGAGCGCGCCAGCTTGAGCTTCGTTTCGGTCTGGTCGAGCTGAGTCTGCGACGCGACGTTGCGCTGGTGCAGCTCCTTGATGCGCTCGAACTCGCGTTCCTGCTCGCGCAGCGCGGCATGGCTCTCGGTGACGCGCGCGCGCGCGCTATCGCGTTCGAGCGTGCGACGCTCCGGGTCGATGGTCAGCACGGCGGCGCCCTGCGCGGCCGCGCGGCCCTCGTCGATCAGGATCTCGGTGACGCGCCCACCGACCTCGGCGGCGATCTGCGCCTGCTCCTTCGCGAGCAACTGGCCGCTCGCCTCGATGCGGTCCACCAGGTCGACGGCAATCACGCGCTCGAGGGCCACCGGCGCTCCTTCGAGCGCCTTCTCGGCTTCCTCGTCGCCGCACGCAGCGAGCGCAAGCGCCAGACTGATGACGAACGCACTTCGCAACCTCACGACAGCCTCCCACGAGCATGACCATTCCCAGGTTCGTTCGACCGGATGAGCCCACGCAGCATCGCCGCGAGCGACGTGCGCACCAGATTCTTCGACCACGCGTAGTCCGGCCGCGTGGCGAGCATCGTCACCACGCCGTGCATGACGATCCACAGGCATTGAAACGCTTCCTCGCTGTCGCGCACGAGCAGGCGCCCCTGGTCCGCGAGCTCCGTGAGCAGTGTCTCGACCATGGCCCGGGCCTCGAGCGAGGACTGCGGCGGATCGTCGGGGTCGGGCGGCAGCGCCGTGAGCAGCTGGATGCGTGAGGGATTGCGCAGCCCGAAGCGCACGAATGCGCTCGCGATCGTCAGCAGCGTTTCGCAGGGATCGTCGCTGCGCTTCACACGCCTCACGGATGCGAGCATGCGTCGGAAGTGCTGTTCGAGCAGCGTGTCGAACAGGCCCTTCTTGTCGCCGAAGTAGTGATAGATGGTGGGCGCCGTATAGCCGCAACGCTCCGCCAGGCGGCGCATCGAGAATGCGTCGAAGCCCTGCTCGATGAGCAGCGCCTCGGTGGCGTCGAGAATCGCGCGCCGCGCATCCTGACGGTGCTGGGAGCGGCGGCGCGCGGAGGCGGTTTCGGGGGTCGGGGCGTCCACACTCATCTCGAACACTTTCGTCGAACAGCGTAAAAGTACTGTAACGATGTTACAGGAGGATCGGCCGGCCGGCGAATGGGCTTGAGCGGGCAGGCTACGCTGCGGCGGCGCGCGAGGCAGGGGGGTGGTGTGGAACGCAAGGAACCGGGCGGTGCGACTCCGGCGGCGGCGGGAGAGGCGGCCGAGCAGCCCGTCGACGAGTTGCTGCGCGATCTCGATCTCGAGCCCCTCGATGCCGACCTCTTCCTGGGCAATCCGGGCCGCGGAGAGGGCCGGCTGTTCGGCGGCATGGTCGCGGCGCAGGCCGTGATCGCCGCCGGCCGCAGCGTCGAGCGCGCGCGGCGCCTGCACTCGCTTCACAGCTATTTCGTGCGGCCCGGCCGGCACGACGTTCCGCTGCGCTTCGTCGTCCAGCGCATTCGCGACGGCAAGACCTTCACGACGCGCCACGTGACCGCCTACCAGGCGGGCGAGGCGATCTTCGACCTGTCCGCGAGCTTCACGCTCGCCGAGGAGGGGCTCTCGCACCAGGATCCGATGCCCGACGCGCCCTCGCCCGAGGGCCTGCCGGACTGGGAGGAAGAGCGCGCCCGCGTGCTCGGCGATCCCAGGGCGCGCCGGCTCGACACTCCCATCGAGGTCCGCTTGTGCGACGGACCGTTGCTCGATTCCGACGAGAAGCGCCCCGCGGCGCAGCGCAACTGGATGCGCGTGCGCGGGCGCCTGCCCGACGATCCGCTGCTACACACCGCCATGTTGGTGTACGCGACGGACCGCACGCTGCTCGCGACGGGCGCCCGCCCGCACGGCCTGCCGTGGGGCAAGCGCATGGCCGCGAGCCTCGATCACGCGGTCTGGATCCACCGGCCGCCGCGTCTCGATGGCTGGCTGCTCTACTCGAGCGCGAGTCCCGTCGCGCAGGACGGACGCGCCATGATCTTCGGTGCGATCCACACCCCCGACGGTCAGCGCGTCGCCTCGGTGGCCCAGGAGGGCCTGATCCGCCTGAAGCGCCCGCGCTGAACGGGGCGTGGGCCGAGAGGTCGGGAAGCAGCCGTCAGGCCGGTCTAGACTTCCGAATCAACGTCTCCCTCTGGACGCGTTTCGCGCTCGGCGAAGACCGCGTCTTCGATGAGGAACGCGCCGTCCGCGAGCGACGAGCGCTCGCGCAGCGTGTGCGCACGGCAGCGCCCGGCGCCCAGCACGTCGGCGAGCACGGGCGCCAGTTCGGCGAGCGTCTTCGCGTTGGCGACGATCGCAAGGCTGGCGACTTCGCGGCCCATCGAGACGGCGCCGTCCGCCTTCGCCTTGTTGATGGCGCGCCAGCACTCGCTCGCGCGCTCGAACGCGCCCGCGACGCGCGGCGCGGCGACCGCGCGAAAATCCGCCTCGCCCGGCCATGGCGCCCGGTGGATCGTCGGCTGGCCGCGTTCCTGCGCGAAGGCCCACGACCAGATTTCTTCGCTGATGTAGGGCAGGAACGGCGCGAACAGCCGCAGCAACACGTCGAGCGCCAGACGCAGCGACGCCACGGCCGAACCGCGTTCGGCCTCGCTGCCCCCGATTTCGCCCCGCGCCCGCAGCTTCGCGATCTCGAGGTAGGTGTCGGTGAAGGCACTCCAGAAAAACGTCTCGGTGTCGGCGAGCGCCTGCGCGTGATTGAAGCGATCGAAGGCTTCCGTGGCGCGCGCCACCAGATCCTTCAGCGCGAAGACGAAGGCGCGATCCAGCTCGTGGCTGATCGGGTGCACCTCGGCCGTCTGCGCGAGCACGAATTTGCCGGCGTTGAAGAGCTTCGTCACGAGCCGCTTGCCGACCTTGAAGACCTGCTCGTCCGCGGCGGTGTCGCTGCCGAGCCGGGCGCTCGCCGACCAGTAGCGCGCGCCATCGGCCGTATAGCGATCGAGCAGCGGCAGCGGCGTCACCACGTTGCCTTTGCTCTTGGACATCTTCTTGCGATCGGGGTCGAGCACCCAACCCGAGATCGCAACATGGCGCCACGGCACGTCGTTCTCGTGCAGCAGGCTCTTCGCGATCGTGTAGAAGGCCCAGGTGCGGATGATCTCGTGGCTCTGCGGGCGCAGATCCGCAGGATACAGCTTCGAGTGTCGCTCCGCGTCGAGCCCCCAGTGCGAGCCGATCTGCGGCGTGAGCGAGCTCGTGAACCAGGTGTCGAAGACATCAGCGTCGGGCGTGAAACCGCCGGGCTGATCGCGCTGGCTCTCTTCGTAGCCGCGCGGCGCCGCCGTCATCGGATCGACGGGGAGCTGCGCTTCCTCGGCGACGAGCGGGCGGGCGTAGTCGGGCTGCCCGCTGGCGTCGAGCGGATACCAGACGGGAATCGGTACACCGAAGAAGCGCTGCCGGCTGATGCACCAATCCAGCTGGAGATTCTGCGTCCAATCGCGGTAGCGAATGCCCATCGATTCGGGGTGCCAGCTGATCTGCGCACCCTTGTCGACCAGCGCCTGTTTCTTGTCGAGCAGGCGCACGAACCACTGGCGCGTCGATACGAGCTCGAGCGGCCGATCGCCCTTCTCGTAGAACTTCACGGAATGTTCGATCGGCTCGGGCTCGGCGACGAGCGGCGCGCCGCGACCATTCGCGCTCGCGGCGGGATCGCGCAGCAGCTCGACCACGCGCGTGCGCGCCTGGTTCACGCTCTTGCGGGAGAGTTCGGCGTAGGCGGCGTTCGCGGCCGCGGCATCGCGGCTCGGGAAGGCCTCGCTCCCGAACTCGACCGGCGCGAAGCGTCCGTCGCGGCCCACGAGCTGCCGCAACGCGAGACGCTCCTCGCGCCACCAGCGCACGTCGGTCGCGTCGCCGAAGGTGCACACCATCAGGATGCCCGTGCCCTTCTCGCGGTCGACGAGCTCGCTCGCGAAGATCGGAACCGGCGCACGGAAAAGTGGCGTTACGGCCGTGCGGCCGAAGAGGTGCTTGTAGCGAGCGTCGTCGGGGTGCGCCGTGACGCCCACACACGCCGCGAGCAGCTCGGGGCGCGTGGTCGCGATCACGAAGCCCTCAGCGCTGCCCTCCACCCCGAACTCGATGCGGTGGAAGGCACCGGGCTTCGGGCGATCCTCCATCTCGGCCTGCGCCACCGCCGTCTGGAAGTCGATATCCCACATGGTGGGGGCGTCGGCGTTGTAGACGTGCTGTTTGCGCCAGAGATCGAGAAACGAGAGCTGCGCGATGTGCCGGCAGCGATCGTCGATCGTGGCGTAGACCTGCGTCCAATCGACGGACAGGCCGATCCGGCGCCACAGCTGCTCGAACGCCTTCTCGTCCTCGGCGGTCACGCGATGGCAGAGCTCGATGAAGTTGGCGCGCGAGACCTGGCGCGGCGGCTCCTTGTCCTGCTTCCCCGTCGCGGGCTCGATGGCGAGCGCGGGGTCGAAGGGCAGCCGCGGATCGCAGCGCACGTGGAAGTGGTTCTGCACGCGCCTCTCGGTGGGGAGACCGTTGTCGTCCCAGCCCATCGGGTAGAAGATGCTCTTGCCGCGCATGCGTTGGTGTCGCACCAGCACGTCGGTGTGCGTATAGGAGAGGATGTGCCCGACGTGCAGCGAGCCCGACACGGTGGGCGGCGGCGTATCCACGACGAAGGTTTCGCTGCGCGGGCGCGACGCATCCCAGCGGTACACGCCCGCGCGCTCCCATTCCGCGCCCCAGCGCGCCTCGGCGGCCGGGGCATCGAAATGCTTGGGAAGCGTGTCCGGATCGATCGAGAGGAAGCGTTCGAGAGCGTCGGCCATGGCGGAGCCGGGGGTAGCATCGCGCTCGCGCGGCGGCCAGCGGCGAGCCACGTCCGAGCTTCCTCTCACAGGCTCCCGCGGCAAGCAGGCCGACTGGAAAGTCGGCCGACGCGCAGCGAGGCGAAGCCGAGCGGAGTCGACGAGCTAGGATGGCGCCCCAGCATGGACTTCAGCATCCCGCACGAGATCCAGACGAAGCTCGACGAGCTCGATGCCTTCATCGAGAAGGAGATCGCACCGCTCGAGCGCGAGCATCCCCAGTACTTCGATCACCGCCGCGAGAACGCGCGCACCAACTGGGAAGCGGACGGGACGCCGCGGCGAGAGTGGGAAGAGCTGCTCAGCGAAATGCGACGGCGCGCCGATCGCGCTGGACACCTGCGCTTCGCGTTGCCCAGGGAGCTCGGCGGGCAGGCCGGCAGCAACCTGGCGATGGCGATCATTCGCGAGCACCTGGCGCGCAAGGGACTCGGCCTGCACAACGATCTCCAGAACGAAGCCTCGATCGTCGGGAACTTTCCGCAGGTCCACATGATCCACCGCTACGGCAGCGTCGCCCAGAAGGCGGAGCTGCTCGAGGGCATGATCACGGGTACGCAGCGCGTCGCGTTCGGACTCACCGAGCCCGATCACGGCAGCGACGCCACCTGGCTCGAGACCCGCGCGGTTCGCGACGGGCGCGAGTGGGTGATCGACGGCGCGAAGCGCTTCAACAGCGGGCTGCATCACGCCACGCTCGACATCATCTTCGCGCGCACGTCGGGGCAGCCCGGCGATGCCAGGGGCATCAGCGCCTTTCTGGTGCCGACGAACGCGCCGGGCTTCGAGGTCCTCTACTTCCACTGGACCTTCAACATGCCGACGGATCATGCCGAGGTGAAGCTCACCGGCGTGCGCGTTCCCGAGAGCGCGCTGCTGCACGAAGAAGGCGAGGGACTCGCCGTCGCCCAGCTCTTCGTGCACGAGAACCGCATCCGCCAGGCGGCGTCCGGCATCGGCGTCGCGCAGTACTGCATCGACGAGAGCGTGGCGTATGCGCGGGGACGCAAGACCTTCGGCGAGCCGCTCGCCAGCCGCCAGGCGATCCAGTTTCCGCTCGCCGAGCTGCATACGGAGTGCGAAATGGTGCGCGGCCTCGTCTACAAGACGGCGTGGCATCTCGACCGCAAGCATCATCTCGAGGTGAGCGAGCAGGTTTCGATGGCGAACTACCGCGCGAACCGGCTCGCGTGCAACGCCGCGGATCTCGCCATGCAGGTGCACGGCGGCATCGGCTACACGCGCGCCAAGCCCTTCGAACACATCTACCGCCACCACCGCCGCTACCGCATCACCGAAGGCAGCGACGAGATCCAGCTGCGCAAGATCGCCGGCCAGCTCTTCGGGTTCACCGGAGCTGGGCGATCCTGAGCACCGTCGAGCCCCGCGGGGCGAGCGCCCGGCCAGTTGCAGTCGCGGGGGGGTGCCGATACGCTCCCGCCCCTCTCAGTCGCGGTCCGCACCGCGCCCAGGAAGGACCCGACCCATGGCCAAGCTCTCGCAGGTGCTGCGCGATCAGCGCCGCAAGGTGCTGATCAAGAAGCATGCCGCCCGACGCGCGGAACTGCGCGCGAAGCTGGGTGACCCGAATGTCTCGATGGAAGAGAAGTTCCAGGTCCAGAAGGCCTTCTCGAAGCTCCCGCGCAATTCCTGCCCGACGCGGCTCAAGCGCCGCTGCGGCGTCTCGGGACGCGCGCGCAGCAATTATCGGAAGTTCGGCATCTCGCGTATCGCGATGCGCGATCTCGCGCACAAGGGCCAGCTTCCGGGCATGCGCAAATCGAGCTGGTGAGGAATCGACGATGAAGCAGGAAATCCACCCCGACTACCACAAGGTGCTCTTCGTCGACACGACGACGGGCAAGGAGTGGGTGACGCGCTCGACCCTCACGTCGAAGGACACCAAAGAAATCGACGGCGAAACGCTGCCGGTGGTGAAGCTCGAGATCTCTTCCTACAGCCACCCGTTCTGGACCGGCAAACTGCGCGAGCTCGACGCTGACGGAAAAATTGATCGCTTCCGCCGGCGCTACGCCAACAAGAAGTAGCCGCGCAGAACGCGGGGCAACGCAGCCTGCGCCGCGCGGGCCGTCCCGCGCAAAAGCCCTTCAGCCCGCCAGGATCTTCTTGATTCGCCGCTTGAGCCGCAGCCCCACGGGCGCGAGCCGGGCATCGGCCGTCGCGAGCAGGTAGGCGTCGATCCCGCCGTGACGCTGCACGCTGCGCAGGGCCCGCGTCGTGATCCGCAGCCCGACACTGTGGTGGAGCGCGCCGCTGAACAGCGACGTCTGCTGGAGGTTCGGAGAGAACACCCGCTTCGTCCGGCGGTTGGAGTGGGACACGTTGTGCCCCGACACGGTCCCGGTCCCGGTGAGTTCGCAGCGTCGCGGCATGAAGGGGCCCTCGGAAGCGCCCGAACCCGCAGGGGGGTCCATGGCAGGGAGCCGGGTGGATAGCGAACGCGGGCCCGTCCGGTCAAGCCGCGTCGGGCCGCGTCAGGCGAAGTCCGCCACCACCGGCGTGTGGTCCGAGGGGCGCTCGTTCCGGCGCGGCTCCTCATCGATGCGGGAGCCGCTGCAACGCGCCGCCAGCACCTCGCTCGCCAGGATCAGGTCGATCCGCAGGCCGCGTTTGCGGCGAAACGCGTTCATCCGGTAGTCCCACCAGCTAAAGGACCGTTCGGGCTGCTCGAAACGACGGAACACGTCCTCCAGCCCGGCGCCGAGGAGCTGGCGCAGGGCCTCGCGCTCGGGCTCGCTGCACAGGACCTGGCCCTCCCATTCTTTCGGATCGTGCACGTCCCGGTCCTCGGGGGCGACGTTGAAGTCGCCGAGCACCACCAGCTCGGGATGACGGCTGAGCTCGTCGACGACCGCCGCGCGCAGCGCCTGCATCCAGCCGAGCTTGTAGGCGTACTTCTCGGAGCCGACGCTTTGGCCATTGGGCACATAGACGTCGATGATGCGTACACCAGCATAGGTCGCTGCCAGCCAACGCCGCTGCGGATCCGCCAGACCCGGCAGCTCGGTCGAGACGTCGTTCAGCTCGCCGCGCGCGAGCAGCGCCACGCCGTTGTAGGTCTTCTGGCCGGAATAGACCGCGCGAAAACCAGCGGCTTCGATCTCCGCGAGCGGGAACTTGTCATCGGTGAGCTTGGTCTCCTGGAGCGCGATCACGTCCGGCCGCGCCGAAGCCGCGAACTGCAGCAGCTGGGGCAGGCGCACCTTGAGCGAGTTCACGTTCCAGCTTGCGATGCGCAACTCGCCCCTCCGCCATGAGTGCAGCCTGCCGGCTGCAGTGAAGCACGCGCGCTGCAGCTCGCGCTCATTGTACGCGCCCGGCGCGCGCGACGCGGGTCGCGGCGGCTGGCACGGCGTTTGCTTTTCACCCGAGCGAGGAGGAACGATCCGCCATGGAATTCGACGCCGATGGTCTTCCGCTGCCGCACGCTCCCCATCCCGGAATCGCCGCCGTGCTCTCGGTGCTGATCCCGGGCCTGGGCCAGGTCTACTGCGGGCGGCTGCTCGCGGGCGGCGTGTGGTTCGTCGCAACCAGTCTCGCCTACTGGGCGATCCTGGTCCCCGGCTTCCTCGCCCACGCCCTGTGCGTGGTGTTCGCGTACCAGAACGCGCGGGAGTGGACTCGCTACCAGGCGCTCCGCACGGGGAGCCACGAATCCTTGTAGACTGCCGGGCGCATGAGCTTCCGCTTCCTGCACCTCGCAGATCTGCACCTCGAGACCCACTTCGGAGGCCGCGAGGGCACCCGGGAGAACCTGCGCGAGGCGACGCACGCGGCGTTCGCGCGGGCCGTCGATTACGCGATCGAGCACCAGCTTCACGCGCTGCTCGCCGCGGGCGATCTCTTCGACGATCCGATCCTTTCCGTGCGAACGGAGCTCTTCTTCGCCGGCCAGCTGAAGCGGCTGGCGCAGGCCGGCGTCTGGTTCCTCGCCGCCTGCGGCAACCACGACCCGGGCGGCGCGAGCTTTCGCACCGCCGATCTCGGCGTCGAGAACGAGCGCGTGCGCTTCTTCCGCGGCCCCGCGCCCGAGCTGCTGCGCGTGACGGATCGCGACGGCGCGCCGGTCGGGGCGGTGATCGGTGCGGGCCATGCGAGCGACCAGGAGTCCGCGAACCTCGCAGCGGCCTTCCCGCACGTTCCCGGATCGCTGCCGGTCGTGGGTTTGCTGCACACCAGCGTCGAGAGCGCGAAGTCCGCAGCCGATCACGATCGTTACGCACCCTCGACGCGCTCGGATTTCGAGCGACGGCCCTACGCGTATTGGGCGCTCGGCCACATCCATCTGCGTCAGCAGGCCGTACCGGGCCTGCCCGTCCACTACCCGGGGAATCTTCAGGGCCGCAATCCCCGCGAGACCGGCGCCAAGGGCGGCCTCGTCGTCGAGGCTTTCGCCGGCGCGAGCGCTGAGCCCGTTTTCGTGCGCTTCGCGCGCGTGCGCTGGGAGCGCGTGCCGGTGCGCGGGCTGCCGGCGAGCGCTTCGTTCGACGAACTCGCGAGCAGCCTGGCGCGTTGCATCGACGCGCAGCCGCGCGAATCGGATGAAAGGCTCGCGCTGCGCCTGGAGCTCGAAGGCGAGACGCCGCTCGCGAGCCGCTTGCGCTCCCGCGGCGAACTCGAGCCGCTCGCAGAAGATCTCGCGGCCCGCACCGGCGCTCTCGAGGTGCAGCTCCGCACGCAGCGGGTGGCGCTGCCCCTCGATCGCAAGCTGCTGCGGGAATCTCCGAGCGTGCTCGCCGAAGCGCTCGCGCTGATCGAACGCGCGGGATCCGACGACGCATTGCTCGCCGAGCTGGCCCCCGCCGAGCTCGCGCTCGCAGTGGACGCCGGCGCGGCGCGCCTCGCCTACCTGCGAGAGCTCCTCGCCGGGCTTCCGGAAGAGCTGACCCTGCGCGGTGTCGAGGCGGAGGCGACGTGAGGTTCCGCCGCCTCCACGCGCAGGTATTCGGCGTGCTGCGGGATCGCGCCTTCGAGCTGCCTCCCGAAGCCGCCCTGATCTTCGGCGCGAACGAATCGGGAAAGAGCACGTTCCGCAGCGCGCTCGAGACGATCCTCTACGGCTTCGATCCGGCCCATCGCGAGGAGCATGAACTCGCCCTCTGGGACGGCGGTGCGGGCGGCGATCTCAAGCTCGAAGCGCTGATCGAGCGCGAGAACGGTTTGCCGCTGCGCGTCGAACGCGAGCTGCTCTCGCGCGGCCGCCTGCGGTGGACCGAAGGGGAAGCGGACTTCACGGGGCCGCGGCTCGGCAACACGCCTCTCGAATGCGTGAGCGGTCTCTCGCGCGCATTGTTCCGCGCGGTCTATTCGCTCGAGCTCGAGCAGCTCGCAAAGCTCGACGGCGACGTACAGGCGCACGTCGATGAGTTGCTGCTGCCGCAGGCCTGTGCGCTTCCGCTGCGGCCGATCGCGGAGCTGCGCAACGAGCTGCGCAAGGCGCATCAATCGCTCTGGCGTCCCGACCGGCGCGGAAACACACGCGCGAACGAGCTGCTCGAGGAGGCCCGGCGGCAGCGCAAACTGCTCGGCGAGGCGGCGGCGCGCGAGCGGGAGCTGCGCGACGCGCGCGCGGAACAGGCGAATCTCGGCTCGGAAATCGTCGCGCTCGAAAGCCAGCGCCGCGAACTCGACCGGGCGCACGACGACGCGCCGTTCCTGGGGCGTCTCCACGAATGGAAGCGCCGCAGCCACGCCCTCGGCTCGCCCGTCGATCTCGCGGGCCTGGGCGAGTTCGCCTTCGCCGACCCCGCGCTGCTCGCGAGCGAGATCGCGAGCTGCAAGGAAGCCGAACGCGAACCGAACGCGCGACTCGCGCGCGCGCCGGAAGCGCTCGGCGAGCCGGAACGCGCGGTGCTCGCGGCGGCGGCCGACATCGAGCTCGCGGGTCCGCTGGCCGGCGAGCATCGCTCCGAAGCGCAGCGCCGCGACGCGCTACGCGAAGACCTGCTCGCACTGCAAGCTGGCGCGGCGCGGGACGTCTCGGCCCTGCTCGGACGCAAGGCCACGCCCGCGGATCTCGACGCGGCGCGCACGCTCGCACTCGAAGCCTTGCGAACCGCTCACGCGAACTGGGCGGCGGCCCGCTCCGCGCCCGTCGGTTCGCTGCTCGGACCGAATCCGTTCCGGCCGCTGGTCGCGGCGGTCGCGAGCTTCGCGCTCGCCGCCGTGTTTGCATGGCTCGCACCGGCGCTCGGCGTCTTCGCGAGCGGGCTCGTCTTCGGCGCGGCGGCGCTCGGGAGCATGGCCGTGCTCGCAGCGATCGTCGCGAGCCGCCGCCCGAGTCCGGCACCGCCCCAACTCGCTGGCCTGCTGGCTGGCATCGCTCCGGCCGCCGGCCTGCTCGACAGCCCCGAGGGTTTGCTGCGCGTGATCGAGCGGCTCGAGCGCGCGCAAGAAACGCTCGCGAAGCTGCGCGCGTGCGAAGCTGCCGACGCAGCGCTCGCGGCGGCGCTGCGCACCCGCGAGGAACGGATCGAACGGCTTTGCGCGCGGCTCGCCATCGCGGGCGAGGGCGATGTCGAAGCTCGCGTCGCGCGGCTGTCCGAAGCGCTGCGCCGCAGCCGGGAGCGCGAGCAACGCGTCGAACTCGACCGCCAGGAACGCCTGCGCGCGCAGGAAAAACTCGAGGCGCTGCGCCCGGGTCGCGAGCGCCTCGAGGCCCAGCTCGAACGGGTCGAGGCCGTGTTGCGCAGCATCGAGCCGCAGGCGACGGGAAGCGCGGCGTTCGCCCGCGTGGAAGTGCGACTCCGGGAGACGCGCTCGCTGGCCGAGCTCGAAGCCGATCTGCGCCGCGACCCGCGTTTTTCCGGCTGCGAACACGACGCGCGCGTCGCGGCGTCACGCGACCCGCTCGCGGCCGAGTGGACCCCGGAGGCCATGAGCCGACGCGAGGGCGAGCGCGCCGCCTGCATGCAGGCGCTCACCGCAGCGCACGCGCGCCACGGAGAAATCACGAGCCTGCTGCGCGAGGATCCGGGCAGCCGTCAGGCGCGCGCTGCGGATCTCGTGCGCGCGGCCGAAGACGACCTCGCGGAGACGCAGCGCGAGCGCGATCGCCTCGCGCTGCTCGATTCCATCGTGACGCGCGCTGAGCACGCCTTTCGCGAGCAACACCAGCCTGATGTCCTGCGACGCGCCGGGGCGTACCTGGAACGCGTGACGCACGGACGTTGGCGCAAGATCGCATACTCCGAAGGTCCGGGCGGGGGGCTCTTCGTCACGGGAGGCGAGCAGGGCGACGAGCGGCTCGCCATCCGACCGCTCAGCCGCGGCACGCTCGATCAGATCTTTCTGTGTCTGCGCCTCGGGCTCCTCGATCACCTCGACGAGGGCCGCGAGCGCCTGCCGCTCGTGCTCGACGATGCGCTGTTGCGGATGGATGACGCGCGGCGGGCCGCGGTCTACGAGCTGCTTTCCGAGATCTCGCGCCGGCGCCAGGTCTTCCTGCTCACCTGCCAGGAGTGGATCGCGTCCGAGGCCGAACGCGCGCTCAAGCTCCGGCGCATCACGCTGACCGACTAGAGGAGTCCCCCATGTCGCTTCCCGAGAAAGGCATTCCGAAGGACGAGCTGCTCGCGCGCATGCGCGAGCGCAAGCGCGCCGACGCCGATTGGCGCGGTGGGCGCACCTTCAGCCTCGTCTATCCGGCAGGCGAAGACGTGGACACGATCCTGCGCGAGGCGGCAGAGCTTTACCTGTTCGAGAACGCGCTCAATCCCTTCCGCTTTCCGAGCCTGCGCCAGATGGAGGATGACGTCGTCGCGATCGCGGCGGATCTCCTGCATGCGGGCCCCAACGCGGGCGGCGCCATGACCTCGGGTGGCACCGAGAGCATCCTGATGGGGGTGAAGACGGCCCGCGAGCGGGCGCGCACCGAACGCGACGTCGACGCGCCCAACATGGTGGTGCCCTACTCCGCGCATCCGGCCTTCGCAAAGGCCGCGCACTACCTGGGAATCGAGCTGCGGCAGGTGCCGCTGCTTCCCGATTTCCGCGCCGACGTCGCGGCGGCTGCCAAACTGATCGACGCCAACACGGCGCTGGTCGTCGGCTCGGCGCCGAACTATCCGTTCGGGGTGGTCGATCCGATCCCGGAGCTCGCTGGGCTCGCCGGCGAGCGCGGGATCGCCTTCCACACGGATTCGTGTCTGGGGGGGTTCCTGCTGCCGTTTCTCGAGGCGCTGGGAGAGCCGATCCCGCCTTTCGATTTCCGCGTGCCCGGCGTCTCGACGCTCTCCGCCGACGTCCACAAGTACGGCTACTGCATCAAGGGCGCCTCCGTGATCCTGCACCGCGAGAAGGCGCATCTCCATCAGCACCAGCTGTTTCTCTTCGATCGCTGGCCCGGTGGCACCTATGGCTCGTTCGCGATGGCGGGTGCGCGGCCTTCGGCGCCGATCGCAGCGGCCTGGGCGGTGCTTCACCACCTCGGACGCGACGGCTATCTGCGTCTCGCACGCCAGCTCAGCGACACCACCCGCAAGCTCCGCTCGGGAATCGCTGCGATCCCGGGCCTGCGCGTGATCGGCGACCCGGTGATGAGCGTGCTCGCCTTCGGCTCCGATTCATTCGACATCTTCGCCGTCGGCGACAGCATGGATGCGCGCGGCTGGCATCTCGATCGCCAGAAGGGGCCCGACGCACTCCACCTGATGGTGTCGCCAATGCACGCGCAGATCGCCGACACGTTCCTGGCCGACCTGCGCGAAGCCGCGCGGGCGCCCGGACAATCGAAGGGCGCCGCCATCCGCTACAGCTAGAGGAGACCCATGGCCTACCAGACGCTCGACGTGGCGCGCGAGGGCGCGCTCAGCTGGTTGACGCTGAACCGCCCCGAAGCGCTGAACGCCCTCGATTCGACGCTCGTGCGCGAGCTGCGGGATTTCTTCTCGCAGCTTCCCGCCGACCGCGAAACCCGCGTCGTCGTGATTCGCGGCGCGGGGCGGGCCTTCTGCGCGGGGCTCGACCTGAAGGAGCCGCGCACGAACACGGGCGGCGTGCCCGAGGGCCTGCGCATGCAGCGCCAGATCAGCGAGCTGCCGATGCTGATGCGGCGCGCTCCGCAGGCCTTCATCGCCTGCGTGCACGGCGCCGCCTGCGGCGGCGGCTTCGCGCTCGCACTCGCCGCCGACGTGCGGCTCGCCGGCGCATCGGCGCGCATGAACGCCGCGTTCATCCGCATCGGCCTCTCCGCCTGCGACATCGGCGTCTCGTACTTTCTGCCGCGGCTGATCGGGGCCTCGATCGCCTCGGAACTGCTGCTCACCGGCCGCTTCATCGCCGCCGAGCGGGCGCTCGCCGTGGGCCTCGTCTCCGCCGTCGTGCCCGACGAGCAACTCGAAGCCGAGGCGCGTTGCCTTGCGCAGGAGATGCTCGCGACCACACCGCTCGGATTGCGGCTCACCAAGGAATGTCTCTCGCTGAGCATCGACGCCGGGAGCCTCGAGCAGGTGATCGCGATGGAAGATCGCAACCAGACCCTGTGCGCGCAGACGCGAGACTTTCGCGAAGGCGTTTCCGCCTTCCTCGAGAAGCGCGCGCCGCATTACACCGATCGCTAGCCGCGCACGTTTCGCGCGCTTGCCAGCGCGGCCGCGGCTGGGTATTGAGTACGCGCCCGAAACTCGAATCAGGGGGCGACGGATGCTGGCGACGGGCAAGCTCATCTTCGTGGCCGGCGCAGCGAGCGGCATCGGACGCGCGGCTGCGCGGCATTGGGCCGCCGCGGGCGGAATCGTCGCCGCCGCCGACGTGAACGAGGCGGGGCTCGCGGAGACGGCTCGCGATCTGCCGGGAATCCACACGCAATGGCTCGATGTCACGGACGCACAGGCCGTCGCGGCTGCCGTGAAGGACATCGAGATGCGGCTCGGCCCGATCGAGCGCGTCTACAACGGCGCGGCGATCCAGCCCACCGGCCTGCTGCTCGAGCAGACTCCCCAGGAAATCCTGCGCGTGATGGAGGTCAACTACGGGGGCCTCGTGAACGTGAGCCTCGCCACGCTGCCGCCGATGCTCGCGCGCGGGCGCGGCGTGCTGGTCAACTTTGCGTCGATCGCAGGCTGGATGCCGAGTCTGCACTTCGGCTCCTACAGCGCCTCGAAGTTCGCGCAGGTCGCCTTCACCGAGGTGCTTCACCACGAGAATCGCGGCCGGGGCGTGCAGATCCTGTGCGTGTGCCCCAGCCAGGTCGATACACCGCTGCGCGGGCAGGCGCTCTCGAAGCCGAAGATCATGCAGGTGGGACCGGCCCCCCAGAGCCCCGAGTCGGTCGTCGCTGCGATCGAGCGCGCCATTGGCGGGCGTCGCCTTTTCGTGTTTGCGCGCTGGCACACCGAAATCGCGTGGCGCCTGCGGCGCTTCCTGCCCTGGGTGTTCTGGCGGATCGATCACCGCGCCGAGGGCATCTAGCCGGATCGCGCGGAACGCCCGCTACCGGGCGAGCGTGGGTTTGGCGGACGCGCGCGCAAGCGCCGCGGAGAGTCGTTCCGCCAGCAGCGCTACGTGGGGCTCCTCGAACATCGTCAGGTGTTCGCCCGGAACGAGCGCGCTCTCGAGATCGCCGTGCAGCCACGGCCCCCAGCCGAGCAGCGCGTCCGTCGCGTTCGCCTCCGATTGGAGAGTGCGCAGCTGAAGCACCGGGAGCGCGGAGCCGCCCGGGCGGTACTTGAGATACGCGACCCAGATCGCACGCTGAAGCTGCGACATCCGGCGGCCGGTCATGGTGACGTGCGTGGCCTCCTCGGGCGCGGAGCCGGGCGCCACGGCCGACACCACCTCGCTTCGCGACGCGGAACGCCCTCGCAAGCGGTTCCAACGCGACGCGAGCTTTTCGACGCGGCGCGCCGCGCGTTTGCGCAGATAAGCGAGCCGCTCGCGGCGCGACTCCAGAGCAAGGAAGCGCTCGAACTCCTGGACGCTCTTGTGGAGCGAGCTGCGCCTCGCGCGGCCACGCTGCCGCGGCGGACGTTGCTTCGGCAGGCGCGTATCGAACATCGCGACGAGCGCGACCTCACAGCCCTTGCGCACGAGCCGCTCGGCGACCTCGAGCGCGATCACGCCCCCGAACGACCAGCCGCCGATGCAATAGGGGCCCGTGTGCGGCAGCGCGAGCAGCCGCGCCAGGGCGAGATCCGCCCACGCGTTCGCGTCGACGGGAAAATCATCGGGCTCTTCGCCGTGCGGCGGCGCAATCGAATGGATCGGTTGATCGGGGCCGAGGTGGCGGGCGAGCGCGCGCTGGCTCGCCACTTCGCCACGCCAGGTGCGGATCAGGAACAGCGGCGGGCGCGAGCCCGTGCGATGCAGGCTCACGAGCTCCGCCCGCTCCGCCGCCGCTTCGTCGAAGGCCCCTGCGATCTCGACGTCGATCACGCGAGATTCATACCACGGGAATCAGCACCCCGCGCGGTTCTGCGATCGGCGCTGCCGCCGCCTGCGGGCGCGTCGATTCCGCCAGCGCCTGCGGCCGGTACTGGCGCTTCAGCTCCTCCAGCTCCCGTTGTGCGCCTTCCGTGCGGGCTTCGTCGCGGATCGCGCGCAGACGCTGGCGCAGGCCGTCGTCGCCGCCGATCTCGCGCTCGAGCATGCCCTCGGTTGCGGCGCGCGCGATGTGCTCGCGCACGCCCTCGAGAGCGCGCATCTCGGCGTCGACCGAAAGCCCCTCGAGCGCCTGCTGGATGCGACGGCGCGCCTGGGCATTCGCGAGTGTCGCGAGCATGCGGCCCTTCTCGTGCACCAGCGCACGAATCTCCTCGCGGAAGCGCACGAGATTGTTCTTCGCGTCCTCGGCCTCGGCGCGCACACCTTCGAGCTCGCGTTCGCTGCGCTCGAGATCCTCGTGCAGGGCCTGCTTGCGCGCGATCAGCACGACCGCGGTGTCGTCCTGGCCGCCGCGGACGCTGCGCCGCACGTCGTCGTGCAGTCGCGCGATCTCGGCGCGGCGTTCGCTGATTTCCGCCTCCAACTTGTTGCGCATGTAGAGAATCCCGGCGACCGCATCCTTCAGCTCGTGATACTGCTTCGTGCGCTCGAGGATCGCAGACTCGTAGACGGCGCGCGGATTCTGCCGCTCGCTGTCCCGGATCCAGACGCCGAAGATGCCGCGGATCAGGTTGAAAACGCGTGCGAGAATGCCAGTCGCTCGTTCGCTGCTCACGGGTTCTCCTTTTCACGATCCGTCTCGGTCCAGTCTTCGTCGCGAAGGCCGAGCTCGCGGATCTTCTGTTGCAGGCTTTGTCGGACCATTCCCACCGCCTCGGCGGCGCGAGAAATGTTTCCGCCGCTCTTGCGCAGCGCTTCGAGCAGTTAGCCGCGCTCGAAGCGATCGACCGCGCGGCGCTTGGCTTCGCCAAAGCCGAGCCCCGACCCGTCGCATCCCGCGGCCGCCGGAACTTCGTTCGCGCCGCCGAGCTGGAGGTCGGCCTCCTCGATCACGGAACCCGGCGCGAGCACCGCCGCCTGCTCGATCACGTTGGCCAGCTCGCGCACGTTTCCGGGCCAGCGGTGGCGGACCAGCCGCGCTAGCGCGGCGTCGCCGAGCTGGCGCTTCTCGAGGCCCAGCCGCGTCGTCACACGCTCGAGGAAGCGCTGCGCCAGCGCGGGCACGTCCTCGGGTCGCTCGCGCAGTGGCGGAAGCTCGATCGTCACGACCTTGAGGCGGTAGTAGAGATCCTCGCGGAAGCGCTGCTTGCGGACTTCGTCTTCGAGATTGCGGTGCGTCGCTGCGATCACGCGCACGTCGACGTCGATCGGCTTGCTGCCGCCCACGCGTTCGAAGGAGCGCTCCTGGAGCACACGCAGCACCTTCGCCTGCGTCTCGGGCGGCATGTCGCCGATCTCGTCGAGCAGGATCGAGCCGCCGTCGGCCGCCTCGAAGCGGCCCTGGCGGCGCGCGTCGGCGCCGGTGAAGGCGCCCTTTTCGTGGCCGAACAACTCGCTCTCGACGAGCTCGCGGCTGATCGCGGCGCAATTCACCGCAACGAACGGGCGCTGCCGGCGCGGGCTCAGAGCGTGCAGCGCCTGCGCCACCAGCTCCTTGCCCGTGCCGCTCTCGCCGCGCACCAGCACCGTCAGGTCCGTCTCGGCGACTTTCTGGAGTGTCGCGAAGACGCGCTGCATCGCCGGGCCGGTGCCGATCAGGTTGCCGAAGCCGAACTGCTTCTGGACCTGCTCGAGCAGCAGCCGATTCTCGCGCTGGAGGCGCGTGCGCTCGAGCGCCCGCTGCACGACGAGCCGGATCTCGTCGTTGTCGAAGGGCTTGGGCACGTAGTCTTCGGCGCCGTTCTTCATCGCCTCGACCGCAATCTTCTCCGACCCGTGCGCCGTGATCATCACCACCACGATCTCGGGCCGCAGGCGCTTCGCGCCCTTCAGCACGTCCATGCCGGACGCACCGCGCCCGAGCGCGAGATCGGTGAGCACGAGATCGCAGGGCGCCGCGGCGAGCGCCGCGAGCGCTTCCTCGCCCGTGCCCGCCACCTCGACCTCGTAGCCCTCGCGGCGCAGCAAGCCGGAAAGCGCGAGCTGGATGGCGCTCTCGTCTTCGACGATCAGGATGCGGGCCTTCATGCGGAACTCCTGGCAGCGAGCCGTTTGGGCAGCGTCACCTCGAAGGCGGCCCCGGCGCCAACCACTGACTGCGCCTCCAGCGTTCCGCCATGCGCCTCGATCAGCTTGCGCGAGATCGCAAGGCCGAGGCCCGTGCCGTTCGCCTTCGAGGTGTAGAAGGGGCTGAACATCTTCTGGAGCGCTTCCGCGTCGATGCCGGGTCCGTTGTCCCGGACGCGCACCCAGACGCTCGCACCGGCCAGGTTCTCACCCATCGAAAGCTCGATGCGCGGGTTCGGCGTGTGGCTCTCGGCGAGCGCATCGATCGCGTTGCCGACCAGATTGATGATCACGCGCCGCAGCTGCTCGGCATCGCCGCGCAAGGCGCCCTCGCCTGCCAGCTCGCGCACGAGCGCGATCCCGCCGCGCGCCAGACGCTCGCGGAAGGTCTCGAGCGCGGAATCGATGACATCGGCCATGCGCACGTTCTCCACTCCCATTTCTTCTTCCCGCGCGAAACGCAGCAGATGCGAAACCGAGCGCTCGACCCGGTGCAGCTCTTCGAGGGCGACACGCGCGTACTCGACGTTCTCGCTGGCCGTGGGATCCTCCTCCATCTGCTGTACGAGACTCTTCGCGGCGGTGATCGGATTGCGGATCTCGTGCGCAATCGAGGCCGACAGCGTCTCCATCGAACGTGAGTGCTCCCCCACCATCTGCTGGCGCTCGTTCGAGAGCTTCTGACGCACGCGGCGCGAAACTTCGTGATCGATGAAGCGATTGCGCAGCTTCGGCTCGAGCACGAGCCGATAGAGCGCGCGCAGCTGCTTCGCGCCGCCGAAGATCAGCACGATCATGCCTACCGGCGGCAGGAACACGAGCAGCGCGATCGTGATGACGCTCCACTTGATCGCCTCGCTCGTGGCCTCGACCTTGGCTTCGGCGATCTCTCGCGCAGCCTGCCAGCTGCGCTCCTCGGGCGTGAGCGATTCGCGCTCGGGCTCGCTGGCGCGCCTGCGCCCGGCGCTGCGCCCCGACGCGCGCCGCGCCCGCTGCGGCGAGCAGCCTTCCTCGCTCCACCCGAAGCCATCGCGTCGCCGCATCCGATCCGACCTCACGACACGCGGGCGCGGCCTGCGTCGGCCAGCTTCGGAAGGGTGAGCAGGAACTCGCTGCCCTGTCCGGGCGTCGAGTTCGCCTCGATCGACCCCCCGTGGGCCTCGATCAGCTTCTTCGAAATCGCGAGGCCGAGGCCCGTGCCCGCCGCCTTCGAGGTGTAGAAGGGGCTGAAGATCCGGGCGAGTGTTTCCGGGGCGATGCCCGGTCCGTTGTCGCGCACGCGCAGCCACACCTCGCGGCCCGCGAGATCTTCGCCGGAAGAAAGCTGGAGGCTGGCGTGCGGCGTGCGCGCCTCTTCGAACGCGTCGAGCGAGTTTCCGATCAGGTTGATGAGCACGCGGCGCAGTTTTTCCGGATCGCCCCGCATCGCGCCCTCGCCGCCGAGATCGCGCGTCACCGTCACGCCCAACCGCGTGATCCGCTCGCGGAAGGTCTCGAGGGCGGAGTCGACGACCTCGGCGATCCGCAGCTCGCCGAGCTGAAGCTCCTCTTCGCGCGCGTACTTGAGCAGGTGCGAGATCGAGCGTTCGACGCGGTCCAGTTCTTCGAGGGCGACGTTCGCGTAGGCAACGTTCTCGCGAGACGAAGGATCTTCTCCCATCTGCTGCACGAGACTTTTCGCCGCCGTGATCGGATTGCGGATCTCGTGCGCGATCGAAGCCGAGAGTTGCTCGAGCGAGCGCGAGTGCTTGTCCTCGAGCGAACGGCGCTCGCTCGGAGCGCTCACCTCGATCGCGCGGTTCACCTCGTCGTCGATCAGCCGGCGGCGCAGGTCGGGGGCGACGAGAGCGGCGAAATAATGCATCACGAGCCCGATGCCCCAGGCGAGCGCCACGATGAAAGCCGCGCGAAAGCCCGCGACCAGCAACAGGAAGAAACACACGCTCAGGTAGCTGACGAGGTGCGTGACGAAGGAGAGCTTCAGGTTGGCGCGGCGCCGGGCGAGCCGGTAGGCCGCCTGCTCCGGGCTCAGGGGCGGGCGGCGGCCCTCGCTGCGGCGCGCGTCACGGGCTTCGCGGCGCCGGTCGCGATCTTCGCGCTGGCGATCTCGCCGCCGCGCGCGCGAGCCCTCCCGATCTTCCCTGTCATCTCGCATGTCCGAGCTCCAGCCGAAGTCCGGCTCGGGGCAGCGCCGATTATGGTCGGCCCGGAGCGGGATTCCTACGATTCGCATGCTCGGACAGAGAGCAATCGCTGTGCCGAACCTAAAATCATGTAATTTCAATGAGTTACAGGAAGGCCCCGAGCCCGGCGCGCGCAGCCGATTCGCTGCATGTGCAGGCCGTTTACTGCACCTGTAGGGCTGAGGAGGCTCGGGCCCCGGCCTGGCGGTCGCGAGGCAACCCGGTTCGTTATGGTGCGAGCGCCGCGCTGCACCCGTGAACACCAGGCCGCCGCGGCAGCCGCATGGCTTCCCGGCAGCGTTGCCGAGCGGAACCAGCAGGGTCCGGCCGCGCGGTCGAGCGGCGCCGGGCGAAGTCGCAACGGTCGGAGTTCGCGTGCTCGAATCGATCGTCGTCGTGGGGGCCTCGCTCGCCGGACTGCGCTGCGCCGAGGCGCTGCGTCGCCACGGCTACGCGGGGCGGCTCACACTCGTCGGCGACGAATCTCGGCTGCCGTACGACCGGCCGCCGCTTTCGAAAGAAATCCTGCGCGGCGCGCGCGACGAGGCGAGCCTCGCGCTCGCCAAGCCCGAGGCCTTCGCGGCGCTCGCGCTCGATCTTCGTCTCGGGTGCGCGGCCGCGTCGCTAGATCTCGGCGAGCGCGCCGTCGTTCTCGAAAATGGCGAATGGCTGCGCTTCGACGGGCTCGTGATCGCGACGGGCGCAACGCCGCGGCGTCTGCCCGCGACACCACCGCTCGCCGGCATTCACGTTTTGCGCTCGCTCGAGGATTGCCTGCGGCTGCGCGCCGATCTCGAGCGCAGCCCGCGTGTCGCCGTCGTCGGCGCGGGCTTCATCGGCGCCGAGGTGGCGGCCAGCTGCCGCCAGCGCGGGCTCGCTGTGACGCTGGTCGAGACACTCCCCGTTCCGCTCGGCATGGCGGTGCCGCGCGAGATCGGCGAGACGCTCGCGGCCATGCATGCGGATGCCGGTGTCACGCTGAAGTGTGGTGTGCGCGTGGCGGGCTTCACCGGCTCGGCGCGCGTCGAAGGTGTGCAGCTCGAGGGCGGCGAGAAGATCGTCGCCGACGTCGTAGTCGTCGGCATCGGCGTCACGCCCGAGACGCGCTGGCTCGAGAGTTCGGGGCTCCCGCTCGGCAATGGCGTGCTTTGCGACGAGACGCTCGCCGCCGGCGCGCCGGGCATCGTGGCCGCGGGCGACGTCGCGCGCTGGCACAATCCGCTCTTCGGCGAGTCGATGCGCATCGAGCACTGGACCAACGCCGTCGAGCAGGGGGCCGCGGCAGCCGAGCGTCTGCTGGCCGGGCCGACGGGCGCCAAGCCCTTCGCACCCGTGCCGTTCGTATGGTCGGACCAGTACGACCGCAAGATTCAACTGGCCGGCCGCGTGAGTCCGCAAGACGAGATGCAGATCGTGGATGGCACGCTCGCGGAGCGGCGCTTCGTGGCGCTCTTCGGCCGCGCCGGCCGCCTGATCGGCGCGCTGGCCATGAACCGTCCGCGCCAGCTCGTCGCCGTCCGCAAGCAGATCCGCGAGGGCCGCAGCTTCGCGGATGCGATCGCCGAAGCCCGCGGGGCGGCTCCAAAAGCTTGACACCGGACTGCGGTTCGGACCACATCCGATTGCGTGCCGACCTGGGGCCTCGACAACGTCGTCGTGAGTTCGACCCCGATCCCCGAGCCTGCGACGGCAGGACTCGTTGGCGTCGGACTCCTCGCGCTCGGCTCGCTGCGCCGAAGGCGACCGCGCATTCAATCGGCGAGCGGCGGCGCCTCGACCCGTGCGCCGCTTCTCACTTCGCCGTCGCTCACCACGACCGCGACCTCGCGCCCTTCGCTGCGCAGCTGATAGGCGCGCCCGGGGCGGATCTCGTCGTTCGTCGGATCATTCGCGTAGGGAACGATGATCTCGTAGCGGCCGTCCGCGTCCGCACGCGTCGTGCTCGAGTAGAACATGCGCCCGCGGCTCGCGAGCGCGATGCGCAGCACGGCGCGCACTTCGGCGCCCGGCTGCGCGGGGCCGACGATGCGCGCGCCCGTGACGATCTCGAAGATCTTGTAGCTGGGCCGGCTGCCATCGGAGGGGCCCCCGACGGCTCGCGCGTCGAAGATCAGGCGATGGCGGGCGAGCGCGGGGAGCAACCCGGCCGCGACGCCGCCTGCTTGCGAACGGCCTTCGGTGCCGTTCAAGCGGTGCAGGCGCTTGAGCATGCTCTCCGGTGCGTAGCTCTGCGCGTGCCCCGAGCCCGCACCGCGCACGATCACGTAACGCGCGCGCAGCCGCTCGGCGATGGCGAGCGCCGCTGTCTCGCTCGTCGCGGCGTAAAAAGATTCAGCGAGCGCAAAGCCCCGCTCGCCGACGTCGTCGCCGAAGTTGTCCTGCACGACCGGCCGCTGCGCGACGTAGCGCAGCACGTGACCATCGCCCCACGCGGCGAGCACGCCATATTCGGGCCGCAGCGAGGCATCCCAGTAGCCGGCCGTCGGCGGCGTGTGCTCGGCGAGCCAGCGCGCGAGCTGTGTGAGCCCGCGCTGCTCGGGCTGCCAGCCTGATAGGACCGTCGGCTGGCGGACCCGCGCTCGCAGCACGTTCGCAACGTACGGCGTGTAGAAGTACCTGATCGGCGCGAGCAACCAGAGGGCGACGACGAGCGTCGCGAGGACGGCGGCGCCGGCCGCGAGCCGGCCGCGCCCTGCGAGCACGCGTCGCGCCCGCTCCCACGCATCGACTGCGCAGACAGCGACCAGCAGCGCGAACGCGACCGAAAGCTCGTTCACGAAGCGGCGCTGGAGTAGCGCCGCGGCGAGCCACACCGCGGTCCACAGCGCGAGCACGCCGCGCGCACGCGCGTCTTTGCGGCCGCGGCTTCCGACGACGAGCAGCACGAGGAGCAGCGGGGCCGCATAGGCGAGGCGCGTGAAGAGCAGCACCGCCGTGTCGGTCTCGAAGCCCTGCAAGCCCATCAGCAACGGCTCGGATTCGGCGACACTCGCCTGGAACACCTCCCGCTTCGCGAACCAGCCCCAGGCGTCTCGCATTCCGGAGACGAGCTCCGGGAGCGTCGCGAAACAGAGCCCGGTCGCGACACCGCCCACCGCGAGCGCGACGAACGCGCGCCGCGCGAGCGATGCCGGGAATCGAAAGCGCGCGAAGACCTCCGCGAGCACGCCAAAGCACAGCGCGCCAACGGCGAAGTAACCGGGCTGGAAGCGCGACAACACGACGGGCGAGACGCTCCCCCAGCGCGGCCACTCGCTGGCCAGGCCGAACGGCGCCACCAGGACGAACGCCACGACGTGCGCGAACGCGACGCTGCGCGCGAGCGCCACCGCCTCCTCGCGGCGCGCGCTCGCGATTGCACAGGCAACGAGCGCCGCGTCGATCGTCGCCACCGCGAGCAGGCAGCCGGGCCACAGCAGCAATGCGAAGGCCTGCGCGGCACCGAGCCCGACGGCTCCCGTGAAAAGAGCCCGCGGACCGGCAGCGAGCCGGCGCAGCAGCGAGAGGCCGGCGGCGAGGACGAGCGTCACGGCCAGCGCGACGGCCACGTGATGATCGAGCCCGCCGAGCTGCGAATAAACAAAGTGCGCCGGGAGCAGCGCGAGCAACAGCGCTGCGGCGAACGCCACGCTCCCACCCCAGGCGCGGCGCGCCAGCGCGTAGAGCGCCAGCACGCCAATGGCTCCGAGCAGCGGTGGCGCCCACATCAGAAAAGCTTCGAGTGGGGGGCCCGAGACCGGCCCGAGACCGAGACGCGCGAGCGCGGCGAGCGCAAAATCGAAGAGCGGTGTCCAGATCGGACGTCCGCCGTCTGGAAAGCTCACATAGGGATCGAAGCCGAGGAAGCTCGGGAAGTTCACGACCGTGTAGGCGATCCGGCGCAAGTGGTAATAGGCGTCGGTGCCGTCTGGAAAGACGCCCGAGTCCGTAAAAACAGTCGGATGGGGAAGCGCGCGCACGAGCAGCGCGAACAGAAACAGCGCCGCGAGCGGCACGAACCGGGCAAGCCTTGCGCGCAAGAGGAGACTCACGGTGCCCCGGTACCATACGCTACAGACGAGATTCAATGCGCCGCCTCACCCCCCTCAGCCTTTTCTGCCTGCTCCCGGTGTTGTGTGCGCTCGTGATCGAGTCGGAAACGGACGCCTCGGGCACGCGGCCCCCCGCCCAGGTTGCAGGCTGGGCGAACGTGGGTTTGCGAGGGGGGATGACCGCCGTCTACCTCGGCAACGGTTGGGTGATCACCGCACGGCACGTGGGCGCGGGCGACGTCGAGTTCGGCGGCGTCCGCTACCCGGCGCTGCTGCCCTCGGTCGTCCAGCTCGGAGCCAACGTCGGGCCGCCGTTCCCGGACCTGATCGTGTTTCGCGTCGAGCCCCGACCGGAGCTGCCCCCGCTGCGCATCCGCCCAACACCACCCAGCGTCGGAGACGCCGTGCTGCTGGTCGGCGCCGGCCGCGATCGGGGGGCGCCCACCCGCTGGAACGACCACACGGGCTGGGGGTGGGGCCCTCACTCGGGTCTGCGCTGGGGCACGAACCGCGTTTCCGCGGCCGGCATCGCGGTGGGCGTGGTGGATGTCCGCACGCCGGCCTTCGCGATGCGCTTCGATCCAGGTGAGACGCCGCACGAGGCCCAGGCCGCGGTGGGAGATTCGGGCGGCGCCGTCTTCATCCGCCGCGAAGGGCGCTTCGAACTCGCAGGCGTGCTGATTGCCATCGCCACCTATCCCGACCAGCCGGCGGCGACCGCGCTCGTCGGGAATCTCACCACCGCTGCGGATCTCTCGGTCTTCCGCCGGACGCTGACGGCCCTGCTGCGCGAAGACTGAGGCCAGCTGCCGACCTGCGCATGAGCTGCCGATCGGCGTGAGCGCTGTCACGAACGCGGCGTGACGCCACGCCGATTTCGTGTACGCGAGACAGCGGGGGGCACAGCCGGTCATGCGGCGACAGGCAGCGTACGACCGCACCAGGATCCTGGAGGAGGCCGCGCGTGCGCGCGCCCGGCGCAAGCTCACGCGCGCCATCGAGCTCTATCGTTGGGTGCTCTCGATCGAGCCCCAGAACACCGTGCTGCATGCCAAGCTGGCGCCGCTGCTCGCCGAGGCCGGTGAACACTTCGATGCGTGGGTGAGCTTTCGCGCGGCAGCGCGCGCTTGTCTGCGCGAGGGCCAATCGGAGAAGGCGCTCGCCATCTATCAGGAAGCCGCCCTCTATGTGCCCCACGAGCACCAGGCCTGGCAAGCGGTGGCCCAGCTTCAACGCAAGCACGGGCGGGACCGCGAAGCGGTCGAGACCCTGCTGGAAGGCAGCCGGCGTTTCCGAACGCGCTGGCTCCGACCCTACGCGATCTACCTGCTGAGGCGCGCGCGCGAGATCGACCCGTGGAATTTCGAGAGCGTGCTCGAACTCGCCGACCTGCTCACCGCGAGCGCCCAAAGGCACGAGGCGCGCCTGCTGCTCGACGAGCTGGCGGAGCGCGCCGCGGGCCACCGCCTACGCGATGTTCGCGCCGCCCAGCTGCGCGCCGATCCGGGCTTGCGCAACGCCTGGCACTGGCTGCGCGCGGTCTTGCGACCCGAGCCACTGCTGCCTCCCGAGCCGCGGGCGCTGCTCTCGGAAGTCGTGCCGCTGCGTTCGCGCGCCCTGCGGCGTCTCGCCGCACCACGCGGCGGGGGCTGATCCCGGCCGGGCGCCGAAAGCGGCGCGGTTCAGACCGGGCGCTGATCGCCCGATACGTGATTCCAGCCTCCCCGGTGCCCGCGCGCCGGGAAGCGCCCATGGGGTCCGTATGCACTGCAAGCTCTGCAACACACGTCTCGGCGACGGCGTCCGCTTCTGCCCGAATTGCGGCAACGATGCGGGCGCCATCTCGCTTTCCGGCCGGGACCCCCGTCCCAAGGTCGGCAGCATGGCGCGCCTCCCGATCCGCCCCCGCAAGGTCGGCGGCGCCGAAATTGAACTGGCAGAGCCGGCAGACCCGGGTGAGCTGAGCGGACCGGTACGAGCGACACCGCCCGCAGCTTCCGGTTCCGGAATCGGGATGTTGCTTCCGGAGCCGTCCGCCGTGCGTCAGATGCTCAGCGGCCGGCCCGAGCTGCTCGAGACGGGCCTGCGCGCCCACACCGATCCGCAGGGAAAATCAGTCGGTGTCGACTTCTCCACCGAGGTCGGGGACATCGACCTGCTCGGGCGCGACGCCGCCGGATGTTATGTCGTGGTGATGATCGCCGAACGCGGCCAGGCCGAAGACTGCATCGCGGAAGTCCTCCAACGCATCGGCTGGGTGCGCAAGCACCTCGCGAAGGGCCCCGAGCGGGTGCGCGGCATTCTGCTGCTGGATCAGCCGCCGGAGAGCCTGAGCTACGCAGCCGCTGCGGTCGCCGACACGATCGCCTTCAAGACGTATCGCATGTCGCTGAGTTTCGAGGATATCCCGATCTGAGCCCGGCTTTCCTCCAGCGGTGATCGCAGCGTATAGTAGCGGCTCGCAAACGGGCGCCGAGCTGGAGCGGTAGCGGATGAGCAGCGAAGACACGCCGTCGGATCGCCTCTCCTGCCAGGGCGACAGCGAGCTCGTCAAAGCCGTGCGCTTGCTTGCGTGGCTCACGAAATCGTTCGAATCCGCCTGCCCGGCGAGCGGCATCAGCCTGGCCAAATACCGAATCCTGCTGCTCGTCTCAGCGGAGCCGGTGCGCGTGACCCAGCTCGCGAGGCGTGCCCGCGTGAGCCTGCCGACGCTCTCGGGCATCGTCGCTTCACTCGAGCAACAGGGTTATCTCGAGCGCACGGCGCTGCGCACCGACCGGCGTGGCGTCGTGCTCCGGCTGACTCCAGCAGGCCTCGCGGCGCGAACCCGTGCGGAAGAGACACTCGCTAGCCAGCTGCTCGCAATCGTCGAGAGCGACGGCGACGAAACCCTGCGCACTGCGGTGATTGCGCTCGCGAGCGCACTCGATCGTTCGATCGAACGCGGGCTGGCGAGCGGCCGCATCGCGCTGCAGGACTGATCGTCCAGCCACTTCCCGCAGCGTGTGTCGTACCTGAAGGCGGAGAAGCGCTAGCGCGAACGGCGCAGCCGGCGCACGCACAGCGCGGCCGCTGCGGTGAGGCCAGCGAGCGTGAGGCTCCCAGGTTCGGGAACCGGCGTAAAGGTGACGGTGAGCCGCGGGCGCTCTGCGCTGGCCGCCGATTCGGACGAGCGGAACTGCACGCCGTCGGTCGAGTCGTTCTCGATCATCCAGCCGAGGTTCGTGTCGCCGGTGATCCACGCCTGGAGCGAAGCGAGCACGTCGAAGTCCGTGAGGTCGATGATCTCGACGGTGTGGCTGTCGTCGGGGACGGTCTCGGTCTCGCTGCCAATCTGCACGCCACCGACCATCGAATTCCAGGTCGAAGTCTCGTCCCACGCAGCCGTCAGCTGGTACAGCGAGATGTTTCCGATGGGCGAATTGCTCGTGTTGAAGGCGGAAAGCGTGAGCACCGCCGCCGTGATGGTCGAGCCGAGCGGGATCTGGTTCGGAAGCGCGCCGAAGAGATTGTCGAAGCGCAGCAGCGTCTGGACGGGGCCCCCCAGCTCATCGGCGTCGGCTCGCAACGTGAGGCTGGTTCCGAATGACGTCGTCGGATCGGCACCCGCAATTTCCGTGTCTTGCGTTCCGGTGTAGTTGCCGCCACCGGGGAGCAGCGCTCCCTCCTGGAAGGCGATCGTGTCGGCCGAGGCGACGTTGGCGCCGATCGCTGCAAGCGTCAGGAACAGAATCGGGAGGAACCGTCTCATCAATTGCGACCCCGCATTACTACGCAAAACCCTCTGTCGGACACACGGCCCGCTGACCCCTGAAACATCGGTCGAGCGCAGCTCGGGCTTGATCCTCGAAGTTTCGCGTCCGCCTGGAACCGCCGTTTCGAGCCACCGGGCTCGGCGGGCGGCGCGGCGCCCCGAGAGTGCTCTGTGCCTAGTAGGGAGTGGTTGCCCGGAGGCGGATGTGTCAGATCTTCGAACGATATTTTTTTACCCTTCCAAAACACGTACTTACACGGACGCAAAAGCGACGCCCGGGCCACGAGAAAAGCGCTTGACACAGGATTGCAACACCTGGGAGAGTGGCGCCGGGGTGTGACACCGCCGGGAGGCGGAGGTCGCTGGTGCGGCGCGCCTGGGTACGCGATTTCCCTGCGACGCGTGGGCAGGCACAGGCTGCGCCCCGGGCGGCACACGCCCGCCTCGCACGCGCACGCTCGCTTCCCGCCTGGCGCGACGAACCGCTCGTCTGGGCAGGAGCCCAAATCGCGCTCGTGGCAGGCGCCGTCGCGCTCCAGGCCTCGCAACCCCTGAATCACGACGTCGGTTGGTTGCTGATCGGGGCGCGCCGCCTGCTGGCCGGCGCGCCGCTCTACAGCGACGGATTCATCGACGTGAACCCGCCGGGAATTCTCGTGCTCTTCGCGCCGGCAGTGGCGGCTGCACAGGCGCTCGCTCTGCCAGAGATTTTCGCGCTGCGCATCTGGCTGCTCGCGCTCTGCGCCGCCTCCCTCGCACTTTGCCATCGCCTCGCGTCGCGGCTCTTCGTATCCGAACCGACGGTGCTGCTGCGCGCCTGGTTGCTCGTCTCGTCGTTCGTCCTGCTGGTGCTTCCGAATCGGGATTTCGGTCAACGCGAGCACGTGATCGTGCTGCTGCTGTTGCCCTACCTGCTCAACGCCGCGCTTCGCGCCCGCGGCGATGCACTTTCGCTTCCGCTCGCCGCGGGCATCGGCGCAGGTGCGGGCGTCGCAGCGGCGATGAAACCACAGTACGCGCTGATCGTGGCGGTGGCCGAGCTGTTCATCCTGACGTGGCGGCGCAATTGGCGCGCCGTCGCGGGCGTCGAGCTCGGCGTATTCGGCTGCGTCGTCGCCGGTAGCGCCGCCGCGGTCGCCTGGTTCTACCCCGACTACTTCCGCTTCGCCGTCCCGCTCGCAGCCGACACCTACGGCGCCTACCAGAGCCCCCTCGAGGTTCTCGTGCGGGGACGCGATCTCGTGTTGCTCGCGGCCGCGCTGTTCGCGGCGGCGCTGTGGCGGCCCGGCCCCGCGCGTCCGCTCGCGCTGATCTTCGGCGGCGCGAGCGCCGCGGCCTGGATCGCCTACCTGATCGGAGGAACCTGGTGGGATTACCACCGCTATCCCTTCCGCGCATTCGCGTTTGCGATGCTCGGTCTCGGCGCCGCGCGCTTGCTTTCGCGCCGGGTCGAAGCTTCGCGCCTGCGCCCCTCGCGGCTCGGCGCCGTCGCGGGCGGCGCAATGGCCTTCGCGTTGACGACGGCCTTGTTGCTCGCAGCGCCGTACCGCATCGGGGAAACACTTCGCGAAGGCGGAAGCTGGCGTGCGGGCAAGCACAGCGGGGCGATGGCGGAAATCGAGGAGGTGAGCCTGCGGCGCGGAAAGGGCGGCGCCATCTGGCTGCCCGCGAGCTCCGTCGATCCCGCCTTCCCTGCCGTCAATTACACCGGCGTCGAGTGGGCCTCCCGCCTTTCGTGCTTGTGGCCGCTGCCCGCGGTGATCCGGGCCAAGGCGCGGCTCGTTGGGGACACGGATCCGGCCCGGCTCGCGCGTCTGGACGAAATTGCGCGCTGGATCGTCACCATCGTGAGCGAGGATCTCGAGCGCGCAAAACCGCGGCTGATCTTCATTCCCCACACGCGCGACAACCTGGGTCTGGAAGGCGTCGGCTTCGACTTTCTCGCCTACTTCGTGCGCAAGCCACGCTTTGCGAGGATCTGGTCGCAATACGCCTGGGTCGAAGACACGTCGAGCTTCCGCGTCTTCGCCCGGCAGGAGCCGGAGCCGGCCTCGCGGGTTCTCACCAGCGCTCGCTGACACCCGCTGGCGTCTTCCGCCAGCCGCGCGCGGGATGCCGCGCCACGAGCCGCGGATCCTGGAATAGCCATACGAGCACGGCCCCTGCGACGAAGCCTCCGACGTGCGCCCAGAAGGCTACGCCGCCGCCTGCACGGCCGAGGCTCACCGCGCCACCGGCGAGCTGCAACAAGAACCAGTACCCCAGCATGAAGCTCGCTGGCATCGGAAACGTGCGCACGAAGATGCCGAAGATCACCAGCATGTGGATTCGGACTCTCGGATACAGAACGACATAGGCGCCCATCACGCCGCCGATCGCGCCCGAGGCGCCGACCATCGGGATCCCGGATTCCGGCTGCGAAACGATCTGGAGCGCGGCTGCCGCGAGCCCGCACAGCAAATAAAACACGAGAAAGCGCGCGTGCCCCATCGAATCTTCGACGTTGTTTCCAAAAATCCACAAGAACCACATGTTGCCGATCAGGTGGAGCCAGCCGCCGTGCAGGAACATCGAAGTCACGAGCGTGTGCCACGCGGGATGCGCCTGGATCACGCACGCAGCGTCGGGGCCGAGCGGAAACGCGGCGCCGGCCGGGAGGCGCTGCAACAGCTCGCCTGGAATCAATCCCAGCTCGCAAACGGAGCTGACGAGCCGCGCCTCCGCGCCGAGTCCCTGAAGCAACGCCCAGGCGAGCGCATTGGCTGCGATCAGCGCGACCGTCACCACGGGCGTCAGGAAGTGCGGATTCTCGTCGCGGATCGGAAACATCGGGTCGGGCCATGCTAGCTCGCAGACGCCAGTCCGGGGCTCGCTGCGACCCGGCTTGGGGGAGCCTGCGCGCGCGGTTATCGTGAGGCCCACGAAGGAGGCTCACTTGCGTATCGCCTACGCGTTCGAAGACGGAATCGCCAGCATCACGCTCGACGACGGCAAGGCCAACGCCATGAGCGTGCCCTGGTTCAACGAATTCGGCGCCGCGCTCGACCGCACCGAAGCGGACGCCGCCGGCGCGCTGATCATACGCGGACGCCCGCGCATCTTTTCGGGCGGCCTCGATCTCAAGCTGGTGCCGACCCTTCCGCCCGCCGGCCTGCGCGAACTCTTCGAGGTTTTCGCGCGCACGATGTTGCGGCTGTATGCGTTTCCGATTCCGACCGTCGCCTGCGCCGCGGGTCACGCGATCGCCGGCGGCGCCGTGCTCGCATTCGCTTGCGACGCGCGCTTCGCGACGCAAGGGCCCTACAAGATCCAGATGAACGAAGTCGCAATCGGAATCGCGCTTCCGGGCTGGATGCTCGTCATCGGGGAATCCGCGATCCCGCCGACGGCGCGCAACGAGATGCTGCTCCACGCGCGCGCCTGCACACCCGCCGAAGCCCTGGCGCGCGGGGTCGTCGATGGCATCGGGGAGACTCCGGAAGAGACGGAACGCCTGGCGGGCGAACGGGCCCGCTCGCTGCTCGCGCTTCATCGCGCCGCCTACGTCGAATCGAAACGACGCATGCGTGAGGCAGACGTCGCACGCGCGCTCGCAACGATGCGCAAGGAAGCCGGCGACTGAGCGGGAGCGCGTGAAGCCGGCGGCCTATCGATCCGCCGCCACGGCCGGCGCGGGCGTCCAGGTGCACTGCCAGGCGCAGCGATCCGCACCATCGACGCGGCAGCTCGTCTTGCGAACGCGCGTGTCCTTCAGCCCGGCCATCACGAACATCTCCCCGGTGTAGCCGAGCAGGACGCCGCACATCTCGCGGGTGGGCAGGGCAAATCCGACGACTTCGATGCGCGCCGATCCCGTCTCCGAAATCGTCATGACGAGCCGGCCGCTATCGTGCTGACTCTGCCAGAGCGCGAGGCCACGGCGCGGGAGCGAGAAGGCGTCGCTGCCCTCGAGCAGATGGCGGTAGACACCGGCGAGCTGATCTCGCGCGCTGAAGCGGCCCATCTCCTCGTAGACGGAGCCCGCGGCCACGGGCAGCAGGCTCCCCAGCGCCCGAATCAGCGCGACCAGGTCGTCCTCCGGATACCAGGAGGCGATCTGGATGCGGTCATCGAGGTAGTGGTGCAGCTTCGGCGGCAGCGCCTTCAGTGCGGCATCGCGACTGGTACGCAACCATTTGACGGCCCCGACGAGTGCCGCGCCCTTCGCTCTGGCCATGGCTCGCTCCCGGTTCCGGACGCACTACGCGTGCGTCACCCGAGAGTGTGGATCGGCGGGCGCTCGGAGGTCTTGACCCCCCCCCACCACCGCCCGCCCAGCGTCTGGCCCAGCGACTCGCCCTCGAACACAAACTGGGCTCAGCCCGGACGGGCCGTTTTCCGATGAGAGGCCCAGGGGGGGATCTGGGTGTTGGTCCTCGGCGGTCTCGTTACTGCGCTCAATCTGTTGCTGTGTCTCATGGTGGGGCTGCGGCTGCTCGCGATGGCGCGCCGCGACGGCTGGCCCGCTCCCGAACTTTCGCTGGCGATCTATTTCCTGCTGA
>JANNIY010000111.1:0-59219 GCA_031405455.1 Deltaproteobacteria bacterium | reverse complement strand
GCGCGATGACGGTATCGAGGATCGCGCGGTGGCCGAGATGGATACCGTCGAAGTTTCCGATCGTGAGGATCGGCCGCACGAGCGGCGCGCCGATCGACACGCTTCCTGCGATGGTGCGCAATGCTAGACTCCGGCGGTGCGAATCATCTCGCGTTACTTCCTCGCGAGCTATCTGCGCCTGTTCTGCACGATTCTTCTCGGCTCGCTCGTTGCCATTGCGATCGTCGAGATGCTGCTCAAGTTCGACGACGTCGTCGAGAGCCGCACGCTGGCTGGCGTTGCGCTGTACTTCCTGCTCCGCATTCCGAGCGAATACCTGCGTGACATCCTACCCATTACCTCGTTCGCCGCGGCATTCCTCTGCATCGGAGGCCCCGCCCGCGCCCGCGAAATCGCCGCACTCAAGGCGGGTGGCGTTTCCCCGCGCCGCATCGTCGCGCCGGTCGTGCTCGCATCTCTCCTGCTCTCGCTGTTCACGTTCGGCGTCAACGAAACCGTCGTTCTACAGGCCGAGCGCAACCTGAATGATCTCGCCCAGACCGGCGAGGGAATCACGTTCCGCCGCGGTTCGTTCTGGTACCACAGGGGCAACGCCGTCTACAACATCCGCGATGCGGATCTCGCTTCTCACACCCTCCACGGCGTGACCGTCTTTCGTCTGAACGCGCAGGGGCGCCTGATCGAGAGCCTCCAGGCGGAACACGCGAGCGTCGAGGACAACGGCTGGGTGCTGGAGGGCGGCCTGCGCCGCAGCTTCGACCCGACCCGCCCGGAATCGCCTCCGGGCGTCGAGCGGCTCGCGGAGACGGCGCTCGAGCTCGGCAGCGCGCGCGACCTCGTCCTGCTCGACGCCGGGATCGAGCAGCTTTCGATCCCCGAGCTTCGCGAATACATCGGCATGCGCGTCGCGGATGGGCGGGATCCGATCGAAGCCCGAGGGCGCCTGCACCGCCGCCTGGCGGATCCGCTCAGCGTGGCGCTCTTTGCCTGGCTCGCACTGCCGCTCGGCTTCGGTGTCGAACGCACCCGCAGCCTCGCCGTTTCGGCCCTGATCGGGATCGCGTGGGTCAGTGTCTACTACACCCTGCGCACCGCGGCGTCGTTGCTCGCCGCGGCGGGCATCGCTGCGGCCGCCTTCGCACCCTGGCTGCTGATCGCCGCCTTCGCGAGCTTCGGCGCCTGGCGCCTCCTCCAAGTCCCGCGCTAGCGAGCTGCGGGGCGCGCTGCGTCGCCTCGAGCCGGATGATCCAGGAAGCGGAAGAATTCGGATTTCGGCGAGAGCACGAGCGTCGTGTGCTCGCCCAGGGTCTTGCGGTAGGCCTCGAGGCTGCGCAGGAAGGCGTAGAACTCAGGGTTCGCGGAATGGGCGTCGGCATAGACGCGCGCCGCCAGCGCGTCGCCTTCGCCGCGCGCGATCTCGGAATCGCGGTGCGCATTCGCGACGATCACGCGGGCCTCGCGATCCGCCTCGGCCCGGATGCGGCGCGCGCTCTCACTGCCCTCGGCGCGGTTCTTGCGCGCCTGGCGCTCGCGCTCGGCCTTCATGCGCGCGAAGACGTTGGCTTCGGTGCCCTTGGGCAGCTCGGTGCGGTTGATGCGCACGTCCTCGAGTGCGATCCCGAACTTCGCGAGCGCCAGCTTCGTCTTCTCGGTGATCGTCTGCATGATCTCGCTGCGCTTGCCCGTCAGCACGTCGGCGAGCGTGTGCTGGCCGACAACCTCGCGCACCGCCGAACGCACGACCTGGTCGATCTGCGGCTCGGCCGCGCTGCGCCCGGCCGGAAAGGACGCCGCGAAGGCCACAGGATCCGCGATGCGCCAGGCGACGTAGTTGTCGATCACCAGGCCCTCCTGGTCGCGTGTCGAGATGTCGTTCGGCGGCGAATTGAGGTACAGCAGGCGCCGCTCGTAGCTGCGCACGTTCTCGACCAGTGGAATTCGGAAGGCGACGCCCGGCTGCGTCACGCGGCGCGGATCGCCGAGCATCAGGATCACCTTCTGCTCGCCCTCGCGCGTGATCACGACCGGACCGAATCCGTAGTCTCCGGCGACGACCAGCCCCACGACGAGCGCCAGCAGCACGAGCACGATCAGCACGAGGCGCTTCATCGCTTGCCCCCGGCAGCGTCGCGCGCAAGCGGCAGATAGGGCAGCAGGCCCGCCGCCCCAGGCTCGATGATCACCACCTCGGCAGTCGGCAGCACGCCTTCCATCGTCTCGAGGTAGAGGCGTTGGTGCGTGACCTCGGGCGCCCTGCGGTACTCCTGTTCGAGCGCCGTGAAGCGCTGCGCCTCGCCCGTGGCTTCGGCGACGCGCGCCTCCCGGTAGCCGTTCGCGCTCGCAATCAGCTCGGCCGCCTCGGCACGCGCACCCGGCAGGATCTCGTTGCGATAGCCCTCGGCTTCGTTCACCAGGCGGTCCGCGTCCTGTCCCGCGCCGACCACGTCGTCGAAGGCGGCGCGTACCGGATCGGGTGCGTGCACGTCCTGCAGCTCGATCGAGGTCACCATGACGCCGGCGTCGTAGCCATCGAGGATTTGCTGCAGAAGTTCTTGCGACTCGCCGGCCACGCGGCCGCGCTGCTTCGAGAGCACGTCGTCGATCGTCATGCGACCGACCACCTCGCGCATGGCGGCCTGCGCAGCATCGCGCAGCGTGGCGCGCGGCTCCGCCAGCGCGTAGCGCGCCGCGAAGGCGTCCTTCACGACATACTGCACCACGAAGCCGAGCTGCACGATGTTGTTGTCGCTCGTCTGCATCGACGCCTCGGCGCTCGCCTCGTCGTCCGCTGCGCCCGGCGTGTCGCCCCGCGCGCCGAACTCCTCCCGCACGACCTCGTTCACGTTCACGATCTCGTGCGTCGCGAGCGGCGGCGGGAGGTGCCACTGGAGCCCGGCATCCCCCACGGTGTCGACGTGGCGTCCGAAGCGCAGGACGATCGCCGCCTGGCCGTTCCCGAGCTGGTAGAAGCCGAGCCACGCCCAGCCGCCCAGGAGCGCCAGCAGCACGAGCGCGAACAGCAGATTTCCGAGCGTCCGCGCCACCGAGCGGCGAGCACTCTCCTCGGCTCCCAGCTTGCGATCGTCGCCCGCCATCGACTACGCGCCACCCTCGTCGCGGCGCTTCGACGCCGCCTCGTAGAACGGGCGGAAGATGTCGATCGGCACCGGGAAGATGATCGTCGAATTGTGCTCCGTCGAGATCTCGGCGAGCGTCTGCAGGTACCGCAGCTGGAGCGCCGATTCCTGCGTGGCGAGCACCTTGGCGGCCTCCGCGAGCCGCTGCGCGGCAAGGAACTCACCTTCGGCATGAATCACCTTCGAGCGCTTCTCGCGTTCGGCCTCGGCTTGCTTCGCCATCGCGCGCTGCATCTCGGGAGGCAGGTCGATCTGCTTCACTTCGACGGCGCGCACCTTCACGCCCCAGGGCTCCGTCTGTTGGTCGATGATTTCCTGAAGCCTCTGATTGATCGTCTCACGCTCGGCTAGCAGCTCGTCGAGCTCCGCCTGCCCGCACACGCTGCGCAAGGTCGTCTGCGCCAGCTGCGACGTGCCGTAGAGGTAGTTCTCGACCTGGATCACGGCCCTCTCGGGGTGCAGAACGCGGAAGTAGAGCACCGCGTTCACCTTCAGCGAGACGTTGTCCCGCGTGATCACCTCTTGCGCGGGCACGTCCATCACGATTTCGCGCAGGCTGATCCTGACCATCCGGTCGACGCCGGGAATCAGCCAACGGAAACCCGCCGATTTGTTGCCATTGAAGCGGCCGAGCCGGAACACGACGCCGCGCTCGTACTCCGCCAGGATGCGGACGCCGAGTACGAATATCGCCGCCAGCGTCCCGATCAGGATGATGAAACCAAGCCCCATGATGCTCCCCTCGAACCGCTCGCCCGCGGTCAGCGATCCCCGACTGCGCGCCGCACACGCAGCCGCATGCCCTCGACCGCCGTCACCTCTACGCGTACGCCGGCGGGAATTTCCTCGTCGGCCTCCGCGGTCCAATATTCTCCCCGCACGAAGACCTTGCCTTCGGGTGCGAGCGCCGTCGCGCACTTGCCCACGAGCCCGAGCATCTCGGAAACGCCCACCGTCTGGCTGCGCATCAGGGTGCGTCCTACCGCGAAGACCACCACCGCCGCGAAGAGCGCAAAGCCGCCGACGCTCGGCACGAGCACCGACCAGAAGGAGACGTCCAGGTCGGAGAACTGCGGAAGATCGAACAGCATCGAGCCCCCGAGCAGGAAGCAGGTGATGCCGGCCACGAACAGCGCCCCAAAAGCGGGCACGAACACCTCGCTCGCGACCAGCCCCATTCCGAGCAACATCAACATCAACCCGACCCACGAGAAGGGCAGGATCTGGAAGGCGATTGCAGCGAGCACGAGACAGGCGGCGCCCGCCACACCGGGGAGGATCATGCCGGGCTGCTGGAATTCGATGTAGAGGCCGAGCAACCCGGCCATCACGAGCAAGACCGCCACGTCCGGGCTCGCCAGGAAGTCGAAGAAGCGCGTGATCCCCGTCATTTCGATCGTGCGGATCTCGGCGCCGGCCACCGCGAGCTTGCGCGTCTCCCCGCCGATCGCGACCTCCCGCCCCTCGAGCTGACGCAGCAGATCCGCGCGGTCGCTGGCGACCAGATCGATCACGCCGATCTCGAGCGCCTTGTCCTGGGTGATCGCCTCGGCGTCGCTCACTGCGCTCATCGCCCACGCGACGTTGCGCTTGCGCTCCTTCGCGATCGACTCGATGAAGGCGGTGGTGAACTTCTCGGCCTTCTCCTCGGCGACGGCCGTGCGCTTGCCGTCCGCATCCTTCTCTCCGCCGCCGGTGATGCTGATGGGGGAGGCGGCGCCGATGCTGGTGCCGGGCGCCATCGCCGCAACGTGTCCGGCGAGCGTGATGAACGTGCCTGCCGAGGCCGCCCAGGCGCCCTGGGGCGAGACGAACACGATGATCGGCACCTTCGCGTTCAGCATCGCCTGGATGATGTCCTTGGTGGACGAGAGCAGGCCGCCGGGCGTATCGAGTTCGAGCAGCACGGCGATCGCGCCCTCGGCTTCGCTCTGCTGGATCGCGTTCTGGAAATAATCCGAAGACGCCGGGTTGATCGAGCCCGAGATCGTCACCACGTTGATGTGCCCGGCCGCCCCGGCCGCTCCCGCCGCGAGCGCGAGTACGATCAGCAGAATGGCCAGCCGGGCGAACTTCATTCGCGCGCTCCGCGCAGCTTTTCGACGCGGTCGAGCAGCTGTTCGGCCACCTTCGCCTTCGACAACGAAGGCAGCCGCTCGACGTCTCCTCCGGGCCACACGAAGACGACGGTGTTGTGATCGCCGTCGAACCCGGCGCCCGGCTGCGACACGTCGTTCGCAACCATCAGATCGCAACCCTTGCGCACGAGCTTGCGCCGCGCGGACTCGACCGGATCTCCGCTCTCGGCGGCGAAGCCCACGAGCACGCGGTTCCCCTTGTCGCGGCCGATCTCCGCGAGGATGTCGGGGTTGCGCACGAGTTCGAGCGCGAGCCCGGCGCCCTCCGGCAGATCTTCCTTGCGCAGTTTCCCGGCGACCGCCTCGGCGGGCCGAAAATCTGCCACCGCGGCCGACTTGATCACGATCGTGGCCCGCGGCAGCTCTGCGAACACGGCGTCACGCATCGCGAGCGCCGTCTCGACGTCGACGCGGCGCACACCCGCCGGCGTCGGCTGCGAACCGGGCCCCGCGATCAGGATCACTTCGGCGCCGCGTCGCGCAGCCTCCGCCGCGATGGCGAAGCCCATCTTTCCGGACGAGCGGTTGCCGAGGAAACGAACCGAGTCGAGCGGCTCGCGGGTGCCGCCGGCGGTGACCATCACGACCTCACCCGCGAGACTGCGCGGGCCGAGCCACGGCGCGATGGCGCCGGCGATCGCCGCCGGCTCCGACATCCGTCCCTCGCCCTCCCAGCCGCAGGCGAGCTCGCCAGACTCGGGGCCGACCACGCGCACCCCGCGCTCGCGCAGCAGCGCCAGGTTCCCCTGCGTTGCGGGATGCCGCCACATGTTCACGTTCATGGCCGGGGCGACGACGATCGGCGCCCGCGTCGCGAGGGCCACCGCGGAGACGAGATCATCGGCGAGGCCGAGCGCGAGCTTCGCCAGCAGATTCGCGGTCGCCGGCGCGACGAGCAGCAGCTGCGCCCAGTCCGCGAGCGCGATGTGGTCGATCTCGCCCTCCTCGCTCGGATCGAAGAGGTGGCTGCGCACCGGCGCTCCCGACAGCGTCTGGAGCACGAGCGGCGTCACGAACTCGTGCGCTTCGCGCGTCAGGATGCAACGCACCGCGTGACCGGTGCGCCGCAGCAGGCGCACCAGCTCGGGCACTTTGTAGGCGGCAATGCCCCCGCTCACGGCGAGCAGGATGCGCGGCGGCTCCATCGGTGCTGCCTCGAAAAAGCCTGTTCGGTTGCGAAGTTAACGAGCGCGCGTGCAAACGCCAACCGGCGCCGCGCCGACTCAGCCTCGCAGCAGGCGGACCCCGGCGGCGAGCCGGCGCCCGAGATCCCGGGGGCTGCGCGACTCGGCGTAGATCCGCAACACCGGTTCGGTGCCAGAAGCCCGCAGGAACAGGAAGCCGTCGTCGAAGATCAGCCGCAGGCCGTCGCTCGCGATCGCGTCGCGCACACGCCGTTCGGCGACACGCGAGGGCGGCGCCGTGCGCAGCCGCTCCAGCGCCCCCAGCACACCCGGCTGCGCCGGCAGAGCGCTGCGGCCGCAGTGCGAGCGCCCGTGGCGGCGCTCGAGTTCAGCGAGTCGAGCGAGCAGCGGTGTGCGACCCGTCGCCATCAGCTCTGCGAACAGACAGCCCGAGAGGATTCCGTCCTTGTCCGCCCCGAAGCTGCCCAGTGCGAATCCGCCGCTCTCGTCCGCGGCGGCATCCGCCGCGCCCGACTCGAGCGCTTGAGAGAGGAAGCGGAAACCGATCGGGTGGCGTGTCACCTCGAGGCCCGCGGCTTGCGCAACCCGCTCGACGAGCGAGCCGGTCGCGATCGACAACGCGACGCCGCGTCGGATGCGCCCGCGACGGGCCAGGTGATCGACGAGCAACGCCATCGATTGCGTTTCCGTCAGTACGCGCCCTCCGGCGGCAACCACGGCAAAACGATCGGCGTCGCCATCCGTCGCGAGCCCGAGGCGCAGCCCGCGCCCGCTCCTCACGCTGCGCGAGAGTTCGCGCAGATGCGCCGGAACCGGATCGGGCGCGATACCGCCGAAGCGCGGATCCGGCTCGCCGCGCAGCAACGTGACGCGCGCTCCGAGCCGCTCGAGTGCGAGCGTGAGCACGGGAGCACCAGCCCCGTGCATCGCATCGTAGAAGACGCGCAGCCTGGCTCGCGCGATCGGAGCGCGCTCGACGACGGCCAGCAGATCCTCGAGATACGGCGCGACGAGATCGAGCGAGCGGTTCCGGCGCGTCGGCCGCGCAGGTTCAGCGACCGGCGTTGCGAGCAACGCTTCGATCGCGCGGGTCTGCTCGCGTCCGAGCGATCCGCCGGAGGCCCCGAGGAGCTTGAGACCGTGGTACTCCGGCGGGTTGTGGCTCGCCGTGAATACGACGCCCAGGCGCGCGCGGCGCCGGCGGATCGCACGCGCAACGACCGGTGTCGGAACGGCCCCACGCGCGAGCAGGGGCCGGTGCCCGTGCGCGCTCAACACGGCCACGGCGAGCGCCGCCATGCGCTCACCGAGAAAACGCGTGTCGTGGGCGACGATCACTTCAGCGCCGACCGTCTGGCCCGTGAGCCAGCGGCCCACGGCGTCGAGCACCCTGCGCAAGCGCGGAAACGTGAAATCCTCCGCCAGGATTCCACGCCAACCGCTGGTGCCAAAGCGGATCGGCGCGTCGCCGCGCGGGTCACCCCCCTGCCCCATCGCCGCCCCCTTCCGTTTCGTATCGGTGGAGCGGCCTCAGCCCTTGCTGAGCCTCTCACGCAGTTGCTTGGCCACCTGCGCGGGCACGAACTCGCTCACGTCACGGCCGAAGCGCACGAGTTCCTTCAGGCGCGAGGAGCTGACGTAGAGGTATTGCTGGCTCGCCATCATGAAGAGGGTTTCGATCTCGGGATAGAGATGCTTGTTCATCAGCGCCATCTCGAACTCGTACTCGAAGTCCGACATCGCGCGCACTCCGCGGATCACGCAGCTCGCGCCGATCCGGCGCGCGAAATCCACCGTGAGCCCCTCGAAGGACGTGACGCGAACCCCGGGCTCGTGTCCGACCGTCGACTCGAGGATCGCGATGCGTTCGTCGAGCGTGAAGGTCGAACTCTTGGTGAGGTTGACCGCCACCGCGGCCACCACCTCGTCGAAGACCTTGAGAGAGCGATGCAGGATATCGAGATGTCCGTTGGTGAGCGGATCGAAGCTCGCCGGGAACAGCGCGACCGAGCGCTGTGTGCGTTGCGTCGTCATCCGGAGCCCCTGCCTCCCGGCGCGGCGAGATCCGTCGCGCCACCAGCCGTCGCTGCGGGTCCGGCTCGTTCGTCCGGCTGCGCAGCCACGAATTGCGTGATCACCGAGTCTCCGTAGCGACGCTCGTCGCGCATTGCGAGGCCCGCGACGCTCGGCACAGGATGCCGTCGTCCGCTCTCCACCACCACCACCGCTCCCTGTGCTAGCACGCCCGCGGCGACGAGCGCCGCGAGCGCACGCCCCACTTCGCCCGCGGCGTACGGGGGGTCGAGCAGCACGAGATCGAAGCTTTCGCCCTCGCGCCCGAGGCGCATGACGCTGCGAACGGCGTCGCCGGACAGCACGCGGACGCTCTCCCCGAGTGCGAGCGCCGCGATGTTCGCGCGCAGCACGTCGAGGCTGCGGCGAGCGTGCTCGCTGAATACGACCTCCCGGGCCCCGCGGGAAAGCGCCTCGATTCCCAGCGTGCCGGTGCCTGCGTACAGGTCGAGCACGCGAGCGCCGTCCAGATCACCCAAACGGGCGAAGAGCGCCACGCGCACGCGGTCCGCGCTCGGGCGCGTGCCGGGCGGCGCGCTGCGCAGACGCCGGCCTGCGAGGCTGCCTCCCGTCACGCGCACGTCGATCCCTTCTCATCGCCGGTCGCGCGCGAGAACCCGCATGTCCGAATTCGCGCTTTCGCCATTCGTAGAAACCTTCCCGCGACCGAGAGCCGCAGATGCGTCGCCGTGCACCGCGATCCTCGCGGCCACCGCCTTGCTGAAGCGTGTAGCAGCCTCTACACTGCCGCTCCTCTCGAATCACCGAAAATTGTTTCGTGCCTCGAGAGATCTGAAAGACCGCAACCCGCGGACTCTCCGCTCACTCGCACTCTGTCGCCACAACAACGTGTGACGGTGCCGTGAATGGCCCCCGAATTGGGGAGGGTGGGTTCTCCCACCGGGAACGCACATCACTAGAAGGATGAAGCATGGCCTCAGCCGCAGTATCACGTCTCAAGAAGAAGCTTCCGGAAAGACTCGCCCAGGTTCGCGGGACGCGCTCCCAGCGCCAGTTCGCGCGCGACCTCGGTGTTTTTCAGCAGAACGTCAACCGCTACGAGAGCGGGACGACTCCGCACACGGACTTTCTCATCACGCTCGCGACGCAGGAGGGAGTCTCGATCGACTGGCTCCTGCTCGGCAAGGGCAAGATGAAGCGCGGTCGCTAGCACCGCCTGGGCCAGGCGAAGACCGCCACGGCCCGCGTCGCAATCCGCCCCGACGCCCTGCGCAGCCTGCGCGGGGCGTCGGGATGACGGCTCTCTCCGCCGAAGTCGCCCAAAAATAGGAACGGAACTACCCACCTCCCTGCGGGTGTGCAGCTCTCGGGCACTCCATCCGCCGGCAATCACGCCGCCAGATTCCGGCGCCAGCCGGCGATTCGGCCGCCGCCCCCCCGCGCGGCACACGTCTTGCTCCTCTGCCCCTCGACCGCGGCCACGCTGCCGCGGGGCAGAGGCACAGACATGTTGCAGGCGCTCACAGGTCTGACACTCGCACTCACGGCCGCCGACCATTGGACCACGTATCTGTGTCTGCGCGCACCCGTCGAGGGTTGGCGCGTCAGCGAGCTGAATCCGCTCGCGGATTGGCTGTTTGCGAGCTTCGGGCTCGTACCGGGTCTGCTGATCGACAGCTCGATCACGGTCGCCTCCATCGCGTTCCTCGCGACGACCGCGCTGTTCCCGCGCAGTGCCAAGAAGGTCTGCTTCGCAATCCTCGTCGTTTCGACGGCGTGGGCCGTGCTCAACAACCTGCGTGCGATCGAAGTCATGGGACTCTCGCCGCTCGGAGCGCTCTAACATGCGGCGCCGCTGGCTCGCAACGCTCGCGTGCTTCGCGTTCTCGGGGCTCTCGTGCAGCCTGTTCGCATCGGATCCCGACGGCCTGCCCTCCGTTTCGATGGGACCGCTCGCGGCGGTCGATGCGCCGGCAGCCCGCGAGGCCGAAATCGCTGCGATTGCCGCCGCACTCTCCCGACGTCCGACCGGGCTCACGGCCGGCGAAGTCGCCGGGGTCGCACGCACCGTCGTCGCGGAAGCGCGCCGCAATGCGCTCGAGCCCTCGTTGGTGCTGGCCGTGATGCACGTCGAGAGCCGCTTCTACAATTTCGCAGTCTCGCCGGTCGGCGCGATCGGGCTGATGCAGGTGATGCCGGCGACCGGCGCCGATCTCGCGGCGCGGCTCGGTGTCGACTGGGTCGGGCCGCAGACCCTGTTCGATCCGACCACCAACGTCCGGCTGGGCGTCGCCTATCTGCGCGAGCTCGCGGACCGCTATGGCAGCCTGTCGACGGCCCTCGCCGCCTACAACTGGGGGCCCGGCCGGATCGACCGCCGGCTGCGGCAGGGCACCGCGTTGCCCGATCAGTATCCGAGCCTCGTGCTCGAAGCCTACGCCCAGAAGCGCGGTCGTTCCTAGGCCAGCCGGGCTCGCGTGCACGCCGGAATCCGCAGACTTCGCGGCGCCCGGCGGCTCACGGTGCCGGTGCGCGGCTCGCGGCCAACTCGGCGACGAAGCGGTCGAGGGCGTCCATCGCGGCCTCGGCGCTGCCGCGGAATCCGTTCACGAGCACCGAGAAGATCACCACGCGCCCATCCGCAGCTTGCGCGAGGCCCGAGAGGCCCGTCACGCGCGTGAGCAATCCGGTCTTCGCGCGCACCTGGTTCGCCGCCCCGCTGGCGCGCTTTTCGAGCGTACCGTCCGCGGCTGCGATCGGCAGCGCCGCCAGCAGCTCCGGGCCGTAGCGAAACGAGCCGGTTCCAATACGCAGCGCCGCCACCAGACTGCGCGCCGGCACGCGGTTCTCGTACGACAGGCCCGAACCATCGACGAGCCGGATCGGTGCGGTGTCGAGCCCTGCCCTCTCGAGCTGGCTGCGCAGCGCCTCGATGCCTTCCTTCCAGCTCGCGCCGCCCGGCGTGGTGCGCGCGGCCAGCGATTTCACGAGCGACTCGCCGATCTCGTTGTTGCTGTACTTGAGGAAGAGTCGGACGATCTCCGCCAGCGATCGGCCTTCGAAGCCGAACAGCGGAATCGCACCGGCCGGCAGCGTTCCCATCGTGGTCTTGGCGCCGACCTGAACGCCGACGGCCTCGAGCTGCAGGCGCAGCACCGCGCCGAAATAGCGGGTCGGGTCGAGCACGCTGCGGTAGATCGTCTGCGCGGCGCCGCCCGCTGGCGCCACCCCCGACACCAGGACGTTTTCGACCCCGTCGCCCGCACGCCGCTCCACGCTGAGTGCGTTCCCCGCGCGGCCTGCGCCAGTCGTCGCGCGGTTCGTGACACGGAAGAACGGCACGGGCGGGTCGATCATCACGCGCACCGGATCTCCGGCCGCGGCACCCGGGATCAGCGTCACGCCGAGCGATCCGTAGTTCACCGTGAGCGCGCTGATGGGTGCGTGATAGGCCCGCGCGGACACCGCCCCCCAGCTCGGATGCCAGCGTTCCCGATCGAATGCCCCGTCGTCGAGCAGCAAGCCCTCGCGCACGCGTTCGACGCCCGCACGCCGCACGTCCGCCGCCAGGCGCCAGAGTTCTTCAGAAGTCAGCGCTGCGTCGCCGCCGCCGCGCAGCATCAGCCACGCCACCCCGCCATCGGCATCGGGCGCCACATCGGCGAACACCTCGGTGCGAAAATGGTGGGTCGGACCGAACGCTTCGAAGGCCGCGAGGGCCGTCAGCAGCTTCTGGTTCGAGGCGGGAATCATCGGCCGATCCGCGTCGCGGGCATACAGCTCGCGACCGCCGTCGCGTTCGATGACGAGCGCGGCCACGCGCGCCCCGCGCAACCCCGGGGCAGCCAGCGCGGCATCGAGCCGAGCCTCGAGTCCATCGGCCGCGAGCGCCGGCAGCGCGAACGCGCACACGAGAGCGACCAGCACGCCGTGGATCTTCGACTCCTTCGAGGACACGTGCGACCCGATGAGGAAGAACGGGGGGTGCTTCGCTTGACGCGAGGCAGCTTATCCGGGAGCCTGCCGCCGAGCAATCGAGCGATCGAGCGATCGGCGCAATTGGGGGGTGCCGTGCTCAACGGAATCTGGCTCGGGCTGATTCTGCTCGCCGTCGTCTACGGCGCGTTTACCGGACGCATGCAGGACGTCTCCGCGGCCTCCTTCGAGGGCGCGAAGAACGCCGTCCAGCTCGTGATCGGCCTCACGGGCTTCATGGTGTTCATGCTCGGCCTGATGCGCGTCGCAACCGACGGCGGCCTGTTGCGGGCCGTGGCGCGCGGCATCGCGCCCCTGATGCGGCGGCTGTTCCCGGACGTGCCCGCCGAGCATCCCGCGATGACGGCGATGGTGATGAACTTCGCGACCAACGCGCTGGGCCTCGGCAATGCGGCGACGCCGTTCGGCCTCAAGGCGATGCAGGAGCTCGAGACGCTCAATCAGCATCCCGGTGTGGCCAGCAACACGATGGTGCTCTTCCTGTCCATCAACGCCACGGCCATCACGCTCTTTCCGCCGACCGGAACGATGGCGATCCGCGCGGCCGCTGGTTCTACGGCGCCCGAGGCGATCTGGGTGCCGACCCTGATCGCCAGCACCTGCTCGACACTGACGGCGGTCGCCGTCTTCTATCTGCTGCGCGGCCGGCCTCGCTTTGCATTGCCCGCGCTGGCGAACGCAGCGAGATCGCCTTCGTCGTACCCGCCGGCTCCGCTCGCTGCGACGCGGGACGGGGTCGACCCCGCACACGACGGCGAAGCGAAACCGCCCGCCGGATGGGCACGCCGAGCCTTCATCCTCGCCGTCGCGCTCGCCATGCTGGTCGGGTTGGCGCTCGAGACGGCGCGCCGGCTCGAAACGGCTGCGGGCGGCGAGGTCGCCAAGCAGCTGTTGCAGAGCTGGCTGTTCCCGGTGCTGATCGTCGGCCTGCTGCTGGTGGGCGTGGCGGGCCGCGTGCGCGTCTACGAATCGGTGATCGAAGGAGCCAAGGAAGGACTCGAAGTCGTGGTCCGGATCCTGCCGTATTTGATCGCGATTCTCGTCGCGGTGGCGATGTTTCGCGCCTCCGGAGCGCTGGATCTGGTGATCCGCGTGTTGGCGCCGGCCACGAGCCTCGTCGGCCTCCCGGCCGAGGTGCTGCCGATGGTGCTGCTGCGCCCCCTCTCCGGCTCCGGCGCCTTTGCCGTGATGTCGGAGATCGTGACCGTGTATGGGCCGGATTCCTTCATCGGCAATCTCGCGTGCACATTGCAGGGCTCGACGGAGACGACCTTCTACGTCCTGACGCTCTACTACGGCGCCTCGGGCACGCGCAACATCCGACACACCCTGGTGGCATGCCTCATCGGGGACGTCGCAGGCGTCGCCGGCGCCACGGCCGCGTGTCACGCCTTCTTCGGCTGACGAGATGCTGGGGCCCCAGGACGCCGAAGCCGCGCTCGACGCGAGCCTGCGCAGGCTGGTGCGGGCATCGCTCGGCGTGGAAGTGACGGGCATCGAACCCATCGCGGGCCAGATCGGGCTGCGACGCTTCCTGCGTGTGCATCTCGCTGCGCGACCTGGCGGGCCTTCGACGCTCGTGGCGCGCATCGAAGCCCCCGAAGATTCCGCCTCGCGGCCGAGCGGAACCCCGCCCGAGCCGGCCCTCGAACCGATCCGCGCCCTGCTCGAGGCGCACGCCCTGCCGGTGCCCCGGAGCTTCGCAGGCGACGCGGCGGCGGGCATCGAACTGCTGGAGGACGTGGGCGCGCGTTCCCTGGCGGCCGCCGTGGCGACCGCCGACGACGCGACGCGACGCGCACTCTACAGCGAGGTGTGCGCGCTGATTCCGCGCCTGCAACGGATCGCGGGCCCCGCAGCGGGCGTCGCCGCCTTCGCGCGGCGCCTGGGCGCGGAGCAGATCGCGTACAAGGCGACGCGTTTCAGCGAGTGGAGCCTGCCCGAGCGCGGACGACCCGCGAGCGTCGCCGAAGCGCACGCCGTGCGAGCCGCCTTCGAAGTCGTGGCCGAAGCCGTGGAACGAGCGCCCCGGCGCCTCGCCCACCGCGACCTGCAGAGCTCGAACATCCAGCTGCGCGAGGCCGCCGCGCCCGGCGCTCGCGTGGTGCTACTCGATCTTCAGGGCGCCTGGCTCGCACCGCCCGAGTACGACCTGGTCTGCTGCTTGCGCGACTCCTATGTCGAGCTGCCCGAGCGCGAGGTCGAAGACCATCTGGCGCACGTGCGGCCCGAGCTTCCGGACGCGCCGGATCCGGAGATCTTCGCCGAGCGCTTCGACCTGCTGACGCTCGCGCGCAAGGGCAAGGATCACGCGCTGTTCCACTTCGTCGCGCGCACGCGCGGCGATGCGCGCTTTCTGCGCTTCGTGCCGACGACGGTGCGCCAGCTGCGTCGCGCTTCCGAGCGCGCCGCGGCGCGCGATGCGCGCATCACGCCATTGGCGGAGTTGATCGCCGAGTTGCCGGAGACGCCGTGCGAGCGATGATCGTCGCCGCTGGCCGCGGAACGCGGCTACGTCCGTTGACGGAGTTGCGCCCGAAGCCGGCTCTCCCCGTGCGCGGGCTCCCGCTCATCGCCTATCAGCTCGCACTGCTGGCGCGCCACGGTGTGACGGAGGTGGTGATCAACGTCCATCACCTGCCCGAGCAGCTGATGGAGGCCGCCCGCCAGGGATGCCCCCCAGGCATCGCGCTGCGCTTCTCCCACGAACCCGAACTTCTCGACACCGGTGGCGCCATCCGCGCCGTCGCGGAGTTCCTGCGCGAGAGCGATCCGTGCCTGCTGATCGGGGGCGACATGCTGCTCGACTTCGATTTGGGCGCCCTGGTCGAGCGTCACCGAGCGCGGCGTGCGGCGGTGACGCTGCTGCTGCGCGACGATCCGCGCGCGGAAAGCTTCGGCTCGATCGGCATCGATGCGCACGGCTGCGTGCGTCGGATCGGTAGCCGTTTCGACCTCGGCGGTTCGCGCCAGGCCGGCGTCTACACCTGGGTGAACGTGGTTTCGTCGCGCGCCCTGGACAGCCTGCCGGAGCGCAAGATCTTCGGACACCTCGACCACTGGATCGCTCCCCGGCTCGCCGCGGGCGCGCGCGATGTCCACGCCGAGCTGGCCACTCCCGAGGCCTGCCTCTGGGAGCCGGTGGGGACGCCGAGCGAATATCTCGCGGCGAACCTGCGCCCGTTGCGCCTGTCCTACCTCGACGCCGAGGCAATCGCGCGCGCCGCAGGCACGCGCTTCGAGCCCGAACTCGTGCTCGGCGCTGGCGCGACGCTCGGCGCTGGCGCTAGCTTGCGGCGCGCGGTCGTGTGGGATTCCGAAAACGTCCCGCCGGGGCTGCAAGCCCAGGACGGTGTGTTCGCGGGCGGGAGCTTTCACGCTTGCGCGGCTCCAGCCGACCCGCAGCGTGACGAAAGCGTCGAGCCGAGAGAGGCCGGATGAGCGAGGTGGTCTTCGTCGGCACGAGCGACGCCTTCGGGGCGGGTGGGCGACGCCAGTCGGCGCTGCTCGTGCGAGCCCCCCAGGGTGGCCTGTTGCTCGACTGTGGCATGACAACGACCTCGGGCCTCTCGGCGCTGGGCATCGAGCGCGCGGAGATCGACGCGATCCTGGTTTCCCACTTCCATGGCGATCACTTCGGCGGCATTCCGGCGTTCCTGCTCGCGTCCCTCTACGAAGACACGCGGCGCACGCCGCTGCGGATCGCCGGACCGCACGGCATCGAGCGCCGCGTGCACCAACTCGCTGCGGCGATGGGATATGCGATCGAGGAGCGCGAGTGGAGCTTCCCGATCGAGTACGTCGAACTCGCGGCCGAACGTGAGACCGAGATCGGTCCGGTGCAGGTGCGGAGCTTCGAGACGCGCCACCAGCCGCATACGCACCCCCACGGCATGGTCCTGCGCGCAGGCTCGCAGCGCATCGGGTACTCGGGCGACACGGGTTGGTTCGACGAACTCCCGCGCAAGGTTGGCAACGTGGATCTATTCGTCTGCGAATGCACCTACCACGACACCGGTTTCGACTTCCATCTGAACCTCCAAACGCTCTCGGAACACAAGCCCGAGTTCGACTGCGGACGCATGTTGCTCTCGCACCTCGGATCCGAGATGAGCGCGCGCCGCGGAAAATGCGATTTCGAAACCGCCGACGACGGACTGCTCGTCCGTCTCTAGCCGCGAAGCGGAACTCGGCTCGTCGCGCGCCCGGGGACGATCTCGCCCAGCACGGCGGCTCGCGCGGCGCCCGTGCAGCGCGGCAGATGATTCGGGCGTCCCAACAGCGTATTGCGTCCGAGCAGCGCGAATGCCATCGCTTCGCAGGCTCGCGCCGGCACCCCTGCCACATCCATCGGCTCCACGCGCGATGGCGCGAGAGCGCGCGCGAGCGCGGCCATGAAGACGGGATTCTCCGCCCCGCCCCCGCCCACGAAGACCCGGCCCAGCGCCGCGCCGGGCGACAGGAAATCGTGACACGCGCGGCGTACGGCTTCGACGCTGAACGCGAGCAACGTCGCCAGCAGATCGTCCGCCTCGCGGCCCGCCGCCTGCCACTCCCGAACCAGGCCCTCCGCCTCGACGAGCCCATAGCGCTCGCGGCCCGTCGATTTGGGCGGCGCCCGCCGCAAGAAGGCGTCGTCGAGCAGACGTTCGAGCAGGCTGGCGTCGGCGCGCCCGCGCGCTGCGCGCTCGCCGTCGCGGTCGAACGTCTCACGGCCCTGCGTGAGGCTGCGCACGACGCCGTCGAGCAATGCATTCGCCGGCCCGACGTCGAAGGCGATCACGTCTTCCGCTCGCCCGCCGGGCGGCAGCCACGTGAGGTTCGCGATGCCTCCGAGGTTCAGCACCGCGCGGTTCTCGCCCCCATCGGCGAAGGCCGCATGGTGGAAGAATGGAGCGAGTGGCGCGCCCTCGCCGCCGAGCGCGAGATCCCGGGGCCGGAAGTCCGCGATCGTGGTGCAACCGGTGCGCTCGGCGATCACCGAAGGATCGCCGATTTGAAGCGTCGCGTGCCGCTCGGGATGGTGGGCCAGCGTCTGTCCGTGCGAGGCGATCGCATCGATCTCGGAAAGCGCGATGCCGGCCTCCGCGGCGAGCGCCGTCGCTGACGCTGCGAAGCGTTCCCCGAGCTCGACGTCGAGACCCGCGAGCTCGGCGAGCACTTCGCCGGCCGCCACGCGGCCAGCCGCGAGATCGTGAATCCGGCGCTGGAAGGCCACCGGAAATGGATCCTCGCGAAAGGCGATCAGCCGCAGCGGCCGCTCGTGCACGCCCTCCGGCCACTCCACGAGCGCCGCATCCACGCCGTCTGCCGACGTCCCCGACATGAGTCCGATCACACGCACGCGCGGAGCTTACGCTCGTTGACAGCCCGGTCGAGCCCCCTCATCATCCCGCCCCCTGGCCGGCCCGACGGCCCTTCCCGATGGAGTTCCCCGTGAACGATTCCTCGCGCACCCAGGGGGGCCTCATCTGTGTGGGCGTAGTCGTCGTGGGAGCCTTTTTCCTGCTGGGGCTGCTCCAAAAGAGCTACTGGGCGCTCGCCCTTCCGGTGGCGGCGCTCGTGCTCTTCGCGCTGGGCCTCAGCTTCTGGGTCGGGTACACGATCGCGACGATCCAGGTCGATCAATTCGACGCCAACGAGCCGACCCCCGTGGAGACCGACGCACAGGCCAGCTCCGACCGGCCGGCCTGAGTCCAGCGCCCGTGCGCATCGCGCTGCTCACCTATCGCGGAAACATGTATTGCGGCGGACAAGGCATCTACGCCGCCTACCTGGCGCGCGAGTGGCAGCGCGCGGGCCACGACGTCCACGTGATCGCCGGGCCGCCGCTACCCGAGCTGGCCCCGGGCATCCCGTTGCACGAGATCCCCAACCTGAATGTCTTCGGCGTGAAGTGGCCCGAGTGGGCGAACCGCGAGCGCCCTTTCGAGCTGCTCGCGCCGCTCAATCTCTGGGAGCTCGGCGTCTCGCGCTTCGGTGTGTTCCCCGAGATGCAGACCTTCGCGCTGCGCCTGCTGCTGCGCTGGCGCGAGCTCCAGGCACGCCATCGCTTCGACATCGTCTTCGACAACCAGTGCCTCGCCTGGGGTCTGCTCGGGATTCGCGCCGCCGGCACGCCGGTGGTGTCGGTGATCCACCATCCGCTCCACATCGATCGGGAAGCCGATTTCGCCATCGACCCCGCATTCCTGAAGAAGCTGAAGCGCACGCTCTACTTTCCGCTGTTGATGCAGGGCATCGTGGCGCGGCGTCTCGACAAGATCGTGACCGTCAGCGAGGCCTCGCGCCGCGAGATCGAGCGCCACTTCGGAATCCCCGAGAAGGCCGTCTCGGTCGTCCATAACGGGACCGACACCGAACTGTTTCGACCCATCCCCGGCACGCCGAAGCAGGCGGATCTGCTCTTCGTCGGGCGAACCGAGGACCGCAAAAAAGGCATCGGCACGCTGCTCGAAGCCATGGCCAGGCTTCCGCGCGAGATCACGCTCAAGATCGTCGATGGACGCATTCCGGACGACGGGCTCGTGATGCGCTTGATCCGGCGCCATCGGCTCGAAGGCCGCGTGCTGCTGAACCGGCGCATGCTCGAGCTCCCCGAGCTGGTGGAGCAGTACTCGACGGCTCGCGCCGCGGTCGTGCCGTCCTTCTTCGAAGGCTTCGGTTTTCCCGCCAGCGAGGCGATGGCGTGCGGCCTGCCGGTGATCGCGAACGCAGCGGGAGCCCTGCCCGAGGTGATCGGTACGGACGGCCACGCCGGGCGGCTCGTGCCTGCGCGCGATCCGGCCGCGCTTGCGGCCGCGATCCGCGACGTGCTCTCCGATCCGGCGCGCGCCGAGGCGATGGGCCGCGCGGCGCGCGCGCGCATCGAGCGCGTGTTTCAATGGCGCGACGCAGCGGCGCGGCTGATCGAGGTATTCGAGGAGACGCTGCATGCTGCTCACCGTCGACCTCGATCGGCTTGAGCTCCGGCCGGGCGAAAGGCTCCTCGACGCCGGCTGCGGCGAGGGGCGACATTGCTTCGGCGCGCTCGAGCGCGGCGCCCGCGTCGTCGGTCTCGATCTCGACCGCGCTTCGCTCGCCCGCGCGGCGGGCGCGCTGCGCTTCCGCGCGAAGCAGCTCGATTCCTTCGGCGCGATGCTCCAGGGCGACACCTTCGCCCTGCCCTTCCGCGACGCCAGTTTCGACAAGGTGATCTGCTCGGAGGTGATGGAGCACGTCCACGACTACCGCGGCGCCGCGCGCGAGCTCGCGCGCGTCACGCGCCCGCACGGCCTGGTGGCCGTCACGATCCCCACCACGACCAGCGAAAACCTCTACCTGAGGCTCGGCGATGACTACTTCGAATCGCCCGGCGGCCACATCCGCATCTTCCGGCCCCGCGAGCTCGCACGCGGTCTCGCCGAAGCGGGCCTCACCACCGTCGGTGTGGGCTTTGCCCACGCGCTGCACACCCCCTACTGGGCGCTGCGCTCGATCGCCGGTTTGCCGCACGCCGACAGCCGCTGGCTCGTGCGCGCGTACCGCCGGTTCCTGATTCGCGCCAGCGTGTCGCCGGGAATCGCCCGTCTCGAGCGCGTGCTCAATCATTGCTTTCCGAAGAGCGTGATCCTGTACGCGGAGAAGCGCGGCGCCCCCGGGACACCGGTCGGCTGACATGGGCGCGCGGCCGCTGCGGATCTGCTTCCTCGCCTACCGCGGCAACATGGTCAGTGGCGGTCAGGGCATCTACCTCTGGTTTCTCGCCCGCGAACTCACGCGCCTCGGCCATCGCGTCGACGTGATCGTCGGCCCGCCGTATCCGGATCCGATGCCCTTCGCCGCGAGCGTGACACCGCTCCACGATGAACGCTTTTGGGGAAAGTGGTTCTCCCGGGATCGTTCGCTGCTGTTGCCGCAGCCGCGGCCGCTGCGCATCTTCGAACCGCTGAATTTCTGGAGCTTCGGCGCCACCTGGTTCGGCTTTCTGCCCGAACCCTTTGCCTTCAGCCTGCGCGCGCTTCGCCACGTCGCCACGCGCCTCGCGGCCGGCGAACGCTGGGACATCGTGCACGACGTCCAGAGCCTCGGCTGGGGTCTGCTCGGGATCCGCGCACTCGGCCTGCCGATCGTGACGACGATCCACCACCCCCTCTCGGTGGACCGGCGCAGCTCCTTCGCGCGCGATCGCACGCTGCGCGAAGCACTCGGCACGATGACCTTCTACCCCGCCGGCATGCAGGCGGCCGTGGCGCGCCGGATGGACCGCGTATTCACCTCGTCCCTGGCGAGCGCGCGCCAGCTCGAGGCGGACTTCGGAATCGATCCGAAGCGGCTGCGCATGGTCGCCAATGGCGTCGACACCGATTTGTTCCGCCCGGATCCGAGCGTCGCGCGCGACCCCTCGGAGATCCTGTGTGTGGCGCGCGCGTCGGACCCCAACAAGGGCGTGCGCACGCTGATCGAGGCGCTGGCGCGGTTACCGGAGCGGGTGCACATGACGCTCGTCGACGAGGATCATCCGGAAAACCCCGCGCGCGTGCGCGCGATCGAACTCGGCTGTCTCCCGCGGCTGCGCATCGTGGGCCGCGTTTCGACGGAACAGCTGCTCGGGCTCTACCGCCGCGCCGCGCTGGTGGCCGTGCCCTCGCGCTTCGAGGGCTTCGGGTTGCCGGCCGCCGAGGCGATGGCCTGCGGCACTCCGGTCGTCGCGGCCGCCACCGGGGCGCTGCCCGAAGTGGTGCGGCGCGGCGGCGGTGGAATCCTCGTGCCGCATGACGATCCCGAAGCGCTCGCAAAGGGCATTGTCTCGCTGCTCGAGCAGCCCGCGGCCCGCCTGGAACTCGGGATGCGCGGGCGGGCCGGCATCGAACAAGCCTTCTCCTGGCCGAGCGTCGCGGCGGCGACGGTGGAGGTCTACGCGGAGACGTTGGCCGCCGCGCGGGCCCGGCGCGGCCGGCCGGCGAGCAACACCACGTCGGCCAGCGAAGGCAGGCGGCGCGCGAGCCCATCGAGCCCCGCGAGCGAGGCCTGAGCCAGCCGCTCGGGTAGCCGTTGCAGTGCGCGGGACCAGCCCGGCACCCCCCACGCGAGCGAGATCCCCTCGACGAAATCGAGCTCCAGCTCGGCCGAGGCCTGCTCGCGCATCAAGGCGAGCTCGTAGCGCGTGAAGTGGTCATGCGGCACGTCGTAGTGTCGGCGTCCGCGCCGCAGCTCGCGCCCCTGCCAGCGTTCGCGCACGTGATCGAGCCCGCGCGCGGTGCGGCACGCGAGCGATTCGAAATTCGCGATCGCGAGCACGACGCGCCCGTCGCGCTTCGTCACCCGCGCCATCTCCGCGAGCGCGAGCGCGGGCCGGTCGAAGTGGTCGATCGCACCTTTGCAGATCACGGCATCGAAACTCTGGGAGGCAAAGGGCAACGCGTCGGACCAGCTGCGCACCCAGCTGGGCAGCGGCCCCGTGGCCTGTGCCGCGAGCAGGCGGGCCAATCCGGACATGCGCGCCGAAGGCTCGGCGCCCACGACGCTCGCCCCGCGCTCGGCCAGCGCCCGAGCGTCCTGCCCGAAGCCGCTCGCCACATCGAGGATCCGCCGCCCCGGAGCCGCCCCGGCCAGACGCAGCGTGCGCTCGGTCATCTGGGCGAACAGGTACTCGCTATCGCGCGTGGTGCCGGTCGGAACCACGTCGCGCATGTCTCGATCTAGGTCGACGACGCGCATTGGGCAGGGAGGCTAGCGACGCGCACCGCGAGCCGCCGGCCGGCTCCCGGATCGAAACCCGAAGCCGCAGCCAGACCGCGAAAGACGTGTATGCTCTCGCGGCGATGGCGGATGCCCCGGCACCGGAAGGCAAATCCCTGCCTCGCGCGGTCGCGCAGGTCGGCGCGGCGACGCTCGACCGGCTCGCGTCGTTCCGCCTCGTCTACGTCGCCATCTTCGCCTTCGCGCTGCTCTACATCGCGAGCGTCCAAATCGCGCAGGCCTTGCTCCAAAGCCATTTTCGCGAGGCCGTCGCGCAGGCGGTCCGCGTGAGCCCGGCTGATGGGCCCATCGGGCAGCAGATTCAGCGCGGTGTCGGCTCGATCGTTCGGGAATCACCCTGGGTGCGAATCGGCCGCGTGCGGGTGAACGCGTTCGTGCTGGGCGCCGACCAGCGCACTTCCCTCTACGTGCTCGGACACCCGATCCCACCGCCGCCCTCGACGGGCCGCGATGACAGCTACGCCGAAGCGCTGGCGCTGCTGCCCGCGAATGCGACGGTCGACGTGTCGGTGCCTCACGACTCGGTGCTCGCGACCGGCATTCTCGTCGCCTACGGGGCCGTCCTGATCGCCGTGCTCTTCAGCTACAACCGGCGGGTCGCGCGGCATGAAGCGTCGCTCGTCCAGTCTGCCGTCGCCGCTCGCGATGCCACCGCGCAGCGCGCCGCCTCGATCGAGACCGAGCTCGAGCAGGTGAAGAAGCGACTTTCCGACGTCGAACCCGCCGAGCACGCCCAGGCCGAGGAGATCCAATCGCTCGCGCGCGAACGCGAGGTGCTGCAGGCCAAGCTCGCCGAGCTCTCGAACCGGGAGGCCGAGTTGCGCGGGTCGACATCACGCTTCGTCGAACTCGAAGAAGAGCGGCACGCACTCGAAGAGCTGCTCGACGAGGCGGTCGAAGATCTCGGACAGAAGGAGAGCGTGATCCAGGGGCTCCAGGATCGCCTGAAACGCGAAGCAAAAAACTCCCCGCAGCCGACGTCGAGCGGCAAGGAAAGAGGTTGGGATCACCTCGAACGGCGCCTGCGAACCCTCTACAAGCCCCTCGAAATCGACGACCGCGCGATCAGCGACCTGCTGGCGCTGCGCGACGAGTCCATGAAGCTCAAGGCCGAGGAGGCGCTCAAACGTCTGGCCGACGGCTCCGATGCCGCCGCGGTCCGGCGCAAGGTCGGTGGCTTGCCGCCGCACCTTTCGATCTTCGAGCTGGGTTTCGCCGGCAAGGGCCGCATCTACTACACGCGTGGGCGACAGCGGACCTTTCGCGTGCTCGCCGTCGGCGCGAAGAACACCCAGAACAACGATCTCGAGTATCTCAGCAGGCTTCCGACGTGAGCGCCCGGCGCAGCGTCGCCTTCAGCTTCGCGTCGTCCCAGGGTTTCGTGATCAATGCGCGCACGCCCAGCTGCTCGAGCTGCGTCGGCGGAATCTCCTCGGTCCAGCCCGTGATCAGCATGCGAATCGCGTTCGGCTGGCGCCGGGCGGCCTCCGCGAGAAACTGCATGCCGCTCGTCCCGGGCATGCGCTGATCCGACAGGATCGCGTCGACGGGACGCGTGTCGAGCACGCGCAGCGCCTCTTCCACCGTCTCCGACGTCAATAGCTCGTAGCCCTCGCGGCGCAGGCTCCGGCACAGCGCCGACAGGATGCGCGGCTCGTCGGCGACGACGAGCACGCAGAGCCGCCCGTCAGGCCCCATCGTTCGGCATCTCGACATCCTCGATCCGCAGCAGAACCTCGAAGGTGCTGCCCCGGCCGACCTGGCTGTCCACCGTGATGCTGCCTCCGTGTCGACGCACGATGCTGTAGCAGGTGGAAAGCCCGAGCCCCGTCCCGACGCCGACCTTCTTCGTCGTGAAGAACGGATCGAAGATCCGAGCCAGATTCTCGGGGGCGATCCCGGCCCCCGAATCGCTCACCGAAACCACGACCCACTCGCCGCGGACTTCGGTGCGAAGCTGGATGCGACCCGTCTCGGAGCTGCCGGCAATCTTCTCCTCGATCGACTGGAAGGCGTTCACGAGCAGGTTCATGAACACCTGCTTCAGCTGCATCGGAAAGCACGGGATGCTCGGCAGCTGATGAAACTCCTTCTCGAGCACGAGCAGGTGCTTCATCATCGGCCACACGATGCTCGCGGTCGAATCCAGACACTGGTTGATGTCGGCGAGCACGCGCTCGGCGGTGTCCATGTGCGAGAAATCGCGCAGGTCCTGCACGATGTGCCGGATCCGCTCCGAGCCTTCCTGCGACTCGCGGATCGCCTTCGCGAGATCCGAGAGCAGGAAGTCGGCCTGCGTTTCTTCGGCGCTGGCGTCGAGCCGCCCGGCCGCTTCGCGCGCCTCCGCCAGGTCGCCCCGCGCAACCGCCTTGCGCAGCTCGTCGACGCCAGCGAAGACGCGGCGCAGGTCGGCGACGTACTCCGCCATCTGGAAGAGATTCGCGTGGATGAACCCCATCGGGTTGTTGATCTCGTGGGCCACGCCCGCAGCGAGCTGCCCGATCGAGGCCATCTTCTCCGCCTGCAGCACCTGGCGCTGCAGCTGCTTGATCTCGGTCAGGTCCTGGAACGTGGCGACGACGCCCAGGCGAGCGCCATCGGCATCGACGATCGGCGCGCACGAGATGCCGATCGGGACGCGCGCGCCGTCCGAACGGGTGATCGTGCTCTCGGCGCCGCGAAAGCGCACACCCTGCGCGAGCGTTCGCGCAACCCAATCCTCGCCGGGCGGATCGCCCGAAAACCAGCGCCGCACGGAGCGGCCGCGCAAGGCATCGGCGCGTTCCCCGAGAATCAACTCGGCCGGCGGATTGCAGGCGGTGATGCAGCCGTCCGCGTCGATCACGAGCAGCGCGCTGTTCATGTTCTGGAGGATCTCGTCATCGTAGGGACCGAGATCGCGCAGCCGCCGCGAGGCGTCTTCGGCCTGCGCGCCCGCCACCAGCACGGGTCGACCTTCGCGGCGCAGCGCCTCGAGCCAGCGTTCACGCTCGGCTCCGGGCTCGAGATCCACGATCACCAGCTCGACGGCGGCATCGCGGCAGCGGGCCAACGCCGCATCCGGATCCTCGCTGCTCACGACGTGCAACGTGCCCTCGACCCGCGCGAGGGTGCGCACGAGCGCGGAAGCGGGCCGTCCCGGTCGCGCCAGAAGCAACCAGCGCGGGGACGGATTCGTGGTCGGCAAGCGATGGCCCTTCCTACGGTCGCACCGGGCGCGTCCGCAGATTCGACTTCAGCTTGGCTTTGGGGGGTGGCTCACTTTACCTCATCGCGCTCGCCAGGCCCACTCCGATGCGGCGCGAGCCCGTGCTTCGTGAGCATTCGATACAGGGTGCTGCGGCCGACGTCGAGCAGACGTGAGGCACGTTGCGCGTCTCCCCCGGCTTCGCGCAGGGCGCGCTCGAGCGCGCAGCGCTCGTAGGCTGCGAGTGTGAGCGGGACGTCGGCCGCCAGGGGAGCGGCCGCATTGCCCCGCCGCGCCCGCGGCAGGTCGGCGGCGCGCAGCCGCGGCCCGGGCGCCAGCGCCATCGCCGACTCGATCACGTTCTCGAGCTCGCGCACGTTGCCCGGCCATTCGGATCGGACCAGCTGTTCGAGCGCGTCGTCCTCGATGCCCTCGATGCGGCAGGCGCGGTCGGCGTGCTTGTGCAGGAAGTGCTGGACGAGCAGCGGAATGTCCTCGCGACGCTCGCGCAGCGCGGGAATCTCGATGCACACCACGTTCAGGCGATAGAAAAGATCCATGCGGAAGCGCCCGTCGGCCACCATCGCCTTGAGATCGCGATGGGTCGCGCTGATCACCCGGATATCGACGGATACCGTCGAGGCCGACCCCACCGGGCGCACCTCCTTGTGTTGGAGCGCGCGCAGAAGCTTCGCCTGCACGGGCGGCGGAATCTCGCCCACCTCGTCGAGGAACAGCGTTCCCTGGTTCGCCATGCGGAACAGGCCCTGCGCGCCCAGCGCGCCGGTGAACGCGCCGCGCTCGTGCCCGAACAGCTCGCTCTCGATGATGCTCTCGGGCAGCGCACCGCAATCCACGGGCACGAACGGGCCCTCGGCTCGCGGGCTGTTCAAGCGGATCGCGCGCGCCACCAGCTCCTTGCCGGTGCCACTCTCGCCATGGATCAACACGTGGCTCTCGTTGTGGCGCAGGCTCTCGATGCTGCGGCACAGCGCGCGCATTTTCGGCGCGCTGCCCACCAGCTCGGGAAGCCCGGCGCGCCCGCGCAGCTCTTCTTCGAGCTCGCGATTGCGGCGCAGCAGGCGCCGGCGTTCGAGCGCCTTGCCCACGGTGGTTCGCACGCGGTAGACGTCGTCGAAGGGCTTGGCGAGATAATCGAAGGCGCCGCGCCGGATGCAGCCCACCGCGCTCTCGATGCTCGCCTGCCCCGTCATCACGATCACTTCGACTTCGGGGCGCTCGCGGCGCACGCGGTCGAGCAGGTCGAGCCCGCTCGTGCGCCCGAGAAAGAGATCGAGCACGACGACCGCGAGATCGGGATCTGCGAGAAAGGGCTCCGCCGCTTCCGCCGTCTCGGCGAGCGCGATGCGATGCCCCTCGGCCGCCAGGATGCGGCGCAGCGAGCGCAGCAAGAGCGGCTCGTCGTCCACCAGGAGCACGAGCCCCGGATCATCGGAGCGTGCCCCGGTGGCGTTGCGCAACGGGGAGACCATACCGGGGGACGCCATGGCTTCTCGTATCGGTCCCGGAACTGAGACGCTTGAACGAATGCGGACGCCTGTCTACACTCCGCCCGCCCCCCCCATTCCGGAGCGGAGGCATTACCCCTGCAGCGCAAAGCCAATGTGCTCGTCGTCGACGACGAGGAGCTGTATCGCCGTGCGCTCGAGCGCATCCTTCAGCGCGTCGGCCACGCCGTCGTCTCGGCGCGTGACGCCAGCGAGGCGCTGGCGATCGTCGCGGGCCAGCCCATCGACCTCGTGCTCGCCGACATCCGGATGCCGGGCATCAACGGGCTCGAACTCGTGCGCCAGATCCACGAGTTCGCCCCGGATCTGCCGTGCATCGTCATCACCGGCTACGGGGGCGCGGAGCAATCGGTCGAGGCCCTGCGCGCTGGCGCCTTCTGGTACCTGGAAAAACCGTTCGACCAGGGGCATCTGGATGTGGTCCGGAAACTCGTCGAGCAGGCCATCGAGATGGGGCGGCTGCGGGTCGAGAACCGCCAGCTCCAGCGCGAACTGAAGTCGAAATACGGCGTCGAGGGCATCGTCGGCGCGAGCCCCGTCCTCCAGGCCGTCCTCGACGTGGTGGCCAAGGTCGCCGATTCCGACAGCACGGTGCTCGTCACCGGGGAAAGCGGCACGGGCAAGGAGTTGATCGCCCGCGCCATCCACTACAACAGCCGGCGTTCCGAGCGCATGTTCGTGACGGTCAACTGCGGCGCGATTCCGGAGGAGCTGCTCGAGTCCGAGCTCTTCGGGCACGTGCGCGGCGCCTTCACGAACGCCGTGAGCCATCGCGAGGGGCGTTTCACGCTCGCTGACGAAGGCACGATCTTCCTGGACGAGATCGGCGACATGAGCACGAACCTCCAGGTGAAGCTCCTGCGAGTCCTGCAAGACCGCACGTTCGAGCCCGTGGGCTCTTCGAAGACCGTCGCCGTGAACGTCCGCGTGATCGCGGCGACCAACCAGGACCTCGAAGTGGCGATCCGGGAGCGGCGCTTCCGCGAGGATCTCTTCTATCGCCTGAATGTGATTCCGATCGAGGCACCGCCGCTGCGCCATCGCCGCTGCGCCATCGCCGCTCGGACATTCCGTTGCTCGTCCAGCATTTCTTCGACCGCGCGAGCCACTCCCGCGGCCGCAAGGTCCCGGGCCTGTCGAGCGAGGCCCTCGCCCTGATGTGCGATTACGATTGGCCCGGCAACGTGCGCGAGCTCGAGAACCTGATCGAGCGCGTCGTGACGCTCGGCAGCGATCGGGAGATCAGCGCCGCGGACCTGCCGGCAAACCTGCGCCGTACGAGCCCGCCGTCGCTCTCCGCGCTGCGGGTACCCGCGACGGGTCTTTCGTTCCGGGACGTGGTGGAGGACGTCGAAGAGCAGCTGATCCGCGAGGCCCTCGATCTCACCCACGGCAACAAGAACCGCGCCGCACAGCTCCTCGGACTGAATCGCACGACGCTGCTCGAGAAGATGAAGCGCCGCATCCGGCCACCGCAGCCTCCGGCTCCGCTCGCGAGCGTGACTGACGGATTCGCAACCGGCACGGACCCGGGGCGTCGGAACTCCGACGCTTTTGCCGCCGGGCGAGCCCAACCGCCGCCGGTGGCGGCGGCAGCTCCGCGCAAGCAGTTGCGCAGCGCCGAGCCGCAGGTGCGTCGTCAAATCCCTGACGAATCGGGGACCTGAGCCCCGATCCGCACGCCCGGGACCCTTCGCTTCGCAGTTCCAGATCCGATCGATCGCAGCCGCCGGTGGGGTTGGCATGCACCGTGCATTTTGGTGCAGCGAATGCGCAACCTCGGGACCCATCTCTGCCAGAAACGTGCTGCAGGGACTCCCGCGTCGTGAAGGAGATCGACATGGAGACTCTGCTGCGGGAAGCCAAGGAGAAGCATCCGGAGATCCCGGCGTCGTTGAAGGAGCAGATCGTGCTCGAGCACACGCCGCTGATCCGGTACATCGTGAATCGGATCGCCGTGCGCCTGCCCTCGCACATCGACCTCGACGACCTCCACAACACCGGCGTGATCGGGTTGATGGACGCGATCGAGAAGTACGATCCCGAGAAGAATTGCAAGTTCAAGACCTACGCAGAGTTCCGGATCAAGGGCGCGATCCTCGACCAGCTCCGCTCCCTCGACTGGGTGCCCCGCAGCGTGAGACAGAAGAGCCGGCGACTCGAACGCGCCTATGGTGAGGTCGAGCAGCGGCTGGGCCGCTCCGCCAGCGAGGACGAGGTCGCCGATTCGCTGGGGCTCCAGATCGAAAAATTTCACGAGCTGCTCAACCAGGTGCGCGGCATCTCGCTCGTCAACCTCGAGGAGATCCGCGGCACGAACCCCGACGGCGACCGCGCCGGCAGCTTCGCCGACATCGTCGAAGACGTGAATTCCGAGAATCCCTTCGCATCGCTCAAGCTCACCGAGATGAAGCAGGTGATCGCGACGACGATCTCGACGCTGCCGGAGAAGGAGCGTCTGGTGATCTCGCTCTACTACTACGAAGATCTGAACATGAAGGAGATCGGCGGAATCCTCGGGATCACCGAATCGCGGGTCTGTCAGATCCACACGAAATCGGTCCTGCGGCTGCGCGCGAAGCTCAAGAACCTGCTCGATCGCTGAGGCGGGGCGGACGCCTGGAAGCGGCGCGCGGAGCGGGTGTCAGTCCGCCGCCTTCTCCACGCGCACCACGACGACGGTGACGTTGTCCTCGCCTCCGCGGGAGTTCGCGAGGTTCACGAGCTGATCGCAGATCGACTCGACGTCGCCCTCCTGGGAAACGATGTCCGCGATCTCTTCGTCGCGCAGGTGGCCGGTGAGGCCATCCGAGCACAGCACGAAGCTGTCGAAGGCAGCCGGCGTGAGCTCGGCGAGATCCGGCTCGACGCTGCGGCGAACGCCCAGGGCGCGCGTGAGCACATGACGGTGCGGGTGCCCGCGGGCGGCGTTCTCGGTGATCTCCCGACGCCGCACCAGCTCCGCCACCAGCGAGTGATCGTCGGTCAGCTGGCGGATCTTCCCGGCGCGTACCAGGTAGGCGCGGCTGTCGCCGACATGGGCCAGCGCGATGCGATCTTCGCCCGCGAGCAGCGCGACCATGGTCGTGCCCATGCCCGCAAATTCGGGTTTGGCCTTCGCGGTCGCCAGGATTTCGCGGTTCGAGGCGGCCAGGGCGTAGCGCAGCTTGTCCGTCAGGCTCGCCGAAGCCCCCTCCAGGGTCCGCACCGCCCGCACCGCGGCCTCGGCGGCCAGCTCGCTCGCCACCTGTCCGGCCGTATGGCCGCCCATCCCGTCCGCAACCAGGTAGAGGCCCAATTCGGGGGCGAGCGCGAAGGTGTCCTCGTTCGCGCGGCGGCGTAAGCCGACATCCGTGCGCGCCGCACCTCGCAAACTCATCGGGCGATCCTCTGGGACTGACTCAGAACGTCGGATGGAAGCCGCCGGTCCACCGGCTTCGCATCGGAGCGTCTGGCGTCCCGCTTGAACCCCACCCCAGGTCGCCTGGTTGCGGGCTGGCTGGAAATCGGCGAAAACCATTCAATCTCGGGGGATCCGCGGACGATGATACATCCCGAGGAGCATTCCTCGCGAACCGGCCGGCCCGGCCGGCGCGCGACACATCCGGGGGATTCATGCCCAAGACCCTGCTGCTGGCCGACGATAGTGTGACGATCCAGAAGGTCGTGGGGATCAGCTTTGCCAACGAGGACGTGCGGCTCATCACCGTAGACAACGGGGATGCGGCAATCGCGCGCGCACGGCAGGAGCGACCCGACCTGATCCTGGCCGACGTCGTGATGCCGGGCAAGAGCGGCTACGAGGTCTGTGAGGCGATCAAGGCCGACCCGAACCTTCGACATATTCCCGTGTTGCTTCTCACCGGGACCTTCGAGGCCTTCGACGAGGCGCGCGCGACGCGCGCCGGCGCCGCGGGTCACGTCGCCAAGCCCTTCGAATCGCAACTCCTGGTCGAGCAGGTCAAACGCCTGTTCGCGCAGAGCGATGCCCAGCGCAACGCCGCAGCAGCGCCGGCGGCCCCGCACGCAGCCGCCCCCGCGGCGCGCGCCGCGGCGCCTCCGCCGGTCGCGAACCCGGCCGCCGCCGACGACAGCTTCGAATTCTTCAGTGACGAGCCGGCCGAACCGGCCGTGAACACCGCAACCGATGTCGCCGACACTTTTTCGCTCGATGAGAACGATTCGTCGTTTGCTTTCGGTGACGCCGAGATCTCCGAACTCGAGCCCGAACTCGCGGAGCCGGTCGCACGGCCGCGCGCCGTGGCGCCGACGCCCGGTGACCGCACGGTCGCGATTCTTCCCGAGGAGATTCCGATCACGGGCCGGGAGATCTCTCCCGACTCGTTCGAAGATCTGGCCCTCGGCGGCTCGCTCGACAGCGAGGACGCCGAGTTCGCGCCCCTCGACCCGCCCGCGAGCGCCGGCAACGACGCCTTCGAGTTCGAGTTCGACACGGCACCCCCGGCCAGCGGCAGGGATCACTCGTCGCGCGTCGACTCTGACGATCTCGCACAAGCGACGGTGCTCGATCCGAACGGCGCCTCGGGCTACGACGTGGCGACCTCGGATCTGGAAGAAGTGATGGAAGTGCCGGTCCGAGCGGCTGCGCCCGCATACTCCGCACCTGCGCGGGTTGCAGCGCGCCCGCCGGCGCCCGCTCGCTACGAGCCCGTGGTTTCTCCCGAGGATTCCTTCGCCGGCCTGAACGAGGACGCCGCTGACGCGGCGGAGTTCGCGCCGTTCGCGGCCGATGAGCTCGACGAATCGTCGCTCGAGGTGCTCGAACCGCAGCGCCCCGCGGCTCCCGCGCGCCATGCCGCGCCCGCGCCCCCGGCGGCGCATTCCGGCGCTGCCACCAGCGCAGAAGCCGTGCTCGCTGCCATCGCGCCGCAGCTGCGTGCGCAGATCCACGACACGCTCGAGAAGATCGCGTGGGAATCCTTCAGCGCCGTCACCGAACAGATCGTGCGCCAGGCGCTCGAGCGCGTGGAGACGATCGCCTGGGAGGTGATTCCCCAGATGGCCGAAACGCTCGTGCGCGAAGAGATCCGGCGCATGAAAGGCGAATAGCGCCGCCCTTCGGCTGGCGAACGCCTCCGCTAGTCTGTGCTCCTCCCCGTCGCGGGAAATGGAGCGAGCATGAGCGCCCCGCCGCCCTTCCCGTCGCCCCGAAACTGGCGATCGCTGCTCGAACTGGCGCTCCTCGAGGACCTCGGGTCGGGGGACGCCACGACGCCGCTCGTCGTGGCCGAAACTTCTCGGGGGCGCGCGCGCATCGAAGCCCGCGAGTCTCTCGTCGTCTGCGGGCTCCCGATCGCGGCCGCCGTCTTTGCCGTCGTCGACCCTGCGCTCCGCTTCGAATATGCGCGCCAGGATGCCGAACTGGCCGAGCCGGGCGCTCCGCTCGCCCATGTCTCGGGAAGCCTGCGCGCCATCCTCGCCGCCGAGCGCACCGCCCTCAATTTCCTCGGACGCATGTGCGGCGTCGCGACCACCACGCGCCGCTATGTCGCGGCGATCGAGGGAACGGGCGCGCGCATCGTCGACACGCGCAAGACGCTTCCCGGCTGGCGCGCGCTCGACAAATACGCGGCGGCCGTGGGAGGCGCCCTCAATCATCGCACGGGCCTGTTCGACGGCATTCTGCTGAAGGACAACCACGTCGCGCTCGCCGGCGGTGTCGCGCTCGCCGTGAAGAGCGCGTTGGCCGCGGCGCCCGCCGGCCTGCGGATCCAGGTCGAGGTCGAATCCGAGGCCGACGCCATCGCCGCCGTCGAAGCCGGCGCTGATTTCCTGCTGCTCGACAACTGCGCCGTCCCGCTGTTGCGCGCGATCTGCGAGCGCATCGGCGACCGCGCGCTGCTCGAAGCCAGCGGCGGCGTGCGCCTGGAAAACGTGCGCGAGATCGCGCAGACCGGCGTCTCGCGCATCTCGATCGGGCGCATCACCCACTCCGCTCCGGCCGCCGACGTCGCGCTCGAGATCGATGGCGGCGCGATCGCACCAGGCGGTGCGCGGGCGTGAAACCCGGCCCGGCGCGCGTGCTGGCTGGCCTGCGCCGCGCCGACGGCAAGACCTGTTCCGGCGCCGCTCTCGCCTCCGAGCAGGGGGTTTCACGGGCCCAGATCTGGAAGGACGTCGAATCGCTGCGCACGCAGGGGTACCGGATCGAGGCGACTCCCGGCGACGGCTATCGGCTCGTCGCCGGACCCGATCTGCTGCTCCCCGAGGAAGTCTGCGCAGGTCTCGAAACCCGCTGGCTGGCGCGCGACCTGCGTTGGCTCGAGACCACCGACTCGACGAACCGCGAAGCGCTCGAGCTCGCCAGGACCGGCGCCGGGCACGGCACGACCGTCGTGGCGGAGGCGCAGACCGCGGGCCGCGGCCGGCTCGGACGCGCGTTCTTCTCGCCGCCGCGTTTGAACTTCTACAGCTCGAGCGTGCTGCGCCCCCGGCTCACGACGGCCGAGGCGCCGCCCTGGATCCTCGCCAGCGCGGTGGCGGTCGCCGAGGCGGTCGAGCAGACCGTCGGGGATGCCAGCGCCGTCGAGATCAAATGGCCGAACGACGTGTTGCTCGGAGGCCTGAAGACATCGGGGATCCTGATGGAGCTGTCGGCCGAGGCCACCCGCGTCGTCTTTCTCGTGCTGGGCATCGGGGTCAACCTGAACGTCGATCGGAACGATTTTCCCGAGGAATTTCGCGCCACCGCGACGAGCCTTGCGAGTCACTGCGGCCACAAGATCGACCGCATCGCCTTCGCTCACCGGTTGTACAATGCACTCGAGCAGGCGCTCGACACCTGCGCAGAGCGCGGGTTCGAAGCGCTGCGCCCGCGCTTCGAGGCGCGCTTCCGGATGCGCGGTCGGCCGGTCACCGTCGTCGAGCTCGACGGGAGCCGGCAGCGCGGCGTGGCGGAAGGCGTCGCCAGCGATGGCGCGCTGATGCTCCGGCGTGACGACGGCGTGCTCACGAGGGTCGTTGCAGGTGACGTGACGCTCGCAAAGGAGAAGACGTGACGACTCTGCTCGTGATCGACATCGGCAACACCAACGTTTCGCTCGGTCTCTTCGATTACCGGGACGAGAAGCCCGGCTCCCTCTCGCAACATTGGCGCATCGGCACGCACCGCGAGCAGACCTCCGACGAAGTCGCGCTCACGCTTTCCGCGCTCTTCTCCCACGCAGCGCGGGCCACGAACGAAGTGACGGACCTGATCATCTCGAGCGTGGTGCCCCCGCTGTTGCCGATCTGGGAGCGGGTCTCCTCCAAGCTCTTCGATCGCCCGGCGCTGATCGTCGGTCCCGGCATCCGTACCGGCATGCCCGTGCGCTACGAGAACCCGCGGGAGGTGGGCGCCGATCGCATCGTCAACTCCGTCGCTGCCTTCGAAATGTTCGGTGGTCCGGTGATCGCGGTCGATTTCGGAACCGCCACCACTTTCGATTGCGTCTCGCGCGAGGGCGAGTACCTGGGCGGCGCCATCTTTCCCGGCATCCACATCTCGATGGAAGCCCTCTTCGAGCGCGCCTCGATGCTCCACCGGGTCGAACTCGCGCGCCCGAAGTCCGTGATCGGCAGGACCACCACGGCGGCGCTGCAATCGGGCCTGCTCTTCGGCTACGCCGGCGTGGTCGATGCGATGGTGGAGCGGATCCGCGGGGAGCTCGGCCAGGATGCGCACGTGGTCGCGACCGGCGGCCTCGCGCACCGCGTTGCCGACGAGACGCGCAGCATCGAACGCGTCGAGCCGTTCCTCACCCTCGAAGGCCTGAGGATCATCTTCGAAAAGAATCGACCCGCCCCGGAGCCCCCGCGAAAGGAGAGGTCCGCATGAAGAACGTGAAGGTGAACGACACCCACAACTTCGCACTCGTCGGCCACACGGGAGACGGCAAGACCTCGCTCGGGGAGGCGCTGCTGCATGCGGCGGGCGCGACCCCCGCGCTGGGCCGCGTCGACGACGGCAGCTCGCTGCTCAACCATCTGCCCGAAGAGAAGGAGCGCCGCCACACGATCACGAGCGCCGTGTTCGCCTTCGCTTGCGGCGCCCGCCATGTGACGCTGGTCGACACACCCGGGGATTCGAACTTCCAGGCCGATGGCCTGATCGCCCTGCACGCACTCGACGGCGCCGTGCTCGTATGCTCGGCCGTCACGGGCGTGAAGGTCGGAACCTCGCGCATGTGGAACGCCTGCCAGCGGCTCCGCCTTCCGGTCATCGCCTTCGTGAACGGGCTCGATCGGGAGCACGCGGACTTCGACGCGGCCGTCGCCTCCCTCAGCGACCTCGGGCTGAAGCCGGTGGCCCTGACGTTGCCCATCGGCGCCGAATCCGGTTTCAGCGGGGTGATCGACCTGCTGCACATGAAAGCCCTCGGCCCGAAGGGCGAGAGCGAGATTCCGGCGGCGCTCGCAGCCGTCGCCCGCGACGCGCGCCAGCAGCTCGTCGAAACCGTCGCCGAGTGCGACGACACGCTGCTCGAGAAGTATCTCGAAGAAGGCGCGCTCGGCGAGGACGAAATCCTGCGCGGCCTGATCGCGGGTACGCGGGCGCGCAGCATCGTACCGCTGCTGTGCGGTTCGGCGACGCTCGAACAGGGAATCGCCCCGCTGCTCTGGGCGGCGACCGAACTGTTGCCCTCGGCCGGCGATCGGGGCCCCTGGGCGCTGTCGGACGAGGCGGGCCAGGCGGTCGTCGAGGCGACGCCCGAGGCCCCGTTCTCGGCCCTCGTCTTCAAGACCATGATCGATCGCTACACGGGCACGCTTTCCGTGCTGCGCGTGGTCTCCGGGACGCTGCGTCCGGACCAGACACTGCTCAACGCCACACAGGGCGCGAAGGAGCGCATCGGCAAGCTCCTGCTGTTGCGCGGGGGCGACCACGTGGATGTGCCGGAGGCGGGACCGGGGGACGTCGTGGCCGTGGCGAAGCTCCGGAGCGTCCATACGGGGCACTGTCTCACGGCCGAAAAAGGCGGTGTCCGGCTGCCCGAAATCGCGATTCCGCAGGGTGTGATTTCCTACGCCATCCAGGCGAAATCAAAGGGGGATGAAGATAAAGTTTACGCCTCGCTCGGCCGACTCGTGGAGGAAGATCCGACGCTCCATCTCGGGCGCGAGGCCTCGACGGGCGAGTTCCTGCTCACAGGCATGGGTGAGCTCCACGTGCGCACGACCATGCAGAAGTTGCAGCGGATGTTCGGCGTGGAGGTCCAGCTCCAGACACCCAAAGTGCCCTATCGCGAAACCGTCACGCGCAAGGCCGAAAACGTCGAGGGAAAGCTCAAGAAGCAGAGCGGAGGCAAGGGGATGTACGGCGTCTGCTACCTCACGGTCGAGCCCAAGCCCCGTGGGGAGGGCATCGAGTTCGTGGACGAGATCGTGGGCGGAGCGATCCCGCGCAACCTGATCCCCGCGGTCGAGAAGGGCGTGCAGGAGGCCTGCGCCGCCGGGCCGCTCGCCGGTTTCCCCGTCGTCGACATCCGCGTGCGCTGTATCGACGGCAAGTTTCACGCGGTCGATTCCAACGAGATGGCCTTCAAGCTCGCCGGCTCCTTCGGCTTCAAGGCCGCCGTCGAGCAGGCGCGTCCCGTGCTGCTCGAACCCGTCATGAACGTCGAAGTGTCGGCCCCGAGCGCTCTCGTGGGCGACATCATGGGCGACATCTCGAGCCGTCGCGGCCGCGTGCAATCGAGCGAAACGCAGGGCACGACCCAGGTGATCCGCGCGCAGGTTCCGATGTCGGAGATGCTCGAGTACGCGAGCCGGCTCACGAGCATGACCGGCGGCCAGGGCGAGTTCCATCTGGAGTTTTCGCATTACGCCGAAGCGCCGGCGAACGTGCGCGACAAGGTGGTTGCGGAATCGGGCGCTGCGAAGACGCTGGCGTCCTAGCGCGTCGACTTCTGGAACACCCGCCGCGGCAGGCGCGAGGGTCGGGGCGAACGGCCCGGTGCGATTGGCGGGGAAGAGTCCGTGCAGCAAGAGCCTTCGAAAATCCGGCTGAAGCTTTCGCCCCAGGCGGAGCGCTACGCCCGCCGCGATGCGCCGCGCGAATCGCGGCTGATGGCCGCGCGCGGCGCCCTTCCCCTCCCGCCGCTCGAGCTCGCGACGGTGCTGTTCGCGTTGATGCACGATCCCGACGCCGAGGTCAAATCGAAGGCGCGCGAGAGCCTGGAGGGTCTGCCCGACGCCGTGCTCGTGCCGGTGCTCAGCGGCCCGGCGCACCCCGCCCTGCTCTCGCACCTCGCCCACAGCTTCCGCGAGCAGGAGGCGAAGCTCGAAGCGATCGCGCTCAACGCCGCAGCAGACGACACCACCATCGCGCTGCTCGCGGGGCTGCCCTTCAAGCGCGTGGTCGACATCATCTCCAACAACCAGGAACGCATGGTCCGCGCCCCGGAGATCGTCGAAGCCCTTGGCGGCAACCCCCTCACCGGCCGCGCCGTGATCGATCGCATTCTCTCGTTCCTCGGCGTGAAGGTGGCGAGCGAAGACGAGGAATGGGATTCGGGGGAGATCAGCGAAGGCGACGCCGAAGCCGCGCTGCGCGCCGTTCTCGGCGACGAACTCGGCAGCTTCGCCCGCAGTCTCGTCGAGGAGACGGAGGGCGAGATCAGCGAGAGCGACTCGTCGAACCTCTACGCGCTGATCCAGAAGATGACCGTCTTCCAGAAGATCAAGCTCGCGCGTCTGGGCAACAAGGAAGCGCGCAGTCTGCTCGTGAAGGACCGCAACAAGGTCGTTGCCATCTCCGCGATCAGCAGCCCGAAGATCACGACCAATGAAGTGATTTCGATCGCGCAATCCCGCAACGTGCACGACGAAGTCCTGCGCATGGTCGCGACGAACCGCTTGTGGACGCGCGCCTATCGCGTGAAGCTCGCGCTCGCGACGAACCCCCGCTGCCCGCAGGTGATGGCGATGAAATTCGTGAATTATCTCCAGGACAACGATCTGAAAGCGATCATGAAGAGCAAAGACGTACCCACTTCGGTAGCCACGCACGCACGCCGGATTCTGATGAAGAAGGGAAAGATCTGATGGCGAAGATCAGCTCGCGCGACTCTCAGGTGAACGCGCGCATCGTGTACTGGGGAATCGAGGGCGCCGGGAAGACGACGAACCTCCACGCCGCCTTCGCGAAACTGCGGCCCGACCACCGCGGCGAGCTGCGGGTCGTGCCCACGCGCCTCGATCCTTCCGTGAGCTACGAGGTGTTGCCGATCGCGCTCGGCGACATCGCGGGCGTGCGCACCCAGATCGAACTGATTGCCGTCCCCGGGGCGGCCGAGCAGGCGCCGACGCGCAAGCAACTTCTCGACCAGGTCGACGGCGTGGTGTTCGTCGTGGATTCCCAGCGCGACCGGATCGACGCCAATATCGCGAGCTTCGAGGAGCTGCGGCAGACGCTGCGCGCCTACGGCCGCCAGATCGAAGACGTGCCGCTGCTCGTGCAGTACAACAAACGCGACCTCGCCGACCCCTACGCGCTCGAAGACCTGCACCGCAAGCTCGACGTGAAGGGCGCGGTCGTTTTCGAATCCGTCGCCACCGATGGCACCGGCGTGTTGCAGACGCTCTCGACCATCTCGAAGGGCGTGATTCGCAGCCTGCGCGAGCAGGGCCTGGGAGCCGTGAACGCGCCGGTCGCACCGCTGGCGCCGTCGCCCGGGCCGAGCCTGCGCGCACCCGAAGCCCCGCGCGGCGTGGCGCCCAGCGGCGCGTCCGCCCGCATGGAGCACGCGATTCTCGAGGAAGCCGAGCACCCCGAGCACGCCGCGATCGGCGCCGCTGCCCGCGAGACCGAGACCCTGCTCGACACCCCCGCCTGGGAGCAGGCGACGGCCGCGCGCGAGGGCCTCGGCGAGCGGCGCCTGCACATCGAAGCCGTTGCTTCCGCGACGGCCACCGGCGACGGCGGCGCCCGCATCGAACTCGTGATCGCCGATGACGAGGGACGTCGTTCGCGGGCCGTGCTGACGCTTCGACTCGAAGACCTCGTCGAGGAACCCAACGGCTGATGCGCAAGCGGATCGGCATCTATTTCGCATCCGAGGAGGCGCTCCAGCTGCTGCCAGGGCTCGAGGCCAATCCGGACGTCGAGCTCGCGGCGGTGTTCGATCCCGACACCCAGGCGGCGCGCGAGCGTTTGCGTGCGCTCGAACGCGGCAGCTCGCGTTCGCTCGAGGCGCACCTGCATTCGGATCTCGCAGCGCTGACCGATGACACGAGCCTCTACGCCATCGTCGACGCCAGCCCGGATACGGGTTTCGCGGCGCGCTTCCCGGAAGTGTCCGAGCGCGGCGTGCAGATCGTGACGCCGCTGGTGGCGCGTCTGCTCTGGGGTTATGGCGGCAGCTCGCCCGATCGCAAGGCGGAGCTGCTGCAGGCGCTGCATGAAGTCGTCGAGTCCTACAATCTGACCGTAGACGCAGACGAACTCTTCAGCCGCATGCTCGAGATCGCGCTCGGCGTGACGGGGGCGGAAGGCGGTTCGTTGATGCTCCTCGACGCAGACGCCCGCGAGCTGCGCGTGCGGGTAGCGGCCGGCGTCGAGCCGGAGCTGTGGCCGAAGATCCGCGTTCGCATCGGCGAAGGCATCGCCGGGCGGGTCGCCGCCGACGCCCGCCCGCTGCGACTGCGCGGAAAGGCGGATCGCCAGGCCTTCCAGATCGTGCGCGAGCGTCTCGACGTCGAATCCGCGCTGTGCGTGCCGCTGGTACACGAGGGCCGCGTGCTCGGTGTCTTGAATCTTCACCATTCCACGCGCCCCGACGCCTTCTCCGATGCCGATCTCGAGTTCACGGAGCAGCTCGCTCATCTCGACGCCAAGATCATCGCGCGCGCCCAGGAGCACGAAGCCCTGCGCAACCAGGCGGCGCGTTACGCCGCGGTGCGCGAAGTCCGGGCGCTGCTCGGCGCCAGGACGCCGCTGGCTGCGCGGCTCCACGAGCTGTGCGTCTTCATCGCGCTGCGCGCCGGGCGCGGCATCGTGAATGTCTATCTCCATGATCCCGACGAAGGCGATCTCAAGCTGGCCGCGAGCTCGCTGGAAGGCGGCGGGCTCGGCGGCGAATACCGCGTACCGCTCGGTCAAGGCGTCGACGGCGAGGTGGCCGCAAAGCGCCAGCCGGCCTTTTTGCGGGGAGCCGACGGCGCCCTGGCCTACGCGGCGATCCCCCTGCTCGCGGGCGACACGCTCGCCGGCGTCCTCTCGGTGCAGGCGGGCCCGACGGCGGCCCGCGGACGCGCGGTGGAAGAGACACTGCTCGAAGTGGCCGCTGCGGCCGCGGAAGAGATCGCGGGAGCGCAGCGCGAGGCGCGCATCGCGGCCCGCGCCACCAAGGTCGGTGCGATCAACGAGACCGGACTGCGCATGATCGCCGCCACCGATCCGGCGGAGGTGCTGCGCCTGGGCACGTCGTCGGCCGCGATGGTGCTCGAGGCCGATCACGCGATCCTGCGCCTCAAGGACGAAGAAACCGGACGCTTCGTGATCCGCTCGTACTTCGGCTCCGCTGACGGGCGTCTCCAGCAGCAGCTCTTCCGGCTCGACAAGCGCGCTTCGGTCGACGCCATCAAGCGGCGCACGGCGCTGTTCGTGCGCGACGTCGCGGACCACCCGAACCTGCGAGATGGCCCCTGCCCCGTGCGTTCGTTCATCGCCGCACCGCTGCGCCGCGACGGCCGCGTGAGCGGCACGCTCGCGATCTACGACAAGGTCGCGTCCGACCGCTTCACGACCGGTAGCTTCGGAGAAGAGGATCTCCAGCTCTTCACGAAGTTCGTGTCCTACCTCGAGCGCGCCATCGCCAACGCGCTCTTCTATGCCCATGCGCGTCGCTTCCGAAATTTCGACGAGGAAACCGGGCTGCCCAACGCGGCCTATCTCGAGAAACGCATCCAGGAAGAGATCGCGCGCGCGGGCGGCCGCGAGGGCGCGCTGGCGCTCGCGGTGTGCCGGATCGAGAATCTCGCGCAGATCGAACACGCCAGCGACGCGGCCCACGCCCGGCGCGTCGTGGAACGCACCGCAGCCGCGCTGCGAACGCATCTGCGCGATTTCGACGTTGCGGGCCGCACGAGCGAAGCGGAGTTCACGCTGCTGCTTCCCGAGCCCGGTTTCTCTCCGGGGGATCGCGCGCTCGCCATCGCCCGCAGCGTGGCGGACGACGTCGCCAAGGACGAAGCCCTGAACGATCCGCTGCGGATCGGACTCGCCTTCGGCTACGCCGTGCACCCCGCCGAGGGCAGCGACCACGCGTCGCTGCTCGAACGCGCCCGGGTCCCCCGCATCCGCATGGTGTGAGTGCGCTAGGCGCTTCCCGCGCCGCGGTAGGCGTCGATCAGCACGTCGGCGATCTCGGGCCGCATGATGCGCGGGTCCGGGCGCTCACCGCGCTGCAACTGCTCGCGCACCCGGGTTCCGCTCACGACGACCGGCTTCTCGTCCGGATGATCGTCCGTCAGGCCGACGCGCCCGAGCGATTCGTAGAACGCGGCGAAGCCGATCTTGCAGGGGCGCAGGTGCAGCTCACCCGCGAGCTCGTCGAAGATCTGCTGCGCATCGAAGTCGCCCCAGATGGGCTTGCCATCCTCGAACGGCGCATCCGCGTGCTTGCGCCCGATCACGAGGTCGCTGAAGCCGTAGTTCTGGCGGTAGATCGCGTGCATCACCGCTTCCGAAGGCCCGCCGTAGAACATCCGGATGTCGAGCCCGATCAACTCGAAGACCTCACTGAGGTCGTAGCCTCGCGCGCGCCAGAGCGCCTCGTCCTTGTCCCCGTCTCCGAGCAGGCCACGATCGTGTAGAACCCGGTAGCAGCGCATGCGGGTGAGCGCCGGGACGTCATCGCCCTTCAGCTCGCCGACGAGCGGGTTGAGCACGACCCCGGTGAACCAGCCCTCGCGCGTCAGCCTCTCGGCGCCGGCAACGAGCGCATACTCGTGGGCGCGATGCAGCGGGTTGCGGGTCTGGAAGGCCAGCGCGCGCTGCCACTTTCGCTCCCGGATGCGGGCGCGCACGAGCCGCGGCGAGAGCATGTACTCGCCGTAGTCGGCATTCACCGACTGCGGCAATGCGCGCAAGTGTCCGCCGACGAGCCGATTGCGCGGATCGCCCGAAATCAGGCGACCGCCCGGATGATCGAGGCGATCCGTGCGATAGACGCGCGTCAGGTATTTCTGCTTGTCCCAATCGAAGACGTCGATGCCATCGAGGATCCCGACGACCACACCGGCCTCGTCGCGTAGCGCCACGGCGCCTCCGCGCTGCAACTGCGCGGCTTCCTCGTCCGTCGCCGGCAGCGAGAGCGGAATCGTCCAGGCATAGGGGCGACCCGAGACCAGGATCCGCTGCTCGTCGAGGACCCGATGCCAGGTCGAAGCGTCCATCGGACCTTCGAGCGGCGAAAGTGCGCCGTCGGCAATTCTATGGAGCGTCGACTGCTCGGCGCGCGTCACGCGCAGCGACGGCATTCCGTCGGCCTCGCGCAAAAATTTCGCACGCTCGGCCAACGGGATCACGCGATCCACGGGCTCCGCGAGACCGCCGTGCACCGGCACCAGATCTCCGTGCTGTCCACTCGGCTTCCAGCTCGCTTCGTTCATCATGTCACCTCCCCTGCTGCATTCGCTTCACCACACCGGATGCGACGCGTCGCTATCCGCATAGAGAATCCTGTCGCCGGTTCCGTCGAAACGCCTCACGTAGAGCGTCTCGCGAAAATCCTCGATCACCGTATAGACGACCATGTCTCCGTCGGGGGAGCACGCGGGCGAGACTTCGTCCAACACCCCGTGGCCGATCGGTGAGCGCCCCGTGCCGTCCGCACGCATCCGCCAGATCCGGGTCCCGCGCTGGATCGGCGCACTGTAGACGAGCCAGTTTGCAGGACCGCAGAAGCGCGGATCCCGCCCGGGGCCCAACCGGCGCGGCTCCTCGCTTCCCGTCGTGTCACGCGCCAGCACCCATTCGACTCCGCGGCTCGGCGCCGCCACGTACACGACGACGCTGCCGTCGCGGGAGCAGGTTGGCGCGAAGTCTCGCGGACCCGAGCTGAGCGCCCGCGGCTGGGGGCTGGCCGGTTCGAGAATCTCGATCTGCCCCTGGATTTCGTCGTTCACGACGCGCGCGCTCATCATCACGTAGCTCCCGTTCGGGCCATAGCAGCCGGCGGGGTGCGCATCGGGGCCGCGCGTGATCGGGCGTACCTCGCCCGAGGTGACGTCGAGTTCGAAGAGCTGCGCGAATTTGTCGACGAGCGTGGTGAATAGCAGCCGCGAACGATCCGGGGACCAGGCCTGCGGCACGGCCTCACCCCACGCTTGTGCGACGCTTTCGATCCGGCTGCTGCGGGGATCCAGCCAACCCATTCGCCCCGGGAAGCGGCGGCTCGCCGGCTCGCTCGCCACACCCGTCATCACGGACTTCATGTAGCCCGCGATGTCCTTGACGCGGGCGATGCCCTCTTCCTGGGTCGGCAGCGGCGCATCCGGCCGGTACGACTGCGCGCCCTCGTCCGCCTCGGCCAGGATTTCAGCGTGGCGTCGCGAGTCTTCGGGCGAGCGGTAGACGACGGCGATCGGCGCCTCCGGAATCTCGCTGACGGGAACGCCCTGAAGCGCGCATGCCACGCTAACGAGCGCCACCAGGCCTGAAGCCCAGGCTCGCATCAGGCTTCGGCCAACACGATGGCGCGGCCTGCGAAGGCCTTGCCGGCGCCCTCGCGCTGGAAGAGCCCGACGCCCACCACCTGGCGTTCCTGAACGGCGATCACGATCTGGTCTGCGGTCGGGAACGGGAAGAGTTCGTGCTCGGCATACTCGAGATCGAGCTCGGAGAGATACGCGCCGACGCCGACGTGGGAGTGATAGACCGCCGTCACCCGGCAGCTGGAAGCGTCGGCGAGGGCCTGCGCATGGGCGTAATCACCTTCGTTCATCCAGAACGCCGTGCTCCCGTCCCGAGGATGACTCTGGGGGTCGCCGAGGTGGCGTCGCGTCATGTCGTTGCGGCAGCGCACGACCTGTGAAAAGCGCGTATTGACTTGCCCCAGCATCAAACCGCAGCACTCCTCGGGCAAGGTCTCGAGCGCGTGTGCACACAGCTCGTTGAGAATCCGCCCCGGCAGGACGAGCGGCGGCCGGGATGCGTCGACGTCCACGCGCCGGGCCACTGCGGGTCGCTCCCGATCCCTCCCTTGCGGCGAGGGGTCATCCAGCGGAAGCGGCATTCTACGCGAGCAGGCTGCGTCCCGCGAGGCTTCCGGTGCGGGAATGGACGCTCGCTGGGATATGCTCCCGCGCGCTTGCATGCGGCTCGACACCCTGCTCGATCTCGATCGCGAGCTGTTCCTGCTCGTCAACCGCGTGCAGGGCGGCGCGTGGGATTTCGGCTTCGGCTACGGCACGTGGCTCGGCGAAGGCAGCCTGCTGCTGCTGCTGCTGTGGCTCGGCCTGCGCCACTTCGACCGTCGCCGCTTTCCGAAGAACCTGCTGGTGATGGCGTTCGCGCTGAGCGTTGCCGCGCTGACGAGCGTCGCCATCAAGCACGGGGTCTCGCGACCGCGCCCGGTGAACGACCCTGAATTCGCGCTGTCGCAGCAGCCCGTCCGCGTCCGGTCGCTCCCGGGCGGGCTCGAGGTCGCCGAGTACACGATCCGCAATCCCCGCTGGAGCAGCATCGCGCCCACGCTGAAGCGGATCGGACCCCCCTTCAAGCGAAAATCCTTTCCCTCCGGACATTCGACGGCCGCGTTCGCCACCGCTGCCGCATTGATCTACGGCTTCCGCTCGCGGCGGCGATTTCTCTTCCTGGTTCCGGCGGGCCTCGTCGCGTTCTCGCGGATCGCCTGCGGCGCGCATTTCCCGCTCGACGTGACGGTGGGCGCCGTCGTCGGCGCCGCCGTCACCACCGCGGTCCTGCGCGTGCTCGAGCCGTTCCATGGGCTCGCGAGCCCACCCGACACACGCTCGCGTCCAAAACTTCCCGCCGGGCGCGCACTCAAGCTGATGATGGTCGTCGGCGAAGCGAGCGCGGACGTCTATGGCGCGCGCATCCTCGCCCGGGTGCAGGAGCTCGCGCCGCACACCCAGGCATTCGGAATCGGCGGCGAGAATCTGCGGCGCGCGGGCCTGCGCGCCGTCGGCGACGCGCACGCGCTCGCGATCGTCGGCTTCACGGCGGTGATCGGACGGCTCGTGCCCGTGATCCGTAGCTACCGGCGGCTGCTGCATGCGCTTCGGCACGAACGTCCCGACATCCTCATCTGCATCGATCTTCCGGATTTCAACCTGATGCTCGCGACGCAGGCGCGCGCACTCGGCATCCCGGTGCTCTTCGTGATCAGCCCGCAGTTCTGGGCCTGGCGTCCGGGACGCATCGACAAGCTGGCCGGACGCGTCAGCAAGATGATCGTGGCGTTTCCGTTCGAGGCGCCCTGCTACGAGCGCGCCGGGGTCCCCGTCGCCTTTCACGGTCATCCATTGCTCGAGGGTCTCGCGCGGCGCTTCTCCTCGCGCGAAGCCGCGCTTCGTCACTTCGGCCTCGACCCCGCGCGCCGCACCCTCGTGCTCGCACCGGGGTCGCGCTCGAACGAGATCTTCCACCTCGTGCCGGCGCTGTTCGGCGCCGCGGCGCGACTCGCGCACACGCATCCCGGCTGGCAATTCGCCGTGCCGCTCGCCCCGGGCGTCGATGCCGAGACGATCCGGCGCGCTGCGCAGGCGGCCGGAATCGAGATCGTGACCACACGCGGCGAGATCTTCGAGCTTTTTGCCGCCGCGGATTTCGGAATCGTGTGCTCGGGAACGGCGACCCTCGAGGCCGCGTTCGCGGGGCTGCCGATGGTGATCGTCTACCGCGGCAACTGGCTCAATCTGTTTCTCGCGCGCCGGCTGATCCGCATCGACCGCATCGGACTTCCGAACATCGTGCTCGGGGGGGAGCGATGCCGGATTCCGGAGCTGATCCAGGTCGAAGCCGCGCCGGAGCCGCTCGCTGCGCGGGTCGACGCACTGCTGCGCGATGAATCCGCGCTCGCGGATCTGCGCGAAGCCTGCGCGCAAGTGGCAGCGCGCCTGGCCGGCGGCCCGACGAGCCTCAGGATCGCCGAGGAGGTACTGCGACTCGCCCGCAGCCCGGACGAGCGATGAAGACAGCCTTGTTGTTTGCAGCCTTCGGCGCGCTCTTCTGCCTGCGCCTCGCAGCGGTGGGCCTGATCGACTATGACGAGGCGGCCTACGCCCAGGCGGCCCACGAGATGCTGTTGCGCGCGGATTGGCTCGCCCCTTCCCTGAATGGCGAGCCTTTCTTCGAGAAGCCGCCGCTTCTGTACTGGAGCCAGATCCTCGGCTACCAGGGTTTTGGTGTCGGCGCCTTCGGCGCAAGGCTGGGCAATGCGCTGGCGGCACTCACGACCCTGGCGGTCCTCCATGGATTCTCGCGGCGGCCGCTCGGGGAGCGCGTCGCGTGGCTGGGTACGCTCGTGCTCGGCAGCTCGCTCGCGTTCGTGTCGCTCGCGCGTGTCGCCCTCACCGACATCTGGCTGCTGTTGTTCCTGGTGTTGGCGATCGGCTGCTTCCAGCGCGCGGTCGAGGCCGCGAATCACGCGCGGGACGGCGGAAGCCTCTGGTTCGCCGGCGGCTGTGCCAGCGCAGGCATCGCCATGCTCGCCAAGGGCGCCATCGGCGTGCTGCTGCCATTCGCGGCGTTGCTGCTCTACCTCGCTTCGCTGCGGCGGCTCTCGCTGGTCCTCCGGCCCGCGTGGTGCCTGCCGGGCGCGGCGGCCCTGCTCGGGTTCGGGCTCTCCTGGTATCTGCTGCTCGGCGCGACGCGCGCCGACGGCTTCGGCTTCATGACGGAGCTCTTCCTCGAGCACCATCTGGCCCGCTTCGCGAGCGCGAAGGAAGGCCACCGCGGCCCGTTTCTCTATTACCTGCCCGTGCTGGCGCTGATGCTTGCGCCGTGGAGCGCCTTCCTGCCCGTGGCGCTCGCCCGTCGTTTCGACGCCGCGAGCGAACGCGCACGTTGGCTGCGGCTGCTCGCGCTGCTCTCTGGCGTCACACTCGTGTTCTTCACCGCCGCGGCCACGAAGCTGCCGCACTACGCGCTGCCCGCGCTGCCGGGACTCGCGCTGCTGATCGCCGATCGCCTCGGCAACGATCGCGCACCGCTGCAAGGGAGAGCGCTGAGTGCGAGCGTCGTTGCGACACTCGTCCTGCTGCTGGTGCTGGTGCTGGCGCTGGGCCTCGCATCGACGCAGGCGATCGCCGCGGCGCTGCCTGCGTGGCTGGGCGCGCACGCGCACAAGGCTCCGGAGCTCGCCTACCCGCTCGATCTCGGTCCCGCCCTGCCCGCGGCGGCGCTCGCGTTGCTCGCTTGTGCGCTGGCGGTGGCGGCCAGCCGGCGCGCGCCCTACGCGCTCGCGCGCCGGTTGGGCGTGGGGATGCTCGTCGTTTGGGCCTGCCTCGCCTGGGGGGTGATGCCGCGTTGGGACGATCATTTTCTGCGCCCGTTGCGCGACCTCGCCAGCCACGCGACAGCGCGCGACACCAGCGGGGAGCGGCTCCTGCTCGTCGGCTTGCGGCGCAAGCCGAGCACCGTCTTCTACGGGGGTCGCGCCAGCGAGTATGCGAGCCCCCAGCGCCCCGACGACCTGCATGCCCGCCTGAGCGGGCCGCCACCGCGGCTCGCGCTCACGAGCGACGCCCGCTTCGCCAGCCTTTCACGCCACGCGCATTTCGAGGCGATCGAACGCGACACGGGCTACGTACTGTTCCGCGCCGCAGGGCCGCCGGTGGCTGCGCAACCGCCCACCCGGGCGGCGCCACGCTAATCTCGACGGGAGCCGCCACGCCGTGAATCAGGAACCCGCCCGTGCTTCGGATCTCGCTACCGCGCTGCGTCGCGTGCGCCTGGGCGTGCTCGCAAGCCTGGCCGTGAGCGCGATCGTGATCGCGACGACGGGGGCCCAGGGCGCGGCCCCGGCCCCACCGAACGTCTTTCCGATCGCAGCGATTGCGCTCGGCCTGGGCTCGGTCTTCGCGCGACACGCCGCGATCGCAATGCGCTCGCGCGCCCGCATCGGCTTTGCGCTGGCGAGCTTGCTGCTCGCGGCCAGCGTCGGGGGGGTCGGCGTCGCGCTGGCCCTGCAGGCGGGGTCGCGCAACATCGCGCTCGCCTACGCTCTCGGCGGCGCACTCCTGTGCCTGCGTCCGGCGCTGCGGCCCATCTCGCGATGAAGTGGGAACGCACGCGCAGCTTCTTTCCCGTGACGCAGACGCTCGCGTATCTGAACCACGCGGGCGTGGCGCCGATATCGACGCGCGTCGCCGAGGCGCTCTCCCGCTACGCGAGCGAAGCGACCCACAAGGGCGCGCTCGACTACGCGCGCAGCTATGACGCGGAAATCGAACGCGTGCGCGGACGCGCCGCCCAGTTGATCGGTGCGGGTCGCGACGAAATCGCCTTCGTGAAGAACACCAGCGAGGGCCTCGGCCTGGTCGCTGCCGGCCTCGACTGGCAACGCGGCGATCGCGTCGTCGTCTGCGATCTCGAGTACCCGTCGAACGTGTACGCGTGGTGGAGCCTGCGCTCACGCGGCGTCGAGACCGTGATGCTGCGCGGCCGTGACGGCGCCTTGCCGATCGAGAGCGTCGAAGAGGCCCTCGAGCACCCGCGCACGCGCCTGCTCGCGCTCTCTTCCGTGGAGTTCGGCAGCGGTGCGCGCAACGATTTGCCGACGCTCGGACGGATGTGCCGGGAGCGGGGCGTGCTCTTCTGTGTCGATGCCATCCAGAGCCTCGGCTGCCTCCCGCTCGACGTTTCGCAGTGCCACGTCGATTTCCTGGCGGCCGACGGACACAAGTGGCTGCTATCGGTCGAAGGCTGCGGGATTTTTTTCTGCCGCCGGGCGTTGATCGAGGGGCTGACACCGCGCGTGGTCGGCTGGCGCAGCGTCACGGACAATCTGGATTTCGACCGCTACCACTTCGATCTGCAACCCGGGGCCGGACGCTTCGAGGAGGGGACGCCCAACACGCCCGGCATCTTCGCGCTCGGCGCCGCGATCGATCTGCTGCTCGAACTCGACGTGGAGGCCATCGGCAAACGCGTGCTCGAACTCAGCGAGATGCTCTGCGCGGCGCTCGCGGCGCGCGGCGCCGAGATCGCGAGCCCGCGTGCGGCCGGGCAGGCTTCCGGGATCGTCGCCTTCCGCCTGCCCGACGAGGAACCCGCGCGCACGGCTGCACGGCTGCGAGCGGCGGGGGTCTTCGTCGTGGAGCGTCGCGGCTGCGTGCGCGCCTCACCGCACTTCTACAACACGCCGGCAGATCTCGAGCGCCTGATCCGCGCGCTCTAGCTCTCGCGCTCCACCTTGCCGTCCTGGATTCGGTAGACGCGGTCTGCGAACTGCACCAGCGCCGGCTGGTGCGAGATGGCGACCACCGCGGTGTTCCTCGCGAGCCGCACCACCGTCTGCCAGATCGCGGTTTCGTGAACGGCGTCGAGGGCCGCCGTCGCCTCGTCGAGCACGAGCAGCTGCGGCTTGTGCACGATCGCGCGAGCGATCGCGATGCGCTGGCGCTGCCCCCCCGAAAGGAGCATCCCGCGCTCGCCCACCGAGGCATCCAGGCCTTCCGGCAAGGCGTTGACGAAATCGAGCGCCCCGGCGTCGCGCAGCGCCGACACCACGTCGGCTTCGGACAGCTCCGGATCCCCGAGGCTCACGTTGATCCGCACGCTGTCGTGCAGCAGAAAAAGCTCCTGCGGTACGTAGCCGATCATGCCACGCCAGCGTTCGAGATCGAGCTCGTCGAGGGGAACGCCATCCACCTTCACCATTCCGGTGTCGGGACGCACGAGCCCCGTGAGCAGATCCACGATCGTCGTCTTGCCCGCTCCCGACGGACCCAGGATCGCGGTGATTCCCGTCGCCGCGACCTCGAGCGAGGCGTTCTCCATGACCACCTGGCCGCCGCGGTTGACGCAGACAGCATCGAGCGATACACCGCGAGCGAGCGTCGGAATGCCGACACCCGTCGAGGTCTCGCGCTCCGCCCCCGCCTGCTCGATGCGCTCGACGAGCGATGCCAGCGCGCTCTCCTCGGCGATCAGCGTCTGGGCCTTGCGTTGGGCCTTGTTCAGGTTGTCGAGGGTCTTGAAGCACAGGAACAGCAGCACGAAGGCGCTTTGGATCGGCACGGCCGTGTGCTTGAGCCACAGGACGAGGCCGATCAGGAGCAGCGTTCCCACGATCGGTTCCTGCAGCGCGAGCACCGCCTCCTCGGCGAAGATGCGCTTGCGCAGGGCCTTGTGCAGCCGCCGGGTGTCCAGTTCGAGAATCGGCGCCACCAGCCGTTCGCGGCCCATCGCCTTGAGGAGCTTCACACCCTGGAGCACGTCGGTGAGCCGCGTGAGCAACGAGCGGAGCGACTGCGTCTGGCGGCGCCCCGCCTCGCCCGAGATCCGCACGAGCGTGCTGAGCAGAAGCACCGTTCCGGCGCCGGCGAGCGCGGCGAACAAGGTTGCCTGCCACGAGACGGCCAGCGCGAGCGTCGCATACAGGGTCGTCTGCACGACGAACGACGCAATCTGCGCGAGGTGGTGGAAGGCGATCGAGGCCCGATCCGCTTCGCTCGACATCGCCGTCGAGATCGCGCCCACGGGCTGGCGCGTGTAGTACGGCCAGCGCGAAGCCAGCAATGCGCGCAGGAGATTCAAGCGCAGGTCCGTGGCGGCCCAGGCGACCGTGTAACCCACCTGCCGCTTCGAGAGCAGCATCAACCCGCCCTTCACCCACAAGGCGGTGGCCACCACGATGAACAGGGGCCCGAGCGTCGGCTCGATCCCCACCCGGTGAAGGATCCCGATCACCGTCGCCTCGTAGCCGGACGGCGGACCGGGCTCCGCGCCCGACTGCTGAAACGCGAGCCCGAGCACGGGAACCAGGGTGGAGAGCCCCACGCCTTCGGCCGCCGCGGCGAGCAGCAGGCACCCGAGCATCACCCCGGTGTGCCACGGATAGGTCTTCAAGAAGTAGCGGAGAACACTCATCGGACTTCGCCCAGGGGGGTGGGATCGGGCTTACGCGGATATCTCGGTCGACCGCAAACGCCCGGCGGGTGGATGGCGGGCGCAGCATAGCCGATGGGGCATCCGACGACGCAGCGTTCTGGAGCTCCGCCGGGCATACCCCCCGAGGGACGACATGGAAACGATGGCCATCTTCGTACCCGATTTTTCGCCAATGGCATCGCTGTTATAGAGAATATCCTCGTACTTTCATGCCTCTGATTCATTCAAGGTCATTTTTTGATGTTTTATCCACCTGTTCGAGGAACACAAATCAACAGTTTGTGAGATTTGCCTGATTTTTCCTCTCTTTTGGCTGGCAGGGGATTCCGATCCGGGTAGACTAGCTCCCCTGAACGCCGGGCCTCGGGCCCGGCCCTGGAGTGGAGTCAATGGCGGACCCGGAGCCGACAAAGGATGGCCAGGCCGCTCGCGTGACGTCCGGCGGCGAGAAGCTCGTCCAGTGCCTCGAACGCGAGGGCGTGAAATACATTTTCGGGCTTTCCGGCGGCGCCGCGATGCCGATCTTCGACGCGCTCGTCGACTCATCGATCCAGCTGATCCTGACGCGCCACGAGCAGGGTGCGACGCACATGGCCGACGGCTATGCGCGCTCGACGGGGCGTCCGGGGGTCGCGCTGGTGACCTCGGGGCCGGGCGCGACCAACACCGTCACGGGCCTGCTCACGGCGCTGATGGATTCGTCGCCGTTGATCGTGATCTGCGGCCAGCAGATCCTGCCGGCGCTCGGCAAGGACGCCTTCCAGGAAGCCGACGTCACGGGCATCACGTATCCCGTCGTGAAGCACTCCTATCTCGTGAAGAGCGCAGCCGACCTCCCGCGCATCGTGCGGGAGGCCTTCCACGTGGCGACGACGGGACGCCCGGGCCCGGTGCTGATCGATTTGCCGAAGGATATCGGCCAGGGGCCCTGCCCTGCCCCGTTCACCGACGAAGTGGATCTGCCCGGCTACACGGTGGCGGGTCGCGGCGACCCGCGTTGCATCGCCGAAGCCGCGCGCCTGTTGCGCGAGGCGCGCCGCCCGTTGCTCTACGTCGGTCAAGGCGCCGTGATTTCCGGCGCCGGCAAGGCCATCACCGCGCTCGCCGAGAAGCTGCGCGCCCCGCTGGTGAACACCCTGCTCGGCAAGGGCGCGGTCGACGAGACGCACCCGCTGCATCTCGGCATGCTGGGCATGCACGGGACGGCCTACGCGAACAAAGCCGTGGTCGCCTGCGATCTGATCATGGCAATCGGCGCGCGCTGGGACGACCGCATCACGGGCCGCGTCTCCGACTTCTGCCGCAACGCCGTCAAGATCCACATCGACATCGACGCGGCCGAGTTCAACAAGATCATCCAGCCCGATGTGACGATCCACGGCGATGCGCGGCTCGTGATCGAGGATCTGATTCCGCTCGTCGAGATGGCCGACACCGCAGAATGGCTCAAGGAGTGCAACCGCTGGCGCCGGATGTACCCGCTCAAGTATCCGAAGCAGGGGGGCTTGCGCGCTCAACACGTGCTCGACCGTCTGGATGCGCTCACCCAGGGCGACGCCATCCTCACCACCGACGTCGGCCAGCACCAGATGTGGGCCGCGCAGTTCTGCCGCGCGCGCAGCAATCGACACTGGCTCTCGAGCGGCGGCGCCGGGACGATGGGCTTCGGCTGGCCCGCCGCGATCGGGGCGCAATTCGGGAATCCCGGCAAGAAAGTCTGGGCGATCGTGGGCGACGGCGGCTTCCAGATGACCTGCAGCGAGCTCGCGACCGCACAGATCCACAAGCTGCCGGTGAAGTGCCTGATCATCAACAACAACTTCCTGGGCATGATCCGGCAGTGGCAGGAGATGTTCTACGACAACCGCGTCTCCGGGGCGGATCTCGAGGGCAACCCGGACTTCGTGAAGCTGGCACAGGCCTATGGCGTGAAGGCGTTGCGCATCCGGCGGCCCGCCGATGTGGATCGCATCCTCGCCCAGGCGCACGCCTACGATGCGGGGCCTTGCATCGTGGTGGCGGAAGTGGTGAAGGAAGACAACGTGTTCCCGATGATCCCCGCCGGCGCCGCGCTGAGCGAGATGTTGATCGAGAAGCCCAAGCGTCGGCTCGAGAAGCCGACCGGAAGCACCTGAGCCAGAGCATGAGCGCAGCCGCAGCCACGCTCACGGTTCCCGCCGCCGCCTTTCACACGATCTCGCTGTTCGTGAACAACAAGCCGGGCGTGCTCGTGCGCGTCTCCCTGGTGTTCTCGCGGCGCGGGTTCAACATCGAGAGCCTCGTCGTGAGCCCGGCTGCCGAGGGTCGCTTCTCGCGCATGACGATCACCTGTTCGGGCGCCCCGGAGGATCTCGAGCAGATCATCAAGCAGCTTCAAAAGCTGGTCGACGTGGTTCACGCGATCGACCACACGGGCGATTCTTCGTACGAGGTCGAAATTGCGCTCGTGAAGCTCGATTGCGCGCTCGACCAGCGCACGCAGATTCTCCAGATCGCCGAACACTACATGGCCCGCGTCGTCGACTACGGCAGTGATTCGCTGATGTTGCAGGTGCACGGCTCGAGCGAGAAGCTCGACGCCTTCATCGAGCTTTTGCGTCCGTTCGAACTCACCGACCTGGTGCGCTCCGGCAAGGTCCTGATGGCGCGGGGCAAGAGCGTCACCTGAGCCGGCTCGAAGCGCCCCTAGCCTTCGGCGGGCTCGGCCATCCGGCTGTGGTGCCGACTGTAGAGGAAGTAGACCACGAGACCGATCACCAGCCAGATCCCGAAGCGCTCCCAGGTCACCCACGGCAGGCTCGCCATCAGGTAGAGACAGCCGCCGATCGCGAACAGCGGCACGGCCGGAACCCACGGACAGCGGAAGGGACGCCGCAGCTCCGGTTGCGTGTACCGCAACACGATCACACCGGCTGCGACGATCAGGAACGCGAACAGCGTGCCGATGTTCACGAGCTCGACCAGATCCTTCAGCGGCACCAGGGCCGCCATGGTCGCGACCCCGATTCCGACTCCGATCGTGGACAGGTGCGGCGTCTGGAAGCGCGGATGCACGCGACTGAAGAACGGCGGCAGCAGGCCATCCCGCGACATTGCGAAGAAGACGCGCGACTGTCCGAACAGCATCACCACGAGCACGCTGCTGAGTCCCGCGAGCGCTCCGATCGAGATGAGCCCCGCCGCGAAATCGAGCCCGATGCGGCTGAAGGCCACGGCGACCGGAGCGGCGCGATCGATTTCAGCGAGCGGCGACATGCCCGTCACCACTGCCGCAACCATCAGATAGAGCACAGTGCAAATGCCGAGCGAAGCCAGGATGCCGATGGACATGTCGCGTTCCGGAAGGCGAGCTTCTTCCGCCGCGGTGGTGACCGCGTCGAAGCCGATGTAGGCGAAGAAGACCGTGGCCGCCCCCGCCATGATGCCGTTCCAGCCGAACGGCGCGAAGGGCTGCCAATTCTCGGGCTGGACGTGGCCGACCCCGGTGACGATCACGAAGCCCACCACCAGGACCTTGATGGCGACGATCACCCCATTCACGCGCGCGCTCTCGCGGATGCCGACCACGAGCAGGAGCGTGACCAGAGCCAGGATCACCACTGCCGGCAGATTCAGGATCGCGCCTTCGGCGCTGCCGGGCGCTGCGGCCAGTGCGGGCGGGATCTCGATCCCCACACGGGCCAGCAGGTTCGCGAGATACCCGGACCAACCCACCGCCACCGCGCTCGACGCGAGCGCATACTCGAGCACGAGGTCCCAACCGATGATCCAGGCCAGCAGCTCACCGAGCGTGGCGTAGGCATAGCTATAGGCGCTGCCGCTGATCGGGAGGAGCGTCGCGAACTCCGCGTAACAAAGCCCCGCCGCCGCGCACACGACACCCGCAACCGCGAAGGAAGCGATCACGCCGGGGCCGGCGTGGTCGACGGCGGCGACTCCCGTCAGCACGAAGATCCCGGTGCCGATGATGGCGCCGATCCCGAGCAACGTGAGATCGAGGGGGCCAAGTACGCGCTTGAGCGAGCGCGTGCCCGCCCGACCTTCGGACTCCGCCAGGAATCGTTCGAGCGGCTTGCGCTGCAGCAACCGACTGGGCATCGGCTTCCCCCCTTTCGAAGCAACCGGCAGGCGCCGGATGGGCTCACGCGGGGGGATGCGCGCGTGGCGGACAGTAGCAGCCCTCGCGCCGCCGCGCGGGACGCGCCAGCCGGCGCGCGCGCTACGAGGCATCCGCCGCTCCAGCCCCTAGAATCCCGCGACCCCAGGCAGGCAGGCCTGGAGAACCACGGCCGGAGCCGACGCGCGTGATCCTCTCGCCGCCCCAGGTATTCGCGCTCAGCGCGGGTGCGTTGCTCGTCGCCGGACTCGTGTTCGCCGCGTGGCGGCCGCGCTCGGTGGTGGAGCACGCCGGCAGCGTGCTCGTCCTCGTCGCGTTCGTGAGCGCCGCGTCTCTCGTCGCGCTCGTGCGTCTCGATCCGCCCGGTCTGCGGCTCGCGATCGACCCTTCGACCGAGCCGATGCTGCCGGCGAGCGACCCCGCGAAGGACGACTACCGCGCGGCCGTCCGCGATTTCGGCGACGACGAGGTCTACGTGATCGCCATGGAGACTGCGGACGTCTTCACGCTGGAGAACCTCACGGCGCTCCGGCGCGTGAGCGATCGCATCGCGAAGTTCTCGGAAGTGCGCGACGTGAAGAGCCTCGCGCGGGTGACTTCCTTCCGCTGGGTGCCGGCCGACGAATGGATCGAGATCCGGCCGCTGATCGAGGAGATCCCCTCCGATCCCGCTGCGCTCGCCGCGCTGCGCACGCGCGCTGTCGGCGATTCCCTTTTTCGGCGCACGCTCGTCTCCGAGGACGGCCGCACGGCCGCGCTCAACGTTTCGTTTCGCAAGATGAGCGACCGCGCTTTCATCGCCGCCGATCTCGACGGGCGCATCCAGCGCGTGCTCGACGAGGAGACGCAGCCCGGCCGGCGCTTCCACGTGGCCGGGCGCCCCCACGTGAAGTCGCGGGTCTATCACCTGATGCTGCGCGATCTGGCTCTGCTGATGCCGCTCGCGGTGGCCGGAATCGCGGCGGTCCTCAGCTTCTGTCTCGGCTCGTGGCGGGGCGTCGTGCTGCCGCTGGGCTCCGTCCTGATCGCAACGCTGTGGACGTTCGGCTCGATCGCGCTGCTCGGGCGGCCGCTCACGATCTTGACCGTGATCCTCGCACCCAATCTGATTGCGATCGGCAGCGTCTACGGCGTGCACGTGATCACTCGCTACGAGGAGGAGTCGCACTCCGTGGCGGACTCACCCGCCGCCGCGCTGCGTTGTCTCGAGCACATCACGACCCCCGTGCTGATCTCCGGGCTCACGACCGTGATCGGCTTCGGAGCGCTGCTCATGACCGACGTACCCGCCGTCTACGAGCTCGGCGCGTTCTCGGTGCTCGGCGTCGCGTGCGTCACGCTGCTCTCGATCACCGCCGTTCCCGCGGCGCTCGCCCTGCTGCCGCTTCCGGTGTGGTCGGCCCGACCCGGATTCGGTCGACGGGTGAGCGCACGCATCCAGGGCGTCTTCGGAGCCGTGCTGCGCGGATTCAACCATTCCTCGGCGCGTTACAGCCGCAGCGTGATCGCGGTCTGGGTCGTGCTCTCCGTGCTCGCGGCCTGCGTCGTGCCGCGCATGCGGGTCGATACGGATTACCTGTCCTTCTTCGACGAGCGCTCGAAGGTGCGGCGCGATTTCGAAGCCGTCAATCGCCTGCTCGCTGGCGCGGTGCCGATCTACGTGGTGATCGGGGGCGATTCCGCCGGGGCCATGCGCGAGCCGGAGTCGTTGCGCGCGTTGGAGCGCCTCGAGCGCAGCGTCGAGAAGCTCCCCGGCGTGACGCACGCGACCTCGATCGTCGAAGTCGTGCGCACGCTCAACCGCGCAGTCGAGGCAGGTGACCCGGCGCAGGAACGCATTCCGGAGACACGCGCTGGCGTCGCGGAGCTGCTCCAGCTCGTCCCCAAGGGCGATGCGCAGCGCCTTCTCACCACGGACCACGCGCGCGCGAACCTGATCGTTCGCACGGGGACCGTGGGCTCCGAGGCGGTGCGCGCGCTGGCCGCGTCCCTCGAGCGCAGCGTCGCCGACGTCGGGCTGCCCGCATCGCTCACGGCCACCGTCACGGGCAACGCCATCCTGCTCGCGAGGAGCGCCGACGGCATCGCGAGCGGCCAGATGCAGGCCGTCTGCCTCGCGGCAGGCTCGATCTTCCTGCTGATTCTCGCCGGCCTGCGCTCGCTCCCGCTCGCCGTGATCGCCATGATCCCGAACGTCGTCCCCGTGCTGCTCTTCTTCGGCCTGCTCGGAGCGGGCATCGCGCCGCTCTCGCTCCCCACCAGCCTGATCGGCAGCGTGGCACTGGGCATCGCGATCGACGACACCGTGCACTACATCGTCCGCTACCGGGCAGAACGGATGGCGGGCCGCGATCCCGACGAAGCCTCGCGGCACGCGAGCCAGAGCGTCGGGACGGCGATCGTCACCACCTGCGCCATGCTCGTAGTCGGTTACTCGATCATCGCGCTGTCGGGCTTCGCCACGCTGCGCGAGTTCGGATTGCTCTCCGCCGGGACGATGCTGCTCTGCCTCGTCACCGACCTGATCCTGCTGCCCGCGCTGCTGATGCGCTGGAGGGTGTGATTCGCCCTCGGCTCGACGGCTTTCGGCTCTCGGCGCTCGCCGCCGGGCTCGCCGCCTTCGCCGGACTGCTCGGGCTCGACGGTCCGCTGCACCACCTGCCCGGCCTCGGCTCGCGCCCGGCGCTGGCCGCGGCCGTGACCGCGCTGATGGCGATCTGGTGGCTCTGCGAGGCCCTGCCCATCCACTGGACGGCCTGCGTGCCGCTCGTGGTCTTCCCGTTCAGCGACGTGTTTGCGAGCGATGGGCTCGCGAACGCGCAGCGCGCGGTGCTGCCGTACTTCGACGCCTACATCTTCCTGTTTCTCGGCGGCATGTGCATCGCCGCGGCGATGCAGCAATGGAACCTGCATCGCCGCATCGCGCTCGCGATCATGCGCGTGATCGGGACCGATCCGCGCCGGCTGTTATTCGGTTTCCTCGCCGCCACCGCCTTCATCTCGCTCTGGATCTCGAACACGGCGACCGCGACGATGATGCTGCCGATCGGCCTCTCGGTGATCGCCCAGCTCGAGACGCACGCCGGCGGCCGCCGCCTCGAGCACTATGGCGCCTCGCTCATGCTGGCGGTCGCCTACGCCGCGAACGTCGGCGGCATCGGCACGAAGATCGGGACCGCTCCCAACGCGCAGTTCGCGAGCTTCATGGCGCAGCGCGGCGTCGAGATCTCCTTCCTGGAGTACATGGCGATCGGGTTGCCGTTCGTCGTGCTGTTCCTGCCCCTCGTCTGGTTCGTCCTCTGGCGAACCGGCCGGCGCGACGCTCCCGATGCCGCGGCGGGTCGCGACGTGCTGCGCACGGAGATCGCGCATCTGGGGCGCATGCAGCGCGCGGAATGGCTGGTGCTCGCGGTCTTCCTGTGCGCCGCGGGCCTCTGGATCGCGAGCCGCCCGCTCACGATCTGGCTGACACCGCGCGTCGGCTTCGTGGCGCTCAGCAGCGCGCGCGTCGAAGCGGGGATCGCGATGGCCGCAGCCTGTGCGCTGATGCTGCTGCGCGTTGGCGGCCGGCAGGTGCTCGAGCCCCGCTCGCTGCGCCACCTGCACTTCGGATCGCTGGTGCTGCTCGGCGGAAGCCTCGCGATGGCGTCGGCGATCGAGGCGAGCGGGCTCTCGGCTTGGCTCGCAGGCCAGCTGTCGGCGCTGCGCGAGTCCCCCGCGTGGGCCCAGCTGCTGCTCGCGAGCCTCGCGACCGTGGCGCTCTCGGCGGTGGCCTCGAACGTAGCCACCATCGCCGTGATGCTGCTGGTGCTGGAGAGCAGCGTCGCGCCCGAGATCAAGACCACGGCGCTGTTCACGGCCACGGTCGCGGCTTCCTGTGATTTCGCGCTGCCCGCGGGCACTCCGCCCAACGCGATCGTGTTCGCGAGCGGCTACATCACGGTGCCACGGATGGCGAGGACTGGAGCACTGCTCGACATCGCCGGCGCGCTGCTCGCCGCCGGTTTGTGCGCCCTGCTCGTGCCCTGGGTTCTCTAGCGAGCGGCCTTTGCGGGCCCCGCCGGGCTCGCGCCGCTGCCATCCGCCTTCAGCACGCGGATTTCAGCGAGC
>JANNIY010000110.1:0-5484 GCA_031405455.1 Deltaproteobacteria bacterium | reverse complement strand
TCCGAAGTGGACGCAGAACGTGAAGGCCATCGTCGTCCTCAAGCCCGGCCAGAGCGCGAGCGCGGAAGAACTGATCGAGCATTGCCGCGAACGGATCGCTTCATACAAGAAGCCGAAGTCGCTCGAGTTCATCGCCGCGCTCCCGCGCAAGGGCTTCGCGATCGACTACGAAGCGCTCGACGCACAGTTCGGTGGCGGCGGATATCCTGGCGCCGGAAGCCGCTAGGCCCACTGCAACCGCATCCGCAGCAACGTTCGATGGAAAGCACATTAGGCTGCAGAGTCCTGCAGCCCAATCCCGCGCCCCTTCCGACCTCGCACTTCCCAACTGCGTGCCCGCACGAGTATTTTCCAGCCCACGCCCACCACCGCCCGCTGTAGAATGACTGCGCGTCCACGCCTCGTTTGGGGATGGTGGGACGCTGGCTAATACTATTAGCATTCCGGCGTCGAGCAGCTGTTTCCCAGCGTTGGCGGTCAGCGCTGTTCTTTGCAGCTGAAGCCCGATCCGTCATGCGGCAACGAGTTTGCGTTCAGGATGTTTAGCGGAGGAGCCAAGTGCCTATCGATATCGATAACCTGACGGAAGCCGAGCTTGTCGATCTGAACAATCGCATCGTGGAGCGGTTGCGGTTTCTATCGCAGATGCACGCGCACGCGGAAATGCTGGAGTATAAGATCGGAGACCGCGTCTGGTTTCAGCCGTCTGGTCGTGGCGAGGTGACGGGGATGTTGACGCGGTACAATCGCAAGACGGTTTCGGTTATTACCGACGATGGTCAGCGGTGGAACGTGGCGCCCGGGCTCATTCGCAAAGTTGCAAGTGGCGTTAAGGGCGGAACCGGATCGAACGTAATCGCGCTGAAGAAGAAGTAACGTTGCGCGGACCGTATGACACCGTATTGGATCGGGCCGTCAAACAACGGTGGTTGGCGCGCCGCGAGCGCGTCATTTCATTATGCGCCCGCAGCGCGCTGTTGAGCTCAGCGCGCGGCCGCTCAATACGACGTTAGCTTGCCATGAAGTATCGCGCGCAAACAAAATGGAGATACCGGTGAAGACGACACGCAGACTAAACATCCTCGCCGCCGTGACTGCTGGCGCGCTGGCCTTTGGGCCGGCGGCGTCAAGCTGGGCCCAAGAAGTCCTGCCCAGACCGGACCAACCGTTCAACGGCAAGATCTCCCGCACGGCCGCGGAATCCACGCCCGACTTCCCCAAGCCATTTGCGGCAGCCAAAGGCGCGCCGAATGTTCTTCTGATCATGACCGATGATGTCGGGTTCGCAGCATCGTCTACCTTCGGTGGTGCGATTCCCACGCCGACGCTCGACAAACTCGCCAAAGCGGGTCTGCGATACAACACCTTCCATACGACGGCACTATGTTCGCCCACGCGGGCGGCACTCCTCACTGGACGGAACCATCACACCAACGCCACGGGCGTCATCACGGAAATGGGCACGGGGTATCCCGGCTACAACTCATTGATGCCGAAGAGTTCTGGATCGCTTGGCGAAATCCTCAAGCAGAACGGCTACAACACGGCGTGGTTCGGCAAGAATCACAACGTTCCCGACTGGCAGACGAGCCAGGCGGGACCGTTTGACCTCTGGCCCACCGCGTTGGGCTTCGAGCGGTTCTATGGCTTCATTGGTGGCGACACCGACCAATGGCATCCGGCGATTTACGACGGCACCAACCCGGTCGAGGCGCCGAATGATCCGAATTATCACTTCGACGCCGACCTTGCCGATCATGCCATTACATGGATTCGGCAGCAGAACTCGCTCGCGCCCGACAAGCCGTTCTTCGCCTACTACACGCCGGGCCTGACCCATGCGCCGCATCATGCGCCCAAGGAATGGATCGCGAAGTTCAAGGGCAAGTTCGACATGGGATGGGACACGCTACGCGAGCAAACGCTGGCACGGCAGATCCAGCTGGGCGTCGTTCCCGCCGGCACCAAACTCACGCCGCGGCCTGAGGCCATTCCGTCTTGGGAGTCGCGCAGCGCCGACGAGAAGAAGCTCTACTCCCACATGATGGAGGTCTATGCCGGCTCGCTGGCATTTGTGGACTACAACATTGGCCGCGTAATCGCCGCCGTCGAAGAGACCGGTGAGATGGACGACACGTTGATCGTCTACATCCAGGGCGACAACGGCGCGAGTGGCGAAGGAACCTTGCAGGGCCTGGCCAACGAGGTCGGCGTGGCTGCCAACGGTGTCGAGGAGACGCTGCCGTATCTCTTGTCCATCATGGACGAGCTCGGTGGTCCGCTGACCTACAACCACTACCCGGTCGGCTGGGCACATGCGATGGACACGCCGTTCCAATGGACGAAGCAGGTTGCCTCCCACTTCGGCGGTACGCGCAACGACCTGGTCATTTCCTGGCCCAATCGAATCAAGCGGACCGGCGAAGTGCGTTCGCAATTCAGCTCCGTGATCGACGTGGTGCCGACGATTCTCGAGGCGGCTGCGGTGAAAGAGCCAACGATGATCAATGGCGTGAAGCAAACGCCGATCGAGGGCTTCAGCATGGTGTACACCTTCGACGACGCGAAGGCGCCGACGCATCACAAGTCGCAGTACTTCGAGTTGATGGGCAATCGCGGCATCTACCAGGATGGCTGGATGGCCAACACTTCCCCGCTGAAATTGCCTTGGGCCCCGCCTGCCATTGGCAAAGCGACACCCAACCCGGACGACTTCCAGTGGGAGCTCTACCACGTTGCGGAGGACTTCTCCCAGGCCAGCAATCTCGCGGCGAAGAATCCTGCCAAGCTCAAGGAGCTGCAGGCTGCCTTCGAACTCGAAGCGCAGAAGTACAACGTTTATCCCCTGGACTCGTCCCTCGCTGAGCGCGCGGATGTGCGACTTCGCCCGAGCTTGACGCGCGGTCGCACGTCGTTCACGTACTATCCGGGGACCGTCCGTGTTCCGGAAGGCGCGGCGCCCGACACGAAAAACAAGGACTACACCGTGACGGCGGAAGTCGAGATACCAGAAGGCGGGGCCGAAGGTGTGCTCGTCACGCAAGGCGGACGCTTCGGCGGCTGGGGATTGCTCGTCCTCGACGGCAAGCCGGAGTTTGCCTACGCGTTCTCCAATCAACCGCAGCACAAATATCGGGTTGCCTCCAACGCGAAGCTGTCCCCTGGCAAGCACACCATCAAGTTCGAATCCAGGTACGCCGGCCCCGGCATGGGCAAGGGCGCCATGGGCACGCTCTCGGTCGACGGCACGCAGGTCGCGCAAGGCAAGATCGATCGCACCGTACCGCTGCGCTTCTCGCTCGACGAGACGATGGACGTGGGCGAGGACATGGGCACCCCGGTGATCGAGGACTACCTGGCAAAGATGCCATTCAAGTTTACCGGTGACCTCAAGAAGGTTGTGATCGAACTCGGCAAGAGCGGCCTCACGGCCAGCGATGAGAACGCGCTCGAAGTAGCCAAAATGCGCGCGGCGGTGCGGCGGGATTGAGCAATGCGCCACAGCGCTTTGCTTTTCAATCAATGGCGTGGCACGCGCCAGCTAACAACCGGTTGCAGCGGCGCTGGCGCGTCGCCGCTGAACCGGGGCGTTGGGCGGCGTGAGCCAGCGAATAGCGAGGTCTGTACGACGGTATCTGCTGTGCCTTTTGGTTCTGTGGGCCGCCGTCGAGTCGTCCAAGGCTTGGTCGCGATATTCTTCTCGGCGAGCGTGGCGCCGAACGCTCGCGGTCAGAAGACTGCTGCCTCTATGCCCATCGTGAGAGTTTCGCGGGGTTCGTTTGCGCCCGAGAAGTACGAGATCGTCAAGGCTCGGCTCGATGCGGCGCAGAAGTCCTTGGTTCCGGCGATTCGAGAGCTCGCCGGATGTCTCCACTACTTCGCCGCTATCGACCGGGAGTCGAGCAGCATGGTGAACGTCAGCGTCTGGCAATCCCTGGCGGATGCACAGCAAATGCAAACGCTCGGCCCCATGCTCGCGCTCGCGGAGGACTTTGCCCGGGAGGGCGTGCGCTTCGAGCGGCCGATCATCAACTACGAGACTCTCTGGGCGGTTTCTTGACGATCGCCGCCCAACAAGAGGGCTTGCAGCTGAAGCCCCATCCGTTGGGCAGCGCTGACCACCAATCGTCGGAGGGCCACGCGTATGAGAAAGCTCGCTTTCGTCGTCCTCGTTCTCGCGGCAGGGGCCGCAATCGGCCGAGCGAGCAAGCCGACCGAGAAGCTCGCCAATTACTTCCCTCTGACGGCAGCGCCTGAGTACCACAAGTCCGTCTTCGAGAATGAGTTCGTCCTCGTCCTCGACGTTTCCATTCCGGCCGGCGCTACCGTGCCCGCACACGTGCATCCCTGGCCAGCCGTGTTCATTACGCTCCAACCAGCCCAGTTGGTGTTCCGAAACCTGGCGGCGGAGGTGGTGCGCGACGTCCGGCCTCCTGTCGGGCCAACCGACGAGCCGAAAGTGGAATGGCGCGAGCCCGATTCTGAGCCGGCTACTGTCACCAACGTGGGCGCCAACGCGCTGCGCGCGTTGCGCATCGAACTGAAGTTCCTTGCGCGATGAGCGCCGCCCAACAAGCCACTGACGCTGACTGATCTTGCCGCGATGGGCACAAGCGTGCAGAGCGTCTGCGCCGGAGGGCGACTGATCGTGAACCTTCGACCCGCCGCGCGCGCACTCTGCTTATTCGCATTCGGAGTCCTCGCGCTGAGCGCCTGCTCCACGCCTAAAGGCCAAACGCGTCCCGATTCCAAGCTTCCCGAATTCGCGGCGCCAAAGGGCAGGGTCGTCGATCAGGAGAACGTCGACTTGTCCGACGTCATCTCCTACCGGACTCTCGAGAGGGCGGACTTCAAGGCGGAGCACGCGCCGCCCGAGTTCGGGGAGGTTGCCGACAGGCTGGGGGCAGCCACTTGCGGCTACCTCATCACCACGCCGGATACCCAGGGATGGATCGAACCCTGGCGCTCGCATGGCGGCAAGATCGTCTACCGGGTGACTCCGAGGCACCTCGGATTCTTTGCGCAGATGAATCGCCGCTGTTCGTGGTGGAACCCGAAGGATATCGGTCTGCCCCAGGCCTACATCCTCGAGCACGAGCAGATCCACTTTGCGCTCTTCGAACTGGAAGCGAGACGTCTGAATGCCTCCAAGCAGGAGATCGAGGCTCGCCTCGGCGTGACGGCGGCACGCTCGGAGGCCGCCGCCCGAGAAGCATTTCAACGACAACTCGTGGAACAGATCCAGGCACGCATGCAGGACATCCTGGCCCGCAGCGTTGCGTTCGACGAGGATACGTCGATGGGCCACAACCCGACGCAACAGAAGCGCTGGTGGGAGCTCGTTCAATCCGAACTCGCGGCTACCAGCGACTAGACGGCTGACTGTGATCGAGTGACACCAAGGCGCTTGTATCCGTCGACACGCGGTGTCATTCTGGCTGCAAGGGTTCGCTCCTGCGCTGACGCTCAGCGCCGTTGCGATCC
>JANNIY010000109.1:0-23669 GCA_031405455.1 Deltaproteobacteria bacterium | reverse complement strand
CCACAGGAGGCTTCCACCTGTAGCGAAGCAGCCGCACAGACTCGATCCGAGCGGCCACCGGTCAGCGCCCCACCGCCCAATCGCAATGAGGATCGCGATCGTCACGAGCCGGACGATGAGAAACGACTGTAATTTCTCGGGGAAGCTCAGATAGTCGAAAGGAATGAAGGCTACGTTGAGGGCGACTACGACCCAGACACCATTTCGGAGCGAGGGCCCCATGACCTCGCGCTTAATCTCAGCCCGATACTGCCGATACGCGTCGTCATCGTTCGTGCGGGCCGGTTCCATCCCCGGTCGAATCGACTGATTCGGGCGCCTGCTTAAGTCTGCCCAAACCCATGGGGGGGCGATCCGCCTGCCCGGGCCTCGAATCGCAGCAAAAGGGCCGGTAGAAGCGTCAGATTGGACGCTACGCACAGAACCATCACGGCGGCGGTCAACAGACCCAAGTTGCTGGTGAATCGGAAGTCGGACAGTGCCAATACGAGAAAGCCGGCTGCTATCACCGCGGTTGTGAGTAGTAGGGCCGGCACAACGGTATCCATGGCGCTGCGCAGGGCAACCTCAGCGGTCGATCCACGCGCCTTGTTGCGTCGGAAGGCGGTCACAAGGTGAATAGTCTCGTCGACCGCAATTCCTACAGCGAGGTTGCTCACAAACACGGTGCCAAGATCGAGTGAAATACCCGCAAACCCCATGAATCCGAACATCAAACCAATCGGAAGTATGTTCGGAATCAAAGCGAGGGCAGCCAAACGCAATCCCCCGAGCGCGAGCAATAGAATCAGCGCGATTACGATGACATCCAGTCCGAGACTCTGCGTTTGGCCGAGTGCAATCGCTTCCTCTGACCGTGCGATTTCGAACATGCTCCCTGTTGCGTGCGCACTGAATCCCGCAACGCCATTTTTCCGCCACCACGACTCGGCACTCTCGGCAACCTCGAGCAGATTGCGCGATCCATTGTCATTGACGCGAAGCAGGACATTCCCGGCACTACGGTCACTCGTGATTACGTCCCCCAGGCGCTCCGTTCCTTCGAGCAACAGCAAATACTGCTCGATCGAGGCATGGTCACTCGGGAGCACCTGGCCATCACCATTTGCGAATCCGGCATGCAAATCGCGCAAGGGATCTGCGACGGAGAGAACCTTCCCAACATCCGGTAATGACGAGAGAAATTCGCCCAACCCATAGATCGCGGCTACCACCTCGGGCGCTGAAACGCTCGTTCCGTCCTTGCCTTCTATGACGATGTTCACGGGGCTAATCCCAGAAAGATGAGCCTTAATGCCTTCGTAGGCGTCACGAACCTCCGTCCCGCGCGGAAACCAGATCACGACATCGCTTTCGACGTGCAGCTTCTGCGCTCCAATCACTCCCAATCCGAACACGAGCCCCCAAATCCCAATCACTCGCAGACAGTTGTTCCGGACTCGTTCAAACACGTAGGGTGACACTCGCGTCCTGAGCGAATCCAAGAACGTGTTTGGACTCTGCTTCCCACGCCATAGAGAAACAATTGCGCCCCCCAACCCAATTGTGGCCGCGCACGTGACAAGCGTGCCTAGTGAGCCCAATAACCCAACGCGCTGCACCGCCTCGATCGGCACGATCGCTGTGCTCGCAAACCCAATTACCGTCGTGAATCCCGAGAGCACGATGGGCCTTGATACCTCCTTAATCGCCTCTGCAAGACCGTGCACTTCGTCCCCTTGCTGAATCTCGGAGAGCAAGTGCATTGTGTACGCGCAGCCAACTGCGAGCAGAACAGGCGGAAGAATCATCGTCGGCGCTGAAAGCGGAATTCCCGCCCATCCCATGAAGCCACCCAGCAGGAGGACAGAAACGCCGCTAACTGCGAGTGGAACCACGACCGCGCGTGCACTTCGAAAAGCAAGGAACAGGAGTAGTACCATCACAGCGACGGTCACAGGGACAAACACACCAAGTTCGTTGCGCGTACGAAGATTCACCTCCGTCCTAAAAACCGGGACACCGGAAACCAATGCGGCTGGAGACCCTATCACGCGCCGAATTCGCTCGATGAGATCCTCGTAGCTGCTCTCGATCCCTGTCTCAGGCCATATGTTGATCGCAAACACGCGGCCGTCCTCAGACACGACGTTCCGGCTGGCCATGCGATTGCCCGAGGCCCGCCGCCTGACGTCGGCTCGAGCTTTTTCATCAAGAACACCAGAACTATCGAGCGCAGGATCCAGTCGGACCTCACTCGAATCGATGACCTCGACAATCGGGAGTGTCGAGATGCTGTCAACTCTTCGAACACCTGGCACTGATTCCAAGGCGTGGCTGGCGTCCCGAACGAGTCGAAGCGAAGCCAAGTCGTAGGGAACTTGGCTCACGACGGCAGCGACGATTACCTCATCGTTGCCGAACAACTCGATGCTTCGCTGGTGGGTAGCCCAGGCAGGATTCGCTTTGTCGAGGATGCTCTCGCCTGATGTCTCAATCCGAACACGCGACAACCCTGTCGCCGCGCCAACGAGCAGCACCAACCAGAGGCCAATCATGACGTTTGGGCGAAAGACACCAAAGTCAACCCATGCGTCGAGAACCGACATGGCATGGCGCCGTAAGGACGTCATTCTGAGCTTGTTCTAGTCGCGATGCGCAATCAGCACGGCCGCCTGCGCGGGATCGCCGAGCGAATAGAAGGCGCGCTCGACTGTAAAGCCGACGGATCGGGCGAGCTCGGAGAGTTCCTCAAGGTCCCAGAATCTAAAGGTCCCCTCCTCCTCCAAGTCCAGGATTCGGGATGCGTCGTTCAAAAAGTCTCGAGCCAACTCATCGATCGACTCCGCCGCTTCTGCGCCGAAAGCTTCCCCAGCCCGCCCGGCGCGGAGTTCCGCAAGGCCCTCAACGTGAAGCCTGGAAATATCGGCGTCGCGCTTAAGCGTCGAAAGAACCAGTCTCCCGTGCGGCTTCAGCACTGTGCTGGCACCCACGAGGAACGCGGATGGATCGGAGATGTAGCTGATGACGAGGGATGCGAGCACCGCGTCGTAGGTGCCCGGTCTCAGGGGAAGAGATCCGCCAGGTCCCAAATCGAAATCGAGAAGAACTGGATTCAGCCGGACATGGTGCTCGTTCCGTAACGCTGCCACTCGCGCTACGGCTCGATGAAGCGCCTCCTCAACGAAGTCAACGGCATCGATATCAACATCTGCCGAGTCATGATCCGTTGCGAGTTGCACGGCAAAATCGCCCATACCTGTACCCAGATCAAGAACACGGTCCCCCGACTTTACGTTGAGCGCGGTGATCTGTTCGTGCATGAAGGCCCGATACGCGGATGTGGCGGTCAGCAGCTGGAAACCGAAGCGAGCGTTGCGACCAAGAAGATACTGACCCCAGAACTCGCGGAGGTGCACAGCTGCCTTCGGGAGGCGCCGCCTCTCCGCTTGAAGGCGCTGATCAAGATCCGCAATATTGGGGATCGCAGGCTTGAGGCTATGGCCGTGGGTCATCCGGCCGACTTCCGCTGCGACAAGCCCGAAAACCCCGAAGGCCTCAGCACTCGTTCGAAGCTGGTGCCCAGTTGGGACCTCGATCACCCGCCGATTCGTCGTTTCCCCGCATGACATCAGGTGGCGGACGCGGTCGACGTCCATCCAAGCGTCGTCTCTTCCGTGAATCCACGTGATCGGAACGTTGATCTGCGCCATGTCGCGCCGCGCATCCTCGAGAAAGACCAGCCGGTGCTTCATCGCGTCCAGCCCGGTGTGATCCATATCCGAAACCACGCCCACCAACTCGTGGTGGCCAAAGCGAACACCGCGACTAAGCCCATAGGCGAAATCAATTCCGCCAGATATTGATTTCAACGCGGATTGCAGGTCGACCATTCCAACGACACTGATCCACCCTGCAATGAGCCCGGTGGGATCGGTCGCGACGGCGCGCCTGCCTTCGACCGCGGCCAGACTGAATGTCACAAGGACGATCTTACTCGGCCGAAATTCTGGCGAAGCCTGCAAAAACTCTAGAGTTGCGTGGATGTCTCTAACGGCTCGAGAAAACGTGTACTGAAGATACTCGGCTCCCGGGTGCCGAAGGTCAGGCGGAATGTATGACTCTCCGCGGCGATGCGTCCCATCGAATCGAATGACAGTTGCAGGCTGACCTGAACCGCGAAACGTTTCAATGATAGTTGCCGCGAGGGGCGAAAGAGTCTCCTTCGTTCTTCCCCAAGCGGGAGGGATGACGACCGCGGTGGCGCCAAGCGGATCCCCCCACGTATCGACGATCGCTCGCATCACCTCACCTGGGGCGCTGGTGTACTCGACGACTCGCAGATTTTGCTTTGCTGAAGACTTGATTCCGAGGCGACGAACCGCTCGCACCGAAGCAGCCTTGACCATGCCACGAATGAGGGACGCTCGATGCGTGATACGCGAGACGCCATCGAGCGCGAGAATCCGATCTCGTTGTTCGAATTGAACTGGCTCGCCGAGCGGCACGCCGCTCACCGCGAGGCCAATCTTCACCCAGCCTTGCCGCTCCTTGATGCTGCTTCGATGTCGGACGAAGCCATGCGCCTGCTCGCCCTCCCGTGTGCCGCTCAAGAAGCGCAACGTGACCGGGCCGTCCGGAGCCCCCTGCTGGGTCGCTGGAAGCGCCACTCCAAGTCCGTGGTAGCTGCTATCGGCGATGACGCCAGCGAAAAGCCGCCCACTGCTGCTGCGAATTTCGACCCGAACGCCCTCGCTGAGTGCAATCGGGTCCTCGCCGCCGCGCTCGAGATCTCGTCGTTCCGCCTGATAGATCGCATGAGGCAAGAGGGCACGGACGAGCCCGCGAGCCTCATGCCCGATTGGCGTGGCAGCAAAGAAGTAGCGGCGGCCGTCTAGTTCGAATGTCAAGAAAAGCTGAGGGAGGTGCTTCTCGTCCAGATTCTCGAAGCGCAGAGAGAATTGAGTTTCCCCTACCTCTTCGATCTTCGCGGTCCGAGAGCTGTTCCGCCGATTGATACCACTCGATAGCTGGCTCCCACGTCGATGGACAAGGCGCAGAAAGGCCGCCACTTCGAATGGCCCTTGAATGCTCACCCGATGCAGCCGGGCGAGCGCTGACGGGCTTACGGGATCTAGCGCACCGTCCACAGGTAACTGCTTCTTTCGGGGGGTTGCACCACTTAAACAACCAGCGGCATGAGCGTCAACCTCTTGGGCGTGGCCAGTCTATGCTTAACTCGGGGCTCCTCTCAAGGGAAAACACCCGCACGTAGCAGACGGGGCTTCACTCGGCACGAAGATCACCCGATCCTCGCCAGTATCTTCTACCTACAAAATCAGGTGCACCTCGGTTGCGCAAAGCTCTGCCTACAATTCCGGGACCTCGTCGCATCCCTGGGCTTGATCCGGTGTTCGCGCAGTTCCGCCTCGCGCGCGATCCGCTCGGTCGAATGAGTGAACTGTTCGACCGTTATGGGGCGCCCGTCGCGCTCATTCAAGGAGGCGGTGGGCGCGTTTTTTCAGGCGATCCTCGCTGCCCAGGCGTTGTCTTCGTGCGGGGCCGGGAACTAATTCGCGAGATCGAACTCGATCACGAACGATTCCATCGTTCTGCATTGACCGGCCAGCTTACGCCTACTGAGCCGATTTCCGAACGAACTCGCCCGATCCTCGAATGGGGGACGGGTCTATTCGCGGTAAACGGCGATGAGCATCGCCGCCACCGTAGACTCATGTCTCCGTTCTTCACGCGCTCTCGAGTGGAGGGCTACCACGAGGAAATGGTGAAGGCCACTCGCACCGTACTCGGGCGCTGGCAACCCGGGGAATCGCTCGACGTGCATCGCGAAATGATGGACCTCACTGTCCGAATCTCCGCGCGAACGCTGCTCGGCCTCGATATGGACGCCGATCAGGACATCGTACGCGCTGGAGCGGAGTCCCTCCGGCTAGTGCTATCCCCGTGGGCGCTGCTTGCACCTTGGGATCTACCCGGCCTCCCATATCGCCGTTTCCTCAACGCAGTGAAATTCTTCAACGGAAAGATCCGAAGGGTGATCGCGGAACGCCGCCGGACGCCCGTCTGGCAGCGGGACGTTCTCACCGAGCTGATTCATGCTCGTGACGAGGAGGGGCAGCTCTCCGATGCCGAAGTTGTCGGCCACGCAAGCGTCATATATGCCGCCAGCCATGAGACAACCGGGAACGCACTCACCTGGGCGCTCTTTTTGCTTAGTCAGCACCCGCAATGGCACCGGGCCGCGTGCGAGGAAGTCCGCGCCACTTTGGCTTACGACTCGCCGACACTCACGGAGCTAGAGCGCCTCGAGGTACTCGACGCGGTCGTACGCGAAACCCTTCGCCTCACACCCCCTGCACCCTGGACGACACGGATCGCGGCCATTGATTCCCAGGTGCAGGGGCACCCGGTTCCCCGCGGTACCGAGGTCGTCCTAAGCATCTTCCACACGCATCGCATAGAGTCCTGCTACGAGCAACCCAATCGTTTCGATCCCGCACGGTGGCAGCTAATCCAACCTGATGTCTTTGAATTCAACGCCTTCAGCGCAGGCTCGCGGGCGTGCATAGGGAGCGGCTTCGCCTTACTTGAGATTAAAACGGTCTTGGCGATGCTGTTAAAGCGGTTCCGCTTGGAACTTGAACCAGGGCAGCGAATTGATCCCGTCCTAAATATCACCTTGGCACCACGATACGGCCTGCAGGCCATCGTACGCGAGGATAATAATTTCGAAGCGGGCGTCGGGAATGTCCGAGGCGGAATACGAAAGCTCGTGCAACTCGACCGAATCTAACGCACAGCGCCGCCATACTTTAGTCGGCGGCAACGAGTCGAACGACATCGTACGCCCGTGAACTTGACCTTCGGAAACAAAACACTATCCCATGTCACGCAATTTCACGCAACTTTTGCGCCAATCCAGGCATTCCAAGCTGCGTTGCAAGCTGTAGCGCTCGACTAACTAACGAACGCACCAATTCCTGATCGGCTGCGCGGTTTCGCACTCGCATCATTACCGCGCGGTCGTATAAAACCTGAGCGATCAGGGGCGCCGAGTTGCAGCGCTCTCCCAATTCAATTCCGCGCTCGAAATGTTGTTCGGCTTCATCCCAACATGCAAGTTGGGCGGCAAGGAGACCAAGTCTCTGCGCGATGCAGCCATAGACAGCCACGCTCATTCCGATAACGCAGTACTGATCGGCACCCGGAAGGAGGCGTTGGTAGATCCATTCGGCATTTCGATCGTCCCTAAACGCAACACACATTTCCGCGAGCATGCACGCAGATATCGACCAAAGTTCATTCGCTGGAAGCGCAGAATCCCGTTGCTCAATGAAGCGGTCGTAGTGTGCGCGCGCCTCTTTATGGCGTCCCGCGTGGAGATATACGTAAGCACGAGAACATCTCCAAGCGGGAATCGCCGGGAAGCGCAATACATAGCTGTCAGCCATGTCCAAATTCTCTGATGCTCGGCCTTCCGCCAATCTTAGAATGAAAATATGCGCACCAAAGCTGTGGACTGCGTTCACGTCCTGGACGCGCTGTCCGATCGCAAGGAATTCATGAGCGCCACGTTCCGCCTCCAGAAAGCGGCCTCGCATGAGTGCGCGCGCTGCTCTGAACAAAGGCGCATACCATAACGAGCCTGGGCGGTTAAGAGAACGGGCGGCGCTTGAATACTCATCAATCACCTGATCGGCCGCATCTATTCTCCCCTGGACGAAGAGTGCGGTGATCCGGAAAAGCATATGCATGAGGATAAGGTCGGTGTCGTCGGTGTGGCTAGCTAGAGGCCCAACTTCGTCAATCAACTGGCATCGCTCTTGAAGGCACTGGGGAGCCCATAACAACCCGTGCTTCGCCATGAGAGCGTGGGCGCGAGCCCCGGGGTCACCAGTCACTTCCGCGACGGACACGGCATCGCGAACTAGATCTGCGCGACGTTCGTCTTCGTCGGTCCATGCCAGCGCCATTGCTAGCCGCGCGAGGACTCGCGCTCGCATGGGGGAAGCGTCGTGGCCCAGTGCCGCAAGGCTATCCTCCAGAAGACTCTCCAAGGCTCTGTCCCTAACTCCAATCTCGACTGCGAATAGGCCTGGTGCTAGTCGGAGAGCAGCTTGCGCGAGCAATGCGGCGTTCCCCGCGCGCTTCGCGTAAAAGGCGGCGGCATGAAGAGCGCGCTTCCCTCGATCACGTTCACCGGCGTGCATCTCGGCTTCGCCAAGCGCAAGCAATAGCTCGCACCGTCGTTCGAGGTTTCCGGGGCCAGATTCCTCGAGCACGCTCAATGCACGGCCGAAGTGGCGAGCCGCGTCCTCGTACGCGAGGCGCTCACTGGCCCACTCTCCCGCCTCGACTGAGTACCGCACACCCGGCTCGGGCCCACACTCGTGAATAGCCTCCAGATAGTGATATGCCAGCTCGGCGGCGTGCGGACTAATATCATCGGTATAGAAGCGTTCGAGAACAGCAGCTATCTCCGCGTGAAGCCGAAGGCGCTTCGAACTCTCGATGCTTTCGTAGACGGAATCCCGCACCATTACGTGCGAAAACCGATGGTGTCCGAGCTTCTCGGGGACAGGAACGATCAACCGCGAATCACGCGCCGGGGTGAGCATCGCCATCAAATCTGAAACTGACATTCCTAACACCTCGGCAACAGGCATTGCCGAGAACTCACGCCCCACCGCCGCCGCAACACGCAGCGCATCACAAGTCGCCGCCGGGAGCCCGTCGAGCTGCCTGCTGACCGCTTCGCGCACGCCGGTTGGAAGATCCGTCGATAGCTTTGTGAGCTTCTCGGGCCGCGCGCCCGTTCCCTCCGCCTCAAGAAGGTGGACGAGCTGCGTGAGAAAGAATGGGTTCCCACCCGACTGCTCGTGCAGCGATTGCGCGAGTTCGCCTCCACCCGAGGCATGCCGGGAAGACACCGTGAGAAATTCCCCCACCTCTTCCGCCGAAAATCCGTGAAGCTGGATCGCCCGGCTCGGCTCCTGTCGCGCGAGTTCTGCGATGACACTCAGGCGAGGTGGATCGCGCTGCGCTTCCACATCGCGGTAGGTAACGAGAAAGAGCACTTTCGCTTCGCGCAGCTCGCGAGACACGAAGGCAAGCAGCTGAAGCGAGGCCGGATCCGCTCGGTGGAGGTCGTCGAATACGATGACGAGAGCACGCTCCGATCCGGCTCGCTGCAACAGCTGCGTGACGGTGTCGAAGAGGCGAAAGCGCGCCGGCTCTGGATCGAGTGGGGGCGGCGGCTCGAGACCGGGGAAGTAGCTCGCAACATCGGGGACCATCTGCGCCAGCACCGGCGCGAACCGCCGAAGTACGTTCTCCCGGACCGCGAGTTCGCTCTGGTCCAGGAGGCTGCGCACGATCTGGACCCACGGCCAGAACGCCGGGGCACCCTCGCCCTCGCGGCAGCGCCCAACGAGCACCGTCGCCTCGCTAACACGTGCGCGCGCCGCAAACTCTTCCGTCGTTCGGGTTTTCCCGATTCCCGCCTCGCCCGCGAGAAGAACCATCTGCGGGAGCCCGCCGCCCGCCCGCTCGAAGGCAGCCGATAACGCGGCCATCTCCGAATCACGACCGACGAAGTTCGACCCGCGCGATCGCACCGCGCCGGCGGCGTCGGAGCCCCGGGAAGCCATGAGCGAGGGGGGAGCCACCTCGCGGACGTCGGCGACGAATCGATACCCACGCCCGCGAACGTTCGCGACGTGCCGCGCGGAATCCTCGTCATCGCCGAGTGTCTTACGAAGCGCGAGAACCGCCGTCGGCACCGCCGACGCGCTCAGGGCCTGCGCCTGCCACACCTTCTCGGCGAGCTCGGCCTTGGGGACCACCCGTTCACGGTGGCGGATCAGATAGACCAGGACATCGAAGCACTTCGCCGAGATCTCTATGAGAACCCCAGCACGCCGAAGCTCGAACCGCTCGGCGTCTGCCTCGAACTCGCCAAACGCGAGCAGCCCCATCCATCACCCCCAGGGACCAAGTTCAAGCCGCGCCGGCATTCTAGCCGATGTGTCGGAGTAGTTTCGCGTACGAGACTGGTGATTGCGTGTAGGATGACACGCGGGCGGGCCGGTCGCTGGGGGTACGCCGTGGCTGCGTTTGTCTTCGATAGCTTCGAGATCGATCTCGAACGCTTCGTTCTCCTGCGCAATGGATCCCCTGTTTCGATCGGACCTCGCGCATTCGATGTCCTTGCCTACTTGATTCGGAACCGGGATCGCCCCGTTTCGAAGCAAGAGCTCGTTTCCAACGTCTGGGGTGTCACAGCCCTCAGCTATTCGGCAGTCCCCACGTGTATCGCCGAGGTGCGTAGGGGACTCAGTGATCCGCGGGGCAGCCGAGGCATCATCGCGACAGTCCCCAAGCGTGGATATCGATTCTCAGTTCCCGTCCGCCTGGTCGAGGAAGCCGCCACAGCTGGGCTCTTGGCGGATGGCGAGACCGGGGCCCCCGGAACACCCACGATCTTCGTCGGTCGCGACCGCGAGCTGGGAGTATTGGGCGCTGCACTCGCGGAATCGCGGAATCGAGAGCCCCGTCTCGTCTTCGTCGCGGGGGAGGCGGGAATCGGAAAGACCCGCATCGCGGAGGAGTTCTTGCTGCGAGCCCGCCGGGAGGGCTGCGTGACCGTCATTGCACGCTGTCACGAGTGCGATGGTGCGCCCGCTTTCTGGCCCTGGGTGCAGATCGCTCGCGCGTGCGCTGAGCGGTTCGCTCCCGACCAGCTCACGGATGCGTTCGGCCCGTTTCTCCCATATCTCGCCCCGTTGCTCGATGCCACCATTGCAGTACCCGACGGCGCACCGTTGCCTCTTGACGAGCAGGCGCCACAGGCGACCCGGTTCAGACTCTTCGACGCCATGGCGCGTCTCCTTCGACGGGTCTCCGCAGACCGCCACGTCGTCCTCACAATCGATGATCTCCACCGAGCCGACCCGGCGTCCTTCGAACTGCTTCAGTTCGTCATCCGCGAACTTGCCGACTCGAAAATCTTGATCATCGCGACCTACCGAGACGCGGAATTCCCAAACGAATCAGGCCGCGCCCAGATCCTCGCCTCTTTGATCCGCGAACCGCACTCCCGATCGATTTCCCTGGCCGGCTTTTCTCTAGATGACGTCTCTCTCTATCTTGCGAAGTCGGGCTCCGCCAACTCGACCGACGAGGATCTCGCCGAAGCGCTCCACGAACGCTCCGGCGGGAATCCGTTCTTTCTTGCCCAGTTGCTGCAGCTTCTGACGCCGGAGGAGCCCGCAGCCGCGCGCGGGAAGACGACCGATCCGGGAAACGCGCTGCCGCGAGGGCTACGTGAGGCTATCTCGCGCCAAATCGCAGACCTTCCGCTCGCGACACAGCAGCTGCTCGCCGGCGCAGCCATCAACGGCCGCGAGTTCAGTCTCACCGAGCTGGCTTTGGCACTCACCCTTCCAACCGAGGAGCTGCTTGCAGCCGTCGCGCCGGCGCTCCAAGCGCGGCTTGTACGCGATACCGCTGGCCGCCCCTACTCATATCGTTTCAACCACGTGCTGCTGCGTGATGCACTTTATGAAAGCATCGACCTGGTCGAACGAAGTAGATTGCATCGGCTCATCGGAGAGGCAATCGAGACGGTGTCCGCCAACCATCTCGACTCCCGCGCCCCGGAGCTGGCCCATCACTTCGTTCAGGCAGCGCGCAGCGGAAGCTCCGAATCCGCGGTTCGGTACTCGATCCGTGCAGCGCGGCGCGCCGCAGCCCAGCTCGCATTCGAGGACGCCTGCGACCACTACCGGGTCGCGATTGGCCTGATCGAGCCTCATGGCAATGATGACCTGCTTCACCAGTGTGATTTGCTACTAGCCCTCGGAGAGGTTGAGATCCGCGCTGGCGAGCGCGCAGCTTCGCACGCAACGCTCGGCCGAGCCGCGGAGCTCGCGCGCGAGATCCCCTCCCCTGAACGCCTTGCGCGCGCAGCTCTTGGCCTAGCTCCAGGTCTATTTGCGATCGAGGCTGGAGTGGTCGATCCGGTGCTCATCGCGAGGCTCGAGGAAGCCCTCGCGGCGCTGCCACCAGGCGACAGTCCGCTCCGATCCCAGCTCCTAGCTCGGCTCGCGATCGCTCTCGTCTGGTCCGACGCGGAACAGCGTCGCGACGCGCTCAGCCGCGAAGCGATCGATGTAGCTCGCCGAGTTGACGATCCCGCGACCCGAGGTCTCGCTCTCATCGCACGCCACGGTACAACCTGGCCGCCGCAAAGACTCACCGAACGGAAGGCGTTGCTCCGAGAGCTAGGTCGTTGCTCTAGTGATGCTCAAAGCGAGGAACTATCTCTCGTGCATCACGTCCTCGAGATCGCGCTCCATTTCGAGCTAGGCAATGTCGCTGCGGCCAACCGCGAGATCGACTCCTTTACACGTTCCGCGAGATATCGCCGCGACCAACACGCCTTGTGGTACGCAGGCCTCTTTGCATGCGTCCGCGCGTCTTTGGAGGGCAGAGGGCGCGACGTCGAACAGCATTCTCGCGCCTTTCTTGAGCAGGGCCTTCGTGTTGGTGACGTCAATGCGATGGAGGCCTACGGCGCACAACTGGTCGCGAGGAGCTGGGATGAGGGACGGCCTGAGGATGTGATCGAAAAATTGCAGGAAATGGTCCGATCCTATCCGACTCTGTTTGCATGGAAGGGCGCCCTTGGGATCTCGTATCTGGAAGCTGGGCAGCTCAATGATGCACGTCGCACATTTGAAGAACTCGCATTGCACGATTTCCGCAACATGCCTTGGAATGAGGCGGGCGCGATCAACTACTGCTTTCTCGCAGACCTTGCCTATGAGTTTGGAGATAGGCACCGCGCCAGGCTTCTTTACGAGATTTTGTTGCCCGCTGCCTCCCACTTCGTCGTCGGCGGATTCGCATCGGTCTTCCGTGGCTCGATTGCTCGATCGCTCGGTCTGCTAGCCGGAACACTTGGACACTACGATGTGTCTACCGATCACTTCGAACATGCGCTGCAACAAAACGCTCGTGCGGGAGCGGTTCCGTTCGTCGCACAGACGCAATACGACTATGCGCGGACTCTCCTCCGACGCGCAAATTCGAACGATCGCGAAAAGGCAAAGCTTCTCGTTGGCGAAGGGCTCAAAACTGCCGCTCGACTCGACTTGCACCGGCTGGGCGAAAAGCTGCGGGTATTGCCGCTAGACTGACAATGATTCGACCGGGGCGGGCCGAGACGGGGCCTGCAGATCCAAGACACGAACAGTCGATGAGGCGGTGAACCGTAGCGGCTTTGAGAGCCGCCCCCAGGCGCTAGGCCCCGCCCGCCTCTGCCAACCCCACCTGCCTTACCTTCACCCCCGCTTCCCGCAGCAGCGAGAGCGAGACATCCCCCATCGGGTAGTCCGCGTTGTAGACGACTTCCGCGATGCCGGAGTTGATGATCATCTTGGTGCAGATGAGGCAGGGACAGAAGGTGGTGTAGAGGGTGGAATCTCGGACGGAGACGCCGTGAAAAGCAGCTTGTGTGATGGCGTTTTCTTCGCCGTGGCTGCACAGGCATTCGTCGAGGCGGGTGCCGCCTTGCGCGAAGGAGTTGCAGCGCGGACAGCCGCCTTCGTTGCAGTTGCGGACGCCGCGCGGGGTGCCGTTGTAGCCGGTCGAGATGAGGCGGCGATCCTGGGTGATGACGGCGGCGACTTTGCGCTTGATGCAGTTGCTGCGTGAGGCGACGACGCGGGCGATCGCCATGAAGTATTCGTCCCAGCTCGGGCGCTCAAAAAAAAAGCTGCGCTCGAGCGCGTGCTGGATGGCTGCGTGCAGCGCCGGCAGATCACCCTCGTTGCGCAGGGTGTCTTCGGCGAGGCGTTGTACGGCGAGCAACTGCTGGCCGGCGGGGTCGTCGCTCGCCAGCTCGCGGGCTTCGAAGGCGCGCAGCTCTGCCAGGGTCTGGGGGTCGCCGCCGCGGGCGCGGGCGCGGATGCGGGCGAGGCGCACGTTTTCGTCCGCTTCGACCCAGAGCAGGCGGAAGCGCCCGGTGCGCGCGCGCAGCACTTCGACTTCTGCCGGGTGACGCACGGAATCGATCACGTAGTTGCGATCGGGGAGCAGGCGGGAGACCAGGCGCTCGGCGAGGCCGCCGGGGCCGTGGGCCGCGCGCAGGGCGCTGCCGGTCACGATCATGCGCTCGCGCGTCTCTTCGAGGCCCTGTGTGCGCAGCTCGTCTCGGATCACGTCCGAGAGCGAAAGCGGATAGAAGCTGCGCGCTTCGAGGAAGCGCACGACTTCACCCTTGCCTGCACCGTTCAAGCCGGAGACGCCGAGGATCATGCGGCCTCCACGTTACGCCCTTCGCGGGAGGTGGTCGAGGAGCTGCCCCAAGCGCGTGATCCGCGGGCAATCGACGTCCGGATAGGCCCCGAGGCTGTCGATCAGGATGGGCGCCAGGCCGGCGGCGCGCGCCCCCACGACGTCGATGGCGTAGATGTCGCCCACGTAGACGGCGCGTCCGGCGCTCACGCCCAGGCGGGCGAGCGCGCGTTCGAAGATCGCCGGGTTCGGCTTCTCAATGCCCTCGTAATGGGAATCCACCACCAGCTCGAGATGGGGCCCCAGACCGGCCGCCTCCAGCACGGCCTCCACCCGCCCGTCCGCGTTCGAGACTACGGCCGTGCGCACGCCGCGCGCGCGCAGGCCCTGCAAGGTTTCGAGGGCCTGCGCAATCGGCACGCGCCAAAGGCTGGCTTCGAGGTTGACCTGATCGAGATCTGCGAGAATCTCGCGCGCCCGCTCGGGCGGGACGCCCGCGCCGCGCAGCATGTGGGCAAAGTAGCCTTCGCGGCGCGTCGAATCCGTGCCTTCGACACTGCCGGCCGCGCGGGCATGCGCATCGATCGCATGCCGCGCGCCCGCTTCGGCCTGGCGCAGCGCAGCCTCCGCGATCTCGACTCCGCGCCCCCGTGCAACCCGCGCCATCCAGGCATAGTCGAGATGCACGAGCGTGCCGCCGGCATCGAAGATCACGGCAGCGAGCTGATCGGGGAACACGGCGCGGGCGGCTATAGCACACGGCTCCGGGGTCTGGCAGCTTGCGTGCCGTGCGCGCCTTCGTCACCGGAGCAGCGGGATTCGTCGGGCGGCATCTCGTCGCACGGCTGCGAGAGATCGGGCACGAAGTCACGGGGACGGACCGCGAGCTCGACGTCTCGGATGCGAGCATCGTAGAGCCTTTTTTCGCGCGCCTCCGACCCGACCTGATCGTGCACCTCGCAGCCGTCAGCTCCGTCGCGGCTTCGCGTGAAGATCCCGGACTCGCCATGCGGGTGAACTTCTTTGGCGCGCACACGCTGCTCGAGGCGGCGCTTCGGCACGCACCGCGCGCCCGGATCCTGCTCGTCGGCTCGGGCGAGAGCTACGGCTCGTCGCCGCCCGGCGCCCCGCCTTTCACGGAGGCCTCGCCGCTGCGCCCGAGTTCGCCCTACGCGCGCACCAAGGCCGCCGCCGATCTGCTCGGCGGCTGCTACGCCGAGCGCGGTCTCGATATCGTCCGCGTGCGCCCGTTCAATCACACGGGCGCCGGCCAGAGCGATGCCTTCGTGGCCTCGAGCTTCGCGCGCCAGCTGGTGGAGATCGAGCGCGGCACCCGGCCCGGGGTGCTGCACGTCGGCAATCTGGATTCGGTGCGGGATTTTCTCGACGTGGCCGACGTCGTGGCAGCTTACGCTCTGTTGTGTGACTCCCGGGTTCCGGCCGGGGCCTACAACGTCGCGAGCGGGCAAGGCGTGCGCGCCGGCGCGCTGCTCGAAGCGCTGTGCCAGCTCGCGGGGCTTGCGCCGCGCATCGAGATCGACGCGGCGCGCCTGCGTCCGAGCGATTGCAGCGTCGGCGATGCCGCGCGGCTGCGCGCCGCCACGGGCTGGGCGCCGAGCGTGCCGCTCGCCACGACGCTCGCGCGCGTGCTCGCGCATTGGCGCGCTGAGCTCAGCGCCGCGTGAGGAGCGCCGCCCAGCAATCTCCGGTGGCGTCCCCGCTTTCGCGGATTCCCGTTGGCGTGAAGCCCACCGCCTTCAGGGCGGCCGAGAAGCTCTCGATTTCGGCGGCGAGCAGGCCCGAGAAAACCGCCTGCCCACCGGGGCGCGTGCGAGCCGCCATACCCGCGAGCAGCGGCGTCGCTTCGCTGCTCAGCAGGTTCGCCACGACCAGCTCGAAGCTCGCGTCGGCGAGTGCTTCGAGCCCGCCCACAAAGACGCGAACGCGGTCCGCGCAGCCGGCGCGCTCGGCGTTCGCGTGCGCTTCGCGCGTCGCCACCCAATCCAGGTCGAAGGCCACGACGCGCACGGGCGCGAGCACCGCCGCGGCGAGCGCCAGCACGCCGCTTCCCGTGCCGACGTCGAGCACCCGCGCTCCGGCTGCGAGCTGCGGGGCGAGCGCGTCGATCCACTCGAGCGCGAGCCGCGTCGAAGCGTGGGTGCCGGTGCCGAAGGCCTGGCCGGGATCAACCACGATTTCGAGCTGCCCCGGCGCGAGCGCGTGGCGGACGAACGAGGGCCGCACGACGAGGCGCTCCGAGACCACCGTGGCGCCGAGGCCCTGCTTCCAGTCCTCGCTCCAATCCGTATCCGGAACGCTCTCGATTGCACCGAGCTCGACGGCCGCAGCCTCCGCCGCGGCGAGCGCAGCGCGCAACGCCGGCGCCACGGCCGCGGGGGCGTAGATCAGCAACGTGACGCCCGCATCGTCTTCGCGCTCTTCGAGCCCCGATGCACCGGCCTCGTATGCGATCGCCGCCGCGCGCTCGGCCTGCGCCTGGCCTTCGAAACGCGCCACCAATCGCGCAAAGGCCGGGCTGCTGCTCGTGCTGCTCCTCGCCATGCCCGGCTGCTACCTCGCCCATCTGGCGCTGGGACAGGCGCGTCTGCTGCACGCGCGCCGACCGATCGCCGAGGTGATCGCGGATCCCGCCACACCCGCCGAATTGCGCGAGCGTCTCGGATGGATACACGAGGTGCGCGCCTTCGCCACGGGCCTTGGGCTTTCCGTGGACGATCAGTACACGAGTTATGTCGAATGGCCGGGGGATCGCGTCGTAACGACGCTGGTGGCGACGGGCGCCGGCTCGCTCGAGCCACACCGCTTCTGGTTTCCGATCGTCGGACGCGTTCCCTACAAGGGCTTTTTCGATCCGCTCCGTGCGCACACGGAGGCCGAGAGCCTGCGCGCGGAGGGTTTTGACGTGTGCGAGGTTCCCGTGCGCGCGTACTCGACACTCGGCTGGTTCGAGGATCCCGTCACCGGTCCGATGCTGCGCGGCAGCGATAGCGCGCTCGCCGAGACCCTGCTGCATGAGCTCGTGCACGCGACGGTGTTCGTCTCGAGCCAGGCGGATTTCAACGAAGGGGTCGCGAGCTTCATCGGGGAAGAAGGTTCCGTGCGCTTTTTCGCCGAAACCGCCGGCGCCGAGGCCGGCGTGCGCGAACGCGCGCGTGTGAGCGACGCCCGAACCCTCGCGAGCGCGATGCTCGCGTTTCGGCGGGAGGTCGAGCACCTCTATGCGAGCGCGCCCGACTCGCAGGAGCGCACGGCGCAGCGCGCCGCGGCCGAGCAGCGGGCACGCGCCATGATCGCCGGGCTGCCGCTCACGACGCGGGATCCTGCGCGTCTCGCAGCCGACCTGCGGCTCTCGGACGCGTGCCTCGCCCTCACGCGCACCTATGCCGCCGATGTCGAGGCTTACACTGCGACCCTCACGGCCCTCGCTGGATCGCTGCCCAGCTTCGTCGCGCGGCTGCGCGAAGCCTCCGACGCCGAGGATCCGCGCGCGGCCCTGCTCGCGCGCTGACTCCCGCGCCGCGCGCCCCGCCGCTGCGCAAAACTCCGCGCAGGATCCTCGCGTTTCGGCCGAGGCTGCCGGTTGCTTGCCGATCCTCGGGAGACGCTTTCGCTGGCGTTTCCGCCCCCGACGAGAGCATTTTAGCCCGCGCCAGCGAGGCGTTTCGCGCCTCATGCAGGCCTCCCAATGCGCCGAAGAAGGCTGCGTGAGTACCGCGAGCCCCGAGAATCAGAAGGGCGCAACGGACGCCCTACCCCGGCTCACGGTGAGCGATGCCGCCGCGTGCGCCGCGCGTCTGCGCGCCAACATCGAGCGCGCGCTGCGCGGCAAGCCCGAAGTGGTCCGGCGCGCGGTCGAGACTCTGGTAGCCGGTGGCCACCTGCTGCTCGAAGACGTTCCGGGCGTCGGCAAGACGACCCTCGCGCAAGCGCTCGCACGTTCGATCGATGCCAGCTTCCGGCGGATTCAGTTTACGAGCGATCTGCTGCCGGGAGATTTGATCGGATCCGCCCTTCCCGATTTGCGCGGTCAAATGGCAGAGCATCCCTTCACGTTCCATCCCGGACCGATCTTCGCCAACGTCGTGTTGGCGGACGAGATCAACCGCGCGAGCCCGAAGGTGCAGTCGGCGTTGCTCGAGGCGATGAGCGAAGGCTCGGCCACGGTCGACGGCGTGACCCACGCCCTCCCGCAGCCCTTCTTCGTGGTCGCGACGCAGAATCCGCTCGAGCATCACGGCACGCATGCCCTGCCCGAGTCGCAGCTCGACCGCTTCCTGATGCGGCGCAGCATCGGCTACCCCGATGCCGCCGACGAAGCCGCTGTGCTGCGCGACGATCCTGCGGCGACCGAGCTCCCCGGCCTCCAGCCCGTCGTCAGCACCCCGGAGGTGCTGGCGATGCAGCAGCTCGCCGCCAGCCTCAAGTTCGACGATTCACTCGTCGCCTACCTGCTCGCGATCGTGCACGAGACGCGCAATCACGAATCCCTGGCCTTCGGTGTCTCGCCGCGCGGCGCGATCGCGCTGCGCCGCTGCGCGCAGGCGCGCGCGCTCGTCGAAGGACGCGATTACTGCATCCCGGACGACGTGCGCGATCTCGCCGTCGACGTGTTCTGCCACCGCGTGTTGCTCGACCCCCGGGCGGGTCGTTCGCGGTCCGGCGAGGAGACCGCGTGGATCGTGCGCGAGATTCTCGAGCGCGTACCCGTTCCGCTCTGAGCGTTCGCCTGACCCGTTGGGGGCGTTTGCCGCGAACGCTGCGGCCGACGCGCGCCGGCTGGACGTTCTTCGCCCTCATCTTCGGCGTGGGCTTCGCGGCGCTCAATACCGGAAACAACCTGCTCTACCTGGTGTTGTCGCTGATGCTCGCCTTTCTCGTGCTCTCGGGCGTTCTTTCCGAATCGGCGCTGCGCGGCATCGGGCTGCGGCGCGGCATTCCGCGCGAGCTGCTCGCGGGCGGCGTGCATCTCGTGACACTCGAGATCTCGAATTCGCAGCGGCGGGTCCCCGCTTTCGCGCTGGTGGTGGAAGATCGCGTGCGGGAGCGCGGGGGCGCCGAGCGTCCCGCCGGCCGCATCTTCGTGCTGCGCGTGGCGCCGGGAGCGAGCGAGCGTCGCAGCTACCGATTCCACCCCACGCAACGCGGGCCGCTCGCGTTCACCAGCTTTCGGGTCTCGACGCGTTTTCCATTCGGCTTGTTTGCAAAGGCCATGGAGATCGAGGCACCTGAGGCTGGGCTGGTTTATCCCGCGATCGAGAGCGTGAGCGCGCCGCGTGCATTTGGCAGCCGCCGCGAGAGCGGGGAACTCGTCCCCGGCCCGCAGGGGATCGGCAGCGACGTCGGAGGCTTGCGCAGCTTCGCTCCCGGCGATCCCGTTCGGCGCATCCACTGGCGCGCGACGCTGCGCCAGCGGGAGCTGCTCGTGCGCGACGTCGAGAGCGAGCACGACGCCGAGGTCGAGTTGCGCCTGCGCACGGACGCCGTCGACCCCGGCGAGGAATTCGAACGACGCGTGCGCTGGGTGGCGTCGGAAGCCGTAGCCCTGCTCGACGCCGGACTTTCGGTTGCCCTGCGCACCGATCACGCGCACCTGCTCGCGGGCCGCGGTGAACACCAGCGCGCCGTGCTGCTGGCCTTCCTGGCCCGTGTCGAGCCTGGCGTGGCGGCGCCCGCGGAGGCCGCGTGAGTCGCGGAACCTTCCGTTCGCGCGTCGATGCGCCGCGCCCGGCCTCCGCCTGGGTTCTCGTCACGGTCGCGAGCGCAACGCTGTGGCTCACGCAACAGCTTTCGCTGTGGGCCGAAGGCGTGCAGGTCGCCGCCGTGATCGGATCGCTGCTGCGTCGGCGCGATCCGTTCGCCTGGCAGAAGAGTGCGATCGCGCTCAACCTCGGGATGGCCGGGATCACGACCGCCACGCTCGTGGTCGCGTTGCGCGGCGATCCCTCGACGATCGCGCTCGCGCACTTTGCCGCCCTCACCCAGGGCCTCCAGCTCCTCGATGCGCGCCCCCGACACACGGAGTTCCTGCTCGTCGCGCTCGCTCTCTTCCAGGTGGTGCTCGCCGCCAACCTGACGGACAGCGTCTTCTTCACGCCGCTGCTCGTCGCCTTCGTGGGCTCGGCGGTCTGGACGCTGATCGTGCACACGTTGCGCAGTGAGGCCATCGAAGCCGGCTCGCCCCGCGAAGTGACGCGTGCCATCACGCCCGGCCTGCTGCGCATGACGCTTTTCGCCTCGGCGCTCTCGGTGGTGCTCGGGCTGCTGCTCTTCGTCACACTTCCGCGCCTGCACGCGAGCGTGATCACGGGCTCGGGTGGCTCGCCATTCCTCGCTGCCGCCGGCTTCTCGCAACGCGTCGAACTCGGCGATCTGGGCCGGATCCGATCGGATCCCACGATTGCGCTGCGCGTCGAGACGCTCGAGGGTCGAGCGCCCTCCCGCGAGGCAGCCTATTTCCGCGGGCTCGCCTTCGACAGCTTCGATGGACGCTCGTGGTCGATCCTGCCGCCGCAGCGCTCCCCGGTGGCGGGCAGCGCCGAGGGCGGCGTGACTTTCGGACGCGCCGCCGAGCGCGTGAATCTCGTGCAGCGCATCGTGCGCGAGCCCGTCGATAGCGGCGTGCTCTTCGCGCTGGGCGAGCCGCGCCAGCTCCAGGGCAGCGTGCGACGGCTCGAGCGCGACACGAGTGGCGGCCTGTATGCCGCGGGCCAGGCCCACGAGCGCGTCCGGTACACACTCTCGAGCTATCAGCGGGCCTGGCGCGACGAGGATCTGCGCCGCGACGCTTCGACTCCCGAGGCGCGCGATCTCGATCGCCATCTACAATTGCCAGAGCTTTCCCCCGCCGTGGCCACGCTCGCCGGCCAGATCACTTCGGAAGCGAAAAACGATGCCGATCGCGCGCGCTCGATCGAGACGTATCTCGCCCGCACGGGCCGCTACACCGACACGCCACCCGCCATCGAGCCCGCCGGAGGCCGCTCGCCGATCGAGTCGTTTCTGCTGGGCGGGCTCGCAGGCCATTGTGAATACTTCGCCTCGGCGATGGTCGTGCTCGCGCGCGAGGTCGGACTGCATGCGCGGCTGGTGAACGGCTTCGCCGGAGGCCAGGAGAATCCCATCGGCGGCTTCGTCGAGCTCACGCGCTCGGATGCGCACACGTGGGTCGAGGTGCATTACGACCGCGCGGGCTGGGTTCGCTACGACCCGACACCGATCGATCTGCGCGCCCGGCCCGAAGCGGCGTTCTCGCTCTCGCTTCAGTTGGCTCAGCTCGCGAGCGCGCTCGAGCTGTGGTGGTACCAGAGCGTCCTCGGCTTCGATCGCTCGGATCAGATCCACGCCGCCAAACGCGCCTGGCTCGCCTGGCAGAGCGCCAAGGGCGCCGGCGAAAAAGGCATGCCGGGGGACACCTCGTTGCTCACGCGCCTGCGCGAGGCGTTCGCCTGGCGCGAGATCGCGGTCTTGCTGGCTTGCGCTGCAGGCGCCCTCGCGCTCGGCTACCGACTCGTGCGTCGCAAGCGACCTGCGAGCCTGCCAGCCGATTATGCCGCGGCCCTGCGTCTGCTCGCCCGCCGCGGCCTCGTGCGGACCGCACAGCAGACGGCGTGTGATTTCGACGCGGCCGTGGCCGCAGCCCACCCCGGCGCTGCCGCTGGCGCTTTCGAACGCCTCACCCAGGCCTATCTCGGACAGCGGTTCGGGGGGCGGCCGGCGGCTCCCGGACGAGCCGAGTTGCGCAGGCTGCGCGCGGCGCTGCGGGCACGCAACTGCGTGTAGGCAACCTTCCGGCACGTGTCAACGAGTTCGAGACACCGAGGTGCTGAGTTTGCTGTGTCACGTCATCGCTCCGACGTCCGAGTTGAAAGTTGAGAGGGAGCCTCGACCCGACCCGCTTTGAGGGGGATACCTGAGCCTCGGGTCGGGTCGAGATCGTCGACCCTGGGGTCACCGGCGATCTCGCTTCGGACCGGCGGGTTGATCCACACCGATTCGGGCAGCGCGAGGCGTAAGCTGCCCCCTCCCGTTGACAGTGTAGAGTTGGATTCTCCCGCACAGAACGGGAGAGATCATGAAGGAGTCGAGGTTCACGGAATCGCAGATTGTCGTGGTCTTGAAGGAAGGCGAAGCGGGGGTTCCGGTCGCCGAGCTGACGCGTAAGCACGGGATCAGCCGAGCGACCTACTTCAATTGGCGATCGAAATACGCGGGTGTTTCGGTGAGCGAGTTGAAGCGGATGAAGGAACTCGAGGCCGAGAACGCGAAGCTCAAGCGCCTGTACGCGGAGCTGGCGCTCGAGAACGCGGCGATCAAGGACGTGCTGTCCCGAAAACTGTAGTGCCGTCCGTGAAGCGCCAGGCCGCCGAGGTGATCGCCAGGGAGCATTCCCTGCCGATCCAGCGAGCCTGCCGCATCGTGGGACTTTCCCGGACGGCGTTCTATCGAGTCCCAAAGCCACGCGCAGCGCGAGACGCTGCAGTGATCGCCGTGCTCAACGGCATGTTAGAGAAGCGTCCGCGCTGGGGCTTCTGGAAGTGCTTTGATCGCATGCGGATCGAAGGTCACCCGTGGAATCACAAGCGCGTGCATCGCGTGTATTGCGCCCTGCGGCTCAATCTCCCGCGGCGAACGAAGCGGCGCCTACCGACCCGGGATCCGCTGCCGCTCGATGCGCCGGGCGAGCTCAACCGGGTCTGGTCGCTCGATTTCATGCACGACACGCTCTACGACAGCCGGCGTTTTCGCACGCTCAATGCGCTCGACGATGGCAATCGCCAGGGGCTGGGGATCGAGGTCGCAACCTCGATCCCCAGCCAGCGAGCGATCCGGGTGATGAAGCAGCTGATCGAGCTGCACGGAAAGCCGGAAGCCATGCGCCTGGACAACGGCACTGAACTCACGAGCCACGCCTTCGTCGATTGGGCCAAGGACCAGGCGATCGAGCTGCGCTTCATCGAACCCGGGAAACCGAACCAGAACGCCTTCATCGAGCGCTTCAACCGGACCTACCGGACCGAGGTGCTCAACGCCTACGTCTTCGAATCGATCGAGCAGGTGCAGCAGATCACGGATGACTGGCTGATCGAATACAACGAGCAGCGGCCTCACGACTCCCTCGGGCGGGTGCCGCCGCTGACCTATCTGCCGAGGGAAATCACCGCGGGGGAGTCCAGCTTCGGACTGTCAACTTGACGGGGGAGCTTACGGTGGCCGCCCATACCCGAGGCGCTGCCGCGAGTGCGGCCCCTCCTAGCACAGCACCTCCGACGTAGGCCGCCGAGTACGACGACGAATCGGCGCAAACTCCGCCTCCTCCGCAGTTGAAGGCATTCGGAATAAGCCCATGC
>JANNIY010000108.1:0-15027 GCA_031405455.1 Deltaproteobacteria bacterium | reverse complement strand
CGGGACCGCCGGAACAAGTCCGACGCAACCGAGTGACCACGACCCTGACCGATGCCGAGCTGCGGGCTCTCGAGCGCCTGGCCGCCGAGCGGGGAGTTCCCGCCGGCACCGCGCTCTACCAGCTCGTGAAGGGAAAGCTAGGCCGGTCGAAGTAGTGCCCTCCCGTGGAGGGAACATGCCGAAGTCACCGAAAGCGAAGACCGCGAGACGGAAGCCGAAGGCTGAGAGCCTCGCGCTCTCGATTCTCTACTCGCCCGAGCTAAAGGATCGCGCGAGCGTTCGCGAGTTCGTTCGCAGCGTTACATTCGACGAGCTCGCCTGGGCAATCATTTGGGCGTTCGATCCCGAGCGCCTCTCGACGCTTGCGCGGCGGGGGGCCTGGTATCTCGTCGACGATATGAGACACATCGCGGTCGCGGCGGCCGGTCGCACAGAGATTCCGCTCGACGTGGTACCGGACGAAATCCAGCAAGCCTCTCCCGGTGAGTATGTTGAGACGCTCTCGGCGCTCGCAGAGGCAATCGGGTCAACGAACGAAGATGCGGAAGCATGCCGGCTCGTATTGCTCGAGCTGGCAACCGCGATCGCTAAGCGCGAGCTCGCGCGGGAGGCCGCGTGATGCCGAGCAAGAACACGCGACAGGCGCTCGCCTCAACCGAGAAGGCGCTGCTAACGGAGCGCGAAAAGCGCCAGTTCGGCAGCGCGCAGCGTATTGAGGAGCAGATTCTCCTCGAGCTCCGCTACAGCGGGTATCTCGAGGAGCTTGCCGGGCTGGGGCGCGTTGAGCGGGTGCGCCGCTTCGATGCGAGGTGGAGCGCGCTTACGGCGGCGATCCGCCAGGCGGTGATCGACGCTTCCGAGGACGCCGAGTCGACGACGCAGCGCGCCCTGCGAATCATTCGCGGCGCTGGCCGCGGAACGGAGGGCGCGTGATGGCCGAAACAATCGAGCGCGAAGTGACCGAGCTTCGCCTGATTCCGCCGCCGGCCCTACTGCTCACGAGGCGCGTTGCGTCGCGTTGGCTTCGCGAGGAGTCGGGCGATTGGGTCCGCGCGCTTGCCTGCGGCTTCGCGCCGACGGTAAGCCAAAGGGCTCGCGACGCCTTCGATCAGCTCGCCATCGACGTGGCGCGGCTCTCAGACGCCTGCGGACGTGTGATCGCGTCTGGACAAGCTGAGCGGCTGGCGCAGGACGTGAGGGAATTCGAGCGAAACGAGATCGCCTGCGAGATCGCGAGCATTCTGGCGTCGCGGCCGTCGGAAGCGATGGGCGTCTACGGGAGCATGTTCGACGTGCCGGCTGAGCGGCTCGTCGAGCTGCTTGCGGAGCGGGAGGCGGCGTGACGGACGACGACGTAACTAGAGAGGGAGAAGAATTGCTAGCGGCGGCGTTTCATCCTGCAAGCCACCAGCAGCGTGGTGAAGACGATCGCGTGTGGTACGAGAAACTCTCCCGGGCGAAGATTCCGGCGATCATTTTTATGCTTTCCGGCATGGGGACGACCGGAACGATTGGCGCGAGGCTGGAAGGTCGCCGCGACGCGGCTCGGGCGATGGTTGATTTCAGACTGAGCGAACGGACCGTTGAGACGATGAGGCGGCTTGAAAATACCTCAAGCGAGCTCTCACGAGAAGGCATTCGCGTCGCTCGAAGAGTGGCTGGAGTCTCAGTCTTCATGGCGCTTTTGGCAACCCTCTTAGGTGTCGGCGTCGCCTTGTGGGGGCAGTCGCAACTTGAAGCGCGCCGAGAGGTCAAAGAGGTTGCGCGAGTGGTGAGCGCTGCCTTAGCGGAGGCGCAGCGCAGCGTCGGGATTCTCGCGAAGCTACCCGCATCCAATGATGAATGGAATGCGCCGAGCGGAATCAGATTTCAACTTGTGCTTCGGAAGCCGCTCGGTTCTCTCGCGACACTCGCGCAGATGCAAGCGTTTCTCGGAGGTTGCGAGCCGGATGTTGTATCTGAGCTACTGAGTCTCAACGTGACTCTCGCATGGGTCACGGTTTACAAGCGAGGGGGCGTGATCTTCGCGCCGGCTCCCGCTCAGATTCAGGCCGAGCCCGACCATGGGGACGTGTTGGCCGGCGTGCAGCGAGCTAGCAAATTGCTTCGTCAGTGTCTCTCGACCCTTGAGGCAAGGCTTTGAGAGCGGCGATTCGCGCAAGAATGCGCGGCTGGAGATGCGCGTGAGAGAAATGAAGCCAACGTCCGTCGTCGCCTCTCGTGAGGGCGAGACGATTTTGCTCGTCGATTGCTGGAAGTGCTCGAATCTTTACGAAAGCGAGCAACGCGACAGCAATGCGGCAACGGGTCGGCGGTGGCTGTGCAGACGAGCCTCCGAGCTACCGGAGCCGCCGGAGCTCGACGATGGAGACCCGTCGTTCCGAGAGTGTTCGTTGTACAAAGCCGGGCGACCGCATGCGCGATCGCCGCGAAGGCGGTAGGGATCCTGGAGGCCCGCGGGCGATGAAGCGCGACATGAACCTCGTGCGAGAGATCCTGCTCTTCGTCGAGGGTTGCACACAATATGGTGGCCCGGGGGTTGTGGAAATCGCTGGCCGCGAACCAGCTGACGTGGAGTATCACGTCAAGCTCCTACACCAGGCGGGTCTTCTCGAGGTGATGGGTCCCGGGTCAATCTATGGTGCCGGATGGACCGTCCTCGGTCTGACCTGGGAAGGGCACGAGTTCATAGATGCCGCGCGCAGCGCGACGACCTGGCGTAAGGCGCTCGAGATGTTTCAGACGGCCGGCGTTGGTGCCGCCAAGGAGTTACTGCTGCCGCTGCTTCTCAGTCTTGGCAAGCAGCAGCTTGGGATCACGTCATGAAGTCGAAACCCGCCAGCCGGAAGTTCCGCAACCTGTTCGCGCGCGGCGGCGTGATCTACTACGAGCGCGTCGTCGAAGGCGAGCGTCGGCGCTTCTCGACAAAGACGGCCGACTGGAACGAAGCCGCCGAGGTGCGCGACCTGTACGAGCAGCGGCGCGCGGAGGGGAAGGCGCCGGCCCGCACCGTTGCTGCTCCGAAGTTCGCGGACCTGGCCAAGCGCTACCTGCGCGAAGCGACAGCGCACCTCGCGGGCACGACGCGGGAGGATCGCGCGGGGCAGCTCGACGCTGACGGCGTGCTCGGGCGCTACTTCGGGGCGATGCGTGTCGACGAGGTGACGCGCGCTGTGCTTCTCGGGTGGTGGCACTCGGCGGTCGAGGAGTCCGGGCGCGACGAGAAGACCGGGCTCACCTACTTGAGCGCGCTTGCTGGCGTGTTCGGCTATGCGGTTGATCTCGAGCTGATCGACGCGAACCCGATCGACGGACTACGCGGCACGCTCCGCCGGCGCAGGCGGACAAAGCGGGGCAGGGCGGCAGCCGCACGGGCCGGCCAAATCCACCCGATCGAGACGCCTGCGGAGCTGCTCGCGTTCGTAGCCGCGTCGAGGGCCGCCTACGACGCGAGCCCGAAGGATCGCCGCGTGAAGCGACAGGGGCAGTGCGGGCACGTCGCTGACCTGTTGCAGCTCGACGCCGGGCTGCGGCTCGGCGAGGCCGCGGGGCTTCGCTGGCGCGACGTCGATCTCGGGCGCGACGGCGACGATGCCGACCGCGGAATCACCGTTAGAGACACGATCGCACGCGGGCGGCATGAGGGAGGCCCGAAGAGCGGGCGTGAGCGCCGCGTGGGGCTCTCGCGTCGCCTGCGGAGCCTATTGCGGGCGTTCTACATCGCGAGCGGGCGACCGGCGCAAACGGAGCGCGTGCTCAAAGGCTTTGGCGCGGGAAGCTACCGTGTGCGCCACTTCCGAACGGTCTGCGATGCGGCATTGCCGGCGCCGCGCACGGCCGAGGATCGTCGCAGCCCGAAGGATCTCCGCGACACGTTCGCGTCGCAGCTACTCACGGCGGGCGTGTCGCTCGGCTGGATCTCGCGGCAGCTCGGGCACGCGGACGTCGCGACCACGGCGCAGCATTACGCGCGCTGGGCGGGCGGCGACTCCTACCGGCTGCCGCTCGAAATCGCGCCCGGCGAGATCCCAGCCGACCTGCTCGCGCGCATCGAAGCGATCGAGTCCCCCCACAAGTCCCCCCAATTCGATTCGGCGGGCAGCGCGTGACGTCGCGCCCGCTTCGCAACCGCGCGGAATCGTGTAGGTTCCGCTCCTCGCGCCCCCGTAGCTCAGGGGATAGAGCGTCGGTTTCCTAAACCGTGCGTCGCAGGTTCGAGTCCTGCCGGGGGCGCCAGACGACGATTGACCTCGCGATCACAGACGACGCCTGAGCCGCGGTGCGGCGAAATAGCGGAGCTGACCGCAACTGGCCCCGGGGCGCGACCCGGGAGGCGCTTGCGTTCTGGTATCTACCATGGTACATACCAGCCTATGGCGAAGGCGAAGCCGACTGAGCAGCCCGATCGAGGCCTCCGCGCGAAGATCTTCCGCACCGGGCGCAGCCAAGCCGTCCGGCTTCCCAAGGAGGTCCGGTTCGAGGAGGACCAGACGGAGGTGCGCGTGCGACGCGAGGGCAACCGGGTGATCCTCGAGCCCCTCGACGAGTGGCCTGAGGCCTTCCTCGCGGCGCTCGGCGGCTGCCCGGACTTCCCGGAGCCTCCCAAGCGCACCCCGCTCCGTGAGGCGCGAGACCGCTTCGGTCGTTGAGTGCACTTCCTACTCGATACCGACACGATCAGCTTCGCGTTGCGGGGGCAGGGTCGCGTCGCGGGCGAGCTGCGCCGCCGCCCGCCATCGCAGGTGTGTACGAGTTCGATCGTGGTGGGCGAGCTCGAGCTCGGAGCCGCGCGGCGAGGATCGCGCAAGCTTCGGCGCGAGCTCGACGCGCTCTACTCCGGTCTCGAGGTGCTGGCCTACGACGCCGAGGCTGCCCGCCGTTACGGGCGGATCGCCGCGGCACTCCTCGACGAGGGGGGCCCGATCGGGGTAGAGGACACGATGGTCGCTGCGCACGCGCTATCACGCGGACTGGTCCTGGTCACACACAACCGAAAGCACTTCGAGCGCGTCGCAGGCCTCCGCGTCGAGGACTGGTACTGACGGTGAAAGGCACCTGAGCAGCGACGCCCAAGGCCGAGCTGACCACCCCTGAGAACGGGGCAGCGCGTCCAACCCGACATCTCTACTTTGCACAGGTACCGACATTTCTACTTTGGGTTGACATCCGAGAAACCAGCTTGAATCACCTATCCTCGAAGCCTCTCCCGCGCCGACCGGTCGCCCCAGCGGCATCTCGCCTCAGCGATTCAAGCCCCGTCGCCGGCATCCGAATAACAAGGGATGACGAAGCCTTTTCTCTGCCTCGCCGTCCTCGTGCTCTCGCTCAGCGCGGCCGCGACGCGCAGTGCTGCGGTGACGCTCGCTGGCAGCGACGACTTCGACGACAACCTCGTCGACCCCGCCCGTTGGGGCGCCGATTCCGGAAGCGGAACGTTCAGCGAAACCAATCAGCGGCTCGAGTACAGCGTCTCCCCGGCCGCCGACGCGCTCCCGATTCGACCCTGGATCCTGAGCCCCGCGAGTTATGACGAGGATTGGTCGATCCAGCTCGACATCCACATCGGCAACGTCTCGCTTCCCTCCGATGGACAAGATCTCCTGCTCGGTTTCGCCATCACGAACGGCGTCAGCACCGCTGCGCTGAACATCGAGTTCGAAAACATCGGCGGCACGCTGCTGCGCGGCTTCCACGCCGTGAACGAGGGCGTGGGCGGCGGCCCCGAGGTGATGCTCGCGTCGACCACGACGGACGGCGCTGGCCGGCTGACGTTCGACGGAATCAGCAAGGAGCTGCGTTACTGGTACGACGAGGACGGCGCCACGGGCGGCTATGCGTGGACGCTCTTCCAAACGGTGGATCTCGATGCATCCGGCACCGACTGGGGCTTGAGCGCCGGCGCGAATCTCTCGATCGCCCTCTTCGCCGAGTCCCACGGCATCGCGGTCGCGTCGGGAGACGCCTTCGGCGACAACTTCTTCGTGATTCCCGAGCCTGCGAGCGCATCGTTGCTCGTGGCCGGATTGCTGGCGCTCGGCGGAAGCCGCAGGCGGGCCGCGCGGAAACATCCCGCCCGCACGTCGCGATAGGCGCAATCCCGCGGCTGCTGGCGTCTTCAGGACACACAGCCTCAGCCATGGCCCCAGCCGGCGAACGAAGGGGCTATTCGAACCGCGACCGCGCGTGCCGAGGCAGCCGGTCCCCGAGCTCGAGCCACGCCAGCTGCTCGCTCGTCCACGTGTGATCGCTGGGCGGGAACGCCGCCGGATCATCGAGACTCGCAATCGTGACGTCGATCTCGTTCGCAAAGGCCGAGCGCTGATACGTGAGCGGCGTTCCGCAGCGCGAGCAGAACGTCCTCCCGGAGGCCGGTCCGCTTGAGTAGAATCCGGCCGTGCCGCTCGCCACCGTCTCCGGTCGCAAGGTCTACTACGAGGAGCACGGGACTGCGCCCGGCACGCCGCTGAGCGACCTCGTGGATGCGATGGCCGCGAGCTTCCCGGGCGGCGGCCTGCCGATCGACGCGAGCGTGTTCATGCGCCCGTGCGATGCCTGCCTCGGGCACGACGCGGCCGATCGCCTGCGCCAGATCCGGCAGCCCACGCTCGTGATCTGCGGCCGCCACAACCCGCTGACACCGCCGAAGTTCCACCGCGAGCTGGCGGACGAGATTCCGAACACCCATCCGATGACGCTCGGGTCCGGCGCCCATCTGGTGATGGCCGAGTGCGCGCAGCAGCTCGATCAGGCGGCGCTGCACTTCCTCGCGGAGGCACGCTGACCCTGCCCTCGCCCTGTCAGAGCTGCAACCGGGAGAACCCGAGCGACGCCGCCTTCTGCGCCGGCTGCGGTGGCAGCCTCGCGCGCGGCTGCGCGGCTTGCGGGCGCGCGAACGAGTCCGACGCCCGCTTCTGCAACGGCTGCGGCAAGCCGCTCGTCGAAGCCGCGGCCGCGGCGACTCCCAGCCCGCGAGAGGAGCGCTCCCCGCGCTCCTACACCCCGAAGCATCTGGCCGACAAGATCCTGCAGTCCCGTTCCGCGCTCGTGGGCGAGCGCAAGCAAGTGACCGTCCTGTTCGCCGACGTGAAGGGCTCGATGGAGCTGGCCGGCAGCGTCGACCCCGAGGCTTGGCACACGATCCTCGACGGCTTCTTCCAGATCCTGGCCGAAGGCGTGCACCGCTTCGAAGGCGTGGTGAACCAGTACACCGGCGACGGCATCATGGCGCTGTTCGGCGCGCCGATCGCGCACGAAGACCACGCGCAGCGCGCCTGCTACGCCGTGCTCGCGCTGCGCGAACAGCTCCAGCGCTACTCACGCGAGGTGAAGCGCAGCCACGGCCTCGGCTTCGCGACGCGCATGGGCCTGCACTCGGGCGAGGTGGTGGTCGGCAAGATCGGCGACGACCTGCGTATGGATTACACCGCGCAGGGTCACAGCGTGGGCCTCGCTCAGCGCATGGAGGCGCTCGCGGAGCCGAACACCTGCTACCTGAGCGGCGCCACGGCCGCCCTGGTGAGCGGCTACTTCGCGCTCGACGACCTCGGCGCCTTCGACGCGAAGGGCGTCTCGGGCCCCGTGGCCGTGTTCGAGCTGCGCGGGCTCGGCACGGCGCGCACACGCTTCGACATCTCCCGGGCGCGCGGCCTCAGCCACTTCGTCGGCCGCGACGCAGACCTGCGCACGCTCGAGGACGCGCTCGCGCAGGCGCAGGCCGGCCACGGCCAGGTGCTCGGCATCGTGGCCGAGGCGGGGACCGGCAAGAGCCGCCTCTGCTTCGAGTTCACGGAGCGCTGTCGCGCCTCGGGGCTCGCGGTGCTCGAGGGCCACGCGCTGGCGCACGGCAAGAACCTGCCGCTGCTGCCGATCCTCCAGGTGTTCCGTGCGTACTACGGCATCGACGAGCGCGACGACGACCGCACGGTGCGCGAGCGCATCGCGGGGCGCCTCCTGCTCCTCGACGAGGGTTTCCGCGAGATGCTGCCGGTCATGTTCGAGTTCTTCGGCGTGCCCGACCCCGAGCGTCCCGTGCCGCAGATGGAGTCCGAAGCGAAGCAGCGCGTGCTTTTCGGTGTGCTGCGCAAGATCGTCCAGGGCGTGGACTCGCGGGCCGGCGCGCAGAACTTCGTGACGCTGATCGAGGACCTCCACTGGATCGATGCCGCGAGCGAGGCCTTCCTCGAGCAGTGGGTGGATGCGCTGGCCGGTGGGCGAGGCCTTCTGATCCTGAACTTCCGCCCCGAGTACCGCGCCGGGTGGATGCAGAAGTCCTACTACCGGCAGATCCCGCTCGCCCCGCTCGGGCCCGCCGCCGTCGAGGAGCTGCTCGCCGATCTGCTCGGCCGGGACCCGAGCCTCACGGGCCTCGCGGCCGCCGTCCATGCGCGCACGGGAGGCAACCCGTTCTTCACCGAGGAGGTGGCGCAGGCGCTGATCGAATCGGGCCAGCTCCAGGGCGAGCGCGGCGCCTACCGGCTGGTGACGGCGCTCGAGAAGCTCGATGTACCCGCCCGCGTGCACACGCTGCTGGCCGCGCGCATCGATCGCCTGCCCGAGCGCGAGAAGCAGCTGCTCCAGACCGCGGCCGTGATCGGCAAGGAGTTCAGCGAGCCCGTGCTCGCGCGCGTCGCCGGCCTTTCCCAGGGCGAACTGCGCGACTCACTGGCCGCACTGCGGCGCGCCGAGTTCGTCTACGAGGGCGCGCTCTATCCCGTCGCCGAGTACGCCTTCAAGCACCCGCTCACGCAGGAGGTCGCGCTCGGCTCGCAGCTGCGCGAACGGCGCGGGCGTACGCATGCCGCGGTGGCGCGCGCGCTGGAGGAGCTGCACGCCGGCAAGCTCGACGAGCAGGCGGCGCTGCTCGCACAGCACTGGGACGAAGCCGGCGAGCCCGTCGTGGCCTCGCGCTGGTACGAGCGCGCCGCGCTGCGCATCGGGCAGAGCGACGTGCGCGCGGCCGCGCGTCACTGGCAGCGCGTGCGCGAGCTCGCCCGCGAGCGAGTCGAGGACGCCGAGGCTGCGAGGCTCGCGACGCGTGCGTGCACGTGGGTGCTCTCCGCGGGCTGGCGGCTCGGCATCTCGCCCGACGAGGTGAACGCCGCAGCTGCCGAGGCGCGGAGCTGGCTCGCGCGGAGCAGCGACGCCGAAGCCTCGATCCGCCTGGAGGGCACCTTGTGTTCGTTCTACAACACGAGGGGCGAGATGGAGCCTTCCCTCGAGCGTGCCTTCGCCGCAGAGCGCGTGGCGGAGGCGTCGGGCGATCCGCGGCTGCGCGCCATGGCCCGTTACTGCCCACTCTATCCCTGGTTCAACACCGGCCCGGTCGACCTTGCGCGGGAGCGCGCGGACGAGCTCGTCGCCTACGCGCGCGCCCACGGAGATCTCCCTGCGCCCTTCGGTGGAGAGGATCTGCTCGCCCTGGCGATGGGCTTCCAGGCGTTGCTGGAGGCGCAGCACGGCTCCGTGGCACGCGCCCGAGACATCCTCGGCGAGGCGCAGCGGATCGCGCGCGAGCGGGGGCTCGTCGAGTCCGAGGGCTGGACGTACATGTTCACGGGCTGGTTCGAGTGGATCGACGGGGACGCCGGACGCGCCATCCCGTACTGTCGCCGCGGGCTCGAGCTGGCGGAGCGCATCGGGAGCCCCTTCTCGATCGCCTGGGGGCTCGGCTCGCTGGCGCAGGTGCTGGCTCACGCTGGATCGAGCGAGGCACTCGGGTTCGCGGAGCGGAGCGTCGCGCTCTGCCGCGAGCGCTTTACGTCCCTCGAAGGCGAGGGGCAACACCTGGCCGCGCTTGCCGAGGCGTGTGTCGTCACGGGTGATATCGCGCGCGCGCTCCGCGTCGCCGAGGAGGCGGTCGAGGTCGGACGCAGGCGGGGGATCCGCCGCTACGAGATCGACGCCTGGCTCGCGCTCGCGCGCGCCGAGCGCGCGGCCGGGGATCCCGACTCGCTCCGGCGCGCGCACGCAGCGCTCGCGCAGGTCGACACGCTTGCCGACGCCATCCGCGGCCCGAACTGGCGCTGCGTCGCGGAGTTCGAGCGTGCCGGGATCGCGGCCGCGGCCGGCGATGCCGCCGCGCGCGAGCGCCACCTGCGCACGGCCCTCGCGGGTTTCGAGAAGATCGAGGCCGAGTACCGCGTGCGGCAGATCCGCGCGCTGCTCAGCGCAGAGGCCTGACGCGGCGGAGCCGGAGCGCAGCCAACGAAGCCACGCACCGTGCCCACTCGGGCCACGCGGAGAGCCCTCGTGCCCCGCTCACCAGCTTCCTGAACCGTGCGTCGCAAGTTCGAGTCCTGCCGGGGGCGCCAAACTGTGTATCGCGATCAAACGGATAGATCATTTCAAGCGGGTTTTCGGGTGAAACCGCAGCATCTCTCTCCCATGCCCGACGCCCACCCGTCACGGCGACGGCCTCACGAGCAGCTCAGCTCGAGGGCGCCGGCGCGGAGGGCGGCTTCGCGGGAATCAGCAGCGAGCCGATCACGCCGAGCGCGATCAGCCCTGCCACGACGCCGAGCGAGGCGGAGATCGGGATCTTGTAGAGGTCGATCAGCAGCATCTTCGAGCCGACGAAGAGCAGCACGGCGGCGAGCGCGGGCTTGAGCAGGTGGAACCTGCCGATCACGCCCTGGAGCAGGAAGAAGAGCGAGCGCAGCCCGAGGATCGCGAAAATATTCGAGGTGAAGACGATGAACGGATCGCTCGTGACCGCGAAGATCGCGGGGATCGAATCAACCGCGAAGACGAGATCGGTCCACTCGACCAGCACGAGCACGACGAGCAGCGGCGTCGCGTAGCGTTTCCCGTCCTTCACGATCGTGAACTTCGAACCGTGGTATTCGGAGACCGTCGGTAGAAATCTTCGAAACAAGCGATAGACCGGATTGCGCTCCGGGTGGATCCCTTCATCGGCGACCACGAAGAGCTTGATCGCCGTGAGGATCAGGATCGCCCCGAAGACGTAGAGCAGCCAGTGGAACTTCGCGAGCAGCGCCGCACCCGCGAAGATGAAGATCGCCCGCATCGCGAGCGCGCCGAGGACGCCCCAGAAGAGCACGCGGTGCTGATAGACCGCGGGCACGGCGAAATAGCCAAAGATCGCGTAGAAGACGAAGATGTTGTCGACCGCGAGCGCCTTCTCGATCAAGTAGCCCGTCAAGAACTCGAGCCCGCGCTCGGGCCCGAACCAGTGGACGACGAGCCCGTTGAACGCGAGCGCGAGCGAGATCCAGACCACGCTCCAGATGCCGGCCTCCTTGAGCGTCACCTCGTGGGCGTTGCGGTGGAAGACGCCGAGATCGAGCGCCAGCAGAGCCACCACGAAGGCGATGAATCCAGCCCACAGGGCGGGCGTTCCGACGGATTCCATGTTCCCGATCTCCTGGCAATCGAATGCCCGTGAGGCGGATGCTAGGCGCGCTACCCGTCTGCGCGGCGCACCCGAACGCGCGCCGCGCGCAAATCGCCCGTGCTGGAAGACCTGCGAGGCGCGTCACGGACCCAGGGGTTCATGACCGGCTCTCCTGCACCCGGATCCCGAGCCGGATGCCCGCTCGGATCAGGATCCCGAGCCGGATGCTCTCGATCAGCGCGCGATTGCGGCCGATCCAGCCGCGCCAGGCTTCGTAGAGCGGCTTCGCAGGCTGCACGCGGAGCCACGTCTCGAGCTGAGCGAGGGCAGGGCTGCCGAGCGTCACGCCGAGCTCTGTCGCAGCCTCCAGCAGCGCGAGCCGCTCCGCCTCCTCGACGCGTCCATCGACCCAGGCCATCTCGACCAGCGGCAGCAGCTCGAAGGCCGCGAAGGCTTCGGGCTCGAGTCCTGCTTCGAGCAGCAGGTCGACCAGCGCCGGATCACCGGCGCCGATCAATCGGGCCAGCGACTCCCGGCGCTGATCGCGAAGCTCCTGCGCCCGCTGCCGCGCGAGGGCCCGCGCCTCCTGGGCCCGGACGTAGTCCCCCTCGTGCGCCCTGCCGAATCGAACCGTCGAAGTCGTGCGTTCCATGCCGCTGTCTCCTGAACCCCCCGGGCTCTTTTGCATGAACGCTTTATACGACCCGCCCTCAGATATAACAAAGAGATAGTTTGATGCATTTCAATCGAAAATATAAAAGTCAAGGAAAAACCTCGCGAGCCTCTGGCGCCGCTAGGCGAAGAGCTTCCGCTGTGCAGCAGCCGTGATCGCCGCCACCGCAGGGTGCTTGATGCGGCGCTCCACGCTGATCGCGTAGAAGCGCTCGCGGACCGCCTGGGTGGCTCCGATCGCGACCACGCCGTAGTGGCGGCGCACCTCGCGCGCGATGATCGTGGGGGCGGTGAAGATCCCCGCGCCGTTCTGTCCGAAGACCTTGGTCAGCGCCGAGTCCTCGATCTCCGCGACGATCTGCGGGTGCACGCCGAGCTCCGCGAACCACTGATCGAGCGAGCGCCTCAGTGCGGTGTTCTCGGTCGGCAGCAATAGCGGAGCGCCAGCAAGCGAGCGCGGAAAGCCCTTCTTGAAGCGCGCCGCCAGAGCAGGCGTGGCAAAGAAGGTGATGCCGCTCTCGCCCAGTAGATGATTGAACGCGCGCACGCGAAGGTGGGGGCTGAGCGGCGTGTCCGCGATCACGAGATCGAAGCTCTGCGTCGCGAGCGCGGCCAGCAGATCGTCGGTCTTGCCCTCGCGCAGCACCAGCCGCACGGAATCCCGGCCTGCCAGCACGGGTTCGAGCAGCCGGTAGCAGACGAGCTTCGGAACCACGTCGGCGACGCCGACGTTCAGGCGCGCGGGGCGCGAGCTCGGACGCCCGCGCAGCGTGTCCAACATCTCGCTTCCCAACCCGAAGATCTCCTCGGCATAGCCGTAGGCGACCCGACCCAGCTCCGTCAGCACGAGGCCGCGGTGCTGTCGCGTGAAGAGCTTCTCGCCGAGCGAATCCTCGAGTCGGCGGATCTGCGCGCTGAGCGTGGGCTGCGCGAGGCGCAGCACCTTCGAGGCCTTTGTCACGCTGCCTTCGCGCGCCACCGTGTAGAAATAGAGCAGGTGATGGTAGTTGAGCCATTCCATCCGTCGTCTCCACCCATCGTTAAAAAGAATCTGAATAGCGAATATTTTCTATTTTACGAAGCCATGCGTCGCCCCTAGGCTTGTCTGGCAGCGAAATCGCCAGTCCATCCCGGCGAAGGAGACCGTCATGAAACGCATCGCACTCTTCGTCGTCACCAACCTCGCGGTCGTGCTGGCCCTGGGCGCGCTCGCGCACCTGCTCGGACTCGCGCAATTTCTGGACGAACGCGGCGGGCTCGACCTCCGCGCGCTGCTCGGCGGCGCCGTGCTGTTCGGGATGGGCGGCAGCTTCGTGTCGCTGCTGATCTCGAAATGGAGCGCGCTCCGACTCACTGGAGCCCGCGTGATCGAGGCGCCCAGCACGCCGACGGAGATCTGGCTGCTCGAAACCGTGCGCCAGCAGGCGCAGGCCGCCGGAATCGGCATGCCGACGGTCGCGATCTTCCCGGCTGCAGAGCCGAACGCCTTCGCAACCGGCGCGCGGCGAGACCGCGCGCTCGTGGCCGTGAGCGAGGGCCTGCTCGCGTCGATGCGCCGCGAGGAGGTCGAAGCGGTGCTCGCACACGAGGTGAGCCACATCGCCAATGGCGACATGGTCACGCTCGCGTTGATCCAGGGCGTCGTGAACGCCTTCGTGATCGCCGCCGCTCGCGTCGTGGGCCATGTGGTCGACCGCATCGTGCTGCGCAACGAAGAGGGCTACGGGCCCGGCTTCCTGCTGAGCTCACTCGCCGCCCAGCTCGTGTTCGGCATCCTCGCCAGCCCGATCGTGTTCTGGTTCTCGCGCCAACGAGAATTTCGAGCCGACCGGGGCGCTGCTCGCCTGGTGGGCCCGCGCCCGATGATCGCGGCGCTCGAGCGCCTGAAGCAGGTTGCCGCCCCGCAGCCGCAGCCGCAGCCGCAGCCGCTGCCGGCGTCGATGAGCGCGTTTGGCATCCAGGGCGGCGGCTCGTTCGCGCGCATCTTCAGCACGCACCCGCCGCTCGCAGCGCGCATCGACGCACTGCGGCGGATGGCTTGAGTCGGGAAACACGAACGAAACGAAGGAGACAGCAATGAACGCCGAGAAGATCTTGTCCCAACTGCTTTCGAGCGGTGCCGCTTCGGGTCTCGCCGGGGGCCTGGCCGGCGGACTCGCGAGCGGGATGCTCACGAGCAAGGCGGGCCGCAAGCTGGGCGGCAAGGCGCTCCAACTCGGCGGCCTCGCGGCAGTCGCGGGGCTCGCCTATACGGCGTGGAGTCGGTACCGGCAGGCAGGCGCAGCGCAACCTGCGGACCTCTCACCGGCCCAGCTCGCTCCGGCGGGATTTCTACCGGCGCCGGCGCGCAGCGACGAGCGCTCCGATCTCGCGCTCACCTTGCTTTTTGCAATGATCGCAGCAGCGCGCGCCGACGGGAAGCTCGACGGACCGGAGCGGCGCGCGATCTTCGAAGGCGTGGCGCGCCTGGATCTGCCCGAGACCGAGCGCTCACAGCTCTACGCGGCGCTCGAGCGCCCCGCGGACCTCGAGTGGCTCGCGAAGCAGGCGACCAGCCCGGAGCGGGCGGCGGAAATCTATGCGGCGTCGCTGCTGGCCATCGAGGTCGACACCCCCGCCGAGCGGGGCTACCTCGCGATGCTCGCGGCGCGGCTCGAGTTGCCCGACGAACTCGTCACGAACCTGCATGGCGAGGCGGCCGCGGCGAATTCTCTTCAGCCCGAGATCCAGGCAACCGCTGGAACGCCGATCGCGGACCTCTAGGCGTGCGGCCAGCTCGCTCGGCGCACGCCGCGTTACTTCGGTAAGCGCGAAATCCGGCAGTGTCGGGTCGTCCTCCTTCGCGAGCGTGACGGCGTAACGTTTTCCGTCGATGCGCAGCACCGCTCGGCCGTCCATCTTGGCCTGCGGGCATAGGAGAGAGAATCTGCGTTTTCGAGGGCCGGTATCGCCCGTTCGGTCAACTCCGTCGGGTACAGGGCGCCCGGGGCGACGCGAGCACG